>JBBRSR010000002.1:0-366650 GCA_038245175.1 Mycobacteriales bacterium | reverse complement strand
CGATTCCGCAGGGTCCGATTCCGCAGGGTCCGATTCCGCAGGGTCCGATTCCGCAGGGTCCGATTCCGCAGGGTCCGATTCCGCAGGGTCCGATTCCGCAGGGTCCGATTCCGCAGGGTCCGACGAGGGCGTGTTGACCTTCGCCGACCTCGGTCTGTCCGGTCCCCTGCTGAGCGCCGTGACCGACCTCGGCTACATCACCCCGTCGGCCATCCAGGCCGCTGCGATCCCCGCGCTGCTCGCCGGTAGCGACATCACCGGCGTCGCGCAGACCGGCACGGGCAAGACCGCTGCCTTCGGTCTGCCACTGCTGAACTCCATCGATCCCGCGGTCCGCGGTGTCCAGGCCCTGGTGCTGGTCCCCACCCGCGAGCTCGCGCTGCAGGTCAGCGAGGCGATCGAAGGCATGGCCAAGCACCTGCCGCAGATCAGGGTCGTCGCCGTCTACGGCGGCTCCAGCTTCACCCCGCAGCTCAAGGCCCTGCAGGGCGGCACCCAGGTCGTCGTCGGCACCCCCGGCCGGATCATCGATCACCTCGACCGCGGCACCCTCAAACTGGCCGGTCTCCGGTTCCTGGTGCTCGACGAGGCCGACGAGATGCTCCGCATGGGCTTCGCCGAGGACGTCGATCGGATCCTGACCGACGCCCCCAAGGACCGGCAGACCGCGCTGTTCTCCGCCACCATGCCGCCGCCGATCCGCCGGGTCGCCTCGCAGCACATGACCAACCCGATCGACATCGCTGTTTCCCGGCAGGCGTCCACCGTCGCCAACGTGCGCCAGACCTACGCGGTCATCCCGTTCAGCAAGAAGACCGACGCCCTGGCGCGGATCCTCGAAGTGAGCGATGCCGATGCCACGATCGTCTTCACCCGGACCAAGGACGCCGCCGAGACCGTCGGCTCCGAACTGATCGCCCGTGGAATCTCAGCGGCCACCATCAGCGGTGACGTCGCCCAGCGCGAACGGGAGCGGATCGTCGAGCGGCTGCGCAACGGCCTGCTGGATGTTCTCGTCGCCACCGACGTCGCGGCCCGTGGCCTGGACGTCGACCGGATCGACCTGGTCGTCAACTACGACGCCCCCGGCGAGCCCGAGGTCTACGTGCACCGCATCGGTCGCACCGGCAGGGCCGGTCGCACCGGTGAGGCGCTGACGTTCTTCACCCCGCGGGAGACCTCCCGGCTGCGCACCATCGAGAAGCTGACCCGGCAGAAGCTGGAAGAAGTCAGCCTGCCCACTGCGGCCGACGTGGCCGTGCGGCGGGCAGCCAAGGCGCTGAAGAAGGCCACCGCGCGCGCCGAGGTCGGCCGCCTGGAGTCCTACCGGACCGCCATCGAAGCCTTCCTCGCCCAGAACCCGATGAGCGCGGCCGATCTGGCCGCTGCCCTGGCTGCGCTGGTTTCCGGCGATGACGGCAGGAAGATCGAAGAATTCTCGCCGCCGAAGTCCTTCGCGAGCGATCGGGGCGACCGCCCGGATCGTGGACCGCGCGAGCGTTCCTACAGCGATCGTGGCGACCGCGGTTCCGGCAACTCCTATGGTGATCGCCCGAGCCGTCCGTACGGTGACCGCAACCACGACCGTCCGCGTTCGGATCGGCCGCAGTTCGACCGTCCGGCCACCGACCGTGGCAACACCCGCCCGACCGGCAAGCGTTACCGGGTGGCCGTTGGTCACAACGACGGCGTGCGCCCAGCCGGCATCGTCGGTGCCATCACGGGTGAAGGCGGCGTCAACGGTCGCGATCTCGGTCGCATCGACATCTTCGACACCCACAGCATTGTCGAGATCGCCTCGGACCTGAGCCCGGCCGCCTTCTCCCGGATTGCGGCAGCCAAGGTCAGCGGCCGTTCGCTGCAGATCCAGCGCCACCACGAAGACGGCACCGAGCAGCGGAGCGAACCCCGCGGCTACGACCGTCGCCCCGCGCGGGATGACTTTCCCAAGCGTCGATACAACTGAGGTGATACCGGCGCTGCGCTGACCGCTCGGCGCTGAGCAGGTCCCGCGAGCCCATCATCTGATTCAGGTGATGGGTTCGTTGGCGTTTCAGGGAAATGGTCTGTTCAGAACGGTGCTGTTCAGAACGGTGATGTTCAGAACAGGGAGTCCTGCCGAACCGGTTCCGCGGGTGCCTTCCGCGGCGGCGCCGACGGAAAGCGCAGGCTGCCGGCTGGATAGGCGCCCTCCCTTTCCCTGCCTTCTGGGCGGTCTCGATCGAACCCGTGCCTGGCCAGCAACGGCCGCACCCGGTTTCCGAGCCATTGTTGATACTCCTTGGTGACGTAGGAGCCCGCGCGGAAGAGCCGTTGGTACTCGGCCACCAGGTCCGGTCGGTCACGGCTCAGACATTGCATGAACCATTCCCTGGTCCCGGGCCGCAGGTGCAACGCCAGCACGGTGACCCCGGAGGCACCGGCGGCGGCCAGTGCGCCGAGAAGGTCGTCAATCTGCTGCGCCGAGTCGGACAGCCGGGGCAGGATCGGTGCGATCATCACCCCGCAGCTCAGCCCCGCGTCGCGAACGGCCGAGATCAGCTCCAGCCGGGCCTTCGGCGTCGGCGTCCCCGGCTCGAACTTCTCGTGCAGCACCGGGTCCAGGATGGCCAGGCTGATGCCGACGCCCACCGAGACCGTGGTGGCCGCCTCGGCCAGCAACGGCAGGTCCCGGCGGAGCAGGGTGCCCTTGGTCAGGATCGAGAACGGCGTGCCCGAGTCGGCCAACGCCCTGATGATGCCCGGCATCAGCCGGTACCGACCTTCCGGCCGCTGATACGGGTCGGTGTTCGTGCCCAACGCCACGTGCTGCCGAGCCCAGAATGAGCGCGCGAGCTCCCGACGGAGCACCTCGACGACGTTGACCTTGACCACGATCTGGGAATCGAAGTCCTGCCCGGCGTCCAGCTCCAGGTATTCATGGGTCCGCCGAGCGAAGCAGTAGGTGCACCGGTGCACGCAGCCTCGCATCGGGTTGATCGTCCAGCCGAACGGCATCGACGACGCACCGGGCACCTTGTTCAGCGCGGACTTCGCATGCACCTCGTGAAAGGTGACGCCGGCGAACTCGGGTGTCCGGACGGTGCGCACCAGACCGGAGAGCTGCGCCAGACCCGGCAACGCAGCCTCGTCGAACGCACTCATTGTCTGCGCCTGCCACCTCATACCGGACGGCTGCTGACCGGGTAGCTCCCCGGGCGACCCATCAGGCCACCATCGCCGAGTCGCCGACCCGAGCCAGCCCGTCGTAGCTGAGCACCACACCCTGCTCGTCGACTTCCATCAGTGCCGATCGGGGGCGGCCGTCGGCCGGCGAAGTGTCGCCGACGAATGAGTGCCGGACCGTGGATCCCGAGGGCGACTGGGCGACCCGCTGATAGATCTGCCTGGCCGGCACGACGGTCAAACTGGGCAGCAGAACTCGCGCCACCGGCAGCAGCACCGGCTTCGTGCTGAGCGGCGCCGGGTGGTCGACCCGGGCCCGACGAAATCCGGCGAGCAGGCCCACGCGGCGCAGCGGTGCGGTGTGGGTGAGCGGGCAGGAGCTGATCACCACGTCGCGGACCGACGCCAGCACCGCCGGGTCGACCAGTCCCGGTCCGGGCAGGTCGAGCGAGTCGTGACGCCACGCCGTGGCCCGCCAGTCACCGGCCGAGCCCCGCTGAAGCAGCAATGTCCGGTTCAGTCGCGGCGACCCGTTCGGCAGCCCGAGCAGGCGAATCTCCAGCCGGTCGAAAACCCAGCCGGCCGCGGTACTAAGTTGCCAGGCGAGTTCGTATTCGCAGGTGGACTGCTCGCCGTAGGCCGTCAATCCGCCGGCTCGCCGGTCCGGGCGAAAACGCACCGACCCCATCGCCGCCCACTCGGCGCCCGCACTGCTCCCCTGCCACTGCATCGTCCGCACCGCGCCCACCCATCAGATCCGTTCGCCGAACCGGGCTCCGCCGGCTAGCACCATCGAACAACTGTACGGACGGAAAGTCAAGCGCGGTTTCGATCAAGTGTTCGGGAGAAATAGTCGAATCCTGGTTGGTAGTCCAACCAGGATTCGACTATTTCTCGGCGCGAAGACACCGCGGGCATGGGTGACCACTCCCCGTCCAACCGCAATCGCGCAGCACGTCCGCGACCTGCGCCGCCACGGCGCAGGGATCCCCGGTCACGTCGGCCCAGCCGAAACGCACGGTCAACCAGCCCCTGATCGAATGTGCGTTGTCCCGCCGCCGATCGCGGAACCGGTCCTCGCTCCGTTCGTGGCCGAGCCGGCCGTCGAGTTCGATCAGCACCCGGTGAACCGGATAGGCGGCGTCCGCATGCTTCCCGGTTCCGGGCACAGCGAACTGCCGGTCGGCCCTGGGCAGGCCATGCGCCCGCTCGACGTCGTTGAGGTACCGAAACTCCAGGTTGCTCTGCACGCCGAGTTGCACGTCTTCCAGAACCCCCAGGATCAACGCGCGATTGCCCTGCCGACTGCGTCGCTGCACCCCTCGGATCAGTGCCTTCGGGGTGGTCAGTCGCTTGCGGACGGCACTGCTCAGCCAGCCGACGGTGTTCGCCCGGGTGTCGCCGGCACAGAGGTCGAGCACCGTGTCGACGATGTTCAGGCACGGCGGAAAGGATCGACCGGAGTCCCCTCTGCCCAGTGCCGAGTCGCGGGTGAACCTTGCCCAGCTCGCCCGGGTAGGAGCGCGAAGCGGGACCAGAATGTCGACGGGCAACTCTTGCACGTCATGCAGACCCAGCAGCGTGGCGGCAGTCGAACCCCCGGCACGCGAACCCTGGCCCCCGATCAGGACCGCGGCACAGACCAGAGCGTGCCATCCGGGGTCACTTGTCTCAGTGAAGAAAACGCCGGGCGCCATCCGTCGCCACAGATCAGCGGCCAGCAGCCGCCTGACGGGCGACCGGCCGAAACCGGCCGCGGCACACTGACCCGCAGTGAGCACATTCGACTGGACAATGCACAGTCGTCGAAGTGGCTCGGGGAGGTCTTGTCGCGGCAGCATCGCCCGATTGTCGGCAAAACGGCCTGGTGCCCGGCGAATCCATCCACAATCTGACAGAAATCGTCGAATCCTGGTTGGACTACCAACCAGGATTCGACTATTTCTGCTGGAGCAGGTTGATCACAGCCGCGGCAGCCAGGTCGATGGCCACGGTGTGCTGATCGCCGGTGACCATGTCCCGCACGGTCAGCACACCGGATTCCAGCTCTCGCTCGCCGAGTATCAGCACCAGTCGCGCACCGGCCGCATCGGCGACCTTCAGCGCTGTCTTCAGCGCCCGATTGCCGTAGGCCAGATCGGTCCGCACGCCGGCCCGACGCAGTCTGCCCGCCACCCGGACCAGCTCGGACTTCGCGGCCGCGCCGAGCGGAATGCCGAAGACGTCGCACCGTGAGGTGTCGCCCACCTGGATACCCTCGGCCCGGGCGGCCAGCATGGTGCGGTCCACCCCGATGCCGAACCCGATGCCGGACAGCGCCTGCCCGCCGAGTTCGGCCATCAGCCCGTCATACCGGCCACCGCCGCCGATCCCGGACTGCGCCCCGAGCCCAGGGTGGACGAATTCGAAGGTGGTCTTCGTGTAGTAGTCCAGACCACGGACCAACCGCGGATTGCGCACGTACGGCACTGTGAGCGAGTCCAGTGCGGCCAGCACCGCCTCGAAGTGTGCGGCGCAGTCCGGCGACAGGTTGTCCGCCATCAGCGGCGCGCCGGCGACCAGCGCCATGACCTCCGGACGCTTGTCGTCCAGCACCCGCAGCGGGTTGATCTCCGCCCGCCGACGGGTCGCCTCGTCCAGCGGCAGACCGGCCAGGAACTCCTGCAGCTTCGCCCGATACTGCGGACGGCAGCTGTCGTCACCCAGCGAGGTGACGTCGAGCCGGAAACCGGTCAGCCCGAGCGAGCGGAACCCGTCGTCGGCGACCGCGATCACCTCGGCGTCCAGCGCAGGGTCGTCCACCCCGATCGCCTCGATCCCGACCTGCTGAAGCTGCCGGTACCGGCCGGCCTGCGGCCGTTCGTAGCGAAAGAACTGACCCGAATAGTAGAGCTTGACCGGCAGCTGGCCGCGGTCCAAACCGTGCTCGATGACCGCGCGCATCACGCCTGCGGTGCCCTCCGGGCGGAGCGTCACGGACCGGTCACCGCGGTCGTTGAAGGTGTACATCTCCTTGCTGACGACGTCGGTCGACTCGCCGACGCCACGCGAGAACAGCCTGGTGTCCTCGAAGATCGGTAGCTCGATCTGCTGGTAGCCGGCCCGGATCGCGGCCGCCTCCAGACCCTGCCGCACGGCGGTGAACTGGGCAGACACCGGCGGATAGTAGTCCGGTACGCCCTTGGGGGCGAAGAAGTCAGGCACTGGCATTCCTGTCGTTTTCGGCAGCATTTTCAGCAGCACGGACCAGCGGCGCGACGAAAGGATTGACCGATTTCTCGGCGCCGATGGTGCTGCGCGGGCCATGACCGGGCAGGATCACCGCCTCATCGCGGTGATCGCGCGCCAGCCGAAGCAACGAGTCGTTGAGCACGGCGGTGGAACCGCCGGGCAGATCGGTCCGGCCGACCGACCCGGCGAACAGGGTGTCGCCGGTGAACAGCACGTCCGGGCGCGTACCGTCGCCGGCCAGCCGGAAGACCACCGACCCTCCGGTGTGACCAGGGGTGTGCTCGACCTTCAGCCGCAGCTCGCCGAATTCCAGTTCACCGTCATCGTCGAGGTACACCAACGGGTCCGGGCGCATCATCGGCATCGGCCTGCCCGCGAGCATGCTGCGAAGCTCGGGTGACAGCGCCGCCATCGGGTCGTCGAGCATGTAATCGTCGGCTTCGTGCACGAAACCTGGGATCTTGAACAGCCGGCTGACCTGCTGCAACGATGCGGCATGATCCAGATGCCCGTGGGTGAGCAGCGCGCCAACCGGCTGTAGTCCGTGCTCGACGACGAGAGCGTCGATGCCGTCCACCGCATCCTCGCCGGGATCGATGATCAGACAGGGCTCACCGGGCCCCAACGCCACCAGGTAACAGTTGGCTTGCAGCGACCCTGCGGGAAAACCGGCGATGAACACGACCGCCACCTTATCGGCCGATCCATGGGGCGGCGGCCCATTTCTCACTCACACCTATCGCAATGCGGCGCGATGTGACCAGTTCTCACATTCTTCTCACTTAGACTCCCACGCGGGCCTGTCTGCGGTTATCCGCTTGCAGGCCTCCGTGATCGCATCCAGGAGGACCCTACGTGCCGACCAATCAGCAGCGACGAGAAGCCGCCAAGCGAAAGCTAGAGCGTCAGCTCGTCACTCGGCAGGAGCGGGCCAAGTCACGCCGCCAGCGCAATTTGATCGGCGGTGTCATCGTCGGTGTCGTGGCGGTCGCCGTGGTGATCTGGCTGGTCACCGCCCAGCGGTCGAGCAGCACCGACACCGCCAGCACCGACACCAGCACGAACGCGACCAGCGCGTCCGCGCCGACCACGCCATGCAGTTATCCGAAGGCCGCTGAGCTGCCGGTCAAGGCGGTGCAACCGCCGACCAACACGAACCCGGCCACCACCGGCACAGTCGACGCGGTGATGACGCTCGGTCAGGGCGCCGTGCCGATCACGCTGGATCGCGCTCTGGCACCCTGCGCCGTCAATGCCTTTGTCAGTTTGGCCACGCAGAAGTTCTACGACAGCACGAACTGCCATCGGCTGACCACCGACGCCGACCTCAAGGTCCTGCAGTGCGGTGACCCGTCCGGCACCGGCCGCGGCGGCCCCGGCTTCAATTTCCCGCTGGAGGCCAACCCGGTCGCGACCGATCCGGCACCGACGGACTCCTCGAGTGCCGCGACCACCGAGACCGCCAACACCGCTGCCACCAGCGCAGACACGGCCGGCACCGACTCGGCGAGCACCGCGGCAACCAGCGCAGACACCGCGACGACGACTGCCGCGCCGGCATTCCCCATTGGTACCGTCGCGATGGCCACCACCGGCGCTACCAACGGGTCCCAGTTCTTCATCGTCTATGGCGATTCGAACCTGGCCGCAGGCGCGTACACCAGGATCGGGACGGTCAACGCCGACGGGCTGGCCGTGATTGACCAGATCGCGGCCAAGGGTGCGATCGTCGGCAGCAATCCCAACGGCGCCACCGATGCGCCCGCAGAGCCGGTGACCATTGCCTCGATCACGGTGCCCGCCGATGCGGCCATCGCCGAAGCACCATCCTCGGTGGCTGACACCGCCACGGATGGGCTCGGACTGACCGCACCGCTCGCGACAGACTCGGTGGTGCCCAGTGCGACGGACGGCGCCGCCACCTCGGATGGCGCCGCGACCACTCCGGGTGACTCGGCTGCCACTGACACCGCCGGTTCGACGACGGCGCCGGCCACCTCGGCTACCACGGGCTGACCCCGGTCGGCCAGGGAGGTGGCGCCATGTCGACACCGCCGTCGGCCACCTCGCGCCGGCTCATGGCGTATCGGATCGCGGCGTCCGGGCTGGATCGCCGGACACCGGATGTCCATGCGCTCGACATCTGGGATCTCGGACTGCAGGACCGCGACGGGTCCGCCAGGGTGGCTCTCGCGGCTCGGTTGGCGGAGCCGCTGCGGGCCCGCTGGTTGACCGGACCCGGTGCCGAACTCGCCGGCGAGCCCGCCGGCGACAGTCCCTTCGCGATGGCGTGGTCGTTGCGCGGCTCTCCCCACCTGCACCGCCGCGCCGACCTGCAGCGGTTCGCCGACGCGCTGTGGCCGCGCGACGAGGCCGACGCCCTGGTTCGCTTGGTCGGCTCGGGAAAGCGACTCACGGCCCAGGGCGCTACCGGTCTGGCCGGCTACGCCGCGGTCGGCGCCGCTATGCGATCGGTTGCCGGGAGCCGGATCCTCACCAAGAGCGAGTTGAGCACCGCCGTCACCGCGCAAGTGGCGTCCGGGTTCGCCGGACTCTGTGAGCCGTGCGGCAGCGTGCACGTGTTCGAGATGCTGTTCCGGGTGGCGGCGCTGCCCGGCGGTCTCGGCCTGCTGCCGGCCGGCCGGGCGACCCTGCAGCGACTGGCGCCGACCCTGCGACAACCAACCGCACCGCGCGGTCTGGACGCCGTCGCCGCGTCCTATCTGCGGATCTTCGGGGTCGGCACTGCCAGCGAGGTCGCGGCCTACCTGGGTACCTCCGCAGCCAGCCTGAAAAGAGCCGGCACACTGCCGGCTGAACTGCAGCCGATGTTGATCGACGGGATACAAACGAGCGCCACCCCGGCCGAAGCCGCAGCGATCCTGACTACCGAGCCCGAATCCGCGGCCGGCATCGTCCGGTTGCTGGCCCCTGGCGATCCGCTCCTGCAGCCGCGGGAGCGATCGCTGACGATCTCGGACCGGGCGGCCTGGAAGCAGCTGTGGCCCGCCATCGGGCCTGCGGGAGCCGTACTCGCCGGGGGTGAGATCGCCGGCTACTGGCGCGGGCGCAAGGCCGGCAACGCCCTGACCATCACCGTCGGCGCGTTCCGCCGGTTGTCCCCTGGTGAACTTTCCGCCATCGACGCCGAAGCTCAGCTGGTCGGCGCGGTCCGGGGCGCCACCGACGCCCGGGTAAGCGTTACTTCGGCCGCAACGTCGAAATGATCAATCGATGGTCGCTGTTCGGCACCCGATGGGTGCTGAAGTCGACCACCTGCCAACGCTGCGGGTCCAGAAGCACATGATCGATCGGGCTGGCCAACGGCGCCGGTAACCACGACGGCCAGGTGCCTTCGCCGCCGCGACCGACCTGCGACGCAGCGTCCACACAGCTGCCAAGCGCGGCGAACTGCGGATGGTCGACGGTGGCGTTGAAATCTCCGGCGACGATGCTGCCTGGTGTTCTCGGACACTCTCGAACGGCGGCCCGGCCGGCCCGTTGCCAGACCCCCGCGTTGACGCCGACACCTTCCGGCGATGTCGGGTGCACCCCGACGATGACCGGGTTCCTGCTGTCGGCCGGAATCACCCGAACCTCGCCCAGCGCCCGGCTCCGCGACTCGTCCTTGGCGTACTTGCCCAGGCTCGAATCGATCATCACGGTGGTTTCGCTGGATCGGCTGGAGTTGGTCTGCTCGGTGAACAGTTGGTAGTCCATACCGGCCGATCGGGCGCGCGCGGCGAGCCCTGCTGCTACCTCATTCAGCGTCTCGGGCAGCACGATGACCTGCGGATGACGAGTGCGGATCAGACCATCCAGGTCACCGGTCAGATCGGCCGCGTAGTGCGAATTGAACGAAACCACGACCAGATCGCCGCTCTTCGGCGTGCCCGGATCCGACCACCACCCGCGCAGGACGGGCTCTCCGAGGTGGAACAGTGCAACGGCGCCGACCACCCCGACGGCCAGCATCCGGAGCCCTCGTCCGGGGCGCTGCCGGAGCACCCGCCTGGCCAGGACCATGGACAGCCCACCCAGGACCAAACCAAACACGAGCGGAAACGAGACGATGTGCAGAATCACCGCCCAGCCGGCCAGCCGCCAGGTCCGTGGCAGTACCGTGGCCAGCGCAAACACCGCCAGGAGCAGGTACATCAGCGTGCCGAACGAACCACTCGGGCGGGCCGGCGACGCAGGTCGCGGGTCGGTGGACCGCACCCCTGAGCTCAACCCCGCCTGCCCCACGCGCCGCGCTCACGCATTGGTCACCCGGTAGACGTCGTACACACCTTCGACCCGCCGGACGGTATTGAGCAGATGATCGAGGTGCTTGGGGTCGGCCATCTCGAACGAGAACTTCGACACCGCCATCCGGTCCTTCGTCATCGACAGGTTCGCGGCCAGAATGTTGACCTTCTCGTCGGCCAGGGTCTTGGTGATGTCGGAAAGCAGTCGGTGCCGATCCAATGCCTCGACCTGAATGGCCACCAGGAACACCGAGGCCGAATGCGGATCCCATTCCACCGGGATCACCCGTTCGGGCTCACCGAGCAGGAAGTCCGCGTTGGTGCAGTCCGTTCGGTGCACCGACACGGCGCCGCCCTTGGTGATGTAGCCCAGAATCGTGTCCCCCGGTACCGGCGTGCAGCACCGGGCCAGCTTCACCTGCAGATCCGAAACCCCGTGCACCAGCACCCCAGCGTCGCCGGTCTGCCGAACCTGGCGGGACCTGATCGGGGCCGAACGCTCGGCGATCTCCTCGGCCTCGTCCGCGCCGCCGAGCAGGGAGACGACCTTCGACACCACGGTGCCGGCTACCACGTGATTCTCGCCGACCGCGGCGTAGAGCGCCGCGATGTCCTTGTAGCCGAGGTCATGCGCAACTGCCGCCAGGCTGTCATGCGAGATCATCCGTTGGACGGGTAGACCGGCCCGCCGGACGGACTTGGTGATCGCTTCCTTGCCCAGTTCGATCGCCTCGTCGCGCCGCTCCTTGGCGAAGTACTGGCGGATCTTGTTCCGGGCGCGGGAGGACACCGCGAAATTGAGCCAGTCACGGCTGGGCCCGGCGCCGACCGCCTTCGAGGTGAAGACTTCGACGATCTGCCCGTTTTCCAGCTTGCGTTCGAGGGCGACGAGTCGGCCCTCGACCTTGGCGCCGATACACCGGTTGCCGACCTCGGTGTGCACCGCATAAGCGAAATCCACCGGTGTCGAGCCGGCCGGCAGGGTGATGATGTCGCCCTTGGGGGTGAAGACGAAGATCTCCCGCGAGGCCATTTCGTAGCGCAGGTTGTCCAGGAATTCCCCCGGGTCCCCGGCTTCCTTCTGCCAGTCCAGCAACTGGCGCATCCAGGCCATCTCGTCGACGACGGCCGCGCCGCCCTGGTGGGTGCCGCGGGTCTCCTTGTAGCGCCAGTGCGAGGCGATGCCGTACTCGGCGGTGCGGTGCATTTCCTGGGTGCGAATCTGTACCTCGAGCGGCTTACCGCCAGGGCCGATCACCGTGGTATGCAGGGACTGGTAGACGCCGTACCGCGGCTGGGCGATGTAGTCCTTGAACCGGCCGGGCATCGGCTGCCACAGCGCATGCACCACGCCCATCGCCGCGTAGCAGTCGCGCAGCGAGTCGACCAGGATTCGGACCGCGACAAGATCGTGGATCTCGTCGAAGTCACGGCCTCTGACCTGCATCTTCTGATAGATCGAGTAGTAGTGCTTGCCCCGGCCGACGATCTGCGCGCTGATCTTCGCCTCGGTCAGCTCGGCCGACAACTGATCGGCGACGGTGGCCAGGTAGGTCTCCCGGGACGGTGCCCGATCGGCGACCAGCCGGACGATCTCGTCGTACCGCTTGGGATGCAGGATCGAGAAGGCCAGATCCTCCAGCTCCCACTTGATGGTCGCCATGCCCAGCCGGTGGGCCAGCGGGGCCAGCACCTCCAGGGTCTCGCGCGCCTTCTTCGCCTGCTTCTCCGGCGGTAGGAACCGCATCGTGCGCATGTTGTGCAGCCGGTCGGCCAGCTTGATCACCAGCACCCGCGGGTCGCGGGCCATCGCGATCACCATCTTGCGGATGGTCTCGGCCTCCGCCGCGTCGCCGAGCTTGACCTTGTCCAGCTTGGTCACGCCGTCGACCAGGTGCGCGATCTCCTTGGCGAAATCGTTGGTCAGCATCTCCAGGCTGTACGGGGTGTCTTCGACCGTGTCGTGCAGCAGCGCCGCCACCACCGTGGTGGTGTCCATCCCCAGGTCGGCCAGGATGGTGGCCACCGCCAACGGATGGGTGATGTACGGATCGCCGGACCGGCGGAATTGGCCGCGGTGCGCCTCGTCAGCCACTTCATAAGCGCGTTGCAGCAGCTTCAGGTCGGCCTTGGGATGGTAGGACCGATGGACCGCGAACAACGGCTCGAGCACCGTGGTCGGCCCGGACGTCGGTCGTTGTCCGCTGATCCGCCTGGCCAGGCGCGCGCGGACCCGGCGGGTCGCCGATGGCTGCGCGATCGGCGTCTCGGCCGCGGGGATCAACATCGGGTCGACGGCGGGTGCCTCCGAGTCGTCCGGAATGAGCTGGCCGGCTGGCTCCGCGACGGTGCTCGCAGCCACGTTCGTGAGGTCATGGGGCAGGTCACGGCTGATGTCACGGCTGATGTCACTTGCCATGTCAGATGTCATCACGCCTCCTGCTGCTGATTACCCGGACAGGGCGAGGCCGTGGGCGCCGCCGGACCCCCACACTTCGTTACCCGAAGCATAGTCGCGGGTGATTTGCCCGAACCGCACCCGTGCCGAGCCGATTTACTCGGCAACCCTCAGACCACACAGATGGTCGATACCGGAACCAGCACACCGGCCGGCAGCGACTCCCGCAGCGCCGTACGACCACCCAGTGCGGCCAGCTCCAGGATCACCGCCACACCCACCACCTGAGCTCCGGCGCGCCGCAGCAAGGACACGGCCGCCGCGGCGGTTCCGCCGGTGGCCAGCACGTCATCGACAATCAACACCCGGGCGCCGGTAGGCACATCCGCGGGATGCAGCTCGAGCCGGGCGGTGCCGTATTCGAGCTGATAGTCCTGGCCGATCACCGACCCGGCGAGTTTGCCGGGTTTGCGGACGGCCAGTACCCCGGTGCCGAACAGCGCTCCGACGGCGCCGCCGAGCAGGAAGCCGCGGGCGTCCAGACCGCTGACCAGATCGAAATCGGCCGACCCGGCAACGAGTGCGCCGGCCACCAGCGCCAGCCCCGCCGGATCGGCCAGCACCGGTGTGACGTCGCGAAACAGCACACCGGGCGACGGAAAGTCCGGCACGACAAGGGTGAGCCGGTTGACGGCCTCGACCGCCGCTGCGAGCACCGCGGCCGCGTCGCTGAGGTCGACCCACTGCTGCGCTCGCACGCTCCTACCTGCTGCGCTTGCCCGACGGGCGAGGTCCCTTGCCCGCCGGCCGCTGGGGTTTGGCACCCGGCCGGGGAACGGTGCCGACGTTCGGGCGCTCGGTGGTGACCGCATCGAGAACACCGGTCAACGGGGGGCTCAGATCCACTGCGTCATCGTCGTCCGCCGGCTTGAGGGTCGGCTGCACAATCGGCATTGCGGTCTTGGCGGCCAGCTTGGCTGCCGCCCGCGCACCGCCGTACTTCGCCCCCACCGGCTTGCCGCCCACTGCGGACTGGGCGACCACGAGCTCGCGGCCGATCGGGTCACCGTCGGCATCCACGATAAGTCCTTCGGACTTCCGCTTGGCGGCGACCCGTGCGGTGTGCGCCTTGATCACCGAATCGCGCATCCGCAGATCGACGGCGATCGGCACCGCGATGAACACCGACGAGTAACCGGACACGATCATCCCGACCAGCTGCACCAACGCGAGGTCTTTCAGCGTTCCGGACCCGAGGATCACCACACCCGCGACCAGCAGACCGGCCACCGGCAGCAGCGCGATCAGCGAGGTGTTGATGGACCGCATCAAGGTCTGGTTGATGGCCAGATTCGCCGCTTCCTTGTAGTTGCGGCGCAGCAGGCTGGTCAACCCCTTGGTGTTCTCCTGGACCTTGTCATACACCACCACGGTGTCGTACATGGAGAACCCGAGGATGGTGAGCATGCCGATGACGGTGGCCGGCGTGACCTCGAAACCGACCAGCGAATAAATACCGGCGGTGATCAGCAGGTCGTGCAGCACCGAGGCGACCGCGCCGACGGTGACCCGGCGTTCATAGCGCGCCCAGAGGAAGGCACTGACCGCGATGAGGAAGACCGCCAGCGCGATGAGTGCGCGCTGCGAGATCTCGCCGCCCCAGGTCTCAGATACCGCCGAGTCGGAGACGGCATCGGTGGAGAACCCGAAGGCGTTGGCCAACGCCTGCTTGGCCGCGATCACCTGCTCGGTGGTCAACGATTCGGTGCGCACCTGGATCACCGCGGACGCGCCCGTCCCGACCGTCTGCACGGTGGCCGAATTCAGCCCGGTGCTCTCGGCGATGACGGTGTTGACCTGGGCCACGGTGGTCGCCGAGGACACCGGGAACTGCAGCTTTGTGCCGCCCTGGAAGTCGATACCGAAGTTGAATCCGCGGAAGATGATCAGCAGCAACGCGGTGACGACCATCACCAGGGCGATGATGTAGTAGTACTTGCGCCGGCCCATGATGTCGAACGCGCCGGTGCCGGTTGACAGCCTCGTGATGAATCCGGCCTGGTGCCCGACGCTCTTCGGCGCCGGCAGAGTGGTCGTCATTTCAGGATCCCTTCACTGAGAGCTGCGCGGCAGACTCCCGCTGCTGCGCGCCGGCCTTGGCCACCGCGCCCAGCCCGGACCAGCGCGGCGAGGCGAAGATCTTGTTACCCGAGGCCAGCGCGACCAGCGGGTGGGTGACCAGGAAGACGACCACCAGGTCCAGCACGGTGGACAGGCCGAGGGTGAAGGCGAAGCCCTTGACGTCACCCACCGCCAGGATGTAGAGGATGGCCGCGGCCAGGAACGACACCGCGTCGGCCGACAGAATCGTGCGCTTGGCCCGGCCCCAGCCCCGGGGCACCGCCGATCTGAAGGTGCGGCCCTCGCGCACCTCGTCCTTTATTCGCTCGAAGTACACGACGAAGGAGTCCGCGGTGATACCTATCGCGATGATCAGACCGGCCACACCGGACATGTCCAGCGACAGGCCCATCCAGCGGCCCAGCAGCACCAGCACCGCATAGATCAGGCTGAAGGAGAGCACCAACGACAAAATGGTGATGACACCGAGCAGCCGGTAGTAGATCAGGCAGTAGATGACGACCAGCAGAAGTCCGATGCCGCCGGCGATCAGCCCGGCGCGCAGGTAGGACAGGCCGAGCTCGGCGGTCACCGATTCCGAGGAGGAGCGTTCGAACTGCAGCGGCAGCGCACCGAACTTGAGTGAGTTGGCCAGGTCGACGGCCTCGCCCTGGGTGAAGTTGCCGGTGATCTCGGTGTCCGTGGTGATGGCCGAGTTGATCGACGGCGCGACGAGCACCTTGCCGTCCAGGGTGAAGGCGACCTGCTTGCCGATGTTGTTGGTGGTGTACTCGGCCCACTTGGTGAAACCGTCGCTCTTGAACTTCAGGTTGACGGTCCACCCGGAGGTCTGGCTGAGCAGGGCGCTGGCGGTGTCGACCTGGCTGCCCGGGATCAACGTCGCGTCCAGCAGATACATGTTGGTGCCGGCGTCATCGCAGGCCAGCAACGGCTTCACGATGTCGTCCTGACCTTCGTACGGGGCCAGTTGGGCGCACGTCAGACCGGCCTGCATAGCAGCGAAGGCCTCGCTCTGCCAGGCTGTCCAGTCCGCCGCGGTGGCCGAGGCCGGCTGGGACGGGTTCTTGGGATCGCTGGTGGCCGGGAAGGCGACCGGGCCGGTGGCCGCTCCGGTGCCGGTCGCCGTCGTGTCGGTGCCGGTCGCCGTCGTGTCGGTGCCGGTGGTGTCAGAGCCCGTGGTCGCTGCGATCGGGGTGGCGGCGATCGGGGTGGCCACGATCGGGGTGGCCACAGCCGTGGCCGGGTCGGTGCTCGCGGGGTCGGTGCCCGCGGGGGTGGTCTCGCGGGCGACGGCGAGGTTCGGCGCGCGCAGCCCTTGGCTCGTCGGGGCGGAGGCGGTCGCTGCTGCGGTGGCACCGGTCGTGGTCGCGGCGGCGGGCGCGGATTGCGCTGGCACGGATTCCGTGCTGCCGGTCGCGGATCCGGTGCCGGCCACGCCGGATCCGGTGGCAGCGGTTCCGGTTGCGGACGTGTCGGTCGTGCCGCTGACGACGGGACCGATCCCAGCGCTCGTCGGACGAACACTGGTCAGCACCGGGCGCAGGTTGAGCTGCGCCGAGCGGGTCAGGTTTGCCAGGTCCTGGGTGCCGGGGACGGTGACGATCAGCTGGCTCGCGCCATCGATCTGAACCTGCGCACCGGCGACACCAGAACCGTTCACCCGGCGCTCCATGATGTCCCGGGCCAGCACCATCGAATTGCGCGAGGGCACCGCGTTGTCCGCGGTCTTCGCGGTCAACGTGATCCGGGTGCCGCCCTGGAGGTCGATGCCCAGCTTCGGAGTGTTGCTCCCCGCGGTGAAGAAGACCAATGAATAAAGCCCCAGGGTGATCACGATGAAACTCATGACCAATCGCCAGGGCCGGAACTGACCGACCGGTGTTGCCACGTTGCGCCTTATCTCCTCATGACACGCAGTCAGATGCCCCGACCGGCGGCACCGGAGGGGGCATCTGACGCACGCGGAAAGCCGGGCGAACTGCTCGCGCGGCAGAACTGCGGACGAGCCGGACGGGTGAATGCTGCGCGGTCGCGCATCATTTTCTCGCCGGACACGCCGTTGCGATCCGACAGATTACTTGAGTTCCTTCTTGGCGCCGTCTTCCATCGCCGCGATCGTGGCGTTGTCGGACTCGTAGGCCGCTATGGTGGCCTCGTCAGAGTCGAACGCCGCATCGGCGTCGGTGTCCGGAGCGTCGGCCACCACATCGCGAACGGCAGCGCGGAGCCAGGTGGTGCGGACCCCCGGCGCGATCTCGAGCTCGATGGTGTCATCGGCAACCGCGGTGACCGTTGCCTGCAGGCCCGCAATAGTGGTCACCCGGGTACCGGGGACGACGGACTGGCGGAGCTCGGCCTGGGCCGCCGCCTGCTTCTTGCGGGTGCGCGAGGAAAAGTAGAACAGGCCGCCGATCAGGACCAGCATGACGACCATCATCAGTGCGTTCGAATCCATGGTTCTCCTTCAACTCGGTTCCACTCACGGTTACCGAGCCACCGGCGTCGGTTCCCGGCCCGTCTTGGGTTCCGCACGACCGAAGAATCGGGCACAGATCAGGGCTTATTCCGCCAGACTACCGGAGCCAGGGCCGGGAGCGAGCCATTCACGGGTCTACGAACAGGGCGTTCTGCACCGTCACCTGAGTGGGTGGGACCAGTCCGAGATGGTCCCAGGCGCGTGCCGTGGCAACCCGGCCGCGCGGTGTGCGGGCCAACATTCCCACCCGAACCAGGAACGGCTCGCACACTTCCTCGACAGTGCTCGGCTCTTCGCCGACCGCCACCGCAAGGGTGGTCAGCCCGACCGGACCGCCGCCGAAGGAATTGCACAGCACGGTGAGCACCGCCCGGTCGAGCCGGTCCAGGCCGAGCTCATCGACGTCGTAGACGGCCAGCGCCTCCCGGGCGATATCCAGCGTGACGGCGCCGTCGGCGCGAACCTGGGCGTAGTCACGAACCCGACGCAGCAGCCGATTCGCGATCCGGGGCGTCCCGCGAGAACGGCGGGCGATCTCCCGCGCGCCTTCGGGCCGCAGATCAACGCCGAGGATGGTGGCCGACCTGGACAGGATGGTGCGCAGTTCGGCGGCCGAATAGAACTCCATGTGCGCGGTGAAACCGAACCGGTCCCGCAGCGGGCTGGTCAGCTGGCCGGACCGGGTGGTCGCGCCGACCAGCGTGAACGGCGCGATCTCCAACGGGATCGAGGTGGCGCCCGGACCCTTGCCGACGATGACGTCGACCCGGAAGTCCTCCATCGCCAGGTAGAGCATCTCCTCGGCGGGCCGCGCGATCCGGTGGATCTCGTCGATGAACAGGACGTCGCCTTCGACCAGGTTGGACAACATCGCCGCCAGGTCGCCCGCCCGTTCCAGCGCCGGTCCGGACGTGAGCCGCAGCGATGAGCCGAGTTCGGCGGCGATGATCATGGCCAGCGAGGTCTTGCCCAGACCGGGCGGACCGGCCAGCAGCACATGATCGGGCACCGCGCCGCGCATCTTCGCCCCGGTGAGCACCAGCTCGAGCTGCTCACGGACCCGGGCCTGACCGACGAACTCAACCAGACTGCGCGGCCGGAGCGACCCTTCCACCTCATCGCCGGGCAGCTCACCGGCGAAGACCACATCATCGAACTCGTCGGCCTGGTGCTCGCCCTGCTCATCGCGTTGGTGCTCGCCGCCGACCTGGGTTTCGCCGCTCATCGGGACCGTCCCAACAACGCGAGCGCCCGGCGGAGCAGCACGCCGACGTCGCCGGCCTGCACGGCCGGGTCATCGGTCTCCGCTGCCAGCGTCTCGACGGTGTCGCCGGCCTGCTTGGCCGTCCAGCCCAGTCCCACCAGCGCCTCACTCAGCTTCGGCGCCCAGGTCGGCCTACTCCCGCCGGCACCGACGCCGGCCCTGGCGGCGATCGTGCCCAGCACCGGGCCGACCTTGTCGCGCAACTCCAGGATCAGCCGTTCGGCGCCCTTGGTACCGATCCCCGGGGCCCGGGTCAGCGTCTTCACATCGCCGGCGGCCAGCGCGTGGCGCAGTTCGTCGGGCGAGAAGACCGCGAGCAGGGCCAGCGCGATCTTCGGGCCGACCCCGCTGACCGACTGGACCAATTCGAACAGGTCACGGGCCGCATCGGAGTCGAAGCCGAACAGCGTCAACGAGTCCTCGCGAACCACCAAAGTCGTTGCCAGGTAGGCCGTTTCACCGCGGCGAAGGATCGCGAGGGTGGCCGGCGTGGCGCGGATGGCGAGCCCGACACCGCCCACCTCCACGACCACCCGGTCCAGCGCGATGGTCAACACGGTGCCGCGGACGGAGGCGATCATCGACCCACCGCCCGACGCGGTGACTTGGCCGCCTCGACCAGCCGGGCCTGCCGCAGGGCCGCCTGCGCGAGCCGGGCCTGCATCGGCGAACGGAGCAGATGACAGAGCGCCAGCGCCAGCGCGTCGGCGGCGTCGGCCGGTTTCGGCGGCGCGGACAGGCGCAGCAACTTCGTCACCATCGCGGTGACCTGATCCTTGTTCGCGGCGCCGTTACCGGACACCGCGGCCTTGACCTCGCTGGGCGTGTGCCAGGCGACGGCAATTCCGCGGCGGGCGGCCGCGACGGCCACCACCCCCGTGGCCTGCGCAGTGCCGATCACCGTGAGCACATTGTGTTGAGAGAAGACCCGCTCGATGGCCACCGCGTCCGGATGGTAGCGATCCATCGCCGCCTCGATATGCCCGGTGATGGTCAGCAGCCGATGGGCGATGTCGGAATGCGCGGGTGTGCGCACCACACTGACCTCGACCAGCCGGGACGGCAGCCCCGGTCCGCCGTCCACGACGCCTACACCACACCTGGTCAGGCCAGGATCGACGCCGAGCACTCGCACGTGACAACCCCCTGCGGACGATGAGCGGTGATCGAGAGCCCGGTCCGAACACCGAGCGGACCCGAACACCTGTACGCCGAAGACGTTACCGGCCGGGACCGACAATGATGGCGCGCGCCACGCGCAGGCACGTATTACCCGGTCCTCGGGCCATTCCCTTCGGGCCTATTCCTCGTCCTCGAGCTGGGCGCCGACCTCATCGGAGATCTCGACATTGGTATAGACGTTCTGCACGTCGTCCAGGTCCTCGATCGCGTCGATCAGCTTGAGCACCTTGCGGGCGCCGTCGACGTCCACGGGCACCTGGAGCGACGGGACGAAGGTCGGGTCGGCCGAGTCGTATTCGATCCCGGCGTCGATCAGTGCGGTGCGAACCGGCAGCAGATCAGTGGCTTCGGAGAGGACCTCGAAGGTGTCGCCCTGGTCGGTGATCTCATCGGCGCCGGCGTCCAGCACCGCGAGTAGCAGGTCGTCCTCGGTGAGCTTGCCCTTCGGTACGACGACCACACCCATCCGTTTGAACAGGTAGGCCACCGATCCGGGATCGGCCATGTTTCCGCCGTTGCGGGTGACCGCGACGCGCACATCGGAGGCAGCCCGGTTGCGGTTGTCGGTGAGGCACTCGATCAGGATGGCCACGCCGTTCGGGCCGTAGCCCTCGTAGGTGATGGCGACGTAGTCGGCGCCGCCGCCCTCGGCTCCGGAGCCACGCTTGAGCGCCCGATCGATGTTCTCGTTGGGCACCGATGACTTCTTGGCCTTCTGGACCGCGTCGTACAGGGTGGGGTTACCGGCAAGATCGCCGCCACCGGTCCGGGCCGCGACCTCGATGTTCTTGACCAGCTTGGCGAAGAGCTTGCCGCGCTTGGCGTCGATCACCGCTTTCTTGTGCTTGGTGGTGGCCCACTTTGAATGGCCGCTCATGACGTCGTGCCCTCGTGTTTCTGCCGATTGACCCCACTCGGCCTCGGCGCCGGCAGGTTCTGCTCCGACCGGTCAGTCTACCCAGGCCGGATGGCCCGGATCGCGCGTCGACTGCGTGTCCGCGATCGGCGACGATCAGCCGGCTGCCGCCACCATGTTCAGGAAGAGTTGGTGCACCCGCAGGTCGCCGCTGATCTCGGGATGGAACGACGTGGCCAGAACCACTCCCTGGCGAACCGCGACCGGGTGACCGGCCGCGCTACCGAGCACTTCGACGCCGGCTCCGATCGACTCGACCCACGGGGCCCGGATGAACACTCCGGGTACCGGACCGCCATCGATCCCGACGATCTCGACGCTGCCCTCGAAGGAATCCACCTGTCGGCCGAAAGCGTTGCGGCGCACCGTGATGTCGATGGCGCCCAGCGGCAACTGGTCGGGGCGGCCGTCCAGAATCCGGGTGGCCAGCATGATCATGCCGGCGCAGGAGCCGTAGGCGGGCAGCCCGTCGGCGAGCCGAGCGGTCAGCGGTTCGCGCATCCCGAAGATGTCGAGCAGCCGCGACATCGTGGTGGATTCGCCGCCGGGAATGATCAGCCCGTCGATCCGATCGAGTTCGGCCGGCCGGCGCACCAACACACCGGCCGCCCCGAGTTGCTCGACGGCGGCGATGTGTTCCCGGACGTCACCCTGCAGGGCGAGCACGCCGATGGTCCGCGGGAGGGTGGTCGGGGTCGGGCGATTCACCTGGCTGACAGTAGTTGGCGCGGCCGCCAAGTCAGGCGCATTCCACCGCGGCCTGCGCGGTCGGCGCGACGACGTTTGCCGACTCCCGCCCCGCGTCGACCGGGCCGACGACGAATCGGGGCAGCAGTACGTGCAGCAGCGGCCCAATGCCGAGCGCATACAGCACGGTGCCGACGCCGACGGCGCCGCCGAGCAGCCAGCCGGCCAGCAACACGCTGCCCTCCAGCGCTGTCCGGACCACGAAGACGGGCCCGACACCGCGGGCCACCAGCCCGGTCATCAAACCGTCGCGCGGCCCGGGGCCGAGCCCGGCGCCGATGTACAGGGCGCCGGCGAGCGCGTTCAGCGGAACCGAGATCAGCATGGCGGCGATGGCGATCGCGGTGTTCGGCGGCGCGGGCAGGATCGCCAGGCTCGCGTCGGTGGCCAGGCCGATCACGATCGCATTGGCGACAGTGCCGAACCCGGGGCGCTGCCGGATCGGGATCCACAGCAGCAGGACGATCAGCGAAACGAGCACGATCGTGATGCCGAAGCTGAACGGCAGCCGGTTCGCCAGCCCCTGATGCAGCACGTCCCACGGGTCCAGGCCCAACCCGGCGCGCACCATGACCGCCATCGAGAAGCCGTAGAGCAGCAGGCCGCCGAAGAGCTGGGTGAACCGGCGCGGGCGGCGATCCGACGGGATGGGCGCGATCAACTGGCTGAACATTCCGTCATCATTTCGACGATTGGCCTGGACATATAGAGCCAATTGCGAGAAAGTGGCCTGATGACGGTGACAATGAACCGAGTATCGGCGTCCACTTTGGCCCGCCAGGTCAAGGTCGCCCAGCCGGCTGTCCGATCGTCGGCGATCAGCGCAGTGCTGGCCGACCACCCCGACCGGTCGGGTGTGACCTATCGCGAGCTTGCCCGCCGGATCCGCAACGCGTTGCTGGAAGGCCGGCTGGCGGCGAACACCCAACTCCCCAGCGAACGCACTCTCGCCGAAGCGCTCAGCCTGTCCCGGACGACGGTTGCCGCCGCCTATGCCCTGCTCCGCGACGACGGCTGGCTGGTCAGCCGCCGCGGCTCGGGCAGCGTGCTGCAGCATTCGCCCTCCGCCTCGCCGGATGCCTTCGCCCCGTTCTGGGGCCACAGCCGGCCCCGCGACGACACCGTCATCAACCTGACCACTGCGTCGCTGCCGGCCCCGGCCGAACAGATCACCGCCGCGGTCACCGCCGCGATCGCCGATCTGCCGAGCTACTTCGGCGCCGACGGCTACGTGCCGATGGGGCTGGCGCCGCTGCGCGAGATGATCGCCCGTCGGTACACCGAGTCGGGGCTGCCGACCACGCCCGACGAGATTCTGGTGACCAGCGGAGCCCAGCACGCGTGGTCGCTGATCGTCTCTGAATTGTCGGCGCCCGGCGACCGGGTGCTGCTGGACTGCCCGACCTATCCGCTGGCGTTGGACGCGGTGCGCAGCGGTCGCCGGACGCCGGTACCGGTCGGGATCCGACCCGGCGCCGCGCAGCCCTGGGATCTGGAGCTGATGACGGCGGCGATGGTCCAGTCGGCACCGCGGCTGGCTTACCTGATCCCGGACTTCCACAATCCGACCGGGTCGCTGATGGACGCCTCGACCAGGCGGGACCTGGTGGGCGCGGCCGGACGGACCGCCACCGTGCTGGTGACCGACGAGTCGTTGCGCGACGTCGCCTTCGACCCGGACCTCACGCTCCCCCCGCGACTGGCCACGTTCGACAGGGTGAGCCGGGTGATCACCATCGGCTCGATGTCCAAGTCGTTCTGGGGCGGCCTACGGGTCGGCTGGATCCGGGCCAATCGCGGCCTGGTCGAGCGACTGGCCGGGGTCCGCGCGCTCGGCGACATGGCCGGTCCGATTTTGGACCAACTGGTGGCGCTGCAGGTGCTGGCCGATCCGGAACCGGCGCTGGCGCTCCAGCGTGGCCGGCTGCAGGCCGGCTCGTGCGCGCTACTCGGCGCGCTGGCCGAGGACCTGCCGCTCTGGCGCCCGACCCGGCCGTCCGGCGGCGCGTCGTTATGGGTCGAATTACCCGGACCCTATGCCACCGAACTGGCGCGGCTGGCCCCTTCCGCCGGGGTCGCCATCGTGCCCGGTCCAAGGTTCGGACCGGACGGCACGATGGAGTCCTACCTGCGCCTGCCGTTCACCGCCCCGCCGGATGCGCTGGTCACCGCCGTCCGCAGGTTGGCCGGGATCGACGCCCAAGCGGCCGCCGCCCGACCGGCATTACCGCAGCGCTGGATGACCTGAGCGCCCCGACTCCGATCCCGAGTACCGTCAGCCGCACGTCGAATATCCGCGGAGGCCGTCATGCCCATCTTCATGATCGAACGTCGCTACGCCGAGCTGATGGAACCGGATGCCGAGGGTGCCACGGCGATCAACGAGATCAACGCAGACGAGGATGTGCGCTGGCTGATGTCCTTCCTCTCCGCCGACAAACTCAAGTCCTTCTGCCTGTACGAGGCGGAGTCGCCCGAAGCGCTGCGCCGGGCCGCGGTCCGGGCCGGCCTACCCGCCGACGTGATCGTGGAAATCGGCTACCGGGTGCTGCCGAACGGTTCGCTGAATCCGGTCATGGCCTGAACCCGCTCACGGACTGACCGCCGGCAGCTCGCCGGCCGGTTTCTGCGAAGCGACGTAGATCGCCGCCTGAGTGCGGTTCGCGCAGCCCGTCTTCAGCAGGATGCTCCGGATGTGGTTTGCGGCGGTGTGCACCGAGATCACCAGGGTGTCGGCAATCTCCTGATTGCTCAGTCCCTGGCCAACCAGGGCGAGCACCTCGAACTCGCGGGCGGTCAATTCGACAGCCGGCGCCCCGGCCGGACCACGGTGGCCACCCGGCAGCGCGAGGAGGGTACGAACCCGACCGAGCCCGTATCGGTCCGCGAGCTCGAGCGCCTGCCGGGTCCGCTGCTGGGCGCGGGACGCCGAATCGGGGAATTGCCGCAGATGAAGGGCATATTCGGCGAGGGTGGTCGCCTGATGAAGCGGTGCATTCATCGCGGTCTCCGTAGCCAGCGCCGATTCGAACCAGGGGCTGGCCCCTGGCATTCGCAGCACCGACTCCAGACACCCGATCAGCCGGTCGGCGCTGCCCAGGGGCGCCAGGAACTCGGATGCCAGCAGGTTCAGGCCCGCCCACCGCATCGCCATCGGATACAACTGCTCGGCCGCCCGGACGTCCCGGAGCCGGGTGGCTGCTTCGACGAGAAACGTCAGCACCGCCGGCCAGGACGCCGAGGCCGCCCGCCGTTCGATCTCGCCGCCCAGGATCCGGTGCAGGATGCGCCTGGTCTCGTCGGACATCCCGAACTCGGAGTACATCGCCAGCAGCCCTGGCAGCCAGGTCGAGCTGTCCTGGACGTATCCGTCGATCAGACCGCGGACTGCGGCCAACCGACCTCGTTCCCGGCGGAGGATGAACTGCTGCAGGCCCCAGGTGCCCTCGCCGCCACCCTGGCCCCCTTCGAATAAGGTGATCAGCCGCAGGCATTCACGCGCGCTGGCCTCGGCCGCATCGAAATCGGCGGCCATCAATTGACAGCTGAAGTCGATGTTGGTCAGCACCCACTGCCAATACGGCTGGCCGGTGGCGATCGTCATCCGGCCCAGGTCACGGCGGGCCACGGCCAATGCGCGGGCGTCACCGCGGAGGTAGGAGATCACGCAGCGGTGGTACGAAGCGGCTCCCAGGTGGTTCATGGCACCCAGCTCGTTAGCGATCTGGGTCACTTCGTCGGCTCTGCGCAGCCGATCGTCCATGCCGTCCAGGCCGCTGTTGTCCTGAAGACTGACCTGAAGCACCGAGGCGAGAAGCGCGGGGTCGGCTCGTTCCCGGGCCAGCTCCACGGCCCGCCGGCAGGTGTCGATCCCTTCCTGACGGTGGCCCGCGAACGCATGCGCCCGTCCGAGTCCGGCCAACGCGCGCGCAAACAGTGGGTCGGCCGGGTCGAAGTCGGGTTGACCGATGACGGCGCGGATCAGCTGGATAGACGGCTCACCGCGCTCGCCACCACGCCACGAGGTGGCCTCGAAACCGATGGCCGCTCGTAGTCGCTGTGACGGCGTGCCGCTGTTGGCTACCAGCGCGTTCAGGTCACGGGCGCGGCGCCAGTGCGAGGCCTGCAGAAAGCTGCGGGCCGCGGATAACCGCAGGTCATCTCGCCGTTCGGGGAGATCGGCCAGCTCCGCTGCACGCGCGAAGAGGTCGGCAGCGTCCGCGTGCGCCAGGGCCGTCCAGGCCATCGTGGCGGCCTGCGCCAGATAGGTCGATGCCTTGGCTCCGTAGCCGAGTGCGGTGGCACTGGTGTAGTGGTGCGCCAGCCGTTGAATACGATTCTCGGCGGCCGGGAATTCGTCCTCAAGCGCCCGAGCAACCCTTGCCTGGATCCGCGCAGTGGCCAGCGCTGACATCGACGCCAACACCGACGCCCGGGCCAGCGCATGCGGAAGTCGGAAGGCGCCGGCTGCGTCGGTCACCGGTTCTAACCAGCCTGCGGCCAACAACAGGTCCACGATGCCCATCACCCGGTCCGTCGTCACCGACAGGTTCGCACCGGACCCGTCACCCTCGGCCAGCACGGCGCACAACAGCGGCAGCTCGAGCGCCTCGCCGATCACGGCAGCCGCCTCGAGGACCCGCAGTTCGGCGGCGCTGAGCCGTTCCAGACGCGCTTCTGCGGCAGCGCGGACCGAAATCGGTGCATGCAGGTCGGAGCGGCTGAGCGCGGCCAGGTCGCCGGGCTTTCCCAGCGTGCGACACACCTCGCGGAGCAGGAAGGGATTGCCCCCGGTCTGATCGCGCAGAAACGCTGCGGCGCCACGAGCTGCACCCAGCGGCGCCCGCAGCTCGCGGCGCAGGTACTCGGTGATCTCCTCGGTGGACAGACCGCCGAGGTCCAGACGGCCGACATTCTCGTGCCGGTAGAGGTCGGAGATCACCCGAACCAGTTGAGCGGATCGATCCGGGTGCGTCGAACGGTGGGTGACCAGCACCATCAACTGAGCGGGTCCGCACCGCTCGACGATCCAGTGCAGCAGCCGTACCGCCGATTCCCCCGCCCAATGCATGTCCTCCAGCACGAGTAGCACGGGCCGGTCCTGCGCGGTTTGCCGAAAGGCCTCGCACACCGCGCCGAAGAGTTGCGGAGAAAACTGCGGACCGGAACTCTCCTGCGTGCCCGCGCTGTGGATCAGCAGGTCCAGCATCCCGAGCAGGTCGAGGCGGGTCTCGTCGAGCCCGGAAGTGTCGCGCAGCCGCGGCAGCAGAGCGCGCACCGGCTCCACGAACGGGTCGTAGACGGCACCCATGTCGCTCACGCAGAAGCCGGCGACCACTGTGACACCCTGCAGCTCCAGCGCCTGCGCCACCTCGGCGACCAGCCGCGATTTGCCCGCTCCCGGTTCGCCGCCGACGAACACCGTCTGCGGCGAGCCCTGTACCGAACCCGCCCAGCGAAGCTCCAGGGCGGCCAGCTCCGGGCGCCGGCCGACGAACGCGGGGGCTGTCATTCCCACCCATCGCGCTGGCACCAGCGGAACCATCGAGCCGGACACGCCTTCACCGTAGCGCCGACATCGCGCCCAGCAGAATGGGCAGAATTGACTACGCAACAGCGGGGCGGAAATAGGCAAATGAAGTCATGCGCGGGGGCGTGTGGGGCGACGACGGTGAACGGGTCAGCGATTGCCGGCTCGTGCCCCGGAGGACACCATGCGCAGCGTTCACCACAGCTCTACCGCCCCACCCAGGAACGGCCATCCCACCGTGGGCACCGGACTGCGCCGGTGGAACAACGGCCTGCACCGGCTCGCCTACGGCGCCCTGGCCGCGGTCCTGACGATGGCCGTCATGTCGCCGATCGCTCGGGCGGGAGAGCGTGACGATGACCATGACAATGGCCATCAGCACCCGAGCACCGCCGTGACCTGGTGGAACGAGGCAGCCGGCCGAGCTGCTCTGGCGGCCTGCATCGCCCCGCTGGACAATCCGCTGCACGAGTCCCGGATGTATGCAATGACGCACATCGCCATCTACGACGCGCTGAACGCGATCAGCCGGCGGGCCGAACCGTATGCGGTGGAGTTTCACGCTTCCCGCACCGCATCACCCGAGGCAGCGGTAGCCGCCGCCGCGCACGACGTTCTCCTCCCGGTGCTCCGGCAGATCCCGGCGCCCTTCCCGGCGAGCTGCATCGACGCCGGCGTGGCCAGCGTGGAAGCCGACTACACCACGGCGCTGTCCGGCATTACCAACGGAACAGCCAAGGACCAGGGCATCGCCGCCGGCCGGCGCGCCGCCGCCGCAATCGTCGCGCTGCGGTCATCGGACGGCTCCGATACCCCGTTGATCGTCGCCGGCTACCCACAAAGCACAGTTCCCGGTGTCTGGCGGTTCACCCCGGACCGACCGTTCGCCTTCGCCCCCGGCTGGGGCGGGGTCACACCCTTCGCGCTGAAGTCGGCCGCCCAGTTCAAGCCGAAGCCGCCGCTGGACCTGCAGAGCAGCCGCTACGCGGCGGACTTCAACGAGATCAAGTCCCTCGGCGGGGACGGCGTGACCACCCCGAGTCAACGCACCGCGCTACAAACCGAGACTGCCCTGTTCTGGCAGGAGAGTTCACCATTGGCATGGAATCGGATCGCCCGCTCGCTGGCCGGGTCGGCGCAGCTTGACCTGTGGGAGCAGGCGCGGTTGTACGGGCTGCTGGATATCGCGCTGGCGGACGGCTATGTCAGTTCCTTCGATGCCAAGTACAACTACAACTTCTGGCGCCCGGTCACGGCGATCCGGGAGGCGGCGACCGACGGAAACCCGCACACCACCGCCGACCCGACGTGGACACCGCTGGTGACGACCCCGCCGATCCCCGATCACGACTCCGCACACGCCGTCGAGGGTGGCGCCGCCGCAGCGGTGTTCGCAAGCTTCTTCGGCACGGACCGCTTCGCCTTCAGCGCCTGCAGCCGTACCGTCGCCGCCGGGACCTGCACGGAGGCGCACCCGACCCTGCACCAATTCACCCGCTTTTCGCAGGCTGCCGAGCAGAATGCGGTGTCGCGGATCTACATCGGCTTCCACTTCCGCTACGCCAGCGAGCAAGGCCTGCGGCACGGCGGAAGGATCGGCAGCTGGGTCGCCGACACCTTGCTGCGGCCCGTCGACTGAACGTTGCGCAATCCCGAAACTTCCCCTATCGAACGTCTACAGGTCGAATGTCCACAGGCTCGCAGAAGTGCGGCCGCCACCGAGAAAGCGGAACCATCATGCAATCCAGCATCACGCTCGGTTTCCTGTCACACGGACGTCCTGTACAGCCGAACCGTCAGCTCAACCAGACCAATGACCATCCTGGGATCGAGGACTCTGTGGACCTGACCGATCTGATCGCGGTGGTCACGGCGACCTATCTCGCGGTCGAGGGGGACTTCACCGCGGCCGGTGCAGCGATCCTGCCGACATTGAAGAAGACCTACGCCGGAAAGGACGTGATTGCGACCAAGAGCAGTCACGAGACCTTCGCCGAAGGAGGCAAGTTGATCGTCAACGGCAAGACCACGGTGGCCGACGAACTCCGAGTGGTGTTCCGCGCCGAGTCCGACGACGATCTCACAGAGTCCTTCGGCACCGTCGCGCAGTCGGCAACCGTCCCCGGCCAACAGGTTCGCGACATCGGTGAGCGGAAGTCCACCCATCTGTACGTCCGCCGGTTTGCGATTCCGCTGACCACCATCGTCCCCGGGGACTACGTCTTCACCTTCGGGTCAGGAGACGACGGCTTCTTCTTCGATGTCGGCGTGTCCAGCATTCTGACGGTCTCGATCGCGCGGGTGGGACACGGGCCACGTGTCATCAGCAATCATTCCGGCCAGCTGGTGGCACCACTGGCGGAGTAGTCACCCGCCTCACAGGCGATCGGCAGCCCGCAGGCCGCCTCCCGCGCCAGAATGCAACATCCGCGCCAGAATTTCTGGCGCGGATGTTGAATTCGGGCGCGAACGGGGCTCTTGGCGCCTAGGACCCCAGCGCCGAAAACCCCGCCTACCAGCCGCGCTCGGCGAGCCGGTGCGGGACCGGGATGTCGGCGACATTGATGCCGACCATGGCCTCGCCGAGACCGCGGGAAACCTTGGCGATCACGTCGGCGTCATCGAAGAAGGTGGTCGCCTGGACCACGGCGGCCGCGCGCTCGGCGGGGTTGCCGGACTTGAAGATACCGGAGCCGACGAAGACGCCCTCGGCGCCGAGCTGCATCATCATCGCCGCGTCGGCCGGGGTGGCGATGCCGCCGGCGGTGAACAGCACGACCGGCAGCTTTCCGGTCGCGGCGACCTCGGCGACCAGCTCGTACGGCGCCTGCAGTTCCTTGGCGGCGACGTACAGCTCGTCCTTGGGCAGCGAGCTCAAGCGACGCAGTTCGCCGCGGATCTTGCGCATATGGGTGGTTGCGTTGGAGACGTCGCCGGTGCCGGCCTCACCCTTGGAGCGGATCATCGCGGCGCCCTCGTTGATCCGGCGCAGCGCCTCACCCAGGTTGGTCGCCCCGCAGACGAACGGCACAGTGAATGCCCACTTGTCGATGTGGTTCTCGTAGTCGGCCGGGGTCAGTACCTCGGACTCGTCGATGTAGTCCACCCCGAGCGACTGCAGGACCTGCGCCTCGACGAAATGCCCGATCCGCGCCTTCGCCATCACCGGAATGGATACCGCGGCGATGATCTTGTCGATCATGTCCGGGTCGCTCATCCGGGACACGCCACCCTGCGCGCGGATGTCGGCGGGTACCCGCTCCAGAGCCATCACCGCGACCGCGCCGGCATCCTCGGCGATCTTGGCCTGATCGGCGTTGACGACGTCCATGATGACGCCACCCTTGAGCATCTCGGCCATCCCGCGCTTGACGCGCGAGGTTCCGGTGACGGAAGTGTGGGACATGACGGTTTCAGGCATACGGTTGCTCCTCGGATACCCGGGCAGCAGGTCGCCGCGGCGGGAGGCGGAAAAAGTCTCCGCCTTCCAGTATCCGCGCCGAATTGGCTGGTCGACGTGTGGCCAATTGCTGGCCGCTCAGCCCTCCGAGATCGTGGCATTCGCCGGGGCGAGCATCACCCAGGTCTTGCCCGGCTTGAACAGCACCGGAGCGCCGGCACCGTCGACGTAACTGGTCGGCCCGTCCACCGCGGCGCGGGTCCAGCTGCCGTCGATCGCCTTGCCGTCCCGGTACAGAGTGAACGCGCCGCTGCCGACGGTGTGGCTGAAGAACGATGGGCTGCCGTTGGCATCGACGATGCCGTCCGGCTCGGCCGTCACCCGCTGGACCAACAGATTCTGAATCTGGATGGTCGCTCCGCTGTTGGCGTCGACCGAGACCTCGCCCTGGCGGTTGTAGACGTAGGCCCCGCCCTCGAAACTGAACCGGACCGGGCTGGTCATCTGCACGTTGAGGCTGCTGACATCCCGGCCACCGGCCATCGCCGGGTAGTCCGCGCCGAACGTGAATCCCGGTGAGTTCGGCGCGCTGATGCCCGGGACCAGCCCCGGGATCTGAGCGATGTTGGCGTGCAGGTTGTGGGTACCCGACCCGGCCGCGGAACGCCAGTAGGCACTGCCTGCAGCGGCCTGCGAGGCGTCCACCACGGTCGAGGAGGCCAGCGGGCCGAGAGTGCCTTCATTGCCACCCGAGAACACCAACCCGGGCGCGCCGAAGGTCGGCAGCAACTCCGAGTCGGTCGACCGGACGCTGCGGATGGGGCCGACCTCCTCGGGCAGCACAGAGTGGAAGACGGCGAGCAACCTGGTCAACCCACCCTCGACCATCTCCACATAGACGATGTCCGCGTCGGCCGTGCCGAACTGCAGGCCGCCGAAGTTGGTGTTGTCGATCTTGGCCGCGATCACCGCGTTGCCCGATACCTCGCCGCCGGTCAGCGGGTTCGTCGTCGGTGGCGCCTGGGTGGTGGCCGGGGGTGGCTCGACGCTGGCGGTGCTGGGCGCCACCGAGGTCGCGGTGGTCGTCGAGGTTGACACCGACGTGCTCGACGACGCCGTAGTCGGAGCGGCGGCTTTGTCGGAGCTACACGCGGCCAGCACGAGCAGCGGCAGCACGCCGAGCACGCAGACGGCCTTGCTCAAGAACGGATGCGAACGGGCGAACACGGTGGGCCTCCACGACTCTGTGAGTTTCCGGCAGCCCCGCGGGCCGGTGTTGAGCAACCTCAGTATCACGCTAAGGGAAACGAGCAGACCAGCGCCTATGCCGCGCCGGTTTCACCCGGAAGGGCCGACTGCTAGTCGATCTGCACCGGATCGGCCGGGGTCCAGCCATGCTGCGCGGCGGTCAGCGCCTCGGGCAGCCGAGTGGCCAACTCAACCGGAAAGATCACCTCGACCGTTGCTGCCAGTTCGACCGCGCTCCACCAACGGTGACCGGTGATGCTCGCCTTCTCGACCTCGGTGAAACCGGCGTTGGTCAAGCGAGCCAGCCCCTGCGCGTTGTCCGGCTGAGCGACGAAGTAGTACTCGGTCTGTTCATACTCGATGCCGGTGAAACTGAAACGCGCGCGCCGCCACCACAGCGGTCCCTGCAATTCCTCGGTACGCAGGATCAGCCCGGTTTCCTCGGCCAGTTCGCGCTGCGCGGCGGCGACCAGGTCCTCCCCCTGTTCCGCGCCGCCGCCCGGGGTGAACCACCAGCGCTGGTCCGGCCGGTGTGGATCCAGACCGCTGAACAGCAGCACCCGGTCCTGCCCATCGAGTAGCACTACCCGCGCCGAGACCCTGGTCAGCGGTCGGGACGGGTTGTATTCGGCGATCTCGAAGAAGTCCGGCAGGCTCGCGCGGCCGGCCAGCCGGAACATCCGGGAGAACCGGTCGGCCCGCAGGGCCCGGGTGTCGCGGACGGCGTCGTTGTAGAACCGCCGCGCCAGCATGATCCGCTGCGCCGCCTCGAGCAGCTCGTTGGCCACGCTCGACTCGGGGGCAGTCGGCACCATCTCCAGCGCCTTGGTCAGCTCGTTCTCCGCATCGGCCCGTTGCGCGCGCGGGGCGGAGTCGGTCCGCCGCGCGGCCAGCGAAATTGCCTTCGCAACCTCAGCGTCCATTCCGGGCGCGGCTGCCACGGCCCGGGCGACCCCGGATCGGCGGGCCAGCGCGACGTCCAGGACGGCCCACGCCGCCTCGGTCCGGCGGTGCAACCGGTCGAGCCGGGTCGCCAGCCTGGACAGCCGATACGCGGTGATCAGCAGCACGAGGATGATCGCCGCGATCAGCCAGCCCATCAGTCGGCCTCGATGACCAACCGGGGATCGGCCGCGATCACCGTTTCGTAAACCTGCAGGATCTGCGCGGTGACCACCGGCCAGTCGTAGGCCGCCACCACTGTTCGGGCCCGTCCGACCAGCCGCGCCCGACCGGCCGTGTCCCTGAGCACCGACGACAACGCCAACGCCAACGCGGCGCTGTCCTCGAGCGGGAACAGCACGCCGGACCGGCCGCCGTCGAGCACCCGCCGGAACGCGTCGAGATCGGTGGCGACCACGGCGGCGCCGGCGCTCATCGCCTCGGTCAGGATCATCCCGAAGCTCTCACCGCCGGTGTTCGGCGCGCAGTAGATGTCGATCGAGGCCATCATCGCGGCCTTGACCTCATTGCTGACCCGTCCCAGGACTTCGATCCGCGGCGCCAGCTCAGGTCCGGCTTCGGCGAGGAGCTTTTCCCCGTCGCCGACGCCGGCGACGAGTAGCCGCAGGTCAGGCCTGGAGGGCAGCAGTAGGCGGAGCGCGTCCAGCAGCACACCCATCCCCTTGCGGGGCTCCTCGAAGCGGCCGATGAAGCCGATCGTGCCACCCCTACGCGGGTAGCCGGGCAACGGTTCGGCGTCGGCGAAGAAGGACACGTCCACCCCGTTCGGGATGATCACCGCGTCGCCGCCGAGATGCTCCACCTGCACCTGACGGGCCAGTTCGCTGACCGCTATCCGGCCGGTGATCTTCTCCATGAACGGCTGCAGTACACCCTGAAAGGTGTTCAGGATCTTCGACTTCGGGTTCGCCGTGTGGAACGTCGCCACGATCGGTCCCTCGGCGACGATCAGCGCCAGCATCGACAGGCTCGGCGCCACCGGCTCGTGCACGTGCAGCACGTCGAATTTCCCGGCCCGGATCCACCGGCGGACCCGAGTGTAGGAGACCGGCCCGAACGAGAGCCGAGCGACCGATCCGTTGTACGGAATCGGTACACTTCGCCCGGCCGGCACCACGAAGTCCGGCAGATCGGCGTCCTCTTCGCCGGGCGCGAGCAGGCTGATCTCGTGGCCCATCGCGTGCAGGACGGTCGCCAAATCGAGTACATGTCCCTGGACCCCGCCCGGCACGTCGAACGAGTACGGGCACACCATGCCGATCTTCACGGCGTCGGCGCCGGCCCGGGTGCCTCAGCCCGCCGACTGTCGGACGGCGGTAGGTCGGACAGCCACAGCGGCTGCATCATGTGCCAGTCGGCCGGGTGCTCGGCGATCCGGGAGGCGAAGAAGTCAGCCATCAGTTGGGTCCCGGCCTGGACCTGTTCGCGCAGGCGTACGCCGGGCATGTTGATCTTCGGGCCGAATTCGGTGGTCCAGCCGGTATCGGTGAACGACACGTGCACCGGGACGAACGCCGAGCCGGTGACGGCGGCCAGCATCGCCGGGCCGGCCGGCATTCTAGTCGCCTCGCCGAAGAACGTGACGGGCACGCCGCTGGTGGACAGGTCACGGTCGGCCAGCAGGCAGACCGCCTTGCCCTGCCTGAGCCGCTCCTTGAGCACCTGGGACGGTCCGACCGGTCCGCCGGTCAGTGGGAGCACCTCGAATCCGAGTTGCTCCCGGAAGGCGACGAACTTGTCGTAGAGGCTTTCCGGCTTCAGGCGTTCGGCCACGGTGGTGATGCTGCCAAGGGTGCGGGCCAGCGCCAACCCGGGGATGTCCCAGTTGCCGGAGTGCGGCAGCGCGAATACGACCCCCCGGTCATCGGAGAATTCCGCGAGCACGGTGTCGAGGCCGACGAAACCGTCCAGCGCCCGCTGCGCCACCGCGTCCAGGTCCATTGACGGCAGCCGGAAGGTCTCCCGCCAATACCTGGCGTAGGACCGGAGGGCGGCGCCGGTCACCGCGGACAGGGCAGCCGGCGTCGAGTCCTTGCCCAGCACCCGATGCAGGTTGCGGGCCAGCTGGACCGTGCCCGGCCCGCGGCGGCGAAACGCGACCTGCGCGCCGGCCCGGAAGCACCATTCGGCCAGACCGTCGGGGAGCGCCTTGACCACTGACCAGCCGGCGCCGTAGCCGGCTGCGGTCAGCCTTGCCGAACTTCGACTCACGGCTGCGTGATCGGTGCGCGACGACGATAGGCGGCCCGGACCTGCAGCAACCGCTGCACCACCGTCACGACGCAGGCCGCCGCCAGCAGCCAGAGGCAGATCGCCAACGCATGCGGAACTCCGAGGCCTTCCAGCCCGGCACCGACCAGACCTAGCACGTTGCGCTCGGCCCGTTCGGCCAGCGCGCCGGAGATGGACAGGTTCACCGAGTCGGCGCGGGCCTTGATATAGGACACCACCTGACCCAGCACGAGGCAGATCAGCGCGGCGATGCCGACCGACGGCTGACCCAGGTGCATGAAGGCGAAGTAGGCCAGTGAGCCGAACAGCGCGCCGTCGGCGATCCGGTCGCACGAGGCGTCCAGCACCACCCCGAAGTCGGTGCCGTAGCCACGCGCCCGCGCCATTGCCCCGTCGAAAAGGTCGAAGAACACGAACACGGTGACCGCGAACGTGCCCCAGAGCAGGTGCCCGCCGCCGAGCAGCACGATCGCGCCGCCGACGACGCCGGCGGTGCCGATGAGGGTGACCAGGTCCGGGTCGAGGCCGAGCCGCAACAGACCCCGCCCCACGGGATCGGTCACGCGCGAAACCGCGCCGCGAGCCAAGCCATTGAGCATGTGGGTCAGTTCACCTATCTTGCCGGAGTACGGGCGCCCGGGAGCGGCAGCCGTGACGGAACGAGCAGAAGGTATAACGATAGCCGCCCGACCAGCGGTCGTCCGCTATGTCGGGCGTTAGTCGTGTTACTTGTCACCCGGCAGGGGCTGCGGCCAGCCAGGCATTGGCAAGCAGATCGCGGGTCTGGCCGAGCAACTGCGGCAGCACCTTCGTCTGCGCGACCACCGGCATGAAGTTCGCGTCGCCGCCCCACCGCGGGACGACATGTTGATGCAGGTGAGCGGCGATCCCGGCGCCGGCCACCGCGCCCTGGTTCATGCCGATGTTGAAGCCGTGCGGAGCCGACACCGTCCGCACGACCGTCATCGCGCACTGGGTGAAGCCGGCCAGTTCGCTGGTCTCGGCCGGCGTCAGCTCGGGGTAGTCGGCGACATGTCGGTATGGCACCACCATCAGATGCCCCGGGTTGTAGGGGTAGAGGTTGAGGACGGCATACACCGAATCACCGCGGGCCACGATCAGGCCGGCGACGTCGTCCAGGGTCGGAATCCGGCAGAACGGGCAGTCATCGGTACTCCCGGCCGGCCGAGCATCGCCTTGCACGTAGGCCATCCGGTGCGGGGTCCAGAGCCTTTCGAGGCCATCGGCCTCCCCCACGCCATCCTGAATCTCGAATTCGGTCACGCCGTTGCCTCCGGGCCGGCCGGGATCAACCCGAGACCAGCGCGGCGAACACCGGGGCGTCCGCGCTCGGCGACTCGTTGACCCGGCGGCCGACCCAGTCGACGATCACCGCCACCGCACGGTCGACGGGCACCCCGTTGACCTGGCTGCCGTCGCGGAACCGGAACGACACCGCGCCGGCTTCGAGGTCGGTGGCCCCGGCCAGTAGCTGGAAGGGCACCTTGGCCTGGGTGTGGTTGCGGATCTTCTTCTGCATCCGATCGTCGGAATGGTCGACCGACGCGCGAATACCCTTGGCGCGCAATGCTGTGATCACCTCTTCCAGGTGATCACCGAAGGCGTCGGCGACCGGGATGCCGATCACCTGGACCGGCGACAGCCAGGCCGGGAAGGCGCCCGCATAGTGCTCGGTGAGCACCGCGAAGAACCGCTCGATCGAGCCGAACAGCGCCCGGTGGATCATGTACGGCTGCTGCCGCGAACCGTCGGGCGCTGTGTACTCCAGCTCGAACCGATCAGGCAGCTGGAAGTCGACCTGGATGGTGCTCATCTGCCAGGTCCGACCGATCGCGTCCTTGGCCTGCACCGAGATCTTCGGTGCGTAGAACGCCGCGCCGCCCGGATCCAGCACCAGCTCGTGACCGGACTCGGCGGCCGCCTGGCGCAGCGCCTCGGTGGCTTCCGCCCACTGCTGGTCGGTGCCCACGTACTTCTCGTCGTTGCGGGTGGACAGTTCGAGGTAGAAGTCGCTCAGGCCGTAGTCGCGGAGCAGATCGATGACGAAGGTCAGCAGCGACTTGATCTCGCCGAGCAGCTGATCGGGGGTGCAGTAGATGTGCGCGTCGTCCTGGGTCATCCCGCGGACCCGGGTGAGGCCGTGGATCACACCGGACTTCTCATACCGGTACACGCTGCCGAACTCGAAGAGCCGTAACGGCAATTCGCGGTAGGAGCGGCCGCGCGATTTGAAGATCAGATTGTGGAACGGGCAGTTCATCGGCTTGAGGTAGTAGTCCTGGCCGGGCTTGCGGACATCCCCGTTCTCATCGAGCTCAGCGTCCAGATGCATCGGGGGAAACATGCCGTCGGCGTACCACTGCAGGTGGCCGGAGGTCTCGAAAAGGTTGCTCTTGGTGATGTGCGGGGAGTAGACGAACTCGTAGCCGGCTTCACCGTGCCGCTGCCGGGAATAGTTCTCCATCTCCTGCCGGATGATGCCGCCCTTGGGATGGAAGACCGCCAGCCCGGAACCGATCTCATCGGGGAAGGAGAAAAGGTCGAGCTCGTTGCCCAGCCGTCGGTGATCACGCCGTTCGGCCTCGGCCTGCCGGGTCAGGTAGGCATCGAGCTCGTCGGTGGACTCCCACGCGGTGCCGTAAATGCGCTGCAGCTGAGGGTTCTTCTCGTTGCCCCGCCAGTACGCGGCGGCCGAGCGCAGGATCTTCACCGCCGGGATGTGCTTGGTGGTCGGCACGTGCGGACCGCGGCACAGGTCGCCCCAGATGCGCTCGCCGGTGTGCGCGTGGACGTTGTCATAGGCGGTCAGTTCACTGCCGCCGATTTCCATCACTTCGTCGGTGTCGGCGCCCTTGAGGTCGATCAGCTCGAGCTTGTACGGCTCGGCGGCCAGCTCGGCGCGGGCTTCCACCTTCGATTCGTAGCGCCGCCGGGTGAACCGCTGGCCGGCCTTGATGATCTTCGCCATCCGCTTGTCCAGATCGGCCAGGTCGGCGGGGGTAAACGGCTGGGCGACGTCGAAGTCGTAGTAGAAGCCGTCGGTGATCGGCGGCCCGATGCCCAGCTTGGCCGCGGGAAACGCCTGCTGGACAGCCTGCGCCAGCACGTGGGCCGCGGAGTGCCGGATGACCGCGCGGCCGTCCGGGGTGCCGGCCGCGACCGGTTCGACCGCTGCGTCGGTCTCCGGGATCCAGGCCAGGTCCCGGAGCTGCCCGTCCGCATCGCGAACCACCAGGATCGCGTCCGGGCCGCTCCGCGGCAGCCCCGCCTCGCCGACCGCCGCGGACGCCGTGGTGCCTGCGGCCACCCAGAGGCGGGCGGGCGAGGCGGACGGCGCGGGTGCGGACACGAGGAACTCCTGAGGGTCGGGTGGGATACGGGGCCGGAACTACCTGGAATGTTATCGGTGCCCACAACCGGAAAAGGGCCGGCACTGCCCGCGATGGACCGGTCGGAACGGCCGGCCGGCTCCGGAGATGCGGGTCACATGATCATCACCGAGGTGAGTCGGCGGCCGCTCTGCCCTCCCTCCGGTCATAGTGTCAGCGGTGTCCTTGCCGCCGCGACTGCCTGCTGAGTCGTTGCGGCACAACATGTCCGGCCGATGTCCAGCCGTCGAACCCTGACCGTGAGGGGCACCATTGTCCGCCGCCGGCGCGTTCCGCCTGCCGTCCTTCTTCCGTCGGCCGGACGGTCTGCGGGCGACCCCCGGTCGGTGGATCGCCGAGCGTCACGTCGGCGCACACGGCAGCCGTCAGTACGACATCTATCTGCCCGCTGGGATGTCGCCCCGATCCAAGGTTCCGCTGCTCCTGCTGCTGCACGGCTGCAGCCAGCGCTCGGTGGAGTTCGCCCGTGCCTCGGGCTTCACCGATACCGCGGACCGGAACGGTTTCGTCATCGTCGCGCCGCGGCAGGAGATGCGGCATCAGATCCAGAGTTGTTGGCGGTGGTACGAGTCCGCCCATCAGCAGCGTGATGCGGGTGAGCCGGCGATGCTCAAGGACATCGTCGACGAGGTGGCCGGTCAGAAATCCGAGTGGCGGATTGATCGGCGACGGGTCTACGTGGCCGGGCTGTCCGCCGGCGGCGGGATGGCTTTGATCCTGGCCACCACCTATCCGGACGTGTTCGCCGCAGCCGGTGTGCATTCGGCGACTGCCTACGGCAGCGCCACCCAGGGTTTCAGCGCGCTCTCGGCGATGGCGGCGCGATCCGCGCCGTCCGGCCGGGCGATCACCTCCGAGATGGCGCCGATCGTGCTGATCCACGGAACCCACGATCCGGTGGTCCGCCCGCCGAACGCCGACCGGATCGTCGACCAGTGGCTCGCTTCACGGATCGCCGCACCACGACAGGGACTCAATCGGGTGCGCCCGCTGGCCACGACCCGAGCGCTGCTGGTCGATGGCCGCCGGTGCACCCGGACCCGCTGGTACTCGGCGCAGGGTCGCCGGGTGCTCGAGTACTGGCGGATCGACGGGCTCGGCCACGCCTGGTCGGGCGGCACGACCAAAGGCGCCTTCATCGACAGGTCCGGCCCGCCCGCCGCCGACGTGATGTGGACCTTCTGGCAGCGGCATCGGCTGTCGGGACGGCGATCGGTGCCGGAATCCGAATCAGCCGCAGATTCCGGATCAGCCGCAGATTCCGGATCAGCCGCGGATTCCGGATCGACGGCGGCTGCGATGCAGGCGGCGTCGGCCGACGGCGACTCCCACTCGGCCGCCAACACGTCGGCCGCCAACACGTCGGACGCCCATACATCGGATCCCAACGCAGAAGATTTTGATCTGGACCACTACTCCGGGTGGCCAGCACCGACCTGGTAGCAGCGCGTTTCGAGAAGGCCGGACTTGTGCCGAGCGCGCACCCGGGCCAAGGTGGCACCCAGGAGGCTCACACATGGTCGAGAAGACACCGACGTTCGACCGGCACGACGGGGCCGCGCCCGCCACGGGGCCGGACGCCGTCCGGAACGTGGTCCTGGTCGGACCGTCCAGTGCCGGGAAGACGACATTGGCCGAGGCCCTGCTGCTGGCCGCGGGCGCCATCGGCCGGGCCGGCACGGTGGCCGCGGGGACGACCGTGTGCGATTCCGACGATACCGAGATCCGTCAGCAACGCTCGATCTCGCTCGCCCTCGCGCCGCTGTTCCATCACGGCGTCAAGGTCAACCTGATCGACACACCCGGATATGCCGACTTCGTCGGTGAGCTGCGGGCCGGGCTGCGGGCCGCGGACTGCGCGCTCTTCGTCATTGCCGCGAACGAGGTCATCGACACTGCCACCATCGCACTCTGGCGGGAATGCGACGAGGTCTTCATGCCCCGCGCGGTGGTGATCACCAAACTCGATCACCAGCGCGCCGAGTACCACGGGGTGCTGACGCTCGCGCAGGCCGCCTTCGACGGCAAGGTGCTGCCGCTGTACCTGCCGCGGCACCCTGACGAGCTGGTGGGGTTGCTGTCGGAGACCACGATCAGATACGCCGATGACGGCACCCGGTCGGTCATTGAACGCGGCGCGGACGGCACCGATGCGGCGGCCGACTCGGATGACCTTCGGGGCGCGCTGATCGAGGGCATCATCGAGGAGTCCGAGGACGAGGGGCTGATGGACTCCTACCTCGCGGGGGACCGGATCGACACCGCGACGCTGATCGGCGACCTCGAGCGCGCCATCGCCCGGGGGACCCTGTTCCCGGTCGTCCCGGTGTCCGCGCCGTCGCTGTTCGGCGTCCATGAACTGCTGGAGGTGATCACCAGCGCGTTCCCGGCGCCCGGCCGGCACCGGCTGCCGGAGGTGTTCACCCCGGCGGGTGCCCTGGCGCAGCCGCTCGGCTGCGATCCGGCGGGCCCACTGCTCGCCGAGGTGATCAAGACGACCTCCGACCTCTACGTCGGGCGGGTCAATCTGGTCCGGGTCTTCTCCGGCACGGTCCACCCCGACCGCACCGTCCACGTGTCCGGCCACCTGCGCTCCATGCTCGGCGTCCAGGTCGACGACGGGCGCGGCCACCCCGACCACGACGAGGACGAGCGGGTCGGCACGCTGACCATCCCGTTCGGCCGGATCTACCGTCCGGCGGCGGCCGTGTTCGCCGGCGACATCTGCGCGATCGGCCGGCTGAGTCACGCGGCGACCGGTGACACGCTGTCGGACCGGGAATCGCCGCTGGTACTGCGGCCCTGGTCGATGCCGGAACCGCTGCTGCCGCAGGCGATCGAAGCGCACGCCAAGGTCGACGAGGACAAGCTCGCGCAGGGCCTGGCCCGGCTGGCGGCCGAGGACCCGACGCTGCGGATCGAGAACAATTCGCACACCCATCAACTGGTGCTGTGGTGCATGGGCGAGGCCCACGCCGACGTCGTCCTGGATCAGCTGCGCAGCCGGTTCGGTGCGGCGGTGGACGTCGTCGAGCTGAAGGTCCCGCTCCGCGAGACGTTTGCCGGTGGCGCGAAAGGGCACGGCCGGCACGTCAAGCAGTCCGGCGGACACGGCCAGTACGCGCTCTGCGACATCGAGATCGAGCCGCTGGACGACCCGATGGCGTTTGAGTTCGTCGACCGCGTCGTCGGCGGCGCGGTTCCCCGGCAGTACATCCCCAGCGTGGAGAAGGGGATCCGCGCCCAGATGGAGCACGGCGTGGCCACCGGCAACCCGCTGGCGGGCTTTCGGGCGATCCTGGTCGACGGCAAGGCGCACAGCGTCGACTCCTCCGATGCGGCCTTCCAGATGGCGGGCTCGTTGGCGCTCAAGGATGCCGCCGCTGCGGCCAGGGTGAGCCTGCTCGAACCGGTCGACACGGTCGAGATTCAGGTGCCCGACAGCCTCGTCGGGACCGTGATGAGCGACCTCACCGGCCGCCGCGGCCGACTGCTCGGCACCGAGGCGCTCGACGGCCGGACCGTGGTGCGCACCGAGGTCCCGGCGATCGAACTGCGCCGTTACCCGATCGATCTGCGATGGCTGACCCATGGCACCGCGACGTTCACTCGCACGTTCGCCCGCTTCGAGCCGATGCCGGACGCCGTGGCCCGCACGCTGCTGCACCGCTGATCCCGTCGGCCGGGCCGATTCGCCGTCAGCTCAGGTAACTCGCCCAGCGCGGGTCCTGGGTGACGTGCCGCTCCAGCCGTTCGACCGCACCCGGCACGGAGAGCACCGTGTAGTAGCCCGGCTTGATGGTCGGCGCGAGCCTGATCGCCTCGAGGAACGTGGCGCGGTCCAGCGGGTCCTGCGCCAGGAACGCGCTGAAGCCGGTCTCCTCGAGGACCCGCAAGACGGTGTCGTGGGCCGGGTTCTCCTGCAGCCAGGTGGTGGCGATCGTGGCGACCCCGACCTGTTCGCCGTGCATCCGTGGTCTGTCCGCGATCTGGTCGTAGGCGTGCGAGATCAGATGTTCACTGCCGGAGGCCGGCCGGGACGAACCGGCGACCTCCATCGACACACCGCTCATCACCAGAGCACCGCAGACGAGTTGCAGGAACTTCAGGTCGTCCAGCGACTTTCCCGGGTGGTTGACCAGATTGTCGACACTCTGCATGGCGATCATCGCTGCGAAGTCGTTCAAGGGCTCACCGGTGGCGTGGTAGGACAATCGCCAGTCCTCGATGGCGCTGTACTTCGAGATCAGGTCGCCGATCCCGGAGAAGGTGAAGCGCGGCGGCGAACTCCGGATCACCGTGGTGTCGATGACGACGCCGAACGGGATGGTGGCGGCCGCGCTGATCCGGCGGCCGCCGGCCCGCAGGCTGGCCCCCGGCGAGGCGAAGCCGTCATTCGAGATCGCCGTCGGCACCGCGATCACCGGGAGTCGATTGAGGAACGCGACGTATTTGCCCACGTCGACGGCCACCCCGCCGCCGACCGCGACGATCGCCTGGGTCCCGTGCGGCAGTTGGAAAGCCAGGCCGACGACGTCGGTGACATCGTTGCTGTGGACCGCGTGCTGGGCCAGCACGGTGATCTCCGAGGAGGCCAGGGAGATTCGCACGCTCTGCCCGACGAGATCCTCGATGCCGTCGCCGTAGAACAGGGTGATCCGGTCGAAGCCATTCTTGCGCAGGTACTTTCCGAGTTTGAACAGCGCGTCGGGCTTGATCCGGAGCAGTGAGGGGATGCGGATTTCCATCAGGAATCACCACCGGCGAGCACGACCGGGTCGATGTCGGCGACGCTGTCGTAGACGAAAGTCGGGCGATAGGGGAACCGGCCGATGCTGTCCCGGCTGGATACCCCCGACAGCACCAGGCAGGTCCGCATCCCCGCCCCCAGACCGCCGACGATGTCGGTGTCCATCCGGTCGCCGATCATCACGCAGTCCTCCGCGGGCACCCCGAGCATTCGCCGGGCATAGATCATCATCAACGGATTCGGCTTCCCGACGATGTACGGCTTCATTCCGGTCGCGGCCTCGATCGACGCCAGCAGGGCGCCCGCCGCGGGTTCGGTGCCGCCCTCGACGGGATCGACCATGTCCGGGTTGGTGCCGATGAACATCGCGCCGCCGTCGATCAGTTGTGCGGCCTTGCGCATCATCGGGAAACCGAATGCAGCGGTCTTGCCGACCACGACGTAGTCCGGAGCGGAGTCGGTGATCGAGTAGCCGATCTTGTACAGCTCCGCCGACAACGCACCGCCGCCGACGACATAGGCGGTGCCGTGCGGCTTCTGCGAGGCCAGGAAGTCTGCGGTGGCCATCGCCGAGGTGATGAAGTTGTCCTCGGTCAGCCCGTGGATGCCCAGCGTGGCCAGCTTGCGCAGCAGGTCCAACGGCGTCTGTTCGGAGTTGTTGGTGAGGAACAGGAACTGGGCGCCGCTGGACCGCAGTCGGTCGATGAAGTCCTGAGCCCCCGGAATCAGGTTCCGGCCGCGGTAGATCACCCCGTCCATGTCGGAGATGACCCCGAGCGTGCCCATGTGCGCCTCCAGAACAGCCATCGGTTTCCGGCCGCCGGCCGGGGTGGGTGCAGGACTGGAGGGTATCGCGCGGTCGACGGGAGCCGGATGCGCCCGACAGGTTGTCCCGGGGCCTTCACTGTGGGCTCTGTCGGTGGGTGGGGATACGGTGCGTCCAGCAAGCCCGTCCTCACCGCTAACCGAGGAGTTTGCATGGCGGACGTCATCCTGTTCCATCACGCGCAAGGCCTCACCGACGGCGTCCGGGAGTTCGCCGACCAACTCCGCGCCGCGGGGCATCGGGTGAGCGTGCCCGATTTGTACGACGGCGCCACGTTCGACGACCTCGACGACGGTGTCGCCCATGCCCGGCGGATCGGCTTCGACACGATCATCGAGCGCGGTCGACTCGCGGCCGACGGTTTGCCGAAACAGATTGTCTACGCAGGTTTCTCGCTCGGCGTCCTGCCCGCACAGATGCTGGCCCAGACGCGGCCGGGCGCGAAGGGAGCCCTGCTGTTTCATTCCGCGATCCCGGCCGCCGAGTTCGGCTCATGGCCGATGGGCGTCCCGGTCCAGATCCACTCGATGGACGCGGACCCATGGTTCGTCGACGACGGTGATCTGGACGCCGCGCGCGATCTCGTCCAGACGGTTGCGGGCGCGGAGCTGTTCCTGTATTCGGGCGATCGACACCTGTTCGCGGACCGCAGCCTGCCGGCCTACGACGAAAGCGCTTGCGCGCTGCTCGAGCAACGAGTGCTCAGCTTTCTGTCCCACATCGAGTAGCTGCCCGGCGCTCTCGGCGTCGTCGGACGGGACCTCGAAGTGCACAACTCATCCAGACACCACTGCCTCCTGGGTTCCGTCGCCAGCAGTGCCGTGAGGGACCGGCTCAGACGGTGTGGTGGAAAGGATCAGGACGGTCCAGTCCGCTCTGAATACAGCCACCCGTGTATCGTCTCGGTGCATGGAGATCCTGACACATGGGGCGGTGCTGGCCAGGTTCGGGGCCGCGTTGTCCGACCCGACCCGGTCCCGGGTGTTGCTGGCGTTGCGAGAGAGCCCGGCCTATCCGGCGGACCTGGCCGACCTGCTCGGGGTGACGCGGCAGAGCATGTCCAACCACCTCACCTGCCTGCGCGGCTGTGGTCTGGTGGTCGCGGTGCCGGAGGGCCGGCGGACGCGGTACGAACTCGCCGACGACCGGTTACGGCACGCGCTCAACGATCTGCTCGGTGTCGTCCTCGCGGTCGACCCGGCGACCTGCACCGCCGTCCCCACCGAGGAAGACCGCTGATGGCCACCGATCTGACCCGGTCGTACAGCACCGCACTGGACGTCGACCGGCGCCGGCAGTTGGGCCGGCGGGTGCGGTGGTTCGTGGCCGCCACCATCACCTACAACATCATCGAAGCGGCGGTCGCGATCACTGCCGGGACGGTCGCGTCGTCGGCCGCACTGGTCGGCTTCGGGTTGGACTCCCTGGTCGAGTTGACCTCCGCGGCCGCGGTGGCCTGGCAGTTCACCGCCCGCGACCCGGAAACCCGGGAGAAGACCGCGCTGCGGATCATCGCCATCTCGTTCTGTGCGTTGGCGGCCTACATCACCGTCGAGTCGGTGCTGGCGCTCACCGGGACCGGCACTGCGGCACGGCACTCAACCGTCGGGCTGATCCTGGCCGCGGTCAGCCTGGTGATCATGCCGCTCCTGTCGTACGGGCAGCGCCGCACCGGCCGGGAACTCGGCTCTCGCTCCGCGGTCGCCGATTCCCACCAGACCCTGCTCTGCACCTACCTGTCCGCGGTGGTCCTCGTCGGGCTCGGCCTGAACAGCCTGTTCGGCTGGTCCTGGGCCGACCCGATCGCCGCCCTGGTCATCGCCGCCGTCGCCGTGCGGGAGGGCCGGGAGGCCTGGCGCGGTGACACCTGCTGTTCGCCGGCCACTATGCCGGCCGGCGACCCCAGCGCCGGCGGAGTCGCCCGGTGAGCGGCGGTCATTCTCATTCCCATGGCGAGACCGGCGGTGGGGATCACCGGGGCCGGTTGGCGATTGCCCTGGGAATCACCTTCACGATTCTCATCGTCGAGGTCGTCGGGGCGGTCATCTCCGGCAGCCTCGCGTTGCTGGCCGATGCCGGGCACATGCTCACCGACGCTGCCGGGCTGGTCATCGCACTGATCGCCGCGACGTTGGCCCGCCGTCCCGCGACCGACAAACGGACCTGGGGATACCAGCGGGCCGAGGTTCTCGCCGCTACCCTGCAGGCCGCGATCCTGCTCGCGGTCGGCGTGTTCATCCTGGTCGAGGGCATCCGACGGCTGTTCGAGCCGCCGGACGTGCTGCCTGCTGTGATGGTTGTCTTCGGGATCGTCGGCCTGGTCGCCAACGTCATCTCGCTGCTGGTCCTCGCCGGCGGCCGGGGCAGCAACTTCAACATGCGGGCCGCGTTCCTGGAGGTCCTCAACGATGCCGTGGGGTCGGTCGCGGTAGTGATCGCGGCGGCGGTCATCGCGACGACCGGCTGGCTCCGGGCCGATGCGGTGGTGTCCATCCTGATCGCGGTCCTGATTCTGCCCCGCACCATCAAGCTGCTCCGGGAAACCACCGAGGTTCTGCTGGAGAGCACGCCCCGCGGCCTGGACCTCGCCGACGTCCGGGCGCACCTGCTGGAGTTGGATCACGTGCACGCCGTGCACGACCTGCACGCCTCTCAGGTGGCCACCGGTTTGCCGGTGCTGACCGCGCACATCGTCATCGACGACTCCTGCTTCAACGACGGTCACATCCCGGAAATGCTGGACCACCTGCAGGCCTGCGTGGCCGAGCACTTCCCGGTCAGCATCGAACACTCCACCTTCCAACTCGAACCCGTCGGGCACCAAACCCACGAACACGGCGCCCACGCCTGACCGCCGCTCAGTCGGAGCCGAACAGGGGGGGGATGCTGCGAGCCGCGGTGTACAGCCCGACCCCGATGATCAGCACGGCGAACGCGATCCGCAGCGTTTCCGGTCGTGCCCGGGTGGCGATCCTCGCACCCAGCAGGCTGCCGATCACCGCGGCGGCGGTGAACACCCCGATGACGGTCCAGTTGATGTCGATGCCACCTCCCCAGCGGGCAACCAACGACGTGCCGCTATTGATCGAGATGACCAGCAGGGAGGTGCCGACCGCGACCGGCATCGGGAAATCCAGTACCAGCACGAGCGCCGGGACCACCAGGAACCCGCCGCCGACGCCGAAGAACCCGGTCGTCAATCCGACCACCAGCGCGGCGACCACCACCTTCACCGCGCGGGGGCAGGCGCAGACGAACCGGGGGGTGAAGGTGATGATCGGCACGTCCAACGGCACCGACTCGGCCACATCCGGGCCGCCGCCCGCCGGAACCCGGCTGCGGTTGCGGTTGCGGCTGAGCATCAAGGCTGCGACGGTCAGCATCAGCACAGAGAACACGGCGAGCAGCACATCGGGCGGCACGGCCAGCGACAACCGTGTCCCGGCAACGGCTCCCGCGGCGCCCAGCGCCCCAAAGACCACGCCCTGCAGAACCCGGACGTGACCGTCGCGGCGGTGGGCGAGCATCCCGAATGCCGCGGTCACCCCGACGATGATCAGCGAGCCGGTGGTCGCCACGCGGGTGTCCATCCCCAGCAGGTACACCAGCGCCGGAACCGTGAGGATGGACCCACCGCCGCCGAGCGCGCCCAGGCTGAGCCCGATCAGCAGACCGACGGGGACCGCGACGATCAACACGGCCGGTACCGCCTCGGACACCCTGCCGCGCAGGGACTCTGAGCCCTGCGGGATTCCCGCAGGGAAAGCTGCAGAGCCGGCCGCGGTAGCGCGGAGATCGAGGTGTGCATCAGATGATCGGCAGGCCCGCCGCGGCCGCGTTGGTGTAGTCGTCGTCGACCGCGATGACCCGGTACCCCCGGGCGAGCAGGATCGACGTGGCGATCGACGCCCGATAGCCTGCGGCGCAGTGCACCCACAACTCCCCGGCCGGGACCTCGCCGGCACGGGCCAGCAGTTCGTGCAGCGGGATGTGCACGGCGCCATCGATGTGCGACTCGGCCCATTCCAGGTGGCGCCGGACATCCAGGATGGCCACGCGGCGGTGATGCCGCACGTGGGCCAGGTCGGCGAAGGTAGCCCGGTCGACGGTGCCAAGCGAGCCGTCCGTCCAGTCTTCCGGGCCGCCGGTAGCGGCGGCCGCGGGCCGGTCGATGCCGATCCGGACCAATTCCCGTTGCGCCAGCGCGACCTGCTCGGCGGTCTCGCCGAGCAGGGTGACCGGCGTGCCCCACGGGATCAGCCAGCCCAGGTAGGTGGCGAACGACCCGTCGAGCCCGAAATTCAGCGTGCCGGGGGCGTGGCCGGCGGCGAACGCGGTGCGGGTTCGCAGATCGATCAGCCACTCCCCCTGCTCGAGGCGCCGGCGCAGCTGCCCGCTGTCGGCGCGTTCCAATGGGCTCAGGTCCGCCGCCGCCGGGCCCGCGGAGTTGGCCGGGCCCATGTGGGCGTAGTAGGCCGGGAAAGCGTCCAGGCCGGCGAGAAGCTCGGTGACGTAACGCTCCTCGTCCTGGGTCAGCACCGGGTTGGTGGTCTTCTCCGTCCCGATCGTGGAGGAGGTCGCCGCCGACTGGGTCGAGGAGCAGAAGCTGCCGAACCCGTGGGTGGGCATCACCCGCGCGTCTTCGGGCAGTTCCGCGGCCAGCCGCTGCGCCGACTCGTACTGATGGTGCACCAGATCGTGAGTGTGCCCGGGCCCGAGCAGGTCCGGTCGACCGGTGGAGCCGAACAGCAGTGACCCGCCGGAGAACACCGCGGTCGCGGTGCCGTGCTCCTCCAAGACAAAGGACAAGTGGGTGTAGGTGTGTCCCGGGGTAGCCAGCACCCGCATCCGCAATGCTGGGCTGACGTCGATGATGTCGCCGTCCCGCACTCCGGTCCGCTGATAGACGACCGGGTCGGCGGCGTTCACGTGGTACGCGGCGCCGGTCTCCAGGGCCAGCGCCAGCCCGCCGGTGACATAGTCGTTGTGGATGTGGGTTTCGAAGATGTGCGTGATCCGGACGCCCGCGGTTCGGGCGAGATCCAGGACCCGGTCGATGTCACGTTGCGGGTCGATGACGAGCGCGACCCGACCGTCGTGAACGAGATAGCTGCGGTCCCCCAGCGTCGGCGTCTCGATCGCGAGGATCGTGGCCGCCGGTGCTGCCACTGGCGTCGTTGCCTCGTCGATAACCGTGGCGCCCGCCGCGTGGGCCTTCTCGAACTCCATCACCGACACTTCGCGCATCCCCATGAGCACCTCGCCCTTCACGTGTTCAGAATACCCGGTGGGGTATATGCCAGGGCCAACCATACTCGTGCCCTGGTTATTCCAAGGCTCCCGCGGGATACCCCGCTGGGCCTCCGGATCGGGATCGGGAGTATCCCGGACCGCCGCGGATGCGCGGCCCCGGTTGCGCCCGACCTGTTCGGGTCACCGCCGGGGGGCGAGGCAGGCGGCGGGCAGGTCGAACCATCGCAGGTGTTCGAAGTCGTCGGAGACAGCGGGAGATTGCGCCCCCGCCGGCTGATCCGCTGGTCCTGGGGTCGCGGCCAGCAGCGCTATTGCCTCCTGCAGGTAGCGCTCGAGTTCGGTCTCCGGGGCTGTGTCGTGGTGGAGCGGATAGTGCATGACGCCGGATTCGTCATAGGAGATTTGGCGCAGCCGCAGCTGCGGCTCGGCGGGGCCGAGGTGATGACGCCACAAGCCCGTCGCCGGGTCGAAGCGGTAGTCCTCAAGAAGCCGCCATCCGTCCCGGGCGATGAGGCGAACCGCGTCGACGAGGTAGCTGAAGACCCGCTCGGAGATGAAGTAGTTGAAGTTGATCCGGATCCAGCCCGGTTTGATGCCCTCGCAGCCGTGGGCGATCTCGCGTTCGAACTCGCGGGAACGATCCAGGTCGATACCCAACAACCGGTGTCCGTACGGACCGGCGCAGGAACAGCCGCCGCGGGACTGAATCCCGAACAGGTCGTTGAGCAGCGCGACGACGTAGTTGTGGTGCAGGTAGCGGCCGCTGGGGGCGCGGACAACGAACGACACGATCGACAACCGCTCCGCATCAGGGTTTCCGAGGATCTCGATCGCCGGTTCACCCTGCCAGGATGTGATCGCCCGACGCAGGAAATGTTCCTCACGCCCGCGGATCACCTCCACGCCGACAGCCTGCTTGAGCTGGAACACCAAGCCGGCCCTGATCGATTCGACGATCGCCGGGGTGCCGCCCTCCTCCCGCTGAACCGGGTCATCCAGATAACGATGTTCGGTCGGGTTGACATAGGCGACCGTTCCGCCGCCGGGCACGTCCGGTACCCGGTTGTGCAACAGTTCCCGCCGCACCGCCAGCACCCCCGGAGTGCTCGGACCCCCGATGAACTTGTGCGGGCTCAGGAACACCGCATCCTTGTACGCCAACGGGTCCTCGGCTGCACCGCCGTACATCTGGATGTCGACATAGGGCGCGGCCGCGGCAAAATCCCAAAAGGACAATGCGCCGTGGGCGTGCAGCAACCCCGAAATCCGCTTGGTGTCGGTCACGATACCGGTGACGTTGCTGGCGGCCGAGAACGACCCGATCTTCAACGGTCGCCCTTGGTGGCGGACGAGTTCGGATTCCAGGTGAGCCGCGTCGATGTGACCGTCAGCGTCCTGCGGGATCACCACGACATCGGCGATGGACTCGCGCCAGGGGAGTTCGTTGGAATGATGCTCAAACGGTCCGATGAAGACCACCGGCCGATCCTTGGCCGGGATCACATCGGTGAGGTGGTAACGGTCGTCCAGGTCCGCGGGGATGCGGAGGCCGAGGATGCCGATCAGCTTGTCGATCGCGCCGGTGCAACCCGATCCGGCGAAGATCACCACGGTCTCTGTGTCGCCACCGAGCGACTCCATGATGATCGCGCGGGCGTCCTCGCGGAGCCTGGTGGTCTGCAAACCGGTTGCGCTTGACTCGGTGTGAGTGTTGGCGTAGCGAGGGAGCACCTCGTCGACGATGAAGTCCTCCAGAAAGCTCAGCGCTCGACCCGATGCGGTGTAGTCGGCGTAGGTGACCCTTCGGGGCCCGTACGGTCCAGGCATCACCTGGTCATCACCGATGACGGATTCCCGGATCCGCCGCAGCAACGGGGTGTCGAGGAACTCCTGGGTGGTCACCGCCCGAGCCTAACCAGGCCGCAAATCAGCCGACCGCTGAGCCGGCCGTGCCGGCGCGGAGCCTGGCACCGTTGAACGCTCGGTGGAACAGCGGCGCGAACACGCAGACATCCAGAATCCCGGCGCCCAGCGGAACCAGGCCCACCACCGCGAGCGCCCACCACCCGCCGCCCAGCAGCACACCAACGACGATCAGCACCACACCCGCGACGACCCTGGTGATCCTGCCGGCCGTACTGGCCATGAACGCGAAGAACGACGTCATCTCACAACCTCCATCAAGTAATTCTGACAAGGACATTCAGGGGCGACGCCGCCACGGAGATCATGACGGTCCCTGCTGTTCCCTCTCGGCGATACCCAGGGGGGTATCTATCTCCACTGTACTCGCCATGCCGGTGTTCGGCAGACCCAGCCTTCCGTTAATACCCCAAGGGGTATTTGCTACGGTGGTGTCCGACACCCGCGGAGAGTTCCGCATGGGGCCGTCGGAGCCCGACCACCAACGGGCATCCCGACGACCAAAAGCAATCCACCAGTGGCGAGCAACGCCTGTTCAACTACGCCTGCCAGTTGATAAGTGAGACCGACTTCGTCGCCCTGGTCACCGCCGGACAGCCACCTGCCCCGGGATACTTCATCTACGACGCCGTTCTCAACCGGAAGGTCCGAGTGGTCTACGACCCCGGTCAACCGCTCACCGCGTCCGGCACGGCCGCCATGCTCACGGCCATCGCCGGCGGCGCGGTAGTGATCGACGCCCGCGACACCCAGGACTTCGCCTCCCGAGCAAGTCGCCTCACCCCGCCGACACTCCCAGGCATTGTCATCCCCGAACCCGCCCGTGGTCATCGATGTCCGTGACGGTGCCGAGCGCGACGCTGGTTTCATCCCTGGATACCTGCACATCACGCTGGCCCAGCTGGACCAGCGCATGAGATCGCGGTCGACTCGACCTACTGGGCGGCGTGCCGCCTGGACGGCAACGCACCTGCCCGAACGCCTGAGCGGGTGTCGCTGTCACGGTTCTACCAAGCACCGGTCAACCGCCCGGACCACCGACGCACTGTCTGAGCCACAGTCGCGCCCTGACCGCCTTTCGAGTCGCGGTCAGCTGCTGACGTGCTCGGTGTGACTGGACCGGTGAGGTGAGCGCGATGGCAGGACCAGGGTGAAACTGGCGCCCTGCCCGGGGCCGGATGATGATGCGGTGACGTCCCCGCCGTGGCCGCGGGCCAGGCCGCGGGCGATGGTCAGGCCGATCCCCGATCCGGCGGACCGGCGCGGCTGGCTCGACGCGCGGTAGAACCGTTCGAAGACGCGTTCCACGTCCTGCGTATGGAGGCCTACCCCGGTGTCGGTCACCACGACCTCCGTGCCTGCGTCGGTGGGACGTGCGGTGATCGTGACGGCGCCACCCGCGGGGGTGGCGAGCAGCGCGTTGCCGAGCAGGTTGGTCAGCACCTGGGTGATCCGGTCGGGATCGACGCGGACGGGTAGTACCGTGCCGGCATTGACGGTCAGCGTGACGTGCGCGTCGTGGAATTGCGGTGCAAGCCGGGCAGCTGCCCGGCTCGCGAGGTCGGCCAGGTCCGCGCTGACGGGATGCAGGTCCAGTCCCTGTTCCTGCGCCCGCGACAGGCTGGACAGGTCGTCGGCGAGCCGATGCAGACGGCGCAGTTCCTCGCTGAGCGAGGCCAAGATCTCCGGGCTCGGCGCGAAGACACCGTCGATCATCCCCTCGACATATCCGTCGAGGGATGTCAACGGGGTGCGCAGTTCGTGCGCGACCTCGCCGAGCAGCCTGGTGCGGCGAATTTCGGTGTCTGCCAGGGTGCGCGCCAGGGTGTTGACGTCGGCGGCCAACGCGGCCAGTTCAGGCTCCGACGGAAGGGGGACACTGACTTCGTACCTACCCGCGGCGATCTGGGTGGTCGCAGTCCGTACGGCGTCGAGCGGACGCAGCAACCTGCCGGTGACCAGCCAGGCAACGACCACGGCCGCCGCGACGCTGGCCAGCAGGCCGACGAAAAGGGCGGTGTTCAGCGCTGACTGGAAGGCCTCGTGCACGCCGGCCTGAGTCGCCGTGCCCGTACCCATTCCCAAGCCCATGCCGTTCACCCCGCCGTTCATCATCCCTACCTGTTGATCGAACAGGCGAGGAGCGAGCAGGCGCACGGTCAGGTAGGCCACGACGGAACCGATGATGGCCACGGCCGCGTAGGAGAGGAACAGCCGCAGCGGCAACCGCATTCTCATTCCGGGCTCCCGATGAATTTGTATCCAGCACCGCGCACCGTGGCGATGAGATGCGGGTCACCCGCCGGGTCACCCAGCCGCGCCCGCAGGCTACGGATGTGGACATCGACCACCCGCTCGTCGCCGTAGAAGTCGTAACCCCAGACACGTTCGAGTAGTTGCGCCCTGGAGAACACCCGTCCCGGTGCTGCGGCGAGCGCGGCCAGCAGGTCGAACTCCAGGCTCGACAGCATCACCGGGGCGCCGTTCGCGACGACCGCACGGCCCACGGCGTCGATGGTCAGGCCGTCAAAACGGAGAGCGGCGTCCTCGCCGCCGCGGAGACCACGGTCACGGCGGAGCACCGCCTTGACCCGGGCGGTGACCTCACGGGGGCTGAACGGCTTCGTGACGTAGTCGTCCGCACCGACACCCAGCCCGACGAGTTTGTCGACCTCCTCCGCGCGTGCGGTGACGAGGATGACGTAAGCGTCGCTGAAGGTGCGCAGCTGTCGGAGCACCTCGAGCCCGTCGATCCCCGGCATCATCACGTCGAGCAGCACCAAGTCCGGTGGCTGGTCACGCATCGCGGCCATCGCCGCCGCACCATCGGCTGCCTCCGCCACCTCGAAACCGTCCGCCTGAAGGTAACCGCGCAGCACGGTGCGGATATGCGGTTCGTCATCGACGACCAGCACCCTGGGCATCGCTCACTCCTTAGACCAGTCATCGACGGGGCCAACGGCCCCCAATCCAACGCACCGAGTTCACCGGCATGGCACTACCGCCCCATCATCCTGCCCATCCCAGCGCCCGACGGCTCCAGGCCGGAACCGGCCGGATGGGTTGCGGTCACCATTGCGTCGAGATGGCTCTTCATCAGCTCGAGCGCCGCCGCCTTCTCCTCCGGAGTCATCGTGGTGGTTGTGTCGAGATGGCTCGCCATCGCCGCGACCATCGCATCCTCGAGCCCGGACACCGACTTGCCCTGGGCAGCGGCGACATCGGCAAGGGACGCACCGCTCTGCAACTGATCCCGAAGGTCGGTCAGGCTCATGCCCAGGTAGTCCGCCGCCGCGGCCATGGCCGAGTTCTCACCGAACGCCATCCCCGCCATCCCTCCCATCCCTCCCATGTCGCCCCGGTCGCCCCGGTCGCCCCGATCGCCCCGGTCGCCCATATTGCCCATGTCGCCCATGTCGCCGATGTCGCCCCGGTGATCGTAAGGCGGGTCGACGGACGCCGTGCTCGACGGCGTCGACGGTGTCGGGCCGGTTGCCGCTACAGCGATTCCCGTACCGCCGACCAGCACTCCCGCCAGCGCGATCCCCGCGATTCCCCATACCACGCTCTTCCGATTCAGCTTCATGTCTGTGCTCCCATTCGCGTTCCGGCACCCACTGGTGCCTACTTCCGAGCATGCGACCAGGGCATGAAGCGATGGCCATCGCGTTCATGAAGATCCGATGAAGGTCGGGCACCCGGAGGCCGCACCCTGGCCATCGCCCGCCAACCTTGATACCCCATGGGGTATTTGTTACGATGAAGCTCGACGCCTCCGGGAGATGAGCGCCGGTCGACGTTCACGGCCGTCCGCGAGTCACGAAGAATCGTCAGACTCCGACCATTAACTCCCTCGGAAGGGCGAACCTCATGTGCAGTCCCGCCACCTGCCGTACCTGCGGCAAGGCCAGCTACACCGGATGCGGTCAACACGTCGAGCGGGCGCTGGCCGGAGTTCCCCAGCACAAGCGCTGCCGCTGCGCACCTGAATCCCGCGCCACCGGCGGCGGGTCGTTGCTGTCGCGGCTGTTCGGACGCTGACCGCGCCTACGCCTCCGTCGTCAGCGGCAGCCGAGATTCGCCCGCGATTTCCGATAGCAAGATTCAGCATCGACATCGACCGCACAACCAAGCGAACACACAGTCGCTGAGTAGGTGGTAGCGATCGTCAGATCACGCCGTCATCAGGCCGAATTGTGCCGGAAGGTGCCCACTCGACGCGGAAGAACCGGTCCCCCAAACTAGGAAACCGGCTCTGACCTGCAGTAATACTGGTGGGCGATACTGGGATCGAACCAGTGACCCCTTCGGTGTGAACGAAGTGCTCTCCCGCTGAGCTAATCACCCCGGCGTTAAACACTCCGGCGAACGCTGACCACTTTACCGGATCGGACCGGGCCGTCCAGCCAACCGAATTCGGGTCCTGAGCCGACGTTAAGCCCCGGAAACGGCGCCCAAGTCTGGGATTTCAACGAATCTCTAGCCCAATCGAGTGAAACTCGAAGGAACGCGTGATCCGAACCCATGACAACCGTCTCCCATGTGTAACCAGCCAACAGACCGGGGCCACCCGCCCTGTCACCCAGACCAGCAGGACGACAACCATGACAAACAGCCAGAAGCTCGGGACCGACGTTGCTAGCACCACCTTCGCCATGACCTTCGCCGGCGGGGATGCTTCCGAAATCATCAACGCCACGCTGCGTTACAGCGTGTTCGAGCCCTTTGCAGTCACGGCCACCTTCTCCATGGCCGATGGCCCCGGGGTTGACTGGGTACTGGCCCGCAACCTGCTCCGCGAGGGCATCGTGATGCCAAGCGGGCTGGGCGACGTCAAGTTGTACCCGACTGCCACCGGCATCCTGCTGGAGCTGCACTCCCCAAACGGCCGCGCCATTCTCGAAGGGCCCGTGCAGCCGCTGATCGACTTCGTACGCGACATCTATTGCGCGGTTCCCGAGGGCCAGGAAGGGCAGTTCTTCTCGGTCGACGCCGAGCTGGACATGTTGGCCCATCTGGCTGGGCCGGGTACCGACCAGGGCCGCGACGCCGCCTGACCGACAGAACGTCCCCCGCCGGTCGACCACCCGTAGCGGAGTGGTCGGCGGAGCGCTGGCGGGTCGGCCGATCAACGAGTTTGGTTTCGCCCGTCGGCGTCGGATAAGGTTTGCAGCGCACCAAGAACAGAGATGCAGTGGTCACGCGGACGTAGCGCAGTTGGTAGCGCATCACCTTGCCAAGGTGAGGGTCGCGGGTTCGAATCCCGTCGTCCGCTCGGAGTCACCGATCGTCACTCGGTGGGATGGCCGAGAGGCGAGGCAACGGCCTGCAAAGCCGTGTACACGGGTTCGAATCCCGTTCCCACCTCGGCGCAGTATCGTCGCGGCGCAGTATTATCAGTTAGTTGCTTGGGTGATTAGCTCAGCGGGAGAGCACTTCCCTGACACGGAAGGGGTCACTGGTTCAATCCCAGTATCGCCCACCAAGGTTTACTTCAGGTCACGGCCTGACACCAACGCCCTCGGGTTCCCGTTGGGAACATGGACAGAGCACCATGGCAGCACCTCCGAAGGAAGTGCCGCCTTGGTTGTCTGTGCACCTACCGGGATGCTGCGCGCCAGCCGCGCGACGACAACTCTGCGTCTGGACTTGAGTCTGGCGTTTCGCCCTTGGCGTGTTCGTCGATCGATCGGACACTTGTTCGATGAGCAACAAGCAGCATGGCATCGCCGGCATCCAGGGCACCGGCACCGGCGGACCACCTCCCGGTCACAACAGGGTCTGCTGGTCCGGCGCCCTGGGCCTAGTCCGACGAGGTCGGCCACCAGAAGAATTCGTCGTCAGCGCCGCGAGGGCTCTTCAGTTGCTCGCCACCGATCCGCAAGCATGTGGGTGTCAGCCACGGAACCACGGCATCCCAGGTCGACGCCAACGCTCAGACGGTTAGTCCATTTTGCCCGCCACCGACCAAGACCGAGCTATTCGCCGAAGTGCCCCGGACGCCACGGGACACCGTCCCTGTCGGCCGGGACCTGCCGCCCCGGATCGTGGGTTGAAGCCGGGGAGTACAGGGCCCATCAGGGCACTGCTCCCGGCAGCGACAAGGGAGGCAACCATGCCAGAAACGCCGACAACCACCAGGGCATCCATCGACACCCTCGCCAACGCGGTGATGGGAGCCATCTACTCCTTCGTCGGGAAGGCGGCCGGCGACCTCGACGCCGGCAGCGCCGACGACCCGTTCATCAGTTGGTGCCAGCCAGGCATACCGTTCGAACCGACCGACTTCGACTTCGCCAAGCACATGCTGGTGGGCCAGGGAGCTACCGACGACGAACGCGCCGCCGACGCCGGCAACCAGATGACCCAGGCGGCCGGCTTCTCCCGGTTCGTCGACTTTGTGCCAAGCGTCAGTGGCGTCGTCGGGGGCAATGTTCAGGGCGGGGTACTCCGGCCCGGGCGGGCCGCGCTGTCGGAGATCTACAAACGGGTCCTGGAGGCCAGCCAGGTTGCCGAATTGCCCGAGCCGGAGGGCCTGAACGCCAAGATCGCCGCGCTGCAGGCTGAGGCCAAACCGCTGGAAGAGGACTATCAGGTGCACCAGGACGCATACGAGACGGCCAAGGTGGAGTACGTGATGGCCCGGATGCAAGCCTCGTACTCGGCGACCGCGCGGCTGGAGTTCCAGGCCAAGGGCCCGATGCTCAAGAGCAAAGTCAACCGGACCCGGCAGGCGTGGGAGGTCGACGGCAACAAGACCACCTATGAGAACTTGCTGGCCGAGATCGCCTCGCTGCGCAGCAAGCGCAGCCCGGCGCTGTGGCGCGCGGAGGCCCTGGCCAAGTACGACGACCTGCCCGAGGGCCAGAACGCCACCTTCGGCGAGGCCCGCATCACCTTGCCGTATCCGGGGTCTTTCGCCACCAATACCTCGGGCTGGATGGGCTTCTCGTTCAGCGTCAGCGACTTGGCCACCAGTGACACCAGCAAGACCAGCAAGTGGGAGGCCGGCGGCGGATTCGGTTGGGGTTCCTTCAAGCTCGGCGCCTCCGGCTCCGGTTCGGAGGAGTCCAAGGTTTCCGTGAACAACACCAGCAACTTCTCGATCAAAATGGAGGTGGCGCAGGTGACATTTCTGCGCAACTGGTTCGACCCGTGGTTCCTCATGTCCGAGTTCTGGCGCTTTAACCCATCCTCCATCGAGGGTCAGAACGCGGACGTCGTCAGCGACGGCGGTATGCCACCGAAGGGTCTGCTGATCGCCTACCCGATCGGCGCTCTCTTCGTGCGCAACGTCGAGATCACCCTGGATGAGCTCAAGGACGACAACAGTGAGCTGGTCAAGACACTCAAAGGCGAGGCATCCGGCGGGTGGGGCTTCGGCGTCATCAATGCCAACGGCAAGTATGAGCGCGACAGCACCGTCAAGACCCACACCGCACACGTCGAGGACGGCGTGTTGACGATCGCCGGCATGTCGCTGATCGGGTTCACCCACGAGCTCATGGGCTCGCATCTCCCCAACCCCAAGTCGGGCCTGACCTGGATCGACGGATCCTGACGACTCCGACGACTCCCCACTCCCAACGCTTCTCCCTGAAAGGGGTTCTGACATGTCCGAACGCAACCTGCTCGTCGACGTCTACTCGCAGGATCTCGACGGAACGCCCAACTGGCCGGCCCTGCTGAACGCCACCGACGTCGTCGGCGCGGTTCTCAAGGCGACCGAAGGGACCGGCTATTCCAGCCAATGGTTCGCTACCAACTGGCCCGCACTGCGCGACCTGACCCCGGAACGCTACGGACAGAACTGGTTCCGCGGCGCCTACCACTTCCTCAAGTTCGACGCCGACGGCGCGGCCCAGGCCGACTTCTACCTCGAGGTGGTGCAGAACGCCGGCGGTTTCGACATCGGAGACATCATCCCGATTGTGGACGTCGAACTCGGCAACGACGGGCAGCCCGATGAGAAAGGCCGGGTCCGGCCGCGCAACTCAAACTGGGACGCGTCCGCACAGCAGATCATCGACTGCACGTCCGCGTTCGCCGACCGGATCCGGGAGCGCACCGACCAACAGGTGATGCTCTACGGCAACGGCGCGATGCGCGACAAGGGCATCAGCGACCGGATGCGCTGTGACTGGCTGTGGGTGCCGCGCTACACGGCACAGCTACCGCGAGAGATCTACGAACGGGCGGGCTGGAGCCTGGACTCAGTGGCCATGTGGCAATACTGCGGCGACGGCACCGGCTCCCTCAAGGGCTACCCGACGTCGTTCGACGACTTCGGTGCGGTCGACATCAGCGTCGTACTCTTCGAAACGTTGGATGACTTCCGGACCAAGGTCACCGGCCAAGTCGTTCAGCTGCTCCCGGAAAGTGGCTGACATGCCCTCGCTGCGGGCCGCAATCAGCGCCGTGCTGGTAGCGGCGGCAGACGGGGCGGGCGGTCTCACCGAACGCCGGATGCTGTTCCCACAGGGCTACCTGCCACTGCCGGACGCCCCGGCCGACGGCACCGAAGGTGCTCCATTCGACCTGTCGGTGCGACTGAACATGATTCCCGGCGCCGGCCCCGTCTTCACCTCCTCGACCACCTTCGTCTGGGACGTCTACCGCGAGATCCTCACCACCCGCATCCTGCCGGCGGCGACGACCAACCACGGCTACGCTGCGCAGTTCGCGGCCGCCCAGGCGCAGTTCGGCGACGGAGCGCTCACGCTTTCCGAATTCGACTACTACCCGGTGCAGTTGCTGCCGGCGGCAATCTCGAGCGCCACCGGCTGGACGCCGCTGGCGTTGGGCCCGGAGCAGATCGGGGATCTGGTTCCCCGACTTCCGGCGGCCACCCGCGACTGGCTCGGCAGGTTCAACCTGTTGGACCAGCTCGGTGACGGGCTGGTCAGCTCGGTGAGTCTGGAGGTGCTACCCGTGGGGGTGGTCCGGCGCTGGCTGGATCGCGACGTGTTCGACTGGGAGTTCTTCGACCTGGCCGGCGATCCGGTCAGCGACGGAACGGATCCCCGCGTGGGCAGGCTACCGGCCTTCGTCACCGAGGTGCTGGCGGTCCGCAACCTGGTGGTCGTCCTCGGGGACGCAGAGTTGCCCATCGCCAACGTGGTCTACCGCCTGTCACCCGGGTCGGCAGAGCCCGCCGATCCGCTAGCGGTCCTGACCGAGCTGGCCGCCAGGACCACCATGGCTGCTGTGACTGTGACGGCAAACCCTGGCCCGACACCGAGCGGGGCGGTGGCGCTGGTGCCTGCGTCCGCGGACGCGAATTCGCCCGGATACCTGCGCTTTCACGTGCCGATCCGCTTCGAGACCGCGGCGGCCATCTCCGGTGCCCAGGCCCGGCTCGCGACGGCATCCGCTGTCAGGGCCGCCAAGGAGGCCGAAGGCGCCCAGACGATCGTCATCCGTGACCATCGTCGCGCTCAGGTCGCCGCGGACGTGGGCATCCGATTCGGTCCTCTCCAAGCACACAACGTGCGGCTCGAAGCGGGTCACGAGCCTGACGATCAGGCCCTCGAACACGTGACGACCCGGTTGGAGCGCAACCCGGAGTTGGCGGCGGAGATCGAGGCGGCGCGGGCCGCCGAGGAGCGACTCAGGGTACCGGTCGACACACTCACGAAGCTGGCCGTACTCCCAGTCGATCCCGGGCCACACGCCCTGGCGCTGAGCTGCACAGTGGTCCCGGCCTGTCCGCGGCCGGATCCGGCGTTGTTCCCGGTCACCGTGCCAGCGGCAGGAGAGCTCTGACCATCAGACCGGATGCGCCGGGCTCCGAAAGCAGGGTCAGGGAGCCACCGAGCTCCTCGGCCCGCTGGCGCATCGAACCGATGCCGACACCGCCCGCACGGCCCGGTCGCCCCACGGTAACCGGGCCGTCGTCGGCGACGACCACCTCAAGCGAGCCATCCTCGCGGCGCAGGGTGAGCCGGCACGATGCGCGAGGTGCGTGCTTGGCGACGTTGGTCAGCGCCTCCGCCGCGATTCGATAGCCTGCGACCTCCACCGCCGGAGGTAGATCGGTGAACTGACCAGTCACAGTGACTTCCACCTCGTGATCGATCAGCAGGGTCTGCGCCAGGTGTCGCACTGCACCCTCAAGGCCCAGGTCGAGATCAGCGGGCCGGAGGCCGTCGATGAGCTCGCGGATCGTGCGGGCAGCGCCGCCGAGATCGGTCGCGACCGCGGTGACCAGCTCGCTCACGACCGGGTCGCTGAGCCGGCCCCGCAGTGCATACAGCTGCATCCGGGAACCCGCGACAATCGGGCTGAGCCCGTCGTGCAGGTCCCGTCGCAGGCGCAGCCGCTCTTCCTCCCGTGCGAGGACCAGGTTTTCCCGGGCCCGTTGCAGCGCGAGCGTGAGCCGGTGCGCCTCGGCGGCCGTCGCCGCCTGCCGGGCGATCTCAGTGAGCAGACGCGCCTCACCGATGGTGAAGCTCTCCCCGATCCGTCGAGGCGAGACCTGAAGATGGCCGAGCAGAATGCCGTCGCGAAGCATCGGAAAGTCGACGGTGGGGATGCCGGGGCGACCGGCAGAAACCACGGTGGTCTCGATCTCGCCCACCGTCATGGTGATGTCGACGTGCGGAACCTTGAGGCTGCGCCGGACCTCCTCGGCAGTACTGGCGAGCATGGCGAGTGGGTCACCCGCCGCTTGTAATCGACGCCCGAGAGCCATCAGCACGATCTCGGGGTCATCCCTCGTCCCGAACAGCCAGCGGCCAACAAGGCGTTGCACCCGGCGCCGCAGCGGATCGAACAGCGCCGTCAGGACGGCCAGACCAGCGACGGTGATCCAGAACTGGTGCTGTTCGGGGAGGAAGTACTGAGCCAGGGCCAGCACGCCGGCATACCCGAGGAGCATGGCGGCCGTCATCACCGACCACACCACGCCCCGGTGGACGAAGAGGTCCAGGTCGTCGAGCCCGTATTGGATGATCGCCACGCCCAGGCCGGCCGGCAGTGCGAGCAGCGCCGGAACGAAGGCGTGCGGGACCCCGACTACGTCAACTACGAATCCGATCGGGAAAAGCGCGGCAGCCGGCGCCAGTGACAGGAACTGGCGGGCGACGACTGGTTCGGCGCGGCGAGCCCGCCGCGCCCGTCGCATCAGCGACACCAGCGACGCCAACGTGGAGATGGCGACCGCGACGGCGCACGCGGCCACGCACAGCAGCAGGATGCGCGCACCGCCAGGCAGAGTGGCCGACGTGCTGGTGAGCAGGCTTCGTGGAGCCAGCGCCCCAGCCGTGGCAAGCAGCACCGTGCCGAGCACCCCGGCACCCGAGGTGGCCAGCGCCATGAGTCGCCGACGCCCCTGTGGATGCCCGTCCGGAAACACCCAGAGGATCACCGGGATGCAGGCGTAGGCCGGCCACCACGTCCACTGCGTCAGCCAGGCCCCAACGGTGGTCGCTGACCAGGTGGCGGCCGCCACCGCTGACAGAGCGGCCGCGCCCACGGCCCAGACCAACCGGCTGACCAGATGCCGACCCCGATGCCGGACCAAGAACAGCCCGACGGGCACGAATCCGCCGGCCAGCGCCATGGTTTGCTCCAGCGGCACCTCCAGTCGCGGCTGCCGGTCGCCGACCCACCCCACCAGGGCGAGGGCGACCAGGAGCACTGTGCTGCCGACCGCCCCCCACCAGAGCCGCGGGTCCGCGGGACCGGCCCCAGACGGTCCAGCCGTGAGGTTGGACACCGTCAGCGGCGGCGGGGTCATGGTCTTGGATCAGGGGCCCATAATGCGATGCATCAGATTGTGAAACCAGCTGCCGGCGTGCGGGATGGTGCCCACAGTGGGGCCGGACCCACCCGGTCCCACGATCCCACCCGGTCCAACGACGCCGCCCGGTCCCACGGACGCACTCGCTCCCATGATCACTCCCGGTCCCACGGGCGAATCACCTGCGCCTGGTCCGGCGTTGGGCTGCACTGGCTGCACTGGCGGCGGGCCCAGGTCCGCGAAGGCGTTGACTGCGGTCGTCAGGTCCGGCGGTGGGACCAGGCGCTCAACGTAGAAAGTGTCGCGGAACTCCGCCAGATCGGCGCGGTTGGCGACCTCGGCATTGACGTGGGCAATCACGGCCCGCATCCGTTCCAATAGTCGGTCCGGGTCGGCGACGACTTCGGGCACCGGATAGACGCGTTGCGGTCGCAGGTGCCGGTCCACGGTCCACTCAAGCGCGCCGCCGGCAGCATCGAATGTGTCCAGATTCTCGAACGACAGGCCGCCGGTAAGCCGGTGCACGGGGCCTAGGCGCGCGGCAATTCGATCGGGCAGGTGCGTGGCGAACCACTCGGCAACGGTCTCAGATAGTTGACTGGGCAGCACGGGAATATCACCATCAGCACTGAACAGGTGATCACGCACGCGATCCGGCGGTCCCACGTGCATAAAGGTGTCATCGCGGCTGATGACGACGATCTGGTCGACCACGAGGGCCCCCTCGGCTCAGTGCTGTCCGACAGTGTCCTCCGGGCATCAGGGTCGGGTCAACCGTTCCGGCTGATCGCCCTCAGGGCGAGGGCCGACCCCCCTCTCACGGGCCAGTACCGCCAGATGCACCCGGTCACGCGCGCCGACCCGGACCAGCACACTCGAGAGCTGGTTGCGAATCGTCTTCTCGCTGACGCCGAGCCGACTCGCCATCGCCTGGTTGGTCAGGCCGGCACCGACAAAGCCCGCCAGGATGGCCTCTCGAGGAGTCAGCCGGTCGAACGGCGGCGGCATTGCGGTGGTGGCCGGAATGGCCAGGGCGGCGAGCGCAGCTTCGCCCAGGACCAGCCCACCGTGTCGGAGCGCCGCAAGCGCGTCCAGAATGAGTTCAGGGTCGCAGTCCTTGAGGAGATACCCCGCTGCGCCCGCGTCGATCGCTCGCCGGATGGTGGCTGCGTCGGCGTCCATCGTCAGGACCAGGCAGCGACAATCCGGGACGATGCCAGCAAGACGTCGCACGACGTCCACGCCGTCGCCGTCCGGCAAACGGATGTCGATAACGGCCAGGTCGGGCCGGTTCCTGGTCGCCTCAGCGATCCCCTGAGCCGCGGTCTCAGCGACCAGGGTGTTCGCCACCCACTCGAGCCCGTCGAGCATCGCCTTCAGTCCGCGATGGACAACCGGGTGATCGTCGACGACAAGGACGGTGCACTGCCCTTTTCGCTCCATGGCACTCCTCAGTGACCGGCGAAGTTTCGGATCGATCGCTTCTGAGCCTTCGACTGACAATATGCGCTCGGCCAGGTACGAGTCGTCGGACCCACTTCAACGCCGGGCGGGCGTACCGGATACACCGCGCGCACCCGGCCGGCCGGACGCGGCACCCAAAGGAAGCACCATGGCGCGCGTGACGGAACTGCGGGACAAGAGCCTGGGGTGGTCGGTGCGAGCAGCGGCCTTGCCGCACCGATCACTCCGTCAATCGGCAGGCATCGTCGAAAGACGTCGGTGGCCAACTGCAGCCCGGACAGCTGCCTCGATCGCGCTCACTGACGAGTAGTGCGACATCTCGCTGCCCAGTGAGCGGGCCGCGACGGTAGGAGTCGTCGTTGATGACGGCGTCGACCGCCACGCCGACAGCGTTGGCAGTGGGAGTGCCGATGCGCAGGTTGATGCCGGCGCCGGTCCACGCCACCCTGGCCGCGATTTCCGGCTTTTGTTCGGTGTCCCCCGCCACGATCAGCGGCACGCCATGGGCGAGTGCGAATTGCACCCCGCCGTACCCGCCGTTGGTGATCAGCACATCCAGCCGGTCCATCAATGCGTCGTAGGGCACGAAGGCTTCGACGCGGACATTGGCCGGAGCGACCGCACGCAGGGCGCGGGCGGCCTCCTCATCCCCGCTGGTGACGACAAGCAGCACGTCCTTGTCGGCCAGCGCGTCAATGGTCGGGTCCGATGAGGTTGCTCAGCTGGTGGTTGACGAGCGTGCCCTGGGTGACGAGCACAACGGGGCGGTCACCGTCCAACTCCGGCAACCAGTCCGGCGGGCCGAAGTCGTTGCCGGTGGGCAGGATCGGACCGACGAGGCTGACGACTTCTTCCTCGGCGAAATCCGGAGCGATGCCCTCGCCGTGTGGGATGGCCTGCAGAAACTGGAACACGTCGCCATCACACTCGGCGGACACGCCAATCCGCAGCAGGTCTTCGAGAGTCTGAACTCGACCGGCACCCCGCTGAGAAATTACGAATTGATTCACAATTACGTGCTGATGGGGCTCACCTGGGAACAGCAGATTGAGATCGAGGATTCGTTCTGGATTCCGATCGAGCAGAATACCGGCGACGCCCTCGACAACTTCCTGCGGGACTACCTGATCCTGCGAACGGGGCGGGATAGCCAATTCATCGGCGAACGCGGCGTGTACAACGTGTTCAAGAAGGAGTTCCCGGCACCGAAGTTCGAGTCGCTCACCAAAGATGCCGTGGAGTGGAACCACTACTCCGAGGTGTATTGCATCCTGCTCGATCCTGCCCGAGAAGTCGACGAAGAGGTTCGGCGACAGCTTCGCTACATCACCACATTCGGCACCGCGATGTACCCGCTGCTGCTACGCGTCTACCGCGACTACCAACTCGCGACAATCGGCAGAACCGAGCTGCTGGCGATTCTCGAACAGCTCCAGACGCTGTACCTGCGCAAGATGGTGGTCGGGGCGAGCCGGGATCACCTCTCCGCGCAACTGTGCCGGAAGCTGCGACAGTACGGGTATCCGATCCGCGCGGTCACCCGCAGTGCGCCATCGGATGAGCGGATCCGCGAGTCCCTGAAGCACCGGCCGCTACCCCACGCGGGATACGTCCTGGACCGGATCGATCAGCCAGGCGATCTGGGCGAATTGCAGATCGAGCACATCTTCCCGCAGGCTCCGGGGCCCCTATGGAGCCCCGACGGAATCCGACACTGGTGTGACTTCAGCGAACTGGAACGTGCGAAATACCGGGAGATACTGTCGACCATTGGCAACCTCGCACTGCTGGAGCCGTGCCTGAATGCCGGAGCGAGCAACCTGCCGTTTCCGGACAAGAAGCCGTACTACGAGTGCAGCAAGGTCCCCGCCATACATGACCTGGTCGGGATAGCTGCCTGGGATCTGCCATCAATTGCCGAACGGACCCAGACTATGACGGAACGGTTCCTTGAAATCTGGAATCGCCGCGGCCCCGACCCCGACCCCGACCCGGACCACCTGGTGCCGATTCTGGACGCCGAGCAGAAATTCGGTTTCTACAAGGGGTGGAAGACCGAGTTCGAGTACGCCGTGTTCCAAGGCGAGATATGGGAAATCCGAAACGTGAGGACTCTGTTCACGCGCGTCTTCAAGCGGCTGTGGGAAACCAAACGGCCCGAGGTCCTCGAATACAGCGAGGCACACGGCGGACCGATTTTCGCGACGGAGGCGTGGAAATCGCAGTGGGAGATCCTCCCGGGGTCTCCGGGGTCTCACTACTTGTTCGTGGGGCTTTTCCCCCACTGGCTTCTCGTTGGGATCCAGAACGTCCTGGATCAATTTGACATGGCAGACGATCTCTTTGTGAAGTACTCCAGCGACGAGGACTAAACCCGCCGACGCGACAGCCTCACCGATCAGATCGCTCAGCGGACCATCGCTGACCAACGGTTCAGGAGCGCGCCGCTTGCGGTGCTGCGCCGGTTCGATTCGGCCTTGGTCCCGGGCTTGATCACATCGGCACCGCCACGCTGACCGTCGGCGTCAGGAACAACAATGTCGCCGACACCTTCGCCCCGGTGGCCGCGGCCAACGCCGCACCATAGGCATCCATCTGCGGACGGTAGTAGACGACCCGCGACTGGACCGCTCCGGACGGGACGGCGTCGGTCTTGTAGTCCACGATCACCAACCCGCCGTCGTCGTCGCGAAAGATCAGATCGATGTAGCCCTCGAGTACGGTGCCGTCGTCGCGAACCGTCCCCGCATAAGTCTCGCGCCAGTGCTCGCGGGCGGCGGCCCGATGCACGAGGTCGGACGACAGCGCCGACTGCACAAGCGAGCGAACGAGCAACTCCTGGCCCAGCACGCCCTCGGCCGTCGACTGCGCGGCCACCGCATCGTCCAGACCGGCCCCGGAACCAAGATCCACCGACTGCAGCACGGCGTGGACCGCACGCCCGATCGCCGAGCCGTAGCGGCCCTTCGACCACGGCGGCAACTCCAAATCCCGCGGACCTTTCGCCAACCCATCGACAGCAGCGCCGGCGAGCGTGATCTCCGGCTCGGTCCCCTCCAGACCGGACGCGCTGATCGCCGGAATCACCCGGGTCCGGGCCCGCGCCAGCTCAATATTTGCCAACCAATCGTCGAACGCCGGCGGGGCCACCACCGCATCCACTTCGACGTCAGTACTCGAAAATTCGTACCCGGCGAACCGGACAGCGCCCGCGACACTCGCCCCACCGGCATCCGACATCACCTGCGCCGCAGTCGAAGCCGACGATCCGAAAGCCCGATGCAGGGACACGATCAGATGATCTCGGGCCCGCGTGGTGGCGACGTAGAGCAGCCGTAGTCGTTCGTAGTCGTCCATCTGCTCATCGACCGGAACTGCGGCTTCGAAGTCGCCGGTCTGGATGCTGCTGGTGAGTTTGGCGGCATACCCACCGTCGGGCGGCCACAACAGCTGCACGCCCTGGCTCCGGCGGCGCTGCGACGTCATCCCGGACAACACCACGATCGGGAACTCCAAGCCCTTCGCCGCGTGAATTGTCATGATGCGCACCGCGTCCGCGTCGGTCTCGGGTAGCACGGCCTCCGCGACCCGAACGGTGTCCTGACCCTGGTGCGCCGCCCACGCCAGATAGGCGCGCAGGCCGCCATGGGAGACCTCGGACCAGGCGCGCGCCTGGTCCAGGACGAAGCGGAGCCGACGCCAGGAGTCCCGGGGTCGGAAACCGGTACCGGCGATCTCGAACATGCGCCGATCGACCATGATCGCGGTCAGCACCTCACTCGGCGTCATCCAGCGGGCGCGGTGATACAAGGCCCGCAGGTACGTCAGAGCGGCGCCCACCGGTCCGGCCGCCAGCGGGCCGTCGGTGACCTCGGAGAATATCGAGAACGATCCGCGGCCGTGCTTCCATATCCAGAGGTCGTCGTCGCCGCAGCCGAACAGAGGTGACCGCAACGCGGTGACGAGCGCCAGGCTATCGGTGGTGTCAGCGATCGTGCGAGCGCACGCGAGCAGGCTGCGCACGTCGGCACCCTGGTACACCAGCGAACTCGCCTCGGCCCGGTACGGAACCCCGGCGAGCTCGAGCGCCTCCTCGAGGTACGGCAGCGAGGTCCGCGCCGGGACCAGGATCGCGATGTCGTCGCGCCGCGCCGGCCGCCAACTCTTGAATCCGTCGTCGAAGACCTGCCAGCCCTCGTCGAGCACCTGTCGGATCGACGCCGCGACATCGGCAGCCTCACGTTCACGCAGCCCCGCCGCCTTGGGTTTGTCGGCGTGGGCCTCGGCACCCAGGACGGTGACTGATTGCCCGGTACCCACATCCGGCCGCGCGCCGTGGAGCGCGACGTACGCCGGTTGCCCGCCCGGGTACTCCTGGATCAAGTCGCCGAACACGGCATTGACCCAGGTCAGAACCGGTTTCACGGTCCGGAAGTTTGTCGTGAGCACGGCAGGTTCACCGATGCAGCCCTGCGCTTCGAGGTAGGTCGCGATGCTGGCGCGGCGGAACCGGTAGATCGACTGCTTCGCATCGCCGACGACGAACAGCCGACCGGCGGGAAGGTCGATGTCATTCCATCGGGGTGCATCCGCCGCCACTCCCCCGCAGATCCGGGCGGCCAGTTCGATCTGGATCGGGTCGGTGTCCTGAAACTCGTCGAGCAACAATCGCTGATAGTCCTGGTGGACGGCGGCTCGGACGTTCGGATCACGACGCAGCAGATCGCGGGCCAGCACCAGTAGGTCGTGGAACTCGAGTGTGCCGTCCCGCCTTCGCCTCTCGGCGGACTCGAGGACTCGCTCGCCGAGCCAGCGGGCGATCTGCCGCACGCACTGGTCGAGGACGTCGTCCCGAATCGCCGCGGCCTCGGCGCGGAGTTGTTCGCCGATCTGCCTGATCTCACTGATCGGGCGAGTCCAGTTCGTCGCTCGGCCCTGGGTGAACTTGATGGCGGCGATGGTCGCCAAGACCGCGAACCCGGATTCGACGTCGGGCGCTGACCGGAGCCCCGCTACCCCGGCAGCCAGCGTCTCGAACTTCGCCAGCAAGTTGTCGTCGTCAGCGGTGCAGTGTCCTGCCAACGCGGCGACCAGGGCTGCCTGCGTGGCAAAGGCCGTGAGGTCCGGGACCGTGACCGGCGCCACCGGAGCGCAGAGGACGCGCTCCGGGATGAGGTCCCAGTCGTTGCCCAGCAGCAGCGCCAGTGACCTGACGTGCTTCAGGTTCAAGCCGAGCCCGAGGCCGAGAAGCAGTGCCTGGGAAATGTTGTCGTCATCCAAGAGGGCGGTTTGTAAGGTGGCCCAGCGCTCTTCGAAGGCGACGGACGAGCCGACCTCGTCGAGGCCCTCGATGATCGGTGGCAACCCGGCACTGATCGGGTGTTCCATCAGCAGGCGATTAGCGAAGGAGTGCAGCGTCCCGATGGCGGCGCTGTCGAGATCGTCCAGCGCCTCCTGTGCGGTTTCACGGTTCGCACCGCCGGCACGCCATTCCTTTTCGAATTCGGCGCGGAGCCGGTCTCGCAGTTCCGCGCCGGCCTTCTCGGTAAAGGTGACCGCGGCGATCGTGCTGAGCCGGACGCGATCGCGCAGCACAAGCGTCAGCACCCGCTGCACCAGAGCAAACGTCTTACCCGAGCCGGCCCCGGCGTTGACGAACAGGGTCAGGTCGGTGCGGTCCTTGATCCGGTCCCGTTCGGCCTGATCCTCGAGCAGCACCATCAGTCGACCACTTGGGTCAGAGCATCGATGTCGATGAGGCTGACGAGCTCGCGCAGGGTCGGATCGAGCCGCTTCCGCTCCCAGCGCTGTCGATTCTCCTCATGCCCGAGGCCGTCCGGGTCGCAATACTGACACTGCACCCAGGCGAAGTCGGGCTCGTCGGGCGCCTTCAGCGGGAACAGACCGGCCGCGATCGAGCGGACCAGCACCGAAAGAACCGCAGCGTAGCCGTGTTCCACCTCACTGGTCAGGTCGAGCTCGATCCGACCGGGATCTTTGCGGACGAACCAGTACGCGGCGTTGACCGCAGTGGTCGGCTTTCCGAACAACCTGCGCGCGGCGTAGGCGTACACGGGAAGCTGCAGTTTGGTTCCGCCGACGAATGGGTCGGATTGGGTGATGTCCTTGAACGGCCTTCGGCTTCCGGTCTTGATGTCCGTCACGTACACGGTGCCGTCCCGGCCGATGTCCACCTTGTCGGCGCTGCCGCGCATCACCAGCCGGCCACCGGGGACCGGGATCTCCAACGCGGCTTGGCCTTTGAGGCCGAATGGCAGCTCGCTGGCCGCGACCTTGGCATCGACCGCGGCGCGCCACGTGTCGTCGGAGTCGAGCATCCGGTTGGTGTCGATGGCGATCCGCCGCCGCTCCCCCTCCCAGAGCCGGGGATGCCCGGTGAGCCCACGGACTTGGTACTGCAGCGCGAGTTCCGCGGCGATCGCAGCGAGACGGGTTCGTTGCCAGGGGTTCCACGGTTCACCGAAGCCGGGAAGCTCTGCAGCGCATTCGGTGACAAGCGCGTCCATGCTCTCGTGGATGAGGTGGCCGATCTCCATCGGCGAAATGACCACGATGTCTTCGGGCTGCTCGATCGGCGTCACTGCGAGCAAACGCCGGACGAAGAAGGTGTGCGGACAGCTGGAATAGGACTCGAGCCCGGTCGGTGAAATCGCACTGTCGTCCACCGCGTAGTCGGGCAAACCGACCACGCCGGTCAGGTTGCCGTCGAACCGGGTGAACCGGCTGGTCGCTCGTGCGCAGATCATCTCGACGCCGAGGTGTACGACGGCATCGCTGTCGAGCTGGCCGGCGGCGACGGCCTGCCGGGTCCGCCATTCCTGCTCGCTGCCGAGCGTGCCGGTTCGGAGCAGCTCACCGGCGAACGACCCGGCGTTGGCGAGTGCGGCGCCGTAGGTCCGGGGTTTCTGCCATTCGGTCGCCGAGAGCTGGTGGTCGCCGCTGAGCGCGCGCAAAGTCGGCAGCAACCAACGGCTGGGCAACCGCTGCGCCGAGCGACGCAGGTCGCCGCGCGGGAAGGACACGACGGTCCGGACGCGGGCGATCGCGAACGCTGCCAGCAGATTTCGGTGTTCACCGTGTAGCCGCTCGCGGACAGAGGGCAGCTCGCCCTGCGTGGCGATGCGCGTCCGTTCCGGCAGGAGCGGGTCGGGCTGCAGCCGTCCGGGATAGAGGTCCTCGCTGAGGCCGACGACGTAGACGACGTCCACATCGAGACCGATGGCGGCCGATATCGGTGCGACCAGGACGCCCTCGCCAAACCGGCCGACCCGCGGCAATGACCCGGATAGCTCGACCTCGAGCACGTCCCGAAACGCCTGCAGGCTGGCGGAGGCGTCGACGGCATCGAGACCCTCCAGATTGTCCAGCAGTGCGAGCACGGCAGCGGCCGCGTACTGCTCGCCGGCGGGGAGTCGCTGAAGCGAGGCACCGATGAGGTCGGTGAACAGAGTTCGGCACCAGGACGACAGCTCAGCCCAGGTGGTGAAAGTGGTTGCCTGGAGCAGCTCGTCCCGGAGTCGGGTCGCGAAAACCTTCAACCGGGTGGCGATCTCAATGTCCCGGAGGCGCTTCTCAATGAGCCAGTCACGCGGCTCGACGGCGGCCTGGTCGCCGAGGATCTGGGCTTGACGGTCGGCGATGTAGGCGTCCAGGCGGGTCGTCCAGTCGTTCCCGGCGACGACGCCGGCACTGCGCGAGGTGCGCTCCCAGGTGGAGATCGGGATCCGTTCGCCGGTGAAGTCGCGGACGGGCGCGGTGGCAAGGGCCTGGAACATGGCGGCGCGGGGGACGTCATCGTCGGCGAGGGCGAGGGTCTCCAACAGTAGTCGGGCGGTGGCGCGCTCGTCGAGGGCGCGCACGCCCGTGCCGTTCATGGTGATTCCAGCGCCAACGAGGTGTTCGTGCAGCAGTCGGGCGTAGGGCATCTGGGCCGAGTAGAGGACGGCGACGCGATGGGCCGGCGTGTGCGTCAGGGTGGTGAGCAGGTCGCGCACAACGCAGTGCACCTCGTCGTCGGAGTCGGAGGCGGTGATCGCATGGTGGGCCGTGCCGATCTCGACCCGGCCGGGGGTGTCGGCTCCCAGTGCCTGGACGGTGCGCCGGATCGCCTCGTCCGCGCGTTTCTCGCCGGTGATTCCGGCGATGATCGTCAGATCGCCGAAGTCGGCCAGGGCTTTGGCGAAACGGGTCTCGCCGTTGGTGAGTGCCTGCGGCAGATAGAGCACATAGGCGCTGGGCGCTTGCCCGGTGACGATGTCGGCCGCGACGGTCAACAGATCGGTGACGTCGTACCAGTCGGTCTTCAGCACGGACGTGACCGTGTCATCGATGTCGACGAGGCCTCCGCCCAACGGGCTTGCCGCAGCGACCGCCCCGCGCGCTGACGCGCCCAGGTCGCGCAGTTCGGCGTGCGCCTGAGCGAGGGCGCGGACCGTTCCCTGGTGATCGGCGATGTCCCGAAACGGTCCGGGGTCAGCGGCGAGGGCCTGGCGGATTGCCGCGGCCAGCACCGGCCGGGTCGTCGGCCGCCGCGGCGCCAGTTTCGGGGTGGCGAGCCGCTCCGCGAGGCGTGCAAGCGTGGTCACCTCGAGTCCGGCGATTCCCGGACGGTCTGTCGATCCGAACGCGAGGTGGCGGCGCGCAGCGATGCCGGCGATGTTGTTGGGCGCGATGATGGTCACCGGGGCCATCGGGTCGGTTGCCTTGGCGTGGTGAACGACAATTCGCAAGCGCTCGAGTGCTGCGGCGCCATATGCCGCAGTCTCGACTTGGACAGTCACCCTTTTGTCATCCATCCTCCGCAGGCCCTCGTCGATGAGCGTATAGCGGCGTAAGGGACGGCAGTCCGCCGAGGTTCCTCCCAGTGACGGCGTGGATTCGCTTTCGGTAACGCCATATTTTCGATGGCTATCTTTCTGTCGCTCCAACCCGATTCGCCATAGCACCTTCGCCAACTACTGACCCAGCCACCTATGATTGACCACGCGGCCCGACAGGCATCCAGCATCTTCGGACAGTCCCCCACCCGCACGAATCCATTCGTGCTGCCGTGGGGGTCTCGTTGGCGTCGCTGCTCCGCCAACGCGCCACAGCGTTCGCTGAGCTCACCCTGCAACCGTCGATCATCGAGGAACGGCTGTCCGATCAGTTGCGACATCAGACTGGTCATCGCGCGCCACCGGCCGAGATGCGATCGTGGTCAGGAAGTCTGCCTATTCTGGCCCGGGATCTGCTGGACGCAGACCTCGGCAATGTCGAGGTGATGGTTGAATATCGGCTCCCTTTGACAAGCAAGCGGGCAGATGTGGTCCTCGCCGGGAGGCACCCCCGCACCGGGGCGCCCTCCTATGTTGTTGTCGAACTCAAGCAGTGGAGCAGTGCCGAACTGTACGACGAGACAGGAGGACTGGTAACAGTTGTCGGCGTACCGGGGGGCGCCCGGCAACATCCGGTCGCACAGGTGCGCGGCTACTGCGAGTACCTCGTCGACTTCACGAAATCCCTCCACTCCCAGACCGATCCGATTGCCGGCGCCGCCTACCTGCATAACGCCGGGATCGATGTCAGGCACACCCTCGGCGGCTATCCACAGAGCTCGACCGGGCGGTTGTTCACCGGCGCCGACCGTGGCGACTTTCTCGATTTCCTCCGCAGCAGGCTCGAGCCGGTGACGTCCGGCGCTCCCTATGCGGATCAGTTGCTCCGATCGGCCATTGCCCCGTCTCGTCAATTACTCAAGGTGGCTGCCGAGGAGATTGCCGGCCGGGAGCAGTTCGTCCTGTTGGACGAACAAGTCGTCGCGGTCGAGACGGTTCTGCATGCCGTCGAGGCTGCTTACCGAGGTGACCGAAAGTCCGTCATCATCATCACCGGAGGGCCGGGGAGCGGCAAGAGCGTCGTCGCGTTGTCGCTGCTCGGCAAGCTTGCGGCGCGCGGTCGAACTGCCGTCCACGCCACTGGATCCCGCTCATTCACCCTCACCCTGCGGAAGGTCACCGGGCGCAACAAAGCACGGGCCGCAACACTTTTCAAGTACTTCAACCAGTTCGGCGAGGCTGCCCGAAACGATCTGGACGTGTTGATCCTGGACGAGGCTCACCGGATCCGCGCCACATCTGAGAGCCGCTACACCAAGGCGGAGCGGCGAACCGGAACACCTCAAGTCGACGAACTGCTTGCTGCTGCGCGGGTTCCCGTATTCCTGCTCGATCAACATCAGGTCGTCAGGCCCGGCGAGATGGGTACGGTCGAGGAAATCACCCGACATGCGAGTGCGGCCGGCCTGCCGACGATTCACATATCCCTGGACGCCCAATTTCGCTGCGGCGGTAGCGAGAAATTCATTGGCTGGGTCGAACAACTTCTCGGTCTCCGTGGCAACGGACCTGTCCGCTGGGAGACCGACCCGCCATTCCATCTCGACTCCGTCGACACTCCCGAGGAATTGGAGGGTCGCCTGACTGGCTACCAGCGCGCCGGCTATGCCGCTCGGATGGCAGCGGGTTACTGCTGGCGGTGGAGCGACCCGCGACCCGACGGATCGCTGGTGCCCGACGTTCAGATCGATGGCTGGTCCCGTCCGTGGAACCTGCGAGGAGATCGCGGATTACCGGGCGCGCCACCCGCCGCGTTATGGGCGTCCGAGCCGGCAGGCTTCGGCCAGGTTGGTTTGAGTTTATACGGCGCAAGGGTTCGAATACGACTGGAATGGCGTCATCATCGGTCCGGACCTGGTCTGGCGAATTAACCGGTGGGTAAGCAGGAGGGAGTTCAACAAAGATCCCGATTTCCGCTCTCGCACGACTGTGGCCGACGCCGAATTCGACCGGCTGGTCCGGCATGTCTACAAGGTCTTGTTGACGAGAGGGATGATCGGGACGTTGCTGTATTCGACAGACCCGGAGACCAGGGAATTGTTGAGCTCATTGATCAGGTGACCGAGCGGGCGGAATATCGCCATGGTGAAACTCCGACTTCGCTACCGCCCAGCAGGCGGCGCCGCTCATCATGGTCCGTCCCTGAGCACGAATGCGCGACCCGCTCGTGCAGAGCCTCGATGGCATAATTCGAGTACCAGTGGCATGATTGCCCAATGGATGCCACAGTCGTTCTGGGTAAGCAGGGCCGCCTCGTCATTCCGGCAGAAATCCGAGCCGCCCTGGGCTTGGCCGCCGGTGACCACCTGCAGCTGCACCTCGCAGATGGGCGGCTCGTCCTGCAACGACCGAAGAACGCCGTCGCGCAACTCCGCGCCCTCGGGTCCGCCATGCCGCCATCCCGGTCGTTGGTTGACGAGCTACTGGCGGAACGGCGCGCTTCCGCGGCCGACGAATGACGGTCCTTGACGCTTCGGCCGTCCTGGCGTTGATCCAGAACGAGGCCCGCGCGGACATAGTCGCTGCTTCGCTGCCTTCGGCGACCCTGAGCACAGTGAATCTGGCGGAGGTCATCGGCAAACTGGTGGACGCCGACATCGACCCACGCCAGGTGCCAGCACTATTGAGGATCGCAGGCGTGACCATCGAACCGCTCTCAGAACACGACGCCGAACTGGCCGGCGCCTTACGGTCCCTGCCCGGGGGACGCTCGCTGTCCCTGGGCGATCGTTGCTGCTTGGCGCTGGCCTCGCGCACTATTCCACCGGAAGTGCTGACTGCCGATCAAGCCTGGGCGACGTTCCCTTTCCCCGCGATCAGCGTCAAGCTGATCCGATAGTGCTGGACGGCAAGGACATCTCGCATTCGCACGATGCGGTCGCACGCCGGCCCAGGGGCTCGCTGTCTGCGCCGGCCGTCATCATCGGCGATGGATACGCGCGACAGCGGCAGCGGCATCGACGGCAGTACCGCGAACCAGGCTGTTCACGGTGTCAGCGTGGCAGCGCAGGCCCTGCCCAGGTCACGCTCATGCGAACGATACCGTGAGTCATGGCAACGCATCTCGATCTGGTCAACCGCCTCCGACAGTTCACCGCAGCACGCGATTGGGACCAGTTCCACTCACCGAAGAACTTGGCGATGGCCCTGGCCGGCGAGGTCGGCGAGCTGCTCGCCGAACTGCAGTGGCTCAGCGATGAGGAAATCGAAGTGGCTCTCAACGGCGATTCGGCCTTGCGGGGAGCACTGGAGAACGAGATTGCGGATGTATTCATCTATCTGGTCCGGCTGGCGGACAAGACCGGGATCGATCTCTACGAGGTTGCCAACGCCAAGATCCAGCGGAATGAGAATCGATATCCCGTTGACGCCGCCTACGGCGCGTCAGCGAAGTACACCCGCCGCAACCGCGAAGGCCAAACATAGGTCCGCCGAAGTTCTTTGATCGAAATCCGGGAGCGGTGTCGGATCGCGCCAGGGTTGTTCGTAGCACTACCGAGGGCGCCTACCGAGGGGCGCCCCGAACGACAGGAGATGATCTCAGATGCAGTATCTCATGTCGGTCTTCGGACCGGCCGAAATGAGCGAGTTCGGCACCTACCCCGACCAGGAAACGATGGTGAAGGCCATGGCCGACACCGGCGCGTTCAACGAGAGGCTGCAGGCCGAGGGCCACTTCGTTTACGCGAACGGCCTCGCCTCGGCGACGACCGCGACCGTGGTCGACGGCCGGAACGACCCCCCGATCTTCACCGACGGGCCGTACCTGGAGTCCAAGGAGTACATCGGCGGCTTCTGGATCATCGAGGCGGGCGACCTCGACCAGGCTCTCACGCTGGCCGCCGAGGGCTCGAAGGCATGCCAGGGCAAGGTCGAGGTCCGACCGTTCCAGTAACCCAGGTCGAGGAGGCGATCACCCAGGCACACCACGAGCAGTGGGCACGCGTGGTCGCCACCCTGACCAGGCGTTTCGGTGACCTCGACATCGCCGAGGAGGCCGCGGCCGAGGCGTTCGCGACCGCCGTCCAACGGTGGCCGGCCGACGGCTTACCCCCCAACCCCGGCGGCTGGCTGACCACCACCGCGAACCGCAAGGCGATCGACCGGCTCCGGCGCGAGAACAAGCGCGACGACAAGCACAAGGAGGCTCGGGTGGTGTACGACGACGGCGCGCCCGAGCCTGTCGACGCCATCGACGACGATCGGCTCCGGCTGGTCTTCACCTGCGCGCACCCGGCGTTGGCGATGCAGACCCGCGTGGCGCTGACGCTGCGGATGGTTGGCGGTCTGACCGTGCCCGAGATCGCCCGCGCGTTCCTGGTGCAGGATTCCGCCATCGGGCAGCGGATCACTCGCGCGAAGGCCAAGATCCGGGCGGCTCGCATCCCTTATCGGGTGCCGTCCGCGGCGGATCTCCCGGCCCGCGTGTCCGGCGTGCTCGCCGTCCTGTTCCTCGTCTTCAACGAGGGCTACCTGGCGACCGGCCCGGACAGCGATCCGGTCCGTCACGAGCTGACCGCCGAGGCGATCCGGCTCACTCGGCTGATCCGTGCCCTCCTTCCCCAGGACGGTGAGGTGGCCGGGCTGCTGGCCCTGATGCTCCTGACCGAGGCCCGGCGCACCGCCCGGGTTTCGGCGAGCGGCGAACTGGTCACCCTCCACGAGCAGGACCGTGGGGCCTGGGACGCGCCGCTGATCGCCGAGGGACATCGACTGGTGCGCGAGCGCCTGGCCGCGGCCGCCGCCGGGGTGGCTCCGGGCCGCTACCAGATCCTCGCCGCGATCAGCGCCGTGCACACCTTTTCCCGCGACGGACGCGACACCGACTGGTCGCAGGTCACCGCCCTCTACGACCAGCTCGTCCGCCTCGACCCCTCGCCGATCATCGCCCTCAACCGGGCCATCGCGGTCGCCGAGCTCGACGGACCGGCGGTCGCGCTGGCGGCCGTCGACCGTCTGGACGACGCGCTGGCCGGCTATCACGCCTACCACGCGACCCGCGCGGACCTGCTGCGCCGGCTGGGCCGCAGCCAACAGTCGCGCGCGGCGTACGACAAGGCCATCGAGCTGGCGGGCAACACTGCCGAGACCGCCTACCTGACGCGCCGCCGCGACCAGCTGAGGTAGCGCCGTGCGCGACCGCTACGAAGGCTCGCGCAGCTTGCCGCTCCTGGCCAGGTCCGGGTCGGTGCACGAGGACAGGTCGAAGCAGCACGGTCGGCGCTTCCCGTGGTCCATCTTCGACAGGCTCACCTCGACCCGTTCCTGCCTCGTGGCGAGGTTCCTGGTCGCCCGGATCCAGCGGACCCAGTGTCCCCGGCGACCATCCGGCTCCACCACGGTCCCGAAAGGGTGACCGTCGATCGTCGCGTGCACGGCCACCTGCCCACGCGACGGCAGCTGCTCGCTCGCAACCTCGGGCAACAGCACGAGGCCCGTGTCGTCGATCGCGGACAGTTGAACCGTGAACCGGATGGGCGCCAACTCTGCGACTCTGGTGTCGGTAGGCATGACCTCGACGACCTCCATCAGCCCGAGGACCCGCACCAGCGCGTCGATGCCTGGACGGGGACTGTCTCGTGTACTGACGATCCTACTGCGGCGGCGGGCACGATGTCGCCTGGATCGATCACGCCCATCCGTGCCCTTTCCGTGCCCTATCCGTGCCCTATCCGTGCCCTATCCGGCTAGTCCTCGATGACGTCCAGACCCTCCGCCCGGAGCTGCGCGAGGCGATCCAGCATGCCTTTGAGCACTTCGGGGGCGTGACCTTGCCAGCTCGCCAGCTCGGCGATGACGCGCAGCGGGTGGCGGGTCCGATACGACTGCGTGGGGTTGCCGCTGAATCGCTTGTCGGTCACGTTGGGGTCGTCCTCGAACGGGCCGCCGGGTTCGACGAGGTAGATGTGCCCCCGCTCCCCACTCCCGGCCAGCGCCGTGGCCAGCTCTGCTCCCCAGACGGCTGTCTCCACGAGCCCGGTGAAGTAGATGTTGTTGGATACCCTGCCCTGCTGAAAGTTGGAGCCGTAGCCGGGGACCAGTTCGGTGCCGGCCTCGAGAGCAGACTTCGTGCCGTGGTAGAACGGGCCCTCGATGTGAGTGCAGCTGTCGTAGGTGACCGGCGCGCGGGTGCTGGGTTGCTCCCCCATGAATATCGTCTCCTCACTCGTCACGAACTGCCACGGCGCACGCTCTGCTCGGGTCTGCTGCTGGTACAGTTGCTGATCTTTCAGTCGACCAGACAGGTAACGACGCATAGTCCACTACGTCGAGGGTGCAGCGTTCCAATCGGAAGCTGAAGCGACCGCCGCGACCACGCGATTGCGACCTGCCCGCTTGCCCGAGTACAGAGCGCCGTCGGCTCGGGCTATCGCCTGTGCGGCCGCTTCTCCCGGCTCGAGGGTCGCCACCCCGACGGTGACGGTGATCCGCGGCGGCCCACCCTGGAAAAGCACCGGCAACGAGGCTATCTCGCTGCGCAGACGTTCGGCTACGGCGGCGGCGGTGTCGGCGTCCGCGTCGGGCAGGACGACCAGAAACTCCTCGCCGCCCCAACGGCCGAGATAATCCGCCTCGCGGACGCTGCCGGCCATCGACCGACTGACAAACCGCAGGACTGCATCGCCTGCGGCGTGCCCCCAGCGGTCGTTGACGGCTTTGAACAGGTCGATGTCGCACATGACGAACGAGAGCGAGTGCCCCCGTTGGGCACGGCTGTGCTGCTGCCGAATCAGAACTGTCAGCGACTCACGGTTGCGCAGTTGCGTCAGCGGGTCGGTCGAGGCCATCACCCGCAATGTGGCCTGCGTCTGATTGATCAAACTGTGGTAGCGGAGCGCCAGACCAGCCAGGATGAGCATCGTCGACAGCAGATTGAAGTAGTAAGCGAGCCCGATGAACGTGCCCGATAGTGCGTGCGTCGGCGTCGCCGACCGCAGCAACAGGTCGAGTCCGACATAGCCGAGGCCGGCTGACGACACGGCCACGGCCTTGAGCCAGGCGGGGTGGATGGCGCCGACCGCGGTGACCGGAACCAGCAACAGGATGTAGTAGTGAAATCCGCTGTCCCATCCGATGACCACAGTGGCAACCAGGGCATGGCCAAAAAGTTCGCCACCGATCAGGCCGAAGGTGACGATGGGGCTGGTGTCAGTGCGGAGTTCCAGCGCCAACACGATGAGGTAGATCGCGATGCTGCAGACGTTCGCCGCCACCAGTAACGGGAACCCGGTGTACGCGAACAACATCAAAAAGGCGAGATGGGTCACCGTGCCGATGACGCAGACGCCCGGTATCAGGTCTTTGGCCGGATCGCGATCGGGCGCGCTGGCCCTCGCCGAACGACCGACGTGCTGAAACACCATGAGTTGAGCGTAATCGTGCGATTGCTCAGTGTGAGCGGCCCGGATGGAATGTGAAACCCATCCACCCGGCGCCGCTCGGGTGGTATTTCTCTTCAGGTTTGATCGCCGCCGGCCGCACGCAGGGTCAGCAGGGTTATCTCGCTGGGCGCGAACACCCGGAACGGCGGCCCCCAGAAACCCGACCCGCGGCTGGTGTAGAGCTGGGTGCGTTCGCCGTGCCGGCTGAGGCCGGTGAGCGCTCCCTGCTCGGCCCGGACGATGAGATGGAACGGCCAGATCTGCCCGCCATGGGTGTGGCCGGACAGTTGTAGGTCGACGCCGGCGTCAGCCGCGTGGATCACCTGCTTGGGTTGGTGAGCGAGCAGCAGTACCGGCACCTCCGGCTCGATCCCGGTCAGCGCTGCTCGGAGATCGGCACCGTGGCCGGGTACTCCGGATCCGGCAGCGGTCCGGTCGTCGATGCCGGCCACCGCCAGCGTGCTGCCACCCCGGTGGACCAGCACGTGCTTGTTGCGCAGCACTGTCCAACCCAGTTCGGCCATGTGGGCGGACCATTCGGCCGCCCCGGACATGTATTCGTGGTTCCCGGTGATGTAGACCTTGGCCTCCCGAGCCCGCATGTCGGCGAGGGGGGCCGCCTGCTCCCGTCGCTGTTCAACGCTGCCGTCAGCGACATCGCCGGCATGCGCCACGACGTCGGCGTCCAGCCCGTTGACCACCCTGGCCACCCCGGCCGACCATCTGGCCCGGTTGATCGGGCCGAAATGGGTATCCGCGACCAGGGCTACCCGCAGACCGTCCAGCCCGCTCCCCAGCCGGCGAATGGCCACCTCGACGCGCCGGACGACCGGGACGCGGCGGGCCTGCCAGAAACCCCAGGCCGCGAGCCCAGTGACCCAGCACAGCACACCCGCTGCGACCCACCGTGACCTGGCCGGATCCGGCACCCCGGAGACTGTCAGCAGCACGCTGACGCCGCCGCCGAGCACACTCCAGCTAAATAGCAACCAAATGATGCCGAGCCAGCTGTCACCCGCCGCCGCCAGCCCATCCTGGTGATGCGCCCCGTGCCCGCGCCACATCGCCAACGGAAACGTGACCAGTACCAACACCGTGACGACACTGGCGGCGACGGTCACCGCGGTAGGCCAGGCCGGGGCGAGCACCAGCAGCAACCACGGAAGACCATGCAACAACAGGAGAACGATGATCAGCACGGTCAGGAAAACACTGCGACGGCGGGGTGGCACTGGCGATCCTCTTCTGCGGGTCTGGCTCTGCTGCGCCGGCTACAACTCTCAACGCTTGCTCAGAACTACCACGTTCCCCGGGCCAACCGACGGACGGTGGTGGCATTATCACGGAAGCCCAACTCACCGTCGCGATGGCGCCGGGCTCCGAAAGTCAAGGTTTGGTGACCGTGCGGCCCGAACGGAATCGATGGACCCGATCACGGCTGCGTCAGCTGTCCTGGTGGATGTGGCCCTCGTTCCCTACTTCCTGGTCAGATGTTCCGGCTCGACTGCGACCCGGGGCTGCCCAGATCGGTCGGCTCACCGTCGCAGCGGTGATCGCCTACCTGGTGGCAAGCGCGCTGTCCCCCAGGGTCATTGATCTGACCGCACCGCTGACTGCCTTGCTGGTCGTTCAGGCCTCCACCGTCGGCACGCTACGGACGGGGGTCGTCCGGGTCGGTGCTGTGCTGACCGGCGTGCTGGTGGCCGTGGGACTCGCCAGCTGGTTCGGTTTGTCCTGGTGGAGTCTTGCCGCGGCGATCTCAGCGTCGTTGATCCTGGCGAAGGTGCTCCGTCTGGGTGAACAGTCGCTGGAGGCACCGATCACGGCGATGCTCATCCTGGCGGTGTCCTCGCCGGAATTGGCAGCGCAGGTCCGGGTGGCCAACACGCTCATCGGAACCGTCGTCGGCATTGGTTTCAGCCTGGCGCTTCCCGTCTCGATCCCGACCGAGCGGGCGAGCGACTCGGTACGAAAGGTGGCCCGTTCGCAGGCTGCGCTGCTGAACGAGGTCGCGCTGACCTTGGGTGATCAGCCTCCGCACAGCGAGGAAGTCAGGGCCTGGCTCGACTGGACCGCGGACATCGCACGGGACGTCGCCGCTGCCTCCGCGGCGATTCATGCGGTCGAGGAAGGCCGGAGATTGAACCCGCGGGCGCTCACTGCCGCCAAGGTGCACCCCGGACTGCGATCGGCGCTCGAAAGGCTCGAGGGATGTCTGGCCGCCGAGCGGGCGCTGCTGGTCGTGATGGGCAACGAAACGCCAACAGCGGCAGTGGACTCAGGCAATCCGGGCGGCGCTGAGTTGCCCCGCGCGTTCGCCGTCCTGTTCGACGACCTGGCCAACGGATTGCGCGCTTTCGGTGACCTGGTCAGCGCCCAATACGGCGCCCATAAGGTCGACCGCGTCGACGAGGCGGTGGCGCGCACCGTCAGTGTCGTTCAGGATGCGCGCGCGGTGCTGAGCGAGCTGATGACCCTCGATGTCGACACCCGAGGGCGCGCCGATCTGTGGATGCTTCAGGGCTCGGTAGTCGCCTCGATCGAACATGTTCTCCGTCAACTCGAGGCCGGAGTCGCAGAAGAACGTAACAGCCCTCAGCGATAGGAACGCTTCGCCGACGCTGTGCGTTCGTGACAGGACTGCCGTCTCGGCAACTACGGAAAGTGACTCGACGGATCGCGACATCGGACAAAGAGCTACTTTGGTTTCCCGAACGGATCAACATAAGGTTTAATGGGCTACACACAGTTGCTGACCCCGTGTTGACCGGGACATTACGGAGAGGCGACCTACACCGACGTGCACCGCATTCTGGTGGTTGAGGACGAGCCCGTGCTGGCTCGCTTGCTCGTCCGTATCCTCAGCGGCGCAGGCTACGCGGTCACCGTCGCGCCGACCGCGAGTGAAGCGCTGACCGCGATCCAGGCCATGGACCCCGATCTGATACTTCTCGACCTCGTGCTTCCGGACGGACGGGGCGAGGACGTCCTAGCCGAGTTGATGAGATTCCGCCCCGCAAGTCGCGTCATAGTGCTGTCCTCCATGACGCAGGTGGCGACGAGGGTCGGCGTCCTTGAACACGGCGCGGTCGACTTCCTGGCGAAGCCATTCGCCAACGCCGAGCTCCTGGCCCGGGTCAAGACGCGGATCAGGACCCCCGCTCCGTCGCACGCGTCCGCCTCGACCGCCTACCGGTACCTGCGCGGCGCAGGGGTCGAGATCGACATCGAACAGCGCGCACTGATGGTCGACGGTCGCAGTGTGGCGCTCACTCAACGCGAGTACGTGTTGCTGTCGTACCTGGTCCAGCGCGCCCCCGAGGCGTGTACCCGGGCCGAACTGCTCGAACGCGTCTGGGGGACGAAGTTCGACGCCGGTACGAACGTGGTCGACGTCTGTGTGCGCCGCCTGCGGTGGAAACTATCGACCGACAAGATCGAGACGGTGCGGAATGTCGGGTATCGACTCACGGCTTAAGTCAGGGCTTTTTCTCGGGTGGGTACTGTTCGCCGGGGTCAACTGCTATCTCACCTTCGCGTTGCCGGGCGAGGAGACGATTCCGTACCACCTGGTGTGGGCGAGCTTCGCGCTGCTCTACGGGTTGTGTCCATGGCCCCGTGGCGCCACCGCGGTGGTGTTCGTCGTCATCTCCGGGGTAACCGGTGCCGCCTTGGTCCGGCATGCGACGTTGGGGATCATCAAGTGGGAGGAATGCAGCGAGATCGTCCTGATGGGCGTCATTCTCGGGTTGCTCATCTGGCATGTGGACCGGCAGTGGGCCGCCCAGGCCCGGCTACGGGCGCTGCAGGAGGCGGACCGGCTGCAGAGTGAGCAGCGTGCGAACGCAGCCCGTTTCGGCTCGCACGAGGTACGTACCCGGCTGACGATCGCCCGTGGCTACGCGCAGCTGATCGCCGACCAGTCGGTCGAGCCGACGGTGCGCGAGGACGCCGAATTGGTGGTTGCCGAGCTGGTGAAGGCGTCCGCGCTGGCCACCAACCTGCTCACCCTGGTCCGGGTCGTCGAGCCGTCGGTGCCGGGGCCGGTCGACGTGGACCGCTTGCTGGCCGACATCCTGCGGCGGTGGTCGGTCACCGCCGAAAGAGAGTGGAGCGCGCGGAGTGCGGTCGGCACCGTTCAGGGTGACGACGAACGGCTCGAGGCGATGCTGGACTGCCTGCTGGAGAACGCGGTCAAATTCACCGCGCCGGGCGACACCATCGCGGTGACGGCGGTCGCGCACGCCGGCCAGCTGGTGCTATCCGTGCGGGACACCGGCGCGGGCATTCCGGCACCGGACCTGAGCAGCGTCTTCGAGATCTTCAAGACCGCGTCCACGGCGGGTGACCGGGCCGGCAGCGGGCTGGGGCTGGCCATCGTCAAGGCGATCGCCGAGTCGCATGGCGGCTCCGTCGCGGTGGTCAGTACGGTTGGGCGGGGCACCACGTTCACCCTGCGATTCCCGGTGGGCCTGGCGCCCGACCCGGTCGAAGCGCCCGCCGCCGACCCCGTCGAAAGTGATCCGCGCGGCGACCTGGTCGACGCCAGAAGCTGATCGGCGGCGCCGGCTGTCTCGGCGTTCGACCGTCAGCGTCGCCTGCCGAGCTCGGGCGGCCGTGGGCGTGACGGGGCCAGGCCTGCCTCAGTCGAGGACCACCACGTCTGCGACCGCCGCGGGCTGCTCGACCTCGCTGATCCGGACGGCGATGGTGATCTTCCACTGACCCGCGGCGGGTACGTCGACCACGGCCCGGTAGCTACCTGGTGTCGCCCCGGGCTGGACCTCGGCGATCAACGGTCCGAGACTCAGGTTCGGCTCGGCCACGCTGACCTGCGGCAACCCGAGCGGCACGATGGGGCGCCCCCCGGCGTCGGTGATGTCGAAGGTGATCACATTCACACCCGTTGTGGCCGGGGTGAACTGACCCGTCAGGTGGCCGGTGCCGAGGTCGGCGAGCAGCGGGGTCCCGGCTGGAGTCGGCGCTGAGGTCTCGGCCGGGGCGGGCACCGAGGTCTCGGCGACCCGCGGGTTCTGCATGGTCAGCGCCGAGGTGAGGCCGACCACCAGCACCAGCCCGACCGCTTCCAGCCGGACGGCCAGGGAGAGCTGACGCCAGGCCCGGGCGGTATCACCGTTGCGCCCGAGGCGCGGTACGAGCCAGAACCTGTTCCACGCCGCCAGGCCGCCGATCACCGCGACGAGACCGATCTTGATCAGCAGCAGCCGACCGTAGGCGCTGTCCACCAGGGCCGGGAAAGATCCGACGATGACCACGGCCAGGATGGTCCCGGTGACGCCCACCAGGACGACGAGGACTCCCGCGAGAGTAGAGAACCGGCCCAGCACGAGGGCGGCCGCGGCCGGATCGTCGTGTCGTCGTCTGGCCCGGGCGAGGTGCAGTCCCAGGGCGATGAGGCCACCCAGCCACACCGACGCCGCAGCCGCGTGGACCAGGTCGGCGCCCATCACCAGCCAGGTCGGCCCGAAGGTCCGGGTGTGGCCGACGGGCAACACGGACACCAGGGCGACCATCGCCCCCACCGTCCCGGCGGCGGGCCCGACCCGTCCGTGCAGGTGGCGCCGCAGCAGCATCAGCAACGTCCCCGAGCCGGCGAGCGCCAAGGTGAGCACGGCCGCCCCCGGCCGGCCGGTGGTGACGGTGGCCGGGTCGAACAGCGCACCCAGACCCGATCCCCGCTCCCGCACTACGGTGACGGGTACCAGCAGGGCGTACGCGCCGACGGTAACGACGGCCGCGACCCGGGGCAGCCGACGACCCGCCGCGATGGTGCGGGTGATGAACAGGTCGAACACCGTCAGGCCCACCAGGGTGAACAGCCCGAGGTACCCGAGGGCGGTGAGCGCCCCGTACAGGATGCCCACGGGTCGCGTGTCGGTCTGGGCGACGGTCGGCGCGATTGCGTCGGCGTGCCCGATGGCGAAGGGCAGCAGCCCGGACTCCGGGTGGGAGTCGTCGGAGACCACCCGCCAGCCCAGCACGTAACTGCCGTCGGGGAGATCAGCCGGCAGCGTGGCGCGGACCGTGGCATCCACCGCCTCGGCGGGCACGGTGCGGTGGCTGCCGCTGCCGTCGTAGAGCTGGAAGCCGTCTGGGACGAGAAACACCGGCTCATCGAAGGTGAGCTCCACCGCTGTCGAGGCGCTGGCCAGCACCGCACCCGGGATGGGGTCGGTGGACAGCAGCTCGGCGTGGGCGAAGGCCTGGGCCGGAGGTAGCGCCAGACCCAGGGCCACCGCGGCGAACAGCACCCCGAGAAGCCGCCGGGTCAGGGACCCCCGGGTCGCGGCGCTGCCGGTCGTCGCTCGCGGCACGATCGTCTCCTCATTCTTTCCGGTGTTCGGGACGTGGACTGTCATCACAACGCCGCCCGGCCCCGCCCCAGGAGGCGGAACCGGACGGCGTTGTGATACTCGGTGATTGCTAGACGTTACCGGGTGGTGAACGTCCAGGACGTGGCCGTCAGGGGATCCCCGGTCGTGTTCTGGATCCCGGACGTGAGGGTGACCCGGTAGACGGTCTTCGGCAGCAGCGACTTCCGCGTCGTCAGGGTGGCGACGTGGGAGGTGGTGTTGTAGGCCACCGTCGCCGCCACCGGCCCGCTTGGTGACTGGAGCGTGAAGCTGCTCGCCGTCACCCCCTTCACGTTCAGATTGAAGGTCACCGAGACAGTCGACGTCAGGCTTACCCCGACTGCATCAGCTGCGGGATTCTGCGTCGTCACGGTCGGCTTGGCCATAGTGGTGAACGCCCCTGTCTTGGGTGTGAGCGCAGCGCCCCCCGCATTGGTGATATCGGCGGTGAGCGACCAGGTATAGGTCGTCCCCGCCAGCAGGGCCGCATCCGGGGTCAGCGTGGCCGTGGTCCCGGTGGTCATCGCCACGGCGGATGGCACCGCCGTATCGCCCTGCTTCAGGGTGAACGCCCCGGCCGGCACCGTCACCGCGCTGTCGAAAACGATGACGACCGGCGTCCTACCCACCGCCACGCTGATAGCGCCGTCCCTGGGGGTGACGGACTTGACGATCGGCCGTGCTGGGGCGATGACCGAGTTCGAGACCGCGATAGCCGCGGACGCGTTGTAGGCGGTCACCTGGTAGGCGAACTTGCCGGTTCCTGCGGTGACATCGGTCCAGGTGGTGACGTTGGCCAGGGCCGTGCCGACCTGGGTGTAAGCACCCACCTTGTTGTTGGTGACCGGGGCACGCTTGATCAGGTAGCCGATCTCGTTCTTGGGACTACCCCAGGTCGCTGGATCCGCGAGCGAGACGGGCGTGCCGTCGGTCCAGCTCAGGACCACGCCGGCCGTCGGCCGCGTGAGCTGTAGCACCGGTTTGTCCGGCGTCGTCCTCGGCACGTTGAGGGTGATCGGACGCATCATGTCCATCTCCTCGTGGCTGAGGATGTGGCAGTGCCAGACGTACTCCCATCCGAAGTTGGTCATGACGTTGACGATCGGGGCGATGGGATTGCCGTTGGTGTCGGTGTTGTTGAACCCGGCCTGGGATCCGTTCGCACCCGTGGTCGTGCCCTTGGCTCCGATTGGCATCATCGGATTCAGCGGCCTCTTGCTGTCCGGGATGCCGAACGGCAGCTTCGGCACGATCGGTCGCACCGCGACGATGGTGTCCTCGAGCGGACTCACCCGCACCGTGTCCTTCCAGCCCAGCTCGGTCGGATCGGGCGGGATGATGATGTTGTCCCACGTCACCCGGTTGAGCACTTGGACGTCGTTGAGGTGGAAGTGCAGCGGGTGGGTATCCACGCCGTTGTGGGTGATCTTCCAGATCTGGGTGCCGTCGGGAGCCACGGCGGAGACCGGTGTCACCTTGAGCGGGTCAGTGGACGCCATGCCGCTGAGGATCTCGGTGGCCGGGTTCACGTACGGGTAGAGGATGACGTTCTGCAGCAGCGGCGTCGCACCTTGCGCCTCCAAGCCGATGTTGCCGCTCATCCGTCCCCACTCGTCGAAGTTCGCCGAGTTCATCTCGTCGTGCACGGCCTTGCCCTGGATAGGTAGGGACATTCGTCCGCCGGCGAGTGTGTCGAACTTGAACATGTCCCCGCCCTGCTCGGCGATCCTCGCGAAGCCGTCGCACTTGGCCGCCGGGTTGCTGGCCGCGTTGCAGTAGCCGGAGCCGGCGAAGCTCGTGCCCAGGGCCTGGTTGTACGCGGCCTGGCCGACCACGATCGGGTTCTGGCTGGACTCGAACACACCAGCCGGCTTGTTGGTAGCAGGGTCGATGTGGTGGTCGAACGCGGCCATCAACTTGCCCATCTGGTCAGCTGTGGTGTTGGGCCGGTCGAAGGCCAGTGCCGGTGCGGTATTGGAGACCTTGACCTGCATGACCGTCCGGGTGTCCGGACCGTAGCCAGGCAGCGTGGACGGCGCACCACCGGGAGACATGTCCGGACCGCCGGCGCGGTAGTCGTAGCCGGGGATTCGGCCGGGGAAGGCAGCCGGGGCGTCGTTGTAGAGGATCAGCGTCTTCCCCTTGTAAGCGGAGAAGTCCACCACCACGTCGGCCCGTTCGGCCGGCGCCAGCAGCAATGAGTGCTGGTCGACGTTACCCACGTCGAACCGGGTGGGGTCGGTGATCCACGTGGTCTCGTGGGCGGGCACGACGACCGGCGTGGGCAGGAAGCCACCCTCGTTGCCGATCTGGATCCAGTCCGGCCCCTTCGGGCTGATGGCGGTGTCCGGGTTCGGTGAGATCGACGTATCGGTCAGCGCGGCCTGGACCTCGCTGGCCTTCAGCGCCACTTCGGTGCCGGTCGCGGGGTCGGCGACGTACCAGGACAGGTTCCAGAACCGGTCGTCGGAGCCGTTGAGGATGCGGAAGCGGTAGCTCTTCGGGGCCATCGTCGTGGTGGGGTAGGCCGTGCCGTTGACGATCGGGGTGTCGTGGAAGGCCTCCATGCCGACCGAGTTGTTCGGCGTCGAGGGGACCAGGGCCGGCTCACAGAAGGCCGCCACGTTCGGGTCACATGTCGGGTCGAAGTAGGGATTCGCCATCGGCGGGTACTTGGCGTCCTTGGCCGGCGGCCAGAACCACGGGCCGTAGAACCAGCGGCCGAAGGAGCTCATCCCACTGGGGTCGCCGGGATTCTGCGCGGGCATGTAGACGTGCGGCTGCCAGAGGTTGCCCTCGCCGCCCCACTTCTTCGCATCCCAGGTCGGGTCGAGTTGGGCCATCCGCGCCGCGCTGGGCACGAAGGTCTTGTCCTGGATGGTCAGCGCAGTGCCGGTGCCGAGCCCGTCCAGCGCGCCGCCCGGAGCCATCAGCGCCTTCTCCGCGTCGTCGGTGATCATGTAGCCGGCCTCTTCACCGGCGTACACGTTCAGCCGGGTGATGCCCCACGAGTGGTCGTGGTAGAACATCATCCGCGCACTCTGCTGGTTGGTGTAGAAGAACGTCTCCGCGCCGGGCCCGGGATCGGGCATGTCCGGCACGTTGCTGACGCTGACACCCTTCGGGTAGGCGGTGTTCTCGCCAGTCGGAGTGGTCCACTGGTGCGGCGTGCCGTCGCTGATCCACGGGGTGATGCCGCCGTGCAGGTGCAGGGTGGCGCGGTTCTCGGAGTAGCAGGTCGTCGGCTTCGGGGTCTTTCCGCACATCGGGTTGCGGACGTCGTCCGTCGCGCTGTTCAGGTCGGGGGCCATGTCCTTCGGCACGCCGTTCGCGTCGAGCTGCATCATCTGCGGGCCGGCCCCGGCCCCCATCACGGTGGTGTCGACGGGCAGGAACAGGTCGCCGGCGATTCCGACGGGCAACAGGTTGCGGAACAGCACGCGCACGGGCTTGTTCTTGGTGGCCATGATCGTCGGTCCGAGGTAATGCGGCTTGTCGACGGCGGTGTAGCCGCCGGCGACAGGGGTGTCGGCAAGCGTCGGATCGAGGTTCGCGTTCCCGAGGGCGAGCTTCTTGCCCGGCACGACGCTCGTCGAGAGCTGCACGTAGCCGCGCAGCAGGGTGGCGGGCAGGTCCCGGTGGAACTTCATCCGGTACTGGACCACCGCGATCTCGTAGTAGTCGGTGCCGGGGTAGGTGGTCGTGTCGGGCTGGGCGGTCGGGATGTACTGGCCGAGGTCGTTGGCCTGGGACTCGTCCTGGCCCGGTAGCGTGTCGACGAACTTCTTGATCCCCGGGGTGAGGTACCCCGCACCCGCAGCGGTCACGGTGATGCCGGTGACGGAGCCCTTGACGGCCACCCGCGCGGTGGCGCTGGCGCCCTTGTCTGCGATGCCGACGGTATCGGCGATGGTGACGGTGGGTGCAGCGACGTAACCCTGGCCACCGTCGGTGAGGTCGATCTTGGTGACCCCGATCGTCGCCGTGACCGTGGCGGTCGTGGTGGGTACGGTCTTGCTGGCGTCAGTGACGGTCACCGTCGGGGCGGCGGTGTAGCCGCTGCCCGGGTCGGCAATCGCAACGCCGGTGACGACTCCGGTGGCGTCCATGGTCGCGCTGGCCGTGGCCTGCGTCCCGCTGGAGAGATCCGGCTTGGACAGCGTCACCAACGGCTGGGCCTGGTAGCCCGCGCCGCCGCCGGTGAGGGTGAGGTTGTCGACCACGCCGCTCGCGATGGCGTGCGCCTCGAAGCCCGCGGTCGGGTTGCCCCCGGCGAGGGTGACCTGCGGTGCGGTAAAGCCGTAGCCGGTCTCGTTCACGTCGATGCCGGTGATCACGCCGGTGGCGATGCTGGCGGTGGCGGTGGCGACCGCGGTCGGGGTGACGCCGGCGGTGGTGACCTGCACGCTGGGAGCGGTGACGTAGCCGGCGCCCGGGGTCGTCACGTCGATGCCGGTGATCGCCCCGGTCTTCGGGTCGACCGAGGCGGTGGCCTCGGCGCCGGTGCCCGGGTCGGCAATCGTCGGGGTGACGTCGGCGGCCAAGGAGTAGGTGCGGTCGTGGGAGAAGTCGGGGTAGCCCGGGTCACCGAGGGTGAACGTGCTGCCCTGCGTCGGGGGGACGTTCGTGGCCAGGGTGGGGTCACCGCTGGCGGGTGTGCTCAGGGTGTCCCCGTTCGCCACGACGCCGGTGTCGACGGGCACGCCCTGGCCGTAGAGGCCGATCACGTCGCCCTTCTGGACGGTCACCGGCGACACCGGGTAGGTCTGGACCTCGCCGGTGGCCACCGTCGGCGTCGGCACGGTGAGCACGGAGCTCGTGAAGACGACTGTGTACGAATTCGGGGTGCCCGGCGTGCTGGTGGGCCGCAGTACCAGGGCGTGGAACGTACCGCCGGCCGAGGTGCGGGGGCTTGCGCCGGCTGTTCCCTGGTTCCAGCTCTGGAAGTCCTGCAGGGTGCCCGCCGGCAGCGGGGCGTGGTCCAGCACGACCAGGACCGGCCCCAGGTCAGGGAGCGACGTAGCGTAATCGGTGGCGTACTGACGCTCGATCAACGGGTTACCGAAGGAGACCGGCGTCGGGGTGCCGACGCTGATCTTGACGATCGCGTCCGCCAGCGTCTGGGGGCTGTTGGCCCAGTTGGGGTACGGACCGAAGTAGTGCGGCACCACCGATTCGTCGGTGGGGCTGGCGGGGAGCCCCTCCGCGGCCTCGGCGACCTCGGGGACGAGAAGGTTCCGCACCCCCTGTCCGGGGCCGACGCCGCTGACCAGTAGTGCGAGCACGACAGCCAGGACGATGACGGCCGGTCGCCGCCTGATACCGCGGTGGCGGCGTGGACGGACAGATAGGTGCATGGTTCTCCCTCGACGATCGGAGCGCGGACCTGCGGACTCCTGCGACGAGGTTGCGTGATCGATGTCCCTGAAGGGCGATTTATGACCGGACTGTCATCTACCGCCCTGAAGGCTGCCAATGGCCGACTCGGAACTTCAGATGCGTGGCGTGCGGGGTGTCGAGCGTCCGGATGCTCTGCAACTCGACCGTGACGCCGATTTCGAACAGCTAGATCCCGGCGCCCAGAATCACCGGGGCCCCGTGCACCTCGAGCTCATCGATCAGCCCGGCGCGGAGGAACTGCTGGATCACGTCGGCGCCGCCCATCACGTTGATGTCCCTGCCGCACGCGACTTCTCGCGCACGCATCAGCGCGGCCGCAACCCATCAGTGACGGGTCAGCACGAACAGCGTGGTATCGGACCAGAGCGGACGCTGCTGCGAACCCTGCGCAGCGTCATAGACATTGCGGCCCATCACGACTGGGCCCAGCCGGGCGAACGCCTCATCCAGCAGTTCACGTTCGTCGCCGGCCGCTTGAAACGGCGTTCCGACCGAGGCCGGGCCCAATCCGGTGATGTAGCCGTCCAACGACATGCTGCCATCGACGACGACTCTGCCGGAGGCCGTTCCCCAAATCCCGGTGACCGGACCTACAGCCGCTGGCCGGCCAGAACCTTGCCTCGGACGTGCTTCTCCGCGATGAACGACACACCGGGAACCACCCCGGCCAGGATGATCAGCAAGGTGCCGATCGGGGACCAGCGAGCCTTGAAACTCAGGTCCAGCACGATCAGGAAGTAGGCGAAGTAGAGGGTCCCGTGGATGGGCCCCCAGGTGGCCACTGCCCAGCGTTGGTCGAAGCCGTAGCGCAGGATCATCGCGATCACCAGCACGATCAGCGCCACCCCCACTATGTTGGCGGCGATCCGGAACCGGCCAAGCGCGGCCAGCACCTTCGGGGAAACGGCAACTGCGTTTTCAGGCACGTAGATCCTTCTCGGCCAATGCGGCCAGCGCTCGGTTATAGGCGTTCAACTCCGGATCGTCGGCATCCTCCTCGCCGACCATCCCGACAAAATCGGATCCGCCGGATTCGGTGCCGGGATCGGCAATGACGCCTGCCGGCAGGTCGACCGAAGACTTCGGATCGAGTGGGCTCGCCCCGGTCAATGCCTCGACCTCGGCGATCACTCGGGCGAACGACTCCTCGTGCGCCTTGGCTTCTTCGTCGGCCCGCAGCTTTTCCAAGCTGAGGAAGCGGACCCACATGTAGACGAAAGCGACGGCGAAACACGGCCACAGAATCGCGTAGCCGACATTCTGCAGGGTGCCGGTGGTTGCCTCGCTCCGGTCGAGTTGCCACCAGGCCAGCCGTAGACAGGTGAAGAAGGCGATCACGACGAGGACATGGCCCGCTACCCAACTGGGGCGCAGGAAACGTCGATCCATGTCTGCCACGGTAACACCGGGCGGTTACTCGGCCGCCGAAAGCCGCCCGCGCTGCTCGACCCACCGGGGGTGCAGGACGGCGCGACTGTGCGGCCCGAGCGAGGATCCGGAACCGCTGCGGCCCAGGTCGGCGACCGTGTCCACATCCCAGCGAACGGTACTCGAAATCGGCACCGGCACGGCGGTCGCGCCGGCCCGCTGATGAGCGGCGAACGACCAGGACCCGAAATGCGGTCGGAGTGAAGCACCGTCGACCGCGGTCAGCACGGTGGTGCCGGTTCCGGCCAGGTCGGCGACCACCGCGCTCGGCTGGGCGCTCGCCTCCTGCAGCGCGTCGCGCAGATCGGTGCCCTGCAGAAACGGCAGGTCGGCGGGGATCACCGCGACCGGACCGGTCCACCCGCCGACGGCGAGCCACCCCGCGCCCGACATGATCGCCTCGTTGAGGCCCGGGGCCGCTTTGATCAACACCTTGGCGCCGAGGTCGGCGAACCCGGCCGCGTCCGCTGGGTCCTCGGCGACGACCAGCACCGTGTCCACCCCGTGCGCCGCGGCAGCCGCAAGCACCGTGTCATGCGCCATAGCCAACGCCAGCGCCCGCCGCTGCGCGAGCGGCAGCAGGATTCGCGACTTGCCCCGGACACTGGACTTCAGCGGAACGATCAGCGCGAAAGAGCTCACGGTCGCGACCGCTCAATGCCGGCGCCGATACCAGCGCCGATACCGATTCCGATCACAACTTCAGGCTGGCAGCCAGCCGCGCCCGCTGCTCGCCGACGTCGAAGGTCGCCGCCGGATACTGCGGGGCGAGGTTCTCCAGGGTCTGAGCGAGCAGCGCGGCGACTGCCCAGTTGCGGTACCACTTGTGGTCCGACGGGATCACATGCCAGGGCGCGGCGACCGTGGAACACCGCTGCAGGGCTGCCCCGTAGGCCTCCTGATAGGCATCCCAGTAACCTCGCTCGTCGATATCACCGGGATTAAACTTCCAGTACTTGGTCGGATCGTCCAATCGGTCGGCGAGCCGTTCGGCTTGCACCTGCTTGGAAATGTGCAGGAAGACCTTCACGATGCTGATCCCGCTTCGGTCCAATTTCCGCTCGAAGGCGTTGATCGTTGCGTACCGCTTGGACCAGATTTCCTTGGGCACGATGTTGTGGACGCGCTGGACGAGAACGTCCTCGTAGTGCGAACGGTTGAAGACGCCGATATACCCGGGCGCAGGCACCTGCCTTTCGATCCGCCAGAGGAAGTCGTGGGCGAGTTCCTCCTGGGTCGGGCGTTTGAAGGAGGTCAGCTTGATTCCGGCCGGGTTGCACAGGCCGATCACCTTCTCGATGATGCCGTCCTTGCCGGCGGTGTCCATGGCTTGGAGCACGACCAGCACCCCACGCCGATCTCCCCCGATGGCCTGCGCGTAGAGCTTCTCCTGCAGGCCGGCCAACTTCTCGGCGAGGGCCGGCATCGCGGCGGCTGCGGCTTGCTTGTCCGCCGGCCCGCCGGCGGCCCGCTCGGTACTGACCTTGGCCAGGTTGACGGGCCCGTCCGGGAGCCGGAACAGCTCGGCGGCGGTCAGCGGGGCCGCCGGGGTCTTGGCCGACTTCTCGGACTTGCTGCTCTTCTTGTTGCCCATGCCCTCCACTCTCGCACTTTTCGCCGGCCGGCGACGGCGCCGGCCACCCTTGCGGACTTCTACCACATACCCCCGAATCGGTCGCAGTAGCATTCCCACGGTGACCAACGATCCGGCTTACTTCATCGATCTCGACGACGCCTGGTGTGCCCATAACTACCACCCATTGCCGGTTGTGGTGGCCACGGCGGAGGGGGCGTGGGTCACCGACGTCACCGGCAAGCGGTACCTGGACATGCTCGCGGGCTACTCGGCACTGAACTTCGGGCATCGCCACCCCGCGCTCATCGCCGCCGCGGTGGCCCAGCTGGGCCGGGTCACGCTGACCTCGCGGGCGTTTCACCACGACCAACTCGGCCCGTTCTGCCATGAGCTGGCAGAATTGACCGGCACCGAGATGGTGCTGCCGATGAACTCCGGCGCCGAAGCGGTCGAGAGTGCCATCAAGCTGGCCCGCAAGTGGGCCTATCAGGTCAAAGGGGTCCCGGAGAATCGCGCGCAGATCATCACCGCCGGCGGCAATTTCCACGGTCGGACGATCTCGATCGTGTCGTTCTCCGACGACTCGGTGGCCCGCAACCAGTACGGACCCTTCACTCCCGGTTTCGTCTCGGCGAAATTCGGCGACACCGAGGCGCTGGAATCCGCGGTCACCCCGGACACCGCGGCCGTCCTGATCGAGCCGATTCAGGGGGAAGCCGGTGTGGTCGTGCCGCCGGCGGGCTATCTGGCCCGGGTCCGCGCCATTTGCGACGCCAACAATGTGCTGTTGATCGCCGATGAGATCCAATCCGGCCTCGGCCGCACCGGGCAGACCCTGGCACTGGATCACGAAGGTGTGCGGGCCGACCTCTACACCCTGGGAAAGGCGCTCGGCGGCGGCATCATGCCCGTCTCGGCGGTGGTCGGCAGCCGATCGGTGGTGGGCGTGCTGAAGCCGGGCACCCACGGGTCCACCTTCGGCGGCAATCCGCTGGCCGCGGCGATCGGCCGTGCGGTGGTCGCCCTGCTGGCCACCGGCGAGTTCCAGAACCGCGCCACCGATCTCGGCGTGCACCTGCATCAACGGCTCGATGCGCTGGTGGGGCACGGGGTCGCCGAGGTCCGCGGCCGCGGCCTGTGGGCGGGCGTCGAACTGAGTCCGGGCGGCCGAACGGGCCGGCAGATCTCCGAGGAAATGGCTCGCCGGGGCGTCCTGATCAAGGAAACCCAGGAGCGCACCCTGCGCTTCGCGCCGCCGTTGGTGATCGAACGGCGGGAGATCGATGACGCCGTCGACACCCTGCAGGACGTGCTCGCCACCGGCTGAGGTCGGTCAGCTGTTGCGGGCCTCGCGGGCCAACGCCAGAATCCGGGACGTCGCTCGCAGGTACTTCTTGCGGTAGCCACCGCGCAACATCTCCGGGGTGAACAGTTCGCCGAGCGACCCGCCCGAGGCGAACACCGGAATCGACCGGTCGTACAGCCGGTCGATCAGTGTCACCAGGCGCAGCGCCACCGCCTGGTCCGGGGTGGGATGCACATGCGACAGATGAACGGACGCAACCCCGTCGAGCAGCCGCCCGTACTTCGACGGATGCAGCCGGGACAGCTTGTCGCACAATGCGTCGAAGCGGTCCAGGCTGCTGCTGCCGCTGGACCTGGCCGCGGCCATCCCGGCGATCAGCTGCAGCTGCGATTCGGACAGCGACGGCGGAGCCTGGGCCAGACCCAGGTGCCGGTAGTCCGGGCCGTCGATCCGAAACGTGTCGAACCGGGCGGACAACGCATGGATTTCCCGCCTGAAGTCCTCCGCGGCGAAGCGGCCCTCGCCGAGCTTGTCGGGCAGGGTGTTCGAGGTGGCGACCAGGTGCACCCCGGCGTCGGCCAGTTCACCCAGCAATCGCGTCATCAACATGGTGTCGCCGGGATCGTCGAGCTCGAACTCATCGACCGCGAGCAATCGGTGATTGGCCAGCGCCTTGATCGTCGGGATGAAGCCGAGCGCGCCGACCAGTTGGGTGTACTCACCGAACGTCCCGTAGGCCTTCGGCTCCGGAACGGCATGCCACAAAGAGGCCAGCAGATGGGTCTTGCCCACCCCGAACCCGCCGTCGAGGTAGATGCCGGTCGCCGCTGACGCCGGGATGCTGCGCCGGAACCACCCCGGCTTGGCCGGCGGCGCGCTGATCTTGACGGCGAAATCCTCCAGCGCGGCAACCGCGAAGCCTTGCGAAGGATGGCCCGGATCGGGCAGATAGGTGTCGAAACGAACCTGACTGAACCGCGGCGGCGGGACCAAGCCGGCAATCAGTTCATCGCCGCTGATCACCGGCTCCACGTCGACCAAATGGACTAGGGGCACGACCACGCAGCCTACTGGGGGTGCCGCGCCGGACCGGCACCCGATCGGGCCGGTGCGGCCGATATCACCGAACGAGCATGCCGCCGGCGCCCGCATGATGGGATGAACCAGCTGTCCGCCCGTCGATGTCAGGAGTGTGATCGTGCCCCGTGATCGCCGTGCCGCACGCCTGACGGGCGCGCTCATTGCGGCGGCGGCTCTGCTGGCCGGCTGCACCCTCGGCCCGAGCAACCGCCCTGACCTGGCGGTTTACGGCGGCGATGCGGGTCAACCGGCGGCGCCGTCCGCCGAAACCAGCGCGCCACCGACCGGGCCCGGCGGACCGGGGCAGACCGCCGCCCTCCTGCAGGGCTGGGGGCAGTGCGCGGGATTGGACGTGGCGGCCGGACACGCCGCCGATTTCGAGATCAGCTGCGGCGCCATCGCCGTCCCCATCGACTACGCGATGCCGGCCAACGGCCAGCTGACCATGGTGGTCGGCCGGGCCCGGGCTCAGGGCCTGCCCGAGGACGCGCCGCCGCTGGTGGTGATCATGGGCAACGGTCCCTGGGAGAGCAGCACCGCGGGTGTGCACAACCTGGCCGCGACCGCGGCGGCGCTGCCCGCGGCGATCACCGCTAAATTCCAGATCATCGGGGTCGACATCCGGGGGTCCGGCGGATCGGTGGACGTGGACTGCCTTCAGGACGGGCTGGCCCAGGATCTGCTGTCCATTCCGGCGGAGGACAGCCCGGCTTCCTGGGATTCGCGGCTGACCGACATCACCCGAAATCTGACCTTCAACTGTCAGGACACCATCGGTCCGGTGGCAGTCTTCTTCGGCAGCACCCAGGTGGCGGACGACCTGGACTCGGTGCGGTCCGCCCTCGGTCAGGATTCGCTGAATCTGGTCGGCGTCGGCTACGGCGCCACTCTCGGCGCCCTCTACGCCAGTCGCTACCCAGGCCGCGTCGGTCGATTGGTGCTGGATTCGCCGACCGATCAGGCAACCGCGACCGCCGACCGCGCGGTCGCAGCGGCCACCCCGTATGAACGCACCCTGCAGGCTTTCGCCGCCTCGTGCGCGCTGGATCCGCAGTGCGCACTCGGGCCCGACGCCGTCGGCGCGATCCGCGCCACCATCGCAGGTCTGGGCCCGAACAGCCGGCAATCGGACATCGGCTGGAACATCAACAACGGGACCGTCGTGTGGGCGCTGATTCTGGCCTTGCCGGACCAGTCCCGCTGGCCAGGCCTTGCCGCGGCCATCGCCGCAGCCAAGAACGGCGATATCAACACACTGGGGCATTTCCTCGAGTCGCTGCTGTCCAAACCGAACGCCGCCCTGAGCCTGCGGCTCGTGTTGAACTGCAACGACTCCGACCAACGACAGACCGCCGGGCAACTGGCCGACCAGTTCACCCAGGCCACCGCGGCGTCCCCGGTGCTGGGTGCTTACCTGGTCGGCTTGAGCAGTGTGTGTTCGGCGTGGCCGGCCGCCGGATCGCCATTGGGTGCCCTGCGCGCGCAGGGCGCCGCCCCGATGGTGGTCATCGGCGGCGTCAATGACGCTGTGGCCCCTTATGTCGGTGTGCAATCGGTCGTCAACCAGCTCGCCTCGGCCACCCTGATCACCTATCTGAGCACCGACCACGGCGCCTACCCGCGCAATCCGTGCATCGCTGATCAGGTGAATCCCTACCTGCTGGACGGCACCCGGCCGACCGCCGGCGTCCTCTGCCCGGCATAACGACCGCGTATCGGGAAGCGCCCGGACGCCGATCGCCGGGGGCCTGCGATGTTAGAGTGCGCTCTCATCGAATTGGACATTCGGGCCTGAACGACTCATCGGGGGGAGGCGGCGGCGAATGGCGTTCTGTATCACCTGCGACCGCCCGATGGAGGGCACCGAGTGCATCCACTGCGCGGGCGGTCCGGGCATCCTGGTGCCGCATCGCCGGGGTGGCATCGCCGACCTGACGGTCGACCTGGTTGCCGGGGCAGCGATCGCGGTTCTGCTGGTGGGCCGCCCATGGCAGAACGTGCCTGGGCCGCCCGGCTGGTGGTGGCTGACCGCGACCCTGACCGCTGCGTCCGGGCTCGCCGCCGGCCGGCTGCTGAACTGGATCAGCCCGTCCCGCGCCGCGCTGGTCGCCCTGTTTCGGCTGGTCGGCGCGTTGCCCCTGCTGGTGGTCGGCATCCAGGGGCTGGTCGGCCTATTCCGCGACAGGGGCGCCGGCGGGCCCGTCGAGGGCATCGCAGTGGCCTTGACCGCGGCGATGCTGTGCCTGCAACCCCGGCGTGCGGACGCGCCCGGCTTCTTGCGGACGACGCTCTCCTGGCGCTTGTTGGCGGCGATCCTCGGGGTCGGCGCGCTGGCGGTGTCGGTGGCCGGCGCGCTCACCGGAACCGATCCCTGGCGACCGGCGACAACAGATGCCGCCGTCGTCCTCGGCCGCAGCATCCCGCTGATCGCCGGCTGGGGCTGCCTGCTCCTGCTGATCGTGCTCCCGGTGATCTTCGGGGCCCTGCGAATACCGGACTGGGACGGTGCGATCATCGGATCCGGCGCCTCGCTGCTCGCCGCGGCGGCCGTTGTCGTGCTGTTCGGCTGGGCCCCGCAGGGCGGCGGGCCGTTCGATGCGAGCCTGTACGGCAGCGGCCTGCCCGCACTGCCGATCTTCGCCGCGGCGACCGCTCTCGGCGCGCTGCCACCCGTCCGCGCCGCTGCGCCGGTCGGCGGGAACAGCCGCGTTCCGCAGGTTCGGCTGATCAAGCTGCTGGTTGCCGGATCGGTGCTGGCCGCCCTCGGCGTCTGCGCCGGCGCATTGATCGCCGCCGGAAACGCAGCCGAATCCTTCGTCGGGCCGACGATCTCACTCGCTCTGGCTGCCGCCGCGGCGCTCGCCACCGGTATCGGGGCGGTGCTGTTCCGCCGTGACCTTGCACCCCCGGCATTCGCCGGCTGGCTGTGCCTCACCGCAGGCGCGGCACTCACTACGATCCGGCTGGTGGTCGTCTTCATCGGTTCGCATTCGCCCGCCGGGTCCGTCGGTACCGGATTCGCCGCCGAACGCGCGGGCCTGCCGACGCTGGCCGGGGTGGCCGCGCTGACAGTCCTGGTGACCGTCGGCGCCGCGCTGGGCCGGCGGCCATCCACGGACCAATTCCCTCGAGTCGAGCACGCCCTGCCCGACCAGCATTCAACGCCCGACCAGGCTTCACTGACAGAAGGCACGGTGCGATGACCGACCCCCATCAGCCGGCCGGACGGCCGTCACCGTTGCCACTCCCGCCGGCCAACCCGACACCGCCGGGCTCGGTGCCCACCGGCTCGCCGAGCCGCCGACTGCTGAGCGGCGCCGTCGGGGTGGCGCTGCTCGTACTGGCCGCGTTGGTCGCCGGAGTGGCCGTCGGTTGGATCGCCCACGCCCGCTGGGCCCCGCAGCCGGCGCCGATCGTTGCCGGCGGGGAAATCGTCGTCCCCACCCTCCCGCCGGCCGAGGTGGCCCAAACCGAGAATCCGGTCCTGCCCGACGTTCGAGGGCTGACTCAGGCCGATGCCGAGCAGGCGTTCGCGGACAGCGGGGTGAAGATCGGCAAGGTGATCGTCGAGCAGCGGCCGCACGTCGGCCCGGCCGGCACCATCATCGCCCAGACGCCGATCGGCGGGTCTGTCGTCACCGGCGACGTCACCATCGTGCTGCCGACCCCGGCGACCATGCCCGACCTCAAGGGCCAGTCCGAGGGGGTGGCCCGGAAGTCCCTCCAGGAGCTCGGATCCTTTGTCAGCATCGACCACCGCTACCAGGAGGGCGCCGTCGCGGGTCAGATCATCGAATCGGTGCCGGCCGCCGGGGCCGAACTGGGCGAGGAATCAACGGTGATCATCGCCGACCCGCCATCGTCCCGGTTCCTGACCGAAATCAAGTCCAGCGGCAGTTGCAGCAGCAGTTCGGTCACCATGAACGGCACCAAATACGAACACGGCTTCTACTGCGGCGCCGCCTCCACGGCGCGCGAGCAGGTCTGGCTGCTGGGCCGCAAGGTCAGCCGGATCACCGGGGTCGCCGGGGTCGTCGACACCTCCACCCCGGGCGTGAACGCCGTCGTGAAGATCGTCGGCGACGACAAGGAGCTCTATTCGGGGCAGGTCTCCTACGGCGCGGTCACCGCGATCGATGTGCCCACCGCTGGCGTCCTGCGGCTGTCGATCACCGTGCAGCTGGTCGATCCCGCCGCGAAGTCGTCGCCCCAGGTGGGCTTCGGTGACCTGGTGATCGCCGGTGCCGAAGCCGACCTCGCCCAGCTGGTGACCGGGTGAACCGGATCCGTTCGCGCCTCCTGCGCCGGCTCGGTGCCGCCGCGCTGACCACGGCCGTGCTGCTGGGCACGGTCAGCCCGGTAGCCTTCGCGGCCCCCACCCCGGACGCCTCCGGAGCCGATCAGAAACCGGCCACGATGGGCTGGCAGCTGACCGCAGCGCCGACCCAGACCGACAGCGCCGGCACCGGCGGGATCCTGATCATTCTGGATTCCTCGGGCTCGATGGCCGACTCGGACGGCTCGGGCACCGTCAAGATCGAGGGCGCCAAGGCCGGCATCATCAGCCTCGCCGGGGCGCTCCCCGCCGGCACCCCGGTCGGCCTGATGACCTATCCGGACGGTTCGGATTGCCAGGCGCCCATCGTCCGGCAGATGGTTCGGCCGTTGGACAAGACCTCCTTCCCCCGGTTGGTCGCCGAGCTCCCGCCGCCGGAGGGTGGCACCCCGACGGCGTTGGCGCTGCGCGACGGGGTGGCGCATCTGAAGTCCCAGGGCTTCACCGACGGCACCATCGTGCTGGTGTCCGACGGTGAGTCCAATTGTGCTGAGGACCCCTGCCAGGCCGCGAAAGATGTTGCCGCCAGCGGGTTTCAGCTCACCGTCAACACCGTCGGCTTCAGTATCAGCACCGCCGGCGAGCATGAGCTGCAATGTGTCGCCGCCGCCACCAACGGCGTGTACGCCCCGGTGGAGAAGGCCGCAGATCTGGGCCAGACGCTGGCCGATCTGAGTCGACCCACGCTCGCGGTCGCCCTTGACTACCCGCGCCAGCAGATTCCGGTCACCGAGACAAGGGTGCAGATCACCGCGAGTATCACCGACCCGACCGGCTTGCCGGCCCACGACGTTCGGGTGTCGCTGGTCAGCGATGTCGCCCAATCCGACCACACCTTCGCCATCGTGTCGCCGGTCCGGTACCTCGGCAACGTCAACCCCGGCGAGCCGGCCCATCAGGTCACCTGGAGCATCACGCCCAGCCAGGCGGTCACCGGATCCCGCACGGTGCTGACCTTCGCCGCCAGGTCCACCGACGCAGCTACCGTCACCCAGGAACTGATCCTCACATTCGGGGAGTTGCGGCCGGGCACGCTCGAGGCCGATTCGGCCTTCCACGGCATGCAGAAGGCCCTGGTGCTCGGCGATTCATACTCGTCCGGTGAGGGCGCGGACAGCCCGCAGAACCCGTACCAGACCGAGATCGGCCAGTCGCAGGCCTGCCACCGCAGCAAGAATCAGTACGCCGGGCGGATCTTCGGCTCCGCCGACGTGACCATTCTGGCCTGCAGCGGGGCGATCGCCTCGAACATCACCGACAACGGCCAGAACGAACCGAGCCAACTCGATCAGCTCGCCGATCTGCTGGACACCGGCTACCGACCGGACGTCGTCTTCCTCAGTATCGGCGGCAACGACGTGGGCTTCGCCGATCTGGTCAAGGAGTGCGTGATCGACAACCTGGGCCAGACGTTCCTGGAGAAGCTCAACCTGGGCCTGCTGATCGGCCCGGTGGCCGGCGTGGCTGCGAACATCGCTTCCCGGAACCTGGCGGACTGCCATACCTCCCCGGAGAACCTGCCGCAGTATCAAGACCTCGGCCAGAAGCTCAAGTCGCTGAGCGCGAACCTGCCGACCGTTTATGCGCGCGTCGCGGGCGCATTCGCCGGCCGGAGCATCGCGGTGCCGCCGATCGTCGTGTTGCCGTACCCGATCGTGGTGCCGCTGAGTGCCGCCGACCGCGGACAGTGCAGCAAGGGGATATTTCAGAGTTTGGCGTTGTCGCTGAAGCAACTCGACGATTTTCTGAAGTTCGAACTGACCCTGGACGCCGTCGTCCAGCAGGCGGTGCAGACCGCGAGCGGACAGGGGATTCCGGTGTACTACGCCGCGGACGTGGCCTGGGCGCTGCAGCCGGGCCACACCGTGTGCGCGGACCAACAATGGGTCAACGCCCTCACCGCCGCCGGGTCGGCAAGCGGGAACCCTGAGATGCTGCACCCCAACGTCGAAGGCCACCGCTCGATGGCGGTCGAACTGATCCGCTGGTCGCAGACGGCGGGTCTGACATTGACCGGGGCGACGCTGCCCCCGCCGGCGAAGAGATCCTCGCTGACCCAAACGATCAACAACTGGATCACCGGCGCCGTCAACTCGGTCCCGCTGAGCGCATCATCCGGAACCGGTCAGACGGTCACCATCAAATCCGGCAGCACGACGGTGATCGTGGACGGCGTCGCTCCCGGCAGCACGGTGACCGTGCAGATCAAGTCCGAGACGGTGCCTCTGGGTAGCGGGGTCGCCGACGAGAACGGTCGGCTGGCACTGACCGTCCCGCTCGATGGCGTCGTGGTTCCGTTGGGCGAACACCAACTCCAGGCCTGGGTCACGACCGCCGCCGGCGACCGAACGCTGTGGTCGCAGACGATCGAACTCCGTGAACCGCTTCCGATGCTGCTCTGGATCCTGCTGGCGGTGGCCGCCGGGCTGGCCCTGCTCGGCGTGATCTTCCTGATACTGCGTCGGGTCCGGCTCCGCCGCGATCAGCGGACCCTGATTTCCCCCACCTGAGGAGTGTGACCGATGAATTTCTGCGGCAGCTGCGGCGCCGGGCTCGCTCCCGGCGCGAGGTTCTGTGGCACCTGCGGTGGGCCGGTGACGGTGACGGACCCCGGGTCGGTGCGGACGAACCCGCCGGCTCCACTACTACGGCCACCGGGCACGATTTCCTACCCGAGCCCACCGGTATCTCCCGGACAGCTCGAGTACCCCGGGCAGCCGCAGTACGCGGCCCCACCGCACTATCCCGGGCCACCCCTGGACGCCGGACCGCCCGCACCGACCGTGCAAGCGGGTCGCCGCCAGTGGCTGATCATCGGCATCGTGGTCGCGCTGGTGCTCGCCGGGGCCGGCATCGGGGCCTGGTTCTGGCTGCGACCCAGCACAGACGCCACCACGGCCACCGAGGTCGACAACTACCCGACCGTGCCGACCGCGGGCATGTCGATTGATCTGGCCGACATCTTCACCGACGCCTCGCTGAGCGCGACCGATGGTCGCTATGCAACAACCATCCTGAACGTCGACGATTCCCGGGTGGTCATCAAGTCCGCGGCATTGGTGAAGAACACCACGACCTACGAGTACGAACTTGTTGTCGCGGGCATCGACCGCAGTACCGGCAAGGTCGCGTGGGTGGTGCGCGGCGACACCTTGGACCCCAGCGGAAAGGGCTCGGCGGACGACTTCTCCTGCCAGGTCGCCCCGACCAGCAAGAAGATCATCTGCGTGACCGGGGAATACAACCAGTCCACTCAGAAGGCGTTCACCGACTTCACGGTGATCGACCCGAGCACGGGCGCCACCACCTCCTCGCAGGCCGAGGGGTACTACCGATACAGCCTGAGTCTGGTCGGTGACGATGCGCTGCTGACCATCTCCGGCAAGGATTCCAAGTTCGATCTGATCAGGGTCGATCCGGTCACCGGCACCCAGAAGTGGGCCACGACGGTGAGCGCTGTCGGCTCCGAGTTCTACGGCGGGCAGGCCCGCGGCGGCTTCGTCACCACCGGCGAATCAACCAGCACCTCCGGTACCACCAGTACCTTGCTGCTGAATCCGGACACCGGCGAGCGCGAACACGAAATTCCGGGGTACGTCTACGGCGACGGGGCCTGGTACTCGTTTGCCGATCGCACTGGTTCGACCGGTGTGCAGCGGGTCGACAACGACGGCAAGGTGCTCTGGTCAGACGGCAAGTTGAACATGTTGCCGACCCAATATTCGCCCACCCAACCGGTGCTGACCTCGCAGAACGGCACCAAGTTGGTCGCGCTGGACCCGGCCGACGGGCATCAGCTCTGGCAGTCGGACCGAAACATCACCGGCAGCATGTCCGGGTTCTTCGCGGATCGGCTGATCTTCGAGGACGCCAATCGCTCGCTGATCTTCGACAGCGGTACCGGCGCCTTCGTCGCATCCGCTGCGGACATGTTCATCGGCGGCGGGGACTCCCTGTTCTACACCGCATCGGACACCCAGCTGTCCGCCTACGACACCAAGACCGGCGCCCGCACCTGGACCAGCAGACTCAACCAGATCGATTCCTCCGTCGACGACACCACCGTGCGCGTGCAAGCCGCCGGTGGACTGCTGTTCCTGACAGATCGGAACACGGTCCGGCTGTTGGTTTCCCAGTGACGCCGACACAGTCGGGGAGGATTGTGCTCGCTCAGCGAGCACAATCCTCCCGGATTCCGACCGGTGGTCCGGGTGGGAGCAGATGGGGAGAGAACGGCGTGCTGACGCGTGGCAATCTGCGGGCCGCGGTCTGCTCCGTCGCGGTCATCGGCCTGCTGCTGACGGCCTGTTCGTCGACCGCTTCCGCACCTGTCTCTACTTCCTCCGCGCCGGCCACCGGGTCCAGCACCCCGATCGACCCCACGTCCAGTGCTTCCAGCCGGTCGGTCCAGACACCGGCAGGCACCACGCCGTCCGCTGAATCGCCGCCTGCGACATCGGCCACCGGCGCCTGGCCGACCGGGCTCACCCCGGCCGAGCAGGCCTCGGCCCAGGCGGCACTGGATGCCTACGCCGGTTTCTGGCGGGCGAAGGACGCCGCGGCAATGGATCCGACCGGCCAGGACTGGAGTGCCGAGCTATCCAAGTACGCAGACAGCGACATTGTGCTCGGTGCGATGGACTATCTGCGCAGCCTGATCGACGCCGAACAACACCAGCAGGGCTCAGTGAAGTTGGCCTCCCGTGTTGTTTCGGTCACCACCGAAGCCGTCACGGTGCGGAGCTGCTTCGACGGGAGGGACGTCACGGTGGTCGACAGCGCCGGGACCGCCATCGACGACGGCACGATCCGCGCCGCAGGCGTGCAGACCGCGCTCGTCCAGGCCCAGCCCGACGGCCTTCTCAAGGTCACCAAGCTGATCAACCCCTCTCCGATCCAACCGTGCTGAGGTGGCGGCCACCGCGGATCTTGCGCACTCACTCGTAACACGGATGTAAGGATCGGTGGGTCGCAACCCGGCTCTGTTCTCATTACCGTGGACGCCATGACCAACAAGATCTCCAAGACCGACGCCCAATGGCGTGCCGAACTCAAGCCGTTGGAATATTCGGTGCTGCGGCAGGCCGCCACCGAGCGTCCGTACACCGGCGAATACACCGACACCACGACGGCCGGCACCTACTACTGCCGGGCCTGCGGGGCTAACCTGTTCTCCTCCGCCGAGAAGTTCTCCTCGCACTGCGGCTGGCCTTCGTTCTACGCGCCGACCGAGGACGACAACGTGGTGCTGATCGAGGATCGTTCGTTCGGCGGCGTCCGCACCGAAGTGCGCTGCGGCACCTGTGATTCGCACCTTGGCCACGTTTTCAAGGGTGAGGGCTACCCGACCCCCACCGACGAGCGTTGGTGCATCAACTCGGTCGCCCTCCGACTGGTGCCGGCCGCCGAATAGGCCCACCCCGCCCACCGCATCGAGTTCCGGCGGCGTGGTGGCGGGCCACTGTCGGGGGTGCGTCGTAGGGTTGCCGCCATGACCGCTAGCCGCATTCCCGAGGCTGCACCGCCGGCCGCGGCGCCGGCCGACTTCCTGGAGGCCCTGAACGGCCTGCGCGAAGTGCTCGTGCGCGATGAGCTCGAATTCGGGGTGCTGCCGCCCCCGCAACGGCTGGCCCCCTGGACGCATGCGATCAGCGCGCTGGTTCACGCACCGGGTTCCGATACCGAGATCGGCAGCGGCCGGCTGGTGCTGCTACACGATCCGGACGGAGTGGCGTCCTGGAACGGCACCTTCCGCTACGTCATCTTCGTGACCTGTGAGGTGGAGGGTGAGATCGCCCGCGACCCGCTGTTGCCCGATGTCGCATGGAGCTGGCTGACCGACGCACTCGAGTTCAGCGGCGCCGACTACACAGCGTTGGGGGGTACCGTGACGGCCACCTCATCCGTACGCTTTGGCGACATCTCCGGAACATCACGCAGCGACGATGTGGAGATCAGAGCCTCCTGGACCGCACTGGACACCCGGTCCGATCAGAGTTTCGGTGCTTTCGCCGCGTTACTCGCAGTGGCCGCCGGGCTGCCACCAGAGGGTATCGCCGCCATTCGTTCCATTCGTCCGCCACAAGATCCCGGGTGATTATCTCGAATTCTGAACAATTTTCTCGATCATGCGGGGTACGTTCACCGATTTGGACGATTCGGGGTTATCCTTCGAGGCAAGGTTTTGACTCGATGCCGGTCGAACCCACCCGCAGTCGGGGTGGGCACGGTGGAGACGCACGATCTGCTCGCAGTCGAGCGAACTCATGTCCGATAGCTAAATTGGGAGCAGGGACATCATGTCCACACTTGATCTAGGTGACCACATGGTCCGTCGGACACCTGATATGCCGGGAATGAATGGTATTCCGCTTCCCCGAACGGCCGCAGATGACTCCCCCGCCCAATGGCGATCGTCCTCCGTTCTGCTGGTCGACCCGGATCCGATGACCAGGGAATCGCTGCGCAAGACACTGCTGCAGGTCGGCATCGGCCGGGTCCGCGAAGCCTCCTCCGCCGAAGGCGTGCGCGAATTGATCGCCGAGAACGTGTCGGGCGATCTCGCTCTGGTCAGCCTCGCGCTTGGCCACGGCGCCGGGGCGATCGTGGTGGCGCTGCGCGAGGCCGGCTGGTCCCGGGTGGTCGCGCTGGCTCCCACCGCCGACATCGGGCCGGTGATCGACGCGGTCGGCTCCGGCGTGCACGGCGTCCTGATCGGCCGGCGGGCCAATCCGGCCGCGGCCAACGTGCCGTCCGCGATCCACGATCTGTCGGCCCGCGAGATCGAGGTCATCCAACTGGTGGCCGAGGGCCGGTCCAACAAGTGGATCGGCGATCAGCTCTCGCTGTCCGCCCTGACCGTCAAGAGCCACCTGGCACGCATCGGACGCAAGTTGGGTACGGGAGATCGCGCCCACATCGTCGCGCTGGCGCTGCGCGCCGGTGTCGTCTCCTGAGCTGGCCGAACTCACGTCGACACTCAGTGGTCAAGAGTCGTACACCGTTGAGACAGCAACCGCGCAACCGCCCGTCGTGACGACCGAATCCCTCGCTGGGGCAGTGGCCGCACCCGTACCCGGGCCGGCTGACGCCGGGCCGGTGGATTCCACGCCCGCGCCGATTCCGCTGTTGACACCGCGCGATGGGGTGCTCACCCCGATCACCGATCCATCGGGTCTGCAGCGTCTGGCAGCCAGGATGGCCCGGACCGCCGATCCCGGCCCGGTCGCCCTGGACGCCGAGCGGGCGTCCGGATTCCGCTACTCGGCGCGCGCCTACCTCGTGCAACTGCGCCGACCCGATGTCGGCAGTGTGCTGCTCGACCCGATTCCACTGGGTGATCTGCACCCCCTGCAGAGCGCGTTGGCCCGGTCGGAATGGGTGCTGCACGCCGCCAGCCAGGACCTGCCGTGCCTGGCCGAGGCCGGACTCACACCCGTCACCTTGTTCGACACCGAACTCGCCGGTCGGTTGGCCGGCCTGCCACGTGTCGGCCTCGGGCCGTTGGTCGAGCGGATGCTGGGACTGTCGTTGGAGAAGGGCCACGGCGCTGCCGACTGGTCACTGCGGCCCTTACCGGCGGCGTGGTTGAACTACGCGGCCCTGGACGTCGAGGTATTGCTGGAATTGCGCGACGCGATGGCCGACGAGCTGACCAGGCAGGGCAAGCTCGAATGGGCACAGCAGGAGTTCGCCGCCCTGGTCCGGTCCGTTCCCCCCGCGCCGCGGGTCGACCCCTGGCGGCGGACTTCGGGCATCCATCACGTGCGTGACCGGCGGGCGTTGGCGATCATCCGGGAGTTGTGGCTGGCTCGCGACGATCTGGCGCAGCGCCGCGATATCGCGCCCCATCGGGTACTGCCGGATACCGCCATCACCGCCGCCGCCGCCGCCGCGCCGACCAAGGTCGAGGCGCTGATCGCGTTACCGGTCTTCGCCGGCCGAGTGCAGCGCCGGCAGGCCGACCGCTGGCAGGACGCGATCGCCAGGGCGCTGCAGCTCCCCCAGGACGAACTCCCGTCGACCAAGGTCGCAACCGACGGCCCCCCGCCGGTCAGCCGATGGAAGGACAAGAACCCGGACGCGGCCGCCCGGCTGATGGCGGCCCGGCTGGGCATGGCCGCCCTGAGCGAACGGGTCGGGGTGCCGGTGGAAAACCTGCTGTCTCCCGATCTGGTCCGTCGGATCTGCTGGACCGGACTCGATTCCGCGTCCGCCGTGCGTGAGGCCCTGATGCTCGGCGGCGCCCGTGAGTGGCAGATCGAACTGACCGTGCCGGTGCTCGCGCCGTAGCTGCTAAGTTACCGGTCAGTAGCCTTTTGAAGTAGCATCGATGAAGCGGATTCCCGTGCTGGAATTCCCGTGCTGGAATCCCCGTGCCGATTCCCCAGATCCCAGGGAGCGAACCTTCGTGTCAGCAACAACGCCCACCGCCCCACGTACCTTGCACGACGTCGTCTTCGTCGACGGTGTGCGAACCCCCTTCGGCCGCGCCGGCGAGAAGGGTCAGTACGCCCACACCCGCGCCGACGACATGATGGTGAAGGTGATCAGGGAGCTCGTCCGCCGGCACCCCGAGTTGCCGCCCGAACGGATCGACGAGGTCGCCATCGCGGCCGCCACCCAGACCGGTGATCAGGGTCTGACGATCGGCCGGACCACCGCCATCCTGGCCGGCCTGCCCCGCTCGGTCCCCGGCTTCGCCATCGATCGGATGTGCGCCGGCGCGATGACCGCGGTGACCACCACCGCCTCCGGGATCGCCGCCGGCGCCTACGACGTCGTCATCGCCGGCGGCGTGGAGCACATGGGCCACCACCCGATGGGCGAGGGCGCCGACCCGAACCCGCGATTCGTCGCCGACCGGCTGGTCGATCCGGCCGCGCTGAACATGGGTAACACCGCCGAGAACCTGCACGACCGCTGGCCCGAATTGACCAAGGACCGCGCCGACGCCTACGCCGCGAACACCCAGGCCAAGTACGCCAAGGCCTGGGCCAACGGCAAGATTGAACCGGACCTGGTCCCGGTGGCCACCGCCTCCGCGGCCGGCTGGGGACTGGCCGTCACCGACGAGCTGGCCCGCCCGGAAACCAGCCTCGAGTCGCTCAAGACCCTGCGCACCCCGTTCCGCCCGCACGGCCGGGTCACCGCCGGTAACGCCTCCCCACTCACCGACGGCGCCACCGGCTGCATCCTGGCCTCCGAGCAGGCAGCGCGTGAACTGGGTCTGCCGATCAAGATGCGGATGGTCACCTTCGCCTTCGCCGGCGTGGACCCGGAGACCATGGGCACCGGCCCGATCCCGGCCACTGAGAAGGCCCTGGCCAAGGCCGGCCTGGCCATCTCTGACATCGGATTGTTCGAGATCAACGAGGCCTTCGCCGTCCAGGTGCTGGCCTTCACCTCGCATTTCGGCATCGCCGACGACGACCCGCGGGTCAACCCGTACGGCGGCGCGATCGCCATGGGCCACCCGCTCGCCTCGTCCGGCGTGCGCCTGATGCTGCAGCTGGCCCGGGAGTTCGAGGAACACCCCGAGGTGCAGTACGGCATCACCACCATGTGCGTCGGCCTCGGCATGGGCGGCACCATCATCTGGGAAAACCCGGCCTACAACGGAGTCAGCGAATGAGCCAGCCAGACCTGTCCGCCCTGTTCCCCGGTGAGGTCGTCACCGAGGCGCGCACCCGGCTGCTGACCGTTCCCGGCGTCGCCGGCAAGGTCGCGCTGATCACCCTGGACAACGGCAAGGACCACACCCGGCCGTCCACCTTCGGGCCGGCCGGCCTGGCCTCGCTCGACGCCGCCCTGGACGAGGCGTTCGCCGCCAAACCGGCAGCCATCGCCGTCACCGGCAAGCCGTTCATCTTCGCCGTCGGCGCCGATCTGTCCGGGATCGGACTGATCGACGAGTGGCAGACCGCCCGCGCGATCGCGGCGCTCGGGCACGGCGTCTTCCGCCGGTTGCATGAGTCCACCATCCCGACGTTCGCGTTCATCAACGGCGCCGCGCTGGGCGGCGGCGTCGAACTCGGCCTGCATTGCCACTACCGGACGCTGGCCGCGAATGCCGCGATGCTGGCGCTGCCCGAGGTTTTCCTGGGCATCCTGCCCGGCTGGGGAGGCACCCAACTGCTGGCCAGGATCGCCGGTCCGGAAACCGCGGTCACCGTCATCGTCGAGAACTCGCTGAACCAGAACCGGATGATGCGTCCCAAGGATGCCGCCGCGCTGGGGGTCGTCGACGTGGTGCTCGACGCCGCCGATTACCTGGAGCAGTCGCTGCGCTGGATGGCCGGCGTGCTGGCCGGAAAGGTGCAGGTCAACCGGTCGCAGGCGACCGAAGAGGAGTGGGACGAGGCGCTGGGCCGGGGCCGGCTCATCGCCGACATGAAGACGCACGGGGCCGCCCCGTCGGCCTACCGGGCATTGGAGATGCTGGAGCTGTCCCGCACCGCCGATCTGGACGCCGGCTTGAAGGCCGAGGGCGACGCGCTCGCCGACCTGATCTGCAGCGACGAGTTCCGCGCGGGCATCTACTCGTTCAACCTGACCCAGAAGCGCGCCAAGCGGCCGGTCGGCGCACCGGATCCGGCCCTGGCCGGCAAGGTGACGAAGGTCGGCGTCATCGGCGCCGGCCTGATGGCCACCCAGCTGGCGATGCTCTTCGCCCGCAACCTCCACGTGCCGGTGCTGCTCACCGAAATCGACCAGGCGCGGCTCGACCGTGGGCTGGCCGGGGTCCGCCGCGACATTGCGAACCTGGCCAAGAAGGGCCGGATCTCCGCCGACGAGGCGAACCGACTTGCCGCCCTGATCACCGGCACGCTGGACTACGCGGACTTCGCCGACGCGGAGTTCGTCGTCGAGGCCGTCTTCGAGGAGATGGCCGTCAAGAAGCAGGTCTTCGCCGAGCTGGAGAAGCACGTCAGCCCGCAGGCGGTGCTGGCCACCAACACGTCCGCGCTGTCGATCAGCGACATGGCCAAGGACCTTCAGCACCCCGAGCGGGTCCTCGGGTTCCATTTCTTCAACCCGGTGGCGCTGATGCCGCTGCTGGAGATCGTCAAGGCCGAGCACACCGACGACGCCAGCCTGGCCACCGCGTTCGCGCTGGCCAAGGGCCTGAAGAAGGGCCCGATCCTGAGTGCGGACAGCACCGGATTCGTGGTGAATCGACTACTGCTGCGCTTCATGAGCGAGATCCTGGCCGCGATCGACGAAGGCACCCCGGCTGAGGTTGCCGACGAAGCACTGGCCCCGCTCGGGCTGCCGATGTCACCGATCGTGCTGCTGCAACTGGTCGGCCCGGCCGTCGCGCTGCACGTCGCCGAGCAGCTGCACGAGAGCTTCCCGGACAGGTTCACGGTCAGCCCGAACCTGGTGCGCATCGTCTCGGCCAACCACAAGGTGCTCACCGCCTGGGACGACGAGGGCAAGCAGACGCTGGCCCCGGAGATCCAGGCCCTCTGGGTGCAGGGCGACCAGCCCTCCACCGCTGAACAGGTGCGGGACCGCGTGCTGGGCGCGCTGGCGAACGAGGCCCAGCTGATGCTCGACGAGGGCGTCGTGTCCGATGCGGCCGATATCGATCTGGGCATGCTGACCGGCGCCGGCTGGCCGTTCTGGCTCGGCGGGATCACGCCGTATCTGGATCGCTGCGGCGTATCGGAGCGGGTCAACGGCAGGCGGTTCGCGCCGCCCGGTGTCGCTACGCTGCCGAAGCCGAAGGTCAGCGCCCGCTGACTTCCCAGCGCCGGATGCTGACGACGATGAGCACCCCGGCGATGGCCAGGAACAGGCTGCCGCCGGCCAGCGCGGTGCCGATCGACGTGTTCGCGCCGACGGCGCCGCAGCCCAGGATGAGCAGCGCGGCCGTCCCGTAGCTGGTGGCGGTGTACCTGGAGGTCACCACTCCCTGAGCGGTGGCATCGAGTCCGGTGGTGACCAAGGCGAGCCCACCGCGATAGGCCAGACCCGGACCGGCGGCGGCGAACACGGCGCCGAGGTAGGCCAGCGGCACCGATGCGGTCAACGCGGCGGCGGCGATGAGAACCAACCCGACCACGCAGACCACGACACCGATGGTCACCAGGTGACCCTCGATCCGCGAGCGCCAGCGCGCGACGGTGGCCAGCCGATACATCCCCCAGGCGCTGAGCAGGAACAACACCACGGGCGCGCCGGCGACCAGCACACCCGACGGCCCGGAGATCTCGCGCAACAGGGCCGGCAGCAGGGCGATGACCAGGCCTGGGGCGGTCCAGCCCAGCACACCGGCGGCGGTGCCCAGCCGGACGGCAGATCTGCTCGCCGGTTCCGCCCGGGTCAGCGAGGTGCGCAATCCTGCGGCGGGCGAGTCAGAATCGGCCAGCCCGATCCCCAACACGATCAGCAACAGTCCGCTGGCCGTCGCGTGGATCCAGTACACCTCGACGCCCCGACCCAGCGCGGCCAGTGACAAACCGGCAACGGTGCCGACGAGTCCCCCGGTCAGCGAGGCGGTGGCGACCACGGCGCGGCCGCCCTCGCCGCGCAGACCCGCGAGCAACGCCGCGGTGGCGCCGGTGGCCAGCCCGACGGCCAGTCCGCAGATCCCGCGGCCCAGACCGAGCGCCAGGGCACTCCCGGCTGTGGCCAGCACGACCGACGAGATGGCCGAGCCGGCCAGCGCGATGAGCAGCAGCGAACGCGCCCGCGCCGCGAACCACGGCTGAGTGCAGAGCACCATCGCCGGCACCAGAACCAGCAGGTAGCTGGTGAAAACCATCGAAAGGCCCCAGGACGTCAGCTGGTAGGTGGCGCGATAGTCCGGCAACAGAGCGGTCGGCAGGTTCGGACTCGCCATCACCAGGGTGAAGGAGCTGACGGTCAGACCGGCCACCGGCAACTTCCGCCGCACCGCAAAAGTAGGGTTCAGTGCGTAGGAGATATTCGTCATGAGGGTTCACCGTCCATTTCGGAGCGTCGCAGGAGCACAGAGACAAAGTGATAAGTTTCTATCAGTTTGGTTGCGTGGTAGCGTCGAGTCAAGTCGAAGTGAATGATTCATCTCACTTACCGGTCGCCTTCCGATGACCGACCCCTCGCGGCGGAGCGATGCCCAGCGGTACCGCGACCGGCTGCTGGACGCCGCCGGCGAGCTGATGGAAGCCGACGGGCCCAACTTCACGCTGCCCGAGTTGGCTCGGCGGGCCGGTGTCGGCACCGCGACCGCCTACCGCCACTTCGCCGACATCGACCAGGTCCACACCGGGTTCGAGACCCGCAGCGTCGCCGGGTTCGTCCAGGCTCTGCGGGAAATCGACGCGACCCCGGACCATCCGATCGAGTGGTTCCGGAAGGTGTGCGATTGCTGGGCAGAGCGGGGCATCACGGTGGCGGCGCCGGCCAGATTCGTTCGGTCGGCAACCGGCTTTTTGGACCGCCTCGGGCACGCCGACCCGGCCATGTCGGCCGTCGCCGGAACATTGCGCGCCGTGCTGCAGGCCCTGATCGGCGCCCGCATAGTGCCCGATCAGGACGAGGACGCTGCCCTGCTGCTGTGGATAACGCTGTTCGACGAGCGCGTCGTCGTCGATCTGGCACGCGCACACGGCTGGACCAGCCGTCGGATCAGCGACTACCTGGGCACCGCGGTTCTCGGCGCTCTCGGTTCACCGGCAGGTTAACGGATATCCTGCGCTCGTGGCGCGGGTCAGATTCGAAGGTGTGTCCCATGTCTATCCCGGCACGACCGTGCCAGCCGTCGGGGGCCTGAATCTGCAGGTCGAGCACGGCGAGTTTCTGGCGCTCCTCGGGCCGTCCGGGGCCGGCAAGAGCACCATTCTGCGCCTGCTCTCCGGGCTGGCCCAACCGAGTACCGGCAGGATCCTGATCGACGAGGTCGATGTCGCCGGCCTGCCGAGCAGCGATCGGGACATCGCCATCATCGGATCGAATCACCCGCTCTATCCGCATCTCACCGTCGCGGCGAACCTGGGTTTCGCGCTGTCCGTGGCCGGCGTACCCAACGCCGAGGTTTCGGCCAGGGTCGAGGACGTCGCCAGGGCCCTGGGCGTGACCGCGCTGCTGCTCAAGAGTCCCAGGCAACTCACGCCGGGGCAGCGGCACACCGTCACCGTCGGCCGGGCGATGGTCGGCGCCCCCGGCGTGCTCGTCCTGGACGAGCCACTCAGCGGGCTCGATGCGGCAGAGCGGCGGCATGCCCGGACGGAGCTGACGCTGGTACAGCACACCTGGGTCACCACCACGATCTATGTGACCCAGAATCAGACGGAAGCAATGATCCTGAGTGACCGGGTGGCGGTGCTCGATCGCGGAGCGTTGCAGCAGGTGGCCGCGCCACTGGAGGTCTATCACCGACCGGCGACGATTGCCGTCGCGCAGTTCTTCGGCATTCCGGCGATGAACACGCTGCGCGCCCGGCTCACGGCCGAAGGTGCGCGGATCGGTGGCCTGGTGGTCCCGGTCCCGCTGTCGGTGCGCGAGGCGCTGCCCGGCGACGACGTGGTGATCGGCGTCCGGTCCGAAGACCTGCACGTCCTGGGCAGCGGCGCGGTGGTCCGGGTTCGATCCGTCGACAACACGGGCATCGATGCGTTCATCCACGGCTTCCTGGAAGGCGACAACGAACGGCAGCAGCTGATCGTCCGCACTCCAGGCAGATCAGCGCCCCGGATCGGCGAACTCGTGTGTATCGAGGTCTTCTCCGACGAGCATGTGCTGTTTTTCCATCCGCTCACCAGTCGGCGGATCTGGCCCGAGTGATCGGATTCAGCCATCGTGCGTCATCGCCGAGTCTGGCCTAGCTTGAACCTAATCGTCGCCGTTGACGTGGATCGTTGCAGGTTGATCGTTGCAGGTCGCGACTGAACCTGCACAGATGCGGAGAACTGGTGCGGACGGTTCGAAGTGGCGCGGCGATCGGCCTGGTCGCTCAGCTGGTCCTGCTGGCCGGGCTCGGCGTGACTGTCGGTCTGGCCGGCCCTGGGTGGGTCGTCGGCGTCGCCTGCGGGGTGACCAGCAACGGCGCCCTGGCCCGCGCTCTGATCCGGGACGGCGCCGGCGCGCTCCGGCCCGGCGACTGGATCACCCTGATCCGGGCCACGCTGGTTGGCGGCCTAGCAGCGCTGGTGGCGGACTCCTTCAGCCGGCCGATACCACTGGCGATCATGGTGGGGCTTGCGAGCCTGGCTGTCGTGCTCGACGCGGTCGACGGCTGGGTCGCACGACGGACCGAGACAACGTCAACGGTCGGTGCGCGCTTCGACAGTGAAGTCGACGCGTTCCTGATTTTCGTGCTGGCGGTGTACGCCGCCCGACTGGTCGGCGGGTGGGTGCTCGTCATCGGCGCCGCGCGCTACGTCTTCGTCGCGGCCGGGTGGTTGTTCCCCTGGTTGCGGGAGCCCACGCCGTATCGGTATTGGTGCAAGGTTGTCGCGGCGATCCAGGGCATCTCATTGACTGTGGCGATGGCGGACATCCTGCCCCGCCCGTTCATCACAGTCGCACTCGTCATCGCGCTCTTGCTGCTCACCGAGTCCTTCGGCCGCTCGGTGTGGTGGCTGTGGCGGCACCGACCGATCCCCGCCGACACGCCCGGGGCAGCCGCCAAGGTGGATGACCGCAGTCGGGTCCGTCGTGCGGCCGCTCGGGTGATCACGGTTCTGGCCTGCCTGCTCGTGTGGTTCGCCCTGGTGGCTCCGAACCAGCTGAGTCGTATCGAACCCGGCGTGTTCCTTCGGATCCCGGTCGAAGGCCTCGTCCTGCTGGCACTGGTCCTGGTCCTGCCGCAGCGGGCGGGACGACTGCTGGCCGTGCTCGTCGGGGTGGTTCTCGGCCTGCTGACCGTGGTGAAGATCCTCGATATGGGCTTCTTCGAGGCACTTGACCGGCCTTTCAACCCGGTGTCCGACTGGGGCTACGTCGGGCCCGCCGTCGGGCTTCTCGTTGACTCGATCGGCCTGGGCGCCGCCATCGCGAGCGTGATCGCAGCTGCGGCGGTGGTCATCGGCCTCGTCGTGCTGGTGCCGCTCTCGGTTCGCCGAGTCACCCGGCTGGCGGCCGGCCACCGGCCGACCTCGTCCCGCTTCATCACGGCTTTCGGCGTGCTGTGGATCGTCAGCGCCCTGATCGGCGTGCAAACCGCCTCTGGAGCGCCGATCGCATCCGCCGGCGCGGTCGACCTCGCCTACGATCAGGTGACCCAGATACGCACCGGTGTGCAGGACCAGGCGAGCTTCAGCACCGCGATCTCGCACGATCCGCTCAGCATCACCCCGCAGGACAAGCTCCTGACCGCACTGCGCGGTAAGGACGTGATCTTCGCGTTCGTCGAGAGTTATGGACGTGTCGCGGTTCAGGATTCGGCGTTCTCACCAGCGGTCGATGCGGTGCTCGACGCCGCGACCACGAGCCTACGCACGGCCGGCTACGCCGCCAAGAGCGCATTTCTCACCTCGCCGACCTTCGGCGGCATCAGCTGGCTGGCCCACTCGACATTCCAGTCCGGGGTGTGGGTCGACAGTCAGCAGCGCTATGACGAACTGGTCGCGAGTTCCCGATTCACCCTGAGCGATGCCTTCAAACGCGCCGGCTGGCGAACGGTCGTCGAGATACCGTCGAACAATACGGACTGGCCCGAAGGGACGTCGTTCTACCACTACGACAAGATTTATGACTCAAGGACTCTCGGCTATGACGGGCCTAACTTCAGCTACGCGACGATGCCCGATCAGTACACCCTGTTGCAGTTGCATCGCACGGAGCTGGCCGATCCCGGGCACCCGCCGGTGATGGTCGAGGTCGATCTGGTGTCGAGCCATACCCCGTGGGCGCCGCTTCCTCGCATGGTCCCGTGGACCGAGGTCGGCGACGGATCGGTCTTCGACCCCATGCCGGCCCAGGGACAGGTGCCGTCCGCTGTCTGGAAAGACGCCGATCAGGTGCGAGCCGCCTACGGACAGTCGATCCAGTACTCGCTGACCGCGCTGACCTCGTTCGTGGAGAACTACGGCAACGACAATCTCGTCGTCGTACTGATGGGCGATCACCAGCCAGCCACCACCGTCACCGGTGACGGCGCGACCCACGACGTGCCGATCACCATCATCGCCCACGACCCGGCCGTCATGGACCGGGTCTCCGGCTGGGGTTGGCAGGACGGCATGAATCCCAGCCCGCAGGCCCCGGTCTGGCCGATGGACGCCTTTCGCGACCGGTTCCTCGGCGCGTTCGGCGGATGAGCCTCATTCAGCTGGTGCACATTTCTCGGCCACCAGAGCGAACTTGCGGACGCGCCCCGAGCTGAGCCAGTCGCTCCAGAGCCGGTGGGCCGCGAGCAATTCGTCCAGGGCACGCTGTCCGACCTGCGCGGCGATTTCTGTTTCCTCCGCGGCAAAAGCATTGACCAGCGAATCGACCGTTGTCAGATGGGACTGGCTGCACTCTTGTTGCCAGCTGACCCGCAAGCCGACCTGGCGCAACAGGTGAGACATCTGTGCCAGCGGAATCAGCCAGACGGTGTCGGCGTCGGGCATGGCCTGGCGTTCCAGGGGCGTCAGGGGTTGCCCCTCTTCCAGGGTCAGCGCGAAACGGCCGCCCACCGGTAGAACTCGGGAGATTTCGCGCAGCACAGTCACCGTGTCCGGAAAGGCGAGCATGGTCTCCAGCAGCAGCACTACGTCGAAGGGACCGGGCGGCAGGGGCGGGATACGGGCAACTTCAAAGGAACAGGGCAGATCTCGCGCCGCCTTCCGGGCGATGTCGATGGCGCTGGAGCTGTAGTCCACGCCGAGGTAGCTGCAACCCAGCTCCGCTGCGATCAGCCGGCCGGGGCCGGCCACCCCGCAGCACAGGTCCAGTACCGAAACCCCCCGCGCCACGCCGGCCTGACGGGCCAGTGCGATGATTTCGCCGGCACGCATCAAGCTCTCCTGGCCGACGAACTCGCCGGGTGCGTACGCCGAAAGGCGGGCTCGCTGCAGAGCCTGCACAAAAGGAGCGCGCTCGTCCTGCCTCATGCCGTCCGTGCCCTCACCTGGATGTGACGGAAATCGGGCCTCAAGCAGCGAAGGCCCCTGGCCAAGGCTTCACTGTAAACGCGGCCGGCGTTTCACCCAGATCCACGGCTGTGCCGGCAGCCATGTGACGGAAGCGGAGCACGAATGACCGAGCCCGAATGACCGAGCACGTATGACCGCGGTCGCGATGCCGGAGCGCCCGGTCGACCCGGACTGGCTGGCCCTGCGCGAGCAGGCCGACAGCCGGTCCCGCGACCGGGCGGCTGACGTACTGCTGCTGCCGCTGCTGGCCCGCTGGGCCCAACCGCCGCGGACCGGCCTGCGGGTGGTGGACCTGGGAGCGGGCACCGGGGCAAACCTGCGCTGGCTGGCCCGGCACCTGCCGGACCCGGCCGGGCAGCGATGGACCCTGGTAGACCATGACCCACGGCTACCCGCCTGGGCGCCGTCGGGTACCAGTCTGCTGCGAGCCGACGTCACCGCGCTGGCGCACCTGCTGCCCGCCCTGGGCGGGGTGGATCTGGTCACGGCCAGCGCACTGCTCGACCTGTTGACCGGATCGCAGCTGTCAACGGTGGTTGACGCCGTGGTGGCGGCCGGATGCCCTGCTCTGTTCAGCCTCACCGTGACCGGAGAGGTCCGGCTGTCCCCGGCCGACCCGCGGGACGCCCGGTTGGCCGCGGCCTTCGACGCGCACCAGCGGCGGGGCTCCCGGCTCGGACCGGACGCCGGGGCGGTGGCGGTCTCGCTGTTCCGCGGTCGCGGCTGGTCGGTGGTAGAGGCGTCCACCCCGTGGGTGCTGGCCGGCGGTGACGGGCCGCTGCTGGAAGCCTGGCTGCTCGGGCGGGCCGAGCCTGCCGTGGAGCACGACCCGGAGCTGGCCGCCGACGCCGCGGCGTGGCTCGCCGAACGCCGCTCGCAGCTTCGGGCTGGGCGGCTCGAGGCCGTGGTCGGGCACGTCGACCTGCTGGCACTGCAACAAGAGGAGACTGCGGATGACCGAGCCGATTGAACGACCTGAGCCCGGATCCCGTCTCTACCTGTAGGGGGTGCGACCGCCGCGTTCCCACCCACTGCATCCGGAGGAAGAATGACGACACTGCATGGCGGCGCGCTCAGCATCGGGCGGATTGCGCTCGCCGGCCTTCTGTTCACCGGAATGTCCGTCCTGTCCACTGGGCCGGCGTCCGCGGACGAAGCCGCCACGTCCGGAAAGTCGGGATCGAGCGTGATCCAGCTCCCGAACGGCATCTCCCCTGAGGACGTCGCGTCGGGCCGCGGCTCGACCTTCTACGTCGGATCGCTGGCGAACGGGGCGATCTACCAGGGCGACTTCCACACCGGCCGAGTCCGGAACCTGGTTCCCGCGGCCGACGGCCCGACCACCGGGCTGTTCCTGGAGCAACGCGGTGAGCGCGATGACAGCGGCGGCCGGGGAGACCGCCGCGACCGGGGCGACCGGCTCTGGGCGGCCGGCGGACCATCTGGCCAGGCCCGGGTGTACGACGCGTCGACCGGCACCCTGCTACGGACGTTCCAGCTGGCCCCGCCCAGTTCCGGGACCTTCATCAGCGACGCTATCGTGACCGAGAAGGCGGCCTACTACATCGACGCATTCCTCCCGCAGCTGTACGTCCTGCCGCTGAGCCACTACGGTGCCTTACCCACCGCGGCCGCGGTGCAGACCGTGCCGCTGACCGGGGACGTCGTCTACTCGAGCACCCCCAACCCGTTCAATCTGAACGGCCTGGCGGTGATCGACGACATCCTGGTCTCCGGCCAGACCAACACCGGCACGCTGTTCACCATCAACCCCGCCAACGGCCGCACCCGGCAGATCCCGCTGGTCGACAAGCTCGGCCACCCGGCGACGGTGGCCGGCGCCGACGGCATCGCGCAGCGCGGCTCCACTCTGTACATCGCCCGTAACTTTCCCCAGCGGATCGCCGTCGTCCACATCGGCGACGACGCCGCCGGCGCCCGGCTGATCGCCGACCTCGCCGACCCCAGATTGGACATCCCCTCGTCCGTCGCCGTCGACGGCGGTCACATCTTCGCGCTGAACGCGCGGTTCACCACTCCGGTCACTCCGGATACCAGGTACGACCTCGTTCGCCTCGCTGACCCGAAGTAGCCGCAGGGATTCGGCCCACGACGCGTCGAGTTGCGGTGCGACTACACACCTCAACTCGACGCGTACTGCGAAACCTGCCCTGGACCCGATTCCGGCACGCCCGGAGTCGCTTTTTGCCACGGCCATTGCCCGCTGATTTCAAGTTCCAGCGAGAAGCTCAGGAAGGTGCGGATCAGCACGATCCCGGCCAGCACCGCAACGCTGCCCAGAGTCGGTGTGATCGCGACGGTTCGGATGATGTCGGCCGCCACGAGTAGCTCCAGGCCGAGCAGGATCGATCTGCCCAGTTGCCGACGAAATCGCTGGTAGGTGGCCGGTTTCCGCCGCCGCGCGCTCAGCGCTGCGGTCGACGCGGCCGCGATCGCGCCGATGACGATCGCGCCCACCCCGGCCGCATCGATGCCCTTGCCGACACCCTCGACAACTTCAACGAATGTCACGTGCCGGTCACCGCACTCAATCGGGCTTTGGTCCGATGCGGGATGGTCAGGGTCACGGCCAGACTCTAGCGCTAGTAGGCCACCCTGTGGGGTCGAGCGGTATCATGAATCCAATTGCCCTGGACCCCGGCTCCCGCTGGACCGAGCCGGATCGGTGGTTACCTCCGTTGACTGATCCTGCCGTGGTGGGCGAAGTGCGGACCGCTGCCTTCCCGCTGCCGGCGGGGGGCTGAAATGGCTGGTTCCAGGGCGGAGCAGATCCTGGGGGAATTGATGGCCGAAGCCACCGCCGATCAGCAGGTCAATCTGCCGACGCTGTTGTGTCAGGCCTGTGTTCGGGCGTTGCCGCTGGACGGAGCCGGCCTGTGGGTGATGACCGAGCCCGGCATGCAGTCACTCGTCGCGGTGACGGACGGCACCGCCAAGGTGCTGGAAGACCTGCAATTCACGATGGGCGAAGGCCCCTGTATCGATGCGTTCACCTCCGGCCGGCCGGTCGCCCAGCCGGAGCTGGCCACGACCGCGCCGACTCGCTGGCCCGGCTTCGGACCGGCCGCTGTCGAGGCGGGCGCGGCCGCGATATTTGCCTTTCCCCTGCAGCTGGGCACCATCCGATTCGGTGTGCTGGATCTGTACCGATCGCAACCCGGGACCTTGAGCGGCGCCGAGACGCTGGAAGCGCTCGCGTTCACCGATGCGGCGACCATCTTGTTGCTATACCTGCAGCAGCAAGCTCCGGACGGTGAGCTTCATCCGAACCTCGAGGCAGGCTGGACGGGTCGTCCAGAGGTCCATCAGGCCAGCGGCATGGTTTCCGTGCAGGCTGAGGTGTCGCTGCCACAGGCGTTGTTGCTGCTGCGCGGACGTGCTTTCGCGCTGAACCTGCCGATCACGCAGGTGGCGCGCGACGTTGTGGACCGGCGGCTGCGATTCGACTCTGCCGATCAGGAATTCGTGGTCACCGCCACATCGTAGGAATTCAGGCGGCGGCCGACCGTCCCGAACGGAAGATGAGGATCTCGTGATGATCAGATACGAGCGGCTGGCGCAGGTGTTCGTCGAATTGGCGGACACCCTCGTGACCGACTTCGACGCCGTCGACTTCCTGCACAATCTGACCGATTCCAGTGTCGAGGTGATGAGCGTGCAGGGCGCCGGGCTGATGCTGGCCGATCAACGCGGGGCGCTGCACGTGGCTGCCTCCACCGGAGAGGTGGACCTCCTCGAGCTCTACGAGGTCGAGCATCAGGAAGGGCCGTGTATCGAGTGCTTCACCAGCGGGCAGCCGGTGGTGAACATCGACCCGGTCTTGTCGCTGCAGCGCTGGCCGGGTTTCACCGGGCTCGCCCTGGCAGCAGGCTTCGGCTCTGTTCATGCCCTCCCGCTGCGGCTCCGCGACGAGGTCATCGGCGCGATCAACCTCTACTGCACCGAGGCGCGAACGCTGGAGCCGGTGGAAGTGTCGATCGCGCAGGCGCTGGCCGACATCGCCACCATCGGTCTGCTGCAGGAGCGGATCATCCGGGACAAGACGATGCTGACCGAGCAACTGCAAGGTGCGTTGAACACCCGCATCCTGATCGAACAGGCCAGAGGCATCGTCGCCGAGCGGACCGGACTGCCGATGGCGATGACCTTCCAGGCGATCCGCGACCATGCCCGCAAGCATGGCCAGACCCTCCCCCGCACGGCCACCGCGGTGATCGACGGAACCGTCGATATGACGGGCTGGGGCACGGCCTGATCGGTTGCCGCCGACCGTGGGCCGAGTAACGTCCCCGTGCCTATTGCGGCCCGTCCAGGCGCAGCGCTCGCTTGGGACACCCCCGAACGGCGCGGCGGGCGGCCGCCTTCTCGCGCCGTCCCAGGTCGCGGTCGGCCAGGATCGGATATCCCCAGCGATCCAGATCGACGACACTCGGCGCCAGGTGCGCGCACAGGCCGACACCGTCACAGGCCACCGGATCGACCTGCAGGCGAACACGCGCCGAACCCGACTCCGAGCCGGCCAGGGCGCCCTTCACCGGGTCACCGCGGGGACGGGCAGGGTCGGGCGGCCGGCACTCGGGCAGGGGCGCCCGGCCGCGTGCTCCGCGACATCCCGGCCGAACACCCGCAGGGCCGAGGAGATCAACCGGGTCGCGCCGTCGGGGTGGTTGCACGCTCCCCGGCCGGTGACCAGATCGAGGTCGTCGATCAGGCGTGCGCGCTCATCCCGGCGGGCCCGGCCGTCGGCGAGCAGTTTCAGGCTCCGCGCCAGCGCCGGCAGCCCGAACATGCACGGGCCACACTGCTTGGCGCTCATGTCGGCGAGGTAGCGCACCATCGCCGCGGTCTCGGCCACGCCGCAGGCCCCCTGATCCAGTGGCGCGATGATCCCGGCGCCCAGGCCCATGTCGATCCGGCGCATCGCCGGCTCGTCGACCTGCACATCGGCGATCTCGGCCCATGTCGCCCACGCTCCCCCGAACCCGCCGAGCAGCACGGCCTGCGGTGTCCCGCCGCGCAACGCTCCGGCTCGGCTCAGCACGTCGACCAGCGGAATACCACGGGCCACTTCGATCACCATGCGGTCCTGCGCGGTGAGCACGGTGAGCAGGGTGCTGCGGGTTGCCGGCAGGTTGCGGGCGACCAGCGCGGCGCGCGCCAACGTCTCGACGTTCTGCACCAGGGTGTGGGGCGCGCCGGGCACCGAAGGCCCACGGCGTCGCTGTGTCGGCAGCATCGGGCCGCCACTCAGCGCCTGGGTGATCGCACTCGCCTCGCCCGCCAGATAGTGCGCGGGTCCGTTGACGATCTCCATGAGGGGATCGGCGAATCCGGCACGCCGGCGCTGTTCGAGCGCCGCCTCGGCGCTGAGCCGGGAGCCGGTGTCGTCGCCGTGCAGCCACAGGACCGCCCGGCGGGCGCCGAGAGCCTCGGCGGCCAGGGCCAGACCGTCCAGCACGAGGTGCGGTCGCTGCCGGAGCAGCGTCCCATCTTTCGCGCTGATCGGTTCGCTCTCCGCGCCGTTCGCGGCAACGGTCACCGGCCCATCGGCTCGCAGTGCCGCCCGCCATTTGAGGGCCGCCGGTACGTGCGCGCCGCCGCGCCCGGTCAGGTCGGCCCGGTCGAGTGATTCGACGAGACCGGCTGTTCCTCGCGGCCGCCGACCGAATCGAGTCAGGTGTTCCGCCAGGCTCTCCGCCGGATCGGTCCGCAGCCCTTCGGCGTGGCCGAATCGACTGAGCCGCACGTCCCGGGTCAGCAGGGTGGGCCCGACCAGACGGTCGTCGGCGGTGGGTTTGCGGATGAGCCACGAGGTCGTCTCGACGGTCATCGGACCAGCTCCTCGAACAGGGAGTCCGCGGAGTCGACGACGGGCACATCCGACCGCAAGCTCGCCGTCAGCTCGGCCACCCGGTCACCGGGCGTTCGCGCGCCGTACCTGGTCACCGCGAGGCCCACGATGGCCGCGCCGGTCGCGAGATACCACCACCGCAACACGGGAGCATCGGTCCCCGCCAGCATGCTGTGCGCCCAGACCAGGCCGAGGATGCCGATCGCCACCTTGTGGATCGGCCACCACAGGCGCACGGCGAACCTCCCCGCAAGACTCGCGGTCAGACCCGTCACGAGACCGGCCCACAGGGCCAGCACACCCAGAGTGACCGCGACCGGCCGATAGGTGGACGCCATCGGCAACAGCGCGCCGCGCCAGCCGACCTGGGCCCACGGGTCGGTGGCCAGGACCACCACGTGCAGCACCGTGAAGACGAGGGTGAACAGCGCCAACGCCATGTGCACCATGAGTCTGGTGCGGACCGACGGCAACCGGAAGCGGCGAGACCAGGGATGGGACAGCAGCAGGCCCGTGGTCACCAGACCGGCAAGGAGTAGATAGGACGTCAGACCGCTGGCCCGGCCCAGCATCCAGGACACCTTCGACTGCCCGCGGATCGCATCGACGACCAGCCAGCCGGTGAGGCCTGATGCGGCAACGCCGGCCAGCGCGGCAATGGCATACCCGATCACTCTGACCTGAGCGGTCGAAATCCTAGACATTGGTACGCCTCCAGATAATTTTGTCGTCCATCGGCGATGTGGTGCCGATGGATCCATCGACAGCGACCCAGGCCGCCGCGATCCCGAGTTCATCGGCGCGAGCCCGGATGGCCGCGGCCCCGGACAGAAACAGGTACTTGCTCCAGATCTCGGACCAGGCACTGTCCGGCGCGACCACCGTGACGGACAGCAGCCCATCGCCGCCCGGCCGAGCCGTGCGTGGGTCCACCAGGTGATGTACCGGGCGGCCGCCGGCCACCCAGCGGCGCAGCCGGGTCGAGGAGGTCGCGTAGCCGGTGTCCGTCAATCCCAGCACCAGAACCGGGTCGGGCGCGCCGGCCGGGTCCTCGACACCGATCCGCCAGACATCGCCGTCCGGGGCCGGACCGCCTACCGCGCCGTCGCCGCCGGCGTCGACGAGGTACCCCACGCCGGCTCGATCCAGCCACTCGGCGGCCCAGCGGACCGCCAGTCCCTTGCCGATTCCGCCCAGGTCCACGGGTGTCTCACCGAGCCTGATCCGCCAGCCGACGCCGTCCTCGACAACCTCTGGGCGCCAAATGGTTTCGGCGCCACCTACCGACCTGTCCGGACCGGATCCGGCACGGGACACGTCGCCCGCCGAGAACGGCAGGGAGCGGTCGTATCCCCAGCCGACCAGGACACCCAGGACCCGTGGGTCGAACATCCCGTCGGTCGCCTGGTAGGCCTGTGCGGCCTCCTGGATCGCCGCGGCCAGGGTAATCGGGACCTGATGCCAGCGGTTCGGAGCGGCATTCACCCGCGAGAGGTCGCTCCGCGGATCGAAGCGTGAACAGACGCGTTCCACCTCGTGGAAGGTCTCTTCAGCACCATCCAGGCACGCCGCCGCCTGCGCCTGCGGATCGGTGACCCGCAGGGTGATCGGACTGGCCATCGCCCGGAATGAACGGGTCACCTCCGGACTGGTCGACAGCGTCGGTCCGGCGCTGTCGGTCATACCCCTGATGCCCCCGTTTTCGCATGGACCACCGGTGCCGGTGCCGGCGCAGGTGCCGCCGCCGGTGCCGGTTTACGGGCGACCGAAGGCGCCGGTTGGGCGGCTGCCTTGGCAGGCGCCGCAGCAGTGGCCTGGGCAGCGGCCGCGGCCTGGTCGGATGCAGCCTGCGCCGCGGCCGACGCCTGGCCCGACGCTGCCGCGGCGGCTGCCGCGGCCGTCGCCGCCCGGGCCGCCAGCTCCGCGTCGAGCGCGTCGACCCGCTGCTGCGCCTGAGTCACCTGGGCCGACATCGCGGCCAGGTCGGCCGCCAGGGCCGGATCGGGTCCGCTGACCTCGGCCGGCGCCGACTCCGGGACCGATGGCTGCTGGTCCGGCGCCGAACTGGTGGCGGCAGGCTTCGGGTCATTCGCATCCGACCAGGCGAGCGTGGCGCCGAAGACACCTGCGGCGGCCGGCACCAGGATCAACGCGACCAACCAACTCGGATATGCGCGGGTATCACTCATCGCCGTGGCCACCTTCGCCGTTGGCGACATCCGGCGAGTGGTTCTCCGGCTCGTGCTGATCCATGTCGTCCGAACGGGGCGACGGGGCCGGCAACGGGATCGTCGTGATGGAGGTGGTCGACGGGGTGGGGGCATCAGTGCCAGGTTCAGGTGTAGTCGCCCGAGTTGTCGTGGCGCCGGGTGCCGCCGGCGCGGCGGCGATGGGCGGCTGCGCAGCAGTGGCCGTGCCCTCCGCGGTCACCGCGGCCTCGAGTGTGGCGATCTGCGCCAACAGGCCGTCCAGCGACCGCTGGAGATCCGCTCGCTGCGCATCCACTGTCGAATTATCGAATCCGGCGTTCACGATTGCCGCAGACGGGCTCGATGCAACCGGATCGGTAGAAACCTGATCGGCCGGCGCGCTGTTGGCAACGATCACGGTGCCCGCCCCGGTGAAGATCGCCGCCGAGGCGATAGCAATGGCCGAGCGTTGTTTCCATCCCATGGTGAATTCCGTTCGTAGCAGAACACGACCGAGTGCACGTGTTCGACTACCGTCCCGTATCCGGGATGAGGGGCACGGCAATTCTTGGCTAAGACTCCGTTAAGTGACGCGGGTCAAGTAGTCGGGTCACGTAGTTCGGGTCACGTAGTGCCGGGGAATTCCATGATCACCTGGGCACCACCGGCCGGACCGGCGCCGAGCAGCAGGCGGCCGCCCGACAGTTCGGCGGTCCGGCGGGCGACGTCCAGCCCGATTCCGGTCGATCCCGCCCCGCTCCGACCGCGCTCGGCGAGATCAGTGGTCGGGAAACCGGGTCCGTCGTCCTGGACGACCACCCGGACGATCGCCCCGACGGCCGCAACCTCGAGCGAGAACGGCGTGGCCTCCGGGGTGTGGCTGAAGATGTTGTCCACCAACACATCGAGCGCCGCACCGAGATCCTCCTCGCTCACCCCGACAGCGAGCGACGTCGCCGGCGTGTCAACCCGCAGGTCCCGGCCCTGATCGGCGGCGAGCACCCCCCAGAACGCCCCGCGCTCCCGGACCACCTTCGCTGCGTCGCAGCGATCGTGGTCCGCGTCGTGACGTGGGTGCCGAATGGTCCAGACGATAGCGTCCACCGCGTTGACCAGTTCGTCGACATGCGCGGTCATCCGGTCCCGCTCCTGCCGGTCATCCAGAAGTTCGGCGTCCAGCCGCAGCGCGGTGATCGGCGTCCGCATCCGATGCGAGAGGTCGGCGACGAGTTCACGTTCGTCGGCCAGCAATCCGGCGACCCGGGCACCCAGGCCATTCAGCACCCGCCCGACCGACCGAACCTCCGGCGGCCCTGACGGCTCGACCCGCGCGGTCAGGTCGCCGGAACCCAGACGCTCCGAGACGGCCGCGAGATCGCTGACCGACCGGGCCAGCCGACCGGCGATCCGGTGGCCGGCCAGCACGGTCCCGGTCAACAGAATCGCGCCAACGGCGGCGAGGATCAGCCAGGATTGCCGCACACCGGCGGTCAATTCGACGTCCGGCACGAAGGTTCGCACCACCGCGACGCCGGCGCCGCCGCCGACCGGCAGCAGTATTTCGACCCCGCCGGCAGTGTTCGCCGTCAGGGCGCGGCCGAGGGTGGCAAGTTCGACGGCCGAAGATCTGGCCACCGGGTCCCCCACCGTGGTTCCGTTCGGCAGGAATACCGTGGTGCGGCGCGCACCGTTGTTGACCGCCAGTACCGCCGCCGCCAGCCGCGAGTCGTCCTGACTGGCGCCGCCCGCGAACACCGACACGCTCTGGGCATCCTCCCGACCGGCCGCCAACGCCCGGTCACTGGCCAGTGAGCGCGCCAGCAACGCCAGCGGAACCAGGAAGGCGATCAGCACGACGGAGGTCATCGCCAGGCCGTAGCGGACCAGCAGCCGCCTCATGGCGCCGAGAGTTTCACTCCGACGCCGCGTACCCGATGCAGATAGCGGGGCGCCTCCGCGCTTTCGCCGAGCTTGCGGCGGAGCCAGTGCAGGTGCACGTCCACCGTCTTGTCGGCGCCGCCGTAGGGCATGTTCCAGACGTGCGACAGCAGTTCCCGCTTGCCGATCACCTCATCGGCCCGCTCGGCCAGGTAGTACAGCAGGTCGAATTCCTTGGGGCTCAGGTCGAGCGTGGTAGCGCCCAGCAACGCCGTGCGGGCGCGGGCATCGATGACCAGGTCGCCGACCGTGACCGGCCCGGGCGTCGACCCGCTACCGGCCGTCGATCGCCGCAGCACCGCCCGGATCCGGGCGTCGAGCTGATCGGCCGCGAAGGGTTTGACGAGGTAGTCGTCCGCGCCGGCGTCGAGCAGGGCCACGATCCCCGGGCCGTCGTCGCGAGCACTCAGCACGATCACCGGGACGTCGCTCACCGAGCGAATCATCGACAGCAGGGACGCACCGTCGAGGTCGGGTAGCCCGAGGTCCAGCAGCACGACGTCGGGCCGCTGGGCGAGCAGGCTCGTCAGACCCTCCATCGCGGTCGGGGCGGTCATCACGGAGTGCTGGCGCGCTGTCAGCGCTCGCATCAGGGCAGTACGAATCGTCGCGTCATCCTCGACGATCAATACATCGGCCATACAGCCGACGGTAGGCCATGCCGGCGGGGCCGAGGTGCGTGGCCGCGGGTCCTACGTCCTGGTCGCACCTGTTGCGTGAGGCTTGTCCCTGGCTTAACCCGTCCTTCACGCTGTTTGCAGGCACCATGGACTGTATGAGGATGGTGATCAGGCGATGATGGCCCAGCGATCTCGGCGGGCGACCAGGGTCGCCGTCGTGCTGGCTTGGGCCTGCTCGGTCATCCTGGCCACCGCAGTCGCCTGGTGGGCGGTCGCTGTCGTCGCCGGCGAACAGGTCGGCTCCCGTGGTGACCGGGTGCTGAGCCAGGCCGAGGTGGCGACCGCGTTGGCCGCCCGGGCGAGTGCGGTCGCCGGTCCCGGCACTGAACAGGTCGGGCAACCGCCGGCGACGTCCGGAGCCACCCCCACCGCGGTGGCCGACGGCCCCACACCGGTGCCCTCGGCCGGACCGGGCACGTCGGCGCCGCCGCCGGCCGAAATCACCTCGGCTCCGATCACCACCAGTACGACCACCACCGGCGCGACCACCACCAGTGCGATCACCACCAGCGCCAAGCCGCCGTCGTCCAGCCCGGCGAGCCCTGCCCGGACCACCCGAATCTGGGCTGTCCCCGGCGGACAGGTGAGCGCCGAATGCGCCGGCAGCCAGATCGGGCTGCTGTACGCCACCCCGGCGGACGGCTGGTCGGTCGGAGTCGGCAGTCCCGGTCCGGCAAAGGTCGAGGTCGAGTTCAGCCGCAACGACGGCGAATCCCGGGTCATCGCGACCTGCGTCGCCGGCGTCCCGGACAAGCAGGCGTCCGGCGAGGGCGACTGAACTCGGCGCGCCGCCGTCCTCAGGCTTCGAACGGCGGAGTAGCGAACGGCAGTGTGACGACCACTGACAACCCGCCCCCGGCAACGGGTTTCGCCTCGATGCTGCCGTCATGGGCGGCGACCACCTCGCGGACGATCGACAGGCCCAGCCCGCTGCCGGTGTGCGAGGTGCGCGCGCTCAGCCCCTGCCGGAACGGCTCGAACAGTTCGCCGACCCGCACCTGGTCGATGATCGGTCCCGACGATTCGACATCGAGCTCGGCGCGGTTTCCGCGTCGGCGGACGACCACGGTGAGCCACCCGCCGCAGACGTTGTGCCGAACGGCGTTTTCCACCAGGTTGCCGATCAGCCGTTCCAGCAACAGCGGGTCACCGGTCACCGTCACCGCCGTCAGGTTCGTGCCGATCCGCAGTTGTTTCGCCGCCGCCGCCACCTCGACGGACGCGATCACCGGCCCGACCAGGGCCGCCAGCTCAACCTGGCCGGCGGCAGCCACCCCCCGCGCCTGGGTCCTGGCCAGGACCAGCAACGAGCCGAGCAACCGGTCGGCCCGCGCCGTCGCCTCGCGGATCACCTCGGCCATCGCGCGTAGCTCCGCCTCGCCGGCCACCGGATCGGCCAGCGTGACGTCGATCTCGGTCCGGATCACCGCCAACGGAGTGCGCAGCTCATGCGAGGCGTTCGCCACGAACCGCCGTTCGGCGTCGAAGGCCGCCTTCAGCCGCGCCGTCATCTCGTCGAAAGTGTCAGCCAGCTCGGCGATCTCATCGGCCGGTCCGACCAGATCGATCCGCTGGTCCAACGAGGACTCGGACATCGCCCGGGCGGCGGTCGTCAGGATCGACAGCGGCCGCAGGGTCCGGCCGACCAACACCCAGGCGGTCGCCGACCCGACGATGATCTGCACCGGCAACGCGATCGCGCCGAACACGAGAACGCCGCGGCGCCCCTGGTCGACCAGGCTCGGATACGGCACCAACGAGCCCACCTGGCCGACCAGCAGGTAGGCCAGGAACAGCAGCACCAGCCCGATCAGCGCGATCAGGCCGGCCGACAGCAGGGTCAGCCGGAGCCGCAGACTCCCCCGGCCGGTGCGCCCGTTGTCCGGCACCGTCAGCCGGGCTCGCCGGTGAGTCGGTAGCCCGCCCCGACGACCGTCTCGATCAGCGGCGGGTCGCCGAGTTTGCGGCGCAGCGTCATCATCGTCACGCGCACCGTCGTGGTGAACGGATCAGCGTTCTCGTCCCACACCCGGTCCAGCAACTCTTCGCTGGACACCACCACTCCGTCCGCCTCGAGCAACACCTGGAGCACGCCGAACTCCTTGCGGGTCAGCTCCAGCGCGGCCCCGGCGCGGGTGCTGGTCCGCTTGGCCGGATCCAGCTCGACATCGGCCGCGCGAAGCACCGGCGGGGACGGCGGCGTGGCCCGACGGCCGAGCGCCCGCACCCGGGCCACCAGCTCGGCGAACGCGAACGGCTTGGCCAGGTAGTCGTCGGCGCCGAGGGAGAGCCCCTCGACCCGGTCGTTCAGGCCCGAGGACGCCGTCAGCATCAGCACCCGGGTCAGCGCCTGTCCCGCGACCAGATCGGCCAGAATCTCATCGCCCGACTTCCCCGGCAGGTCCCGGTCGAGCAAGATCACGTCGTACCGGGTCACGGTGGCTTTTTCGTGCCCTTCGTCGCCGTCGTAGGCGATGTCCACCGCCATCCCCTCCGAACGCAGCCCGCGGGCGATGGCATCGGCGAGCCGACGCTCGTCCTCGATCACCAGCACCCGCATGGATCAACGGTCCTGGATCTGCTCGTGCGGCGGTTCCAGCTGGCTCAGCGCGCCTGTCTGGGATACCTGCTCGGTAATCCAGCGGGCCACCGACTTGGCGTTCAGCCCGAGGTCGACGAGCAGATCGGCCCGCGAGGCCGACTCCAGGAATTCCTGCGGAATTGCGAAAACCTTGACCGGGACGTCGGTCTCGGACAGCGCATCGACGATGGCGGCACCGACACCGCCGCGCCGTCCACCATCCTCGATCGTCACGACCAACTGATGCAGACCGGCCAGCTCGACCAGGCCGGCCGGCACCGGCAGAACCCAGCGCGGGTCCAGAACGGTCACTCCGATGCCCTGATCCGCCAGCCTGGTGGCGATCTGGACCGCCATCGCGCCGAACGCACCGACGGCGACCAGCAGCACATCATCGCCGTGTCCGGCGCCGGGACGGGCCAGCAGATCCATCCCGTCGAAGGATTCCGCGGCCGGCACGGAATCGGGCACGGCCCCCTTCGGGAAGCGGATCACCGTCGGCCCGTCACTCACCTGGAGCGCTTCATGCAACGCCCTGGCCAGGGTTTCGGCATCGCGCGGAACGGCCAGCCGCAGGCCCGGGACCAACGCGGCCAGCGACATGTCCCACATGCCGTGATGGCTCGGACCGTCCTCGCCGGTCACACCGGCCCGGTCGAGCACCACGGTGACCCCCAGCTTGTGCAGCGCAACGTCCATCAGCAGCTGATCGAAGGCCCGATTCAGGAAGGTCGCATACATCGCGACCACCGGGTGCATGCCGCCCATCGCCAACCCCGCCGCCGACGCCATCGCGTGCTGCTCGGCGATGCCGACGTCGTAGAGCCGGTTCGGGAAGGCCTTGCCGAACGGGTCGAGCCCGGTCGGTCCGGACATCGCGGCGGTGATCGCCACGACGTCCGGTCGTTCTGCGCCGGCCCGTACCATCTCCCGGCTGAACACCGACGTCCAGGTGGAGACGCTGGCCTTGACCGACTGGCCGGTCAGCGGATCGAAAGCGGGCGGCGAATGCATCTGCTCGAGGCTGTCGTTGAGCGCTGGGAGGTAACCCTGGCCCTTGCGAGTCAGGCAGTGCACCAGGACGGGTCCGCGATAGTTCCGGGCGGCGGTGAGCGCGCGCTCCAGGGCTTCGATGTCGTGGCCGTCGACCGGTCCCAGGTATTTCAGCCCCAGATCTTCGAACATGGTCTGCGGCATCAGCCAGTCCTTGGCCGCGCGTTTGACGGCATGCAGCATGGCGTACAGCGGCCGACCGACCACGGGCGCCCGCGGCAGCACGTGTTTGACCTGACCCAGGGCCCGCTCGTAGGCCGGCCGGGTGCGCAGCGCGGCCATCTTCTCGGCCACCCCGCCGGTGGTCGGCGCGTAGGAGCGACCGTTGTCGTTCAGCACGATGACCAACGGCCGGTCCTTGGCCGCGGCGATATTGTTCAACGCCTCCCAGGCCATCCCGCCGGTCAGCGCGCCGTCGCCGATGATCGCGACCGGAATCCGCCGGTCACCGCGGACCTGGAAGGCCTTGGCCAGCCCGTCGGCGTACGCCAGCGAGGTCGACGCGTGCGAGTTCTCCACCCAGTCGTGCTCGGATTCGGCGCGGCTGGGATAGCCGGAGAGCCCGTGTCGGGTCCGCAGCTGGTCGAACCGATCCGCGCGGCCGGTAAGGATCTTGTGGACGTAAGCCTGGTGTCCGGTGTCGAAGATGATCGGGTCGGTCGGTGAGTCGAAGACCCGGTGCAGGGCGATGGTGAGTTCGACCACACCCAGGTTCGGGCCGAGGTGGCCTCCGCGGCGAGCGACCTTCTCCACCAGAAAGTTTCGGATCCGCACCGACAGGTCGTCCAGTTCCGGGATGCTCAGACCGCGCAAATAGGCCGGCGACAGGCCTGCGGGCAGATCGGACACAATTCCTCCAGGCGAGCGGGCCTCGTTGCGGGGCCGATGACCGTGACGCTGGGAAATCGGTCGATGACTCCGGCGAATGGTGGCCTTCGGCGGCCACCTGTGCCACAAGTCGACGGTACCGGGTCGGGCTCGCCGCCGCGGCAGACCCACGCCCGCCGGATCGCGCGGTGATCCCCGCGCGCCGCATCTGGCGTTCGCCTGGCTGTTGTAACCTGCCGCCCATGGGTCTGCTGCGCAAGGGCGCCAACGCGCTGGTGATCGGTCATCGCGGGGCCAGCGCCGACACTCCGGAGAACACCATGGAGGCGTTCTCGGCGTGCTGGAACGCCGGTGTGACCTGGATCGAGACCGACGTGCAGCACAGCGCCGACCTGGTGCCGATGCTGATCCACGACAATACGGTCGACCGGACCACCAACGGGACCGGTCCGGTGCACTCGCTGACCGTCACCGAGCTGCACGCACTCGATGCCGGCAGCTGGTTCAACCCGGCGTTCAGCTCGTCGAAGATACCGACGTTGCACCGGCTGCTGAGCACCCTGCCGTTGACCAGCCGGGTGCTCTTGGAGGTCAAGGGCGACCACACGCCCGCCGAACTGGTCGCCCAGCTGGCCGTCATCCGGGCCACCGACACCACCACCCGGGTCTGGCTGCAGAGCTACCAGGAGAGCGTCCTGCGGACCCTGCATCGGGCGCTGCCCACCGCCTGGCGCGGCCTGCTGCGCGACGACATCGACCAGGACCCGGTCGCCGCGTGCCGGGCAGTGGGGGCACAGTCGTACAACCCGGATTTCCGCGCCCTGCTGGTCCGCCCGGACGTCGTGCGCCCGCTGCATGAGGCGGGGATATCGCTGCTGGTCTATACCGCCGACGCGCCCGACGACTGGGCCCGGCTGACGAGGATCGGCGTGGACGGCATCATCACCAACCGGCCGGCGGCGTTGCTGGCCTGGCAGCGGGAGCACCCCGCCGCTGCTCCACCCGCCGGTGTCCTGTCCTCCCAGTACCTCCCGCCGGAGTTGCCGCGACCGGTAGCGCGCTAAGCACCGAGGCGCCGTTCCCTGGTAAAGCCCCTGTGTTGGGGGTTGCCGGCCTCCGTCAACCGGCCGACTGTCGGTGACTGTCCGATCCCGATTGGCCCTTCGCACGCTAGGAGACGGTCGGGTCCCCCATCAGTAGGCACCCGCACAGCGAGCTATCGACATCGACATCGACATCGACATCGACATCGACATCGACATCGACATCGACCGGGAACCCTGCCAGGCCGGCCAGGATTCGACATCGGGGAAAGATCACCGTCGTCGTGGCGGTGATGGCCGCCACCCTGGCGGGGACCTCCGGGGTGGCCACGGCCGCTGACGGCGGTCACCAGTAGGGCGCGTTCCGGCAGGTCGACCTGGTCTCGGATCTACCCGGCCTGGCCCCGGTGATCGACGACGCGGTCAAGAATCCGTGGGGCGTCGCGTTCGGCCCGGCCACTCCGTTGTGGGTGACCAACCAGTTCAGCAACACCATCACCCGCTACCGGGGGGCCAACGGGGTGGCGCCGATCAGCAAGTTGGGGCTGGTGGTGACCGCGGCGTCGCCGACCGGGATGGTCTTCAACCCGACCTCCAGCTTCACGGTGACGCAGGGCGGGGTCACCGCGCCGGCGAACTTCCTGTTCAACGAATTCCTGACGCCCGCACAGGGCCCGCCGTCCGCCGCGATCACCGGCTGGTCCAACGCGTCCGCGCCGCCGCCGCCGACGGTGACGGTGACGGTGACGAGGGCGACCACGGTCGGTGCGTTCTACACCGGGCTCGCGCTCGTCCCGGCGAAAGGCACCGAGTCCGGACCGGTGCTGCTCGCCGCGGACAGCGCCAACGGCACGGTCGACGTGTTCGACGGCGACTTCACGCCGGTGCTGTCCAAGAAGCCGGCGTTCGTCGACCCGACACCCCATGCGTTCCCGATCGCGCCCTACAACGTGGCCTACCTGGACGATCGGGTATATGTCGCCTACGCGCCCGCCTTCGGCGAGCCGGGCGACTCGGCGATCAGCGTCTTCAAGCGTGACGGCTCGTTCATCAAGCGCCTGGTCACCGGGGCCCCGCTGGCCGGACCCTGGGGCATGGCCATCGCTCCGGAGCACTGGGGCGAATTCGGTGGCGCGCTACTCGTCGGCAACGTCTTCGATGGCACGATCAACGCCTTCAACCCGCGCAACGGGCACCTGCTGGGCACCATCGAGAACGATTACGGCACCCCGCTGGTCAACCCCGGGCTCTGGGGAATCCAGTTCGGCAACGGCGTCATCGGCACCCCGCAGACGCTGATCTTCGCCGCGGGCATCGGCAGCGGGCCGTACGGCGGCGGCAACGACGTCTACGAACACGGGCTGATCGGCCTGATCGAACCCGTCAACTCCGACGGCGACTGATACCCGGCCAGGGCCGCGCTGGGTCAGCGCACGAACCGCGCCACGCATTCCACATGATGGGTCTGCGGAAACGCGTCGAACGCGCGGAGCGCTTCGAGGTGGTAGCCCAGCGCGGCCAGCGTCGAGGTATCCCGGCCGAGGGCCGCCGGATCGCAAGCCACGTAGATGATGACGGCCGGTGTGCGCTGGGCGATCGCCTCGCACACCGCCCGGCCGGCCCCGCTGCGCGGCGGGTCCAGTACGACGACATCCACCGATCCGCTGAGTCCGGCGAGCAACTGCTCCACCCGGCCCTCCCGGACGACAACCTGACGCAGGTCCGACAGGTTCTCCTCGGCCAGCGCGGACGCGGGGTCGTCGGACTCGATCGTCACGACCGAACCCGACTCGCCGACGGCACCGGCGAGGAAGGCGGCGAACAGGCCGACCCCGCCGAACAGGTCCCAGACAGTGCCACCGTCGATCGGCGGCAGATACTCCAGCACCGCATCGACCAGGGTCGACGCCGCTGCCGGGTGGACCTGCCAGAAACCGTCGGCGGCGACCGCGAACCGCCGACCGTGCACCGTCTCGTGGACCACGGCGGCGCCGGTCGAGCCGACCATCGTCGCGTGCAGGGATCCGTCGCCGGCTGCGGTCAGGGACACCTCCGGCGGCGCCTCCGGAGCACCGCCGCGCCCACGGCGACCACGCGGGCCGCGGGCCGTCCTGGCCGGCGCCGACCGCCGGGGCAGCGGGCCGGTCAGCGCCAGTTCGGTGATCCCGGGCGCGGCGATCAAGCAGGGATGGGCGGTCGTCAGTCCGACCACCTCGGCCGAGCGGGACACCCGAGGGCCGACCGATCCGTCACGGTCGATACCCCAGCGAACCCGGGTGCGCCAGCCGAAACCATCGCCGGGTAATGCCTCGACCTCGACCGGAAACTCGATGCCGCCCAGCCGGGACAATTGCTCGGCGATGACAGCCGCCTTGAGCGACCGTTGCAGCTCCGGCGTCGCGTGTTGGAAGTCGCAGCCGCCGCAGCCGCGCGGACGGAAATGCACACAGGGCGCGGCCACCCGGCCGGCGGCCGGTTCCAGAACCTCGACCGCGTCGGCGCGGCAGAACGAATCCCGGCGAGCCTCGGTCACCTGGGCCAGCACCTGCTCGCCCGGCAACGCGTGCCGGACGAAGATCACCCGTCCCTCATATCGGGCCACGCAGTGCCCGCCGTGGGCCACCGCGCCGATTGTCAGCTCGATCACGTCACCGACCCGGAGGCCCTCGTAGGGTCCGCGGCCCGGCTGCGCCCGACCCCCGGTCATCGGGAGCGGGTGGGGGGTTCGTCCTCGAGCCGGGTCGCCGCCGACCGCCGCCCCGCCGCCGAGACATCCCGATTGGCCCGTTCCCGACGACGTTCCTCGGTACCCTCCGAGCTGGACAACTGCCACGGCACCGACGTCACCATCACCCCGGGCGTGAACAGCAGCCGGCCCTTGAGCCGCAGGGCCGACTGATTGTGCAGGATCTGCTCCCACCAGTGCCCGACGACGTACTCGGGCACGAACATCGCGACCACGTCCCGGGGCGAGTCCTTCCGGATCCGTCGGACGTAGTCCAGGATCGGCTTGGTGATCTCCCGGAACGGTGAATCGATGACCTTCAGCGGCACCGGGATCTCCCGGTCCTCCCATTCGCGGGCCAGGTTCGCGGTGTCCAGCGGATCGACGTTGACGGTCACCGCTTCGAGGATGTCCGGCCTGGTGGCCCGGGCGTACGCCAGCGCGCGCATGGTCGGCAGATGCAGCCGCGACACCAGCACGATCGCGTGCACCCGGCTCGGCATCACCATGTCGTCCTCGTCGGCGGCGATCTCCTGCGCGACCCGGTCGTAGTGCTTTCGGACCGAGAGCATGACCAGGTAGATCAGGCTCATCGCGAGCAGGGTGATCCAGGCACCCGAGGCGAACTTGGTGATCAGCACGATCACCAGCACGGTTCCGGTCATCACGAAACCGGTGGCGCTGATGATCTGGCAGCGCCGGAGCCGGCCCCGGATCGTCGGGTCCGTCTCCCGGGCCAGCAGCTTCTTCCAGTGCCGGATCATGCCGCCCTGCGAGCAGGTGAAGGAGACGAATACGCCGACGATGTAGAGCTGGATCAGTGCGGTGACATCGGCCTTGAAGGCGATCACCAGGACGATCGCCACCACGGCGAGGGAGGCGATGCCGTTGGAGAAGGCCAGTCGGTCGCCGCGGGTGTGCAGCTGGCGCGGCAGGAATCGGTCCTGGGCCAGGATCGAGCCGAGCACCGGAAAGCCGCTGAACGCGGTGTTGCAGGCCAGCACCAGGATCAGCCCGGTGGTGAAGGAGACGATGTAGAAACCTGCCGGGAAGCCGCTGAAGACGGCCTCGGCGACCTGCGCGATCATCGTCTTCTCGTGGTAGTCAGCCGGCTGCCCGATCATCGTCACGCCGGGCTCGACCACATGAACCTTGGTGATCATCGCCATGGCCACGATGCCGATCATCATCGTCACCGACATGATGCCCATCAGCGCCAGCGTCGTCGCGGCGTTCTTCGACTTGGGTTTCTTGAAGGCCGGGACCCCGTTGGAGATGGCCTCGACACCGGTCAGCGCGGCTGAACCGGACGAGAATGCCCGGAGCAACAGGAAGACCAGCGCGATCCCACCGAGGCTGTGGGTAGCCACGATTCCGAAGTCGGCGCTCTCGGCGCGCATCTGAGATCCGAACAGAAACCGCACCAGGCCGGTGGCCAGCATCGCGAACACGGCCACGATGAACGCATAGACCGGGATCGCGAAGGCCGCGCCCGCTTCCTTGAGTCCGCGCAGATTGGCCGCGGTCACCAGGCTGATGATGCCGACGCTGAAGGCCACCTTGTGATCGCCGACCACCCGGATCGCGGATCCGATATTGGCCACCCCGGCGGCGGTCGACACCGCGACCGTGAGGATGTAGTCGACCAACAGGGCGCTGCCGACCACCAGCCCGAACTTCTGGCCCAGGTTCTTGGTGGCCACCTCGTAGTCGCCGCCGCCGCTGGGGTAGGCGTGCACGTTCTGTCGATAGGACAGCACCACCACGATCATCACCAGGGCGACCAGCGCCGCGATCCAGGGTGCGTACGAGTAGGCGGCCAGGCCGGCGACCGACAACACGATGAAGATCTCGCCGGGGGCATAGGCAACGCTGGACAGCGCGTCGGAGGCGAACACCGGCAGCGCGATCCGTTTGGGCAGCAACGTGTGCGCGAGCTTGTCGCTGCGGAAGGCTCGACCGACGAGGATTCGCTTGGCCGCCCTGGTTACCTTGGACACAGGGGAGCAGCCTACGTCGGTGGCCAGGCTTTCGGTGCGTCGCGGGTCAAGATATGGTTCACGCGCCGATCAAACGCGGCCGGGGTGCGCGACGTGTTCCGCCGGATCGCGGTGATCGAGTCGAATTCGAGATGGGGTTGCGGGCGTGCACATCGTGATCATGGGCTGTGGACGGGTGGGGTCTTCGCTGGCCCGGATCTTGGACCTGCAAGGGCACTCGGTAGCGGTCATCGACCGCGACGAGGCCTCATTCCGCCGGCTCGGCCCGGATTTCCGCGGGCAGAACGTGCTCGGTATCGGCTTCGATCGCAACACCATGATCGAGGCGCGGGTGCCCGAGGCGCACGCGTTCGCCGCCGTGTCCTCCGGCGACAACTCGAACATCATCGCTGCCAGGGTGGCCCGCGAGCAGTTCGGCGTGCAGACCGTTGTCGCCCGGATCTACGACCCCAAGCGGGCCCAGGTCTACGAACGGCTGGGCATCCCCACCGTCGCCACCGTGCCCTGGACCACCGATCGGCTGCTGCGCGCGGTCATCCCGGACGGGCTGATCAGCGAGTGGCGCGACCCGTCGGGCACGGTCACCATCACCCAGGTGCCGTATAACAGCGCCTGGCAGGGCAAGAGTCTGCGCGACCTCGAGGACACCCTGAAAATGCGCACCGCCTTCGTCGTACGGTTCGGTGCCGGCCTGTTGCCGGACTCGCAGACCGTGGTCCAGGAGGGCGATCTGATCTACGCCACCGTGATGTCCAACGACCTGGTGCGGCTCGCCGGAGCCGCGGACACTCCACCGGAAGCGGGTTTCTGATGCGGATCGCCATTGCCGGAGCGGGTTCGGTCGGCCGGTCGATCGCCGGCGAACTGCTGGAGAACGGCCACCAGGTCATGCTCATCGATCGGGAGCCGGCGAACATTCGGACCAGCCTGATCGAGGCCGCCGAATGGGTGCTGGCCGATGCCTGCGAGGTGTCGAGCCTGGAGGAAGCCGGGATTCAGACCTGCGATGTGATGATCGCCTGCACCGGCGACGACAAGGTCAACCTGGTTGTCTCGCTGCTGGCCAAGACCGAGTTCGCGGTCAATCGCGTCGTCGGCCGGGTGAACGATCCCCGCAACGAGTGGTTGTTCACCGAGGCCTGGGGGGTGGACGTGTCCGTTTCCACCCCGCGCATTCTGGCCGCGCTGGTCGAAGAGGCGGTCAGCGTCGGCGACCTGGTTCGGTTGTTCACGCTCCGGCAGGGCCAGGCCAACCTCGTCGAGGTCACCCTGCCCAAGACCAGCCCCTTGGCCGGGGTGCCGGTGCGCGATCTGCGGCTCCCCCGCGACGCCGCGCTGGTCACCATCCTGCGCGGCGGGCGGGTCATCGTCCCGCAGCCCGATATTCCGATGGAGCCCGGCGATGAGTTGCTCTTCGTGGCATCCACCGAGGTCGAGGACGCGCTGCGCGAGGCGCTGCGGTAGGCCTGATCAGGCCGGCGGCTGCTCTTCCTGCTTCCGGCCCATCATGGTGGCCATCGACGGCGGCTTCCAGCCGGTGCCGCGGGCCACTATCCACACGCTGGCCGCGATCCCGGCGATGTACAGGGGGTAGCCCATGGCCAGTTTGGTCACGCCCAGCCAGCCGATCTGCTCACGGCCTAGCAGCGCGATCTGCACCAGGTACCGCGCGGCGAAGATGCCCAGCCAGACCGCTGTCGCCCAGTCGTACCGTCTGACCAGGGCTTTGTCCTTGCGCCAGGCGGAGCCGCGACCGTTGATGCTCTCCCAGATCAGCCCGACGGCCGGCCGGCGCACCACCATGGACAACAGCAGCAGGCTGCCGTAGACGAGATAGGAATAGATGCCGAGCACGAAGTATCCGCCGGCCGAGCCGGAGCGGTGGGCGATGAACGCGGCGATCCCGACGCCGAACAATCCCGACAGCGCCTGGGTGACCGGCTTACGACGGACCAACCGGGCGATGAAGATCAGCACACCGGCGGCCAGCGCAGCGATGATCGCCGGGTTGAGGCTGGCGATGGTGTTGACCAGGATGAAAACGACGATGGGCAGGCCGGAGTCGACCATGCCCATCGGACCGCCCAGCTGTTCCCAGATGGTCGGTAGCTTGAACGGGGCGGCTGGTGCGTCGGGGGTTGCCTGGTCAGGTCGGGGCTCCTCGGCCGAATGCCGACCCGGGTCGCCCGTCGTTTCGCTCATACCGTTTCAGTCATAGGTGGATGGGCCGCAACTCATAGTTCGGGTTGTAAATGCACTTCACACCGTCGCGATTGGCGATCCGGCCGGTGACCTTGATGGTCCGGCCCGGCTCGATTCCCGGGATGGACCGGCGGCCGAGCCAGATCAGATCAATGGCGTCGGTGCCGTCGTAGAGTTCGGCGACCAGGGTGGCCAGCGCGTCGGCCGGTTTGAGGTCGACCGAGCGGAGCCGACCCTGGACCACTACCTGCTGACCCGGGGTACACAACTTGGCGTGCTGGGCACCGCAGGCGTCGGAGGATTCGCTCAGCGCTGTCGCTTCCAGCTGATCGTCGTCACTACCGAGCTTCTTCAGCCATCGCGTCAATGACCCGGCCATGATTTTCAACCCCGTTTGTCTGAATAGTTGATTTCAGTCTAGCTCAGCGATGCCGGCGGGGGTCCGGTCAAGCACCGCGGCAACGTCCGGCGGCCGGTAGCTAGGACCCTTGAGCACTTTCCCGTCCGCGCGCCAAACCGGACGGCCGTCGGCGCCCAATTTGGTCATGTTGGACGCGTGCACCTCGGTCAGCACCGCGTCCAGGTCGATGCCGTAGACATGGGCCGTGCCGTAGGCGACATAGACGATGTCGGCCAGCGCGTCGGCGATCCCGACCAGGTCGTGATCAGCGATGGCGTCGGCCAGCTCGCCGACTTCCTCCTCGATCAGCGCCTGCCGCAGCACCGCCTGCGCGGCGCCCACCTCCTGGGTGGGCGCGTGCCGCAGCGGCAGCTCATAGGCCCGGTGGAACTCGGCGACCTGGGTCGAAGCCCTGGACGCCGTAGCCGGCCCCGCGGGGGCTGCGTCAGGCACAGTCGGCGCAGACCTCGTGACCTGGGGTGCCCGAGGCCAACCGGCTGCGGTGCTGCACGAGAAAACAGATAGTGCAGGTGAATTCGTCGGCCTGCTTGGGGACGACCTTGACGGTGAGTTCTTCACCGGACAGGTCGGCACCCGGCAGCTCGAACGACTCACCGGTGTCCCCTTCGTCGATATCGACGACGGCCGACTGCGCCTCGTTTCGGCGAGCCTTGAGTTCCTCGAGCGAATCCTCGCTCTGATCTTCGCTTTCGTTACGTCGCGGTGCGTCGTAATCAGTTGCCATTGGTTGTTCCTACTCTCCGCTCTCATTCGGTGTTGGCCGCGGTTCTGGCGAGCCAACCTGACAACCAACGCTCAGTGCACGCGTTTTGTGCCCAGTTCTGGTGGTGGGGATCCATCGGCCCCGGCGGCAGCAGATTAGCGGACGGCCGGCCGCCATGGCGGGTTGCCCTGCTTGTTCTTCGGCGCCGCGCGATTCTACCCCCGGACGCCCCGCAACGGTAGACGCAATCCCGTCGGCCGGGGGGCCGCCGGAGGGTTAGCTGCATCACTGTGTCCGCGGGCCGCTGCTAGGTGACGCACAGCCGGGTTCCCGAGTCGTTCTCCGCGGCCCAGGCGAGCCGGAGCGCGCGCAGCATCCGCTGCGCTTACCCTGGCACCGGCATGATTGTCTTTTTATCGTGGCGCGCCGCGGCGTGGCCGATCGTGACCACCTGATCCACTCCATCCCGATAGCCAGTGCAGGGAGGCAGCACCCGTTGAGCACCGATAGCGCGTCCGAACGCTACCGACGTCGAAATCGCTGGCCGGCGGCGGCCATTGTCGGGGCGCTGGCGCTGGTGATGACGGTGACCTGGATCGTGGTGCTCAAACCGAAGGCCGCGGTGAGCAACGAGTGCAATCAGCCCGGTCCGGCGACGACCAGTGTTGCCACCAGAGCCAGCGGCGCCTCGGCCGGCGCCGGCAGCGCAGCCGCCGCCAGCGGCCCCACCGCCGGCAGCTCGGCACCGGAAACGGCGGCCGGCACCGCCGCGACCACCGGCAGCGCCGCGACCGCAGCAGCAACGACCCCGGTGGTGAACTCGACGCTCGGCGCGGTCACCGACATCAACACGTTGCGAGACACCCGGCCGGCCAACCCGGCCACCGTTCTACTGCAGGTCGTCAACGCCAGCGCCACTCCGGGGATGGCCAAGACCGTCACCGAGACCCTGCGCAACGCCGGTTTCGACTCGATCAGGGACGCCAACGACGACGGTCTCTACCCCGCTCAGGATCTGCGCTGCTACGGCGAAATCCGCTACGGCCCCGCGGGCTCCCGGGCTGCCCGCACGATGCTGATCGTGGTGCCCTGCGCCACGCTGATTCTGGACACCCGATTCGACGATTCGGTCGATTTCGCGATCGGCGCGCTGTACACGGACACCGGCCTCACCGACGATGTGCGGGCCGAGCTCACCAAGATCAAGCAGGCCGCCACCCCACCGGCCGTGATCGAAGGCCAAACCCAGGCCGCCCAGCCGGACCTGCCCATCCCGGCCCTTCCCTCGACCGCCAACTGCCCAGCCTGAGGAGACTTTCGATGACCGCGCACAACCTGCAGACAGCTTTCGGTGTGGATATCGGTGGCACCGGCACCAAGGGTGGGGTGGTGAACCTGGCGGACGGCACCCTCATCGGGGATCGATTCCGGCGGGATACGCCGCAGCCGGCCACGCCCGAGGCCGTCGCCAAGACCGTCCAGACAGTCGCCGACAACTTCGAGTACTCGGGGCCGTTCGGGGTGGCGTTTCCCGGCGTGGTGACCCACGGCCTGGTGCACACCGCCGCCAACGTCGATCCGTCCTGGGTCGGCGTCTCGCTGGTGGACACGCTCAGCGGAAATGTTCCGGGACCGGTGACCGCGCTCAACGACGCTGATGCCGCCGGGCTGGCCGAGGTCCGCTACGGCGCCGGCAAGGGGCATCCCGGGCTGATCATCGTGGTCACCTTCGGTACCGGGATCGGCACCGCGGTCATCTATAACGGTCAGCTCGTGCCCAACGCCGAACTGGGGCATATCGAGCTGGACGGCCATGACGCGGAGAGCAAGGCCGCCGCGTCCGCGCGCGAGCGCGAAGGCCTGAGCTGGGAACAATGGGGCAAGCGGGCCGACCGCTACCTGAGGCACCTGGAGAACCTGCTCTGGCCGGAACTGTTCATCTTCGGCGGCGGGATCTCGAAGAGCCCGCAGAAGTGGGTGCCGTTCCTGCACACCCGGACGCCCATCAAGATCGCCGCGATGCGCAACAACGCCGGTATCGTCGGCGCTGCACTGGCGGCTTCCGAGGCGCAGGTATAGCGTTCTACCAGCGTCTATGACGATTTCTGTCCCTTTCGGTCGGACCTTGGCGATCCCCGCCGTTACACTGAGAAGGTCGCCGTAACGCGGGCCGAGCCCCGAACAAGAACTCACCGTCATTCTTTTTGTTCGTCGGCGGCCGTCATTCGTGAAAGGTCTTCTGTGGCAGTCGCAGCATCCTCGAGTCAAGCCCATTCCGCGGGCGCCGTCACCGACGAGAGCATCCCCGCCGGAGACACGCCAGCGGTCAAGGCACCCGCGCGCTCACGCACCCCGCGAAGTAAGACTTCACCGGAGGGCGGTGACGGTCCGGCGAAGCCCGCGGCCCGCACCAAGGGTCCAGCCGGTGCAGCTGACGTGACCGACTCCCTGGGCGGCGACGACGGCGATCCGAACGCGCTGGCCCTGGTGGACGGCCCAAACGAGGTCGATGTCGTCGAAATCGATGTCGTGGAGATCGATGTCGTCGAGATCGACGTCGATGTCACGACGGACGTGATCGAACCCGCTGTAGTGGTCCCGGGCAAGGCCACCGACGAAGAGGAAGACGACGAGTCGGACGAGTCGGAGGACGAGGACGAATCCACTTCCAAGGCTGCCGACGCCAAGGCCGACGAATTCACCTGGGACGACGAAGAAGAGTCCGAGGCACTGAAGCAGGCCCGCCGCGACGCCGAACTCACCGCCTCCGCGGACTCGGTGCGGGCGTATCTGAAGCAGATCGGCAAGGTTGCGCTGCTGAACGCCGAAGAAGAGGTCGACCTGGCCAAGCGGGTCGAGGGCGGCCTCTACGCGTCCGAGCGGATGCGGGCCATGATGGAGGCCGGCGAAAAGCTCACCACCCAGCTGCGCCGGGACCTGAACTGGGTCAAGCGGGATGGTGAGCGGGCCAAGAACCACCTGCTCGGCGCCAACCTGCGGCTCGTGGTGTCGCTGGCCAAGCGCTATACCGGGCGTGGCATGGCCTTCCTCGATCTGATTCAGGAGGGCAATCTCGGCCTGATCCGCGCGGTCGAGAAGTTCGATTACACCAAGGGTTTCAAATTCTCCACCTACGCGACGTGGTGGATCCGGCAGGCGATCACCCGCGCGATGGCCGACCAGGCCCGCACCATCCGGATCCCGGTGCACATGGTCGAGGTGATCAACAAGCTCGGCCGCATCCAGCGAGAGCTGCTGCAGGACCTCGGTCGCGAGCCCACTCCGGAAGAGCTGGCCAAGGAGATGGACATCACGCCGGACAAGGTGCTGGAGATCCAGCAGTACGCCCGGGAACCGATCTCGCTCGATCAGACCATCGGAGACGAGGGCGACTCGCAGCTCGGTGACTTCATCGAGGACTCCGAGGCCGTGGTGGCCGTGGACGCGGTGTCGTTCACTTTGCTGCAGGATCAGTTGCAGGCCGTGCTGCAGACGCTGTCCGAACGGGAAGCCGGGGTGGTCAGGCTGCGGTTCGGGCTCACCGACGGCCAGCCGCGCACGCTGGATGAGATCGGCCAGGTCTACGGAGTGACGCGGGAGCGCATCCGGCAGATCGAATCGAAGACGATGAGCAAGCTGCGTCACCCGTCGCGGTCGCAGGTGCTGCGCGATTACCTGGAATAGGTCCCCTCGCGAATGATCACGACGCCCGCGGCCCGAGCTCGGGCCGCGGGCGTCGTGGTGTTTCCGGTCGCTGGAAATCTCTGCCGTCAGCGAACATGGCGGAGCGGATTGAGCAGGCCGGAAACAATCGGATCTGTCCGATCGCGGCGAAGGTAACGGCTCTCACCTGCACCGTCAGTATTTTCGGTGACCGACCGGGCATCAGATTGGTATCAGAGCGTGTCCAGCGACACAGGTTTCCGTCATCTGAGAGTGACATTCGGATGGCAGCATGCAATTACCACCGGCACCGGATCGGGAATACCGACAGAGTCCCATCCGTCTCAATGGGAGCAACGAATAAGTCAAGTAAGCGGAAAAAGCACCCGCTTGATCGAGGGAGGACACCATGACTGGATCCCTGGCCGCACTTCCGGCCCTGACAGCCACCGACCGCTGCGACCGCTGCGGCGCCGCCGCCTCCGTACGCGTGGTGCTTGCTTCCGGCGGTGAGTTGCTCTTCTGCGGCCATCACGGTCGCGCGCACCAATCGCGCCTGGCGGAGCTGGCAGCCGTCATCCACGACTCGCGGGTCAGCACCGCCGCCGTCTGACCGATCAACCCCTGAAGCCAAACGGGGGGCGGGCCGCTGACGCGGTCCGGCCCCCCGTTTTTTCTGGTTCGGTGCCGAGGGCTCGCCACCGAACGGATGCGTGGCGCGGTGCCTTGTGGACTACGAGACACCGCGCCAAGTTGCCAGAGTGCGAACTCGGGCTCGCGCAGCCGGCCTGGTTCGTAGGCTTGGGCCATGGTAGACACCTGCGTCTCTCGTGTTCCGGTCTTCGCCGGGCTCTCGCCACGAGCCCAACTCTGGGTCGAGGCGCTGGCGCAGCCGACCCATCTGCAGGCCGGTGAGACCGCCTACTCTCCCCTCGACACCATGCCGCAGCTCATGGTGGTGCACACGGGACGACTCAAGCTATTCCGGCTCTCCGGCGACGGGTCAGAGCAGCTCATTCGGGTGCTTTCAGCAGGCGAATTCACCGGTGAGACCTCGGTGTTCACGGGCCAGCGGCCCGACGACTACGCCACAGCGCTCGACGAATGCCAGCTCTGCGTGTTTCGCCACGATGATCTCGAGGCCTTGATCACTCAGCACCCCGAGATCGGCCTCCGGATGCTGGCGACAGTGAGCGAACGACTCTCCGACACCGAACACCGGCTCAACTCCCTGACGTCGCGCGACGTCGAGAGCCGCCTAGCCGAATACCTGCTCGGTCTGCCCGGCACCTGGCGGGGCCGCGTTGCCACGGTCACCCTCCCGTTGGCCAAGAAGGACGTGGCCTCCCTGCTCGATGCCGCCCCCGAGAGCCTGAGCCGGGCGCTGACGAGCCTCGCCCGGAAGGGTCTGATCGTGATCGGCGCGGGACGTTCGGTCTCGATCACGCAACCCGACCGACTGCAGCAACTCGTCGATGAGGCGTGATCCCCTTGCCGGACGTGACCCCACCAGCCGTCGCGTGACTACCGATTCGACACTCTCAACCCGAACGAAAGGCTCGTCCCAGACCCGGGAGTCGTCCGAGACGGCCAGGTTGTCACCGGCCATGAAGTAACTCGCCCCAGGCACCCGCCAGGTCTGGGTGTAGGCGCCCGGCACCCGGGGTCGTCGGTCAACGGACTTTCCGTTCACGAATAGGCGTCCCGCCTCCATCTCGACCAGGTCACCCGGCAGCCCCACGACGCGCTTGATCACCCGTAACCGGCCGTGGCGGAAGACCACGACATCGGCGCGCCGCGGCCGCATCCCGGCCAGTCCGGTCGGTCTCGTCAGCAGCAGGTCGGACGAGCGGTAGGTGGGCGCCATCGACTCGCCCGACACCCTGACAAGGCCTCTCATGCCAATGTCCTAGTCGTGACCGTGGCCCTCATGACCGTGGTGCTCACGCTGGTCACCCTCGGCGTACTTGAAGAAGCTGACGTAGGCGGCCAGGTACCGTCGGCCGGCTGCGACGTCGTCCACGTTGAAGTCCTTGACCTCAAGAGCGGCCCGGAAGCGTTTGTCGAGCTCGGTGCGCCGCTCTTCGGGAACCATCGGCAGCAGGTTCGCGTCCGAGCCGAGGACGATGGCCTCATCGGCGGCCGTGACGACCGGGGCGATCTGGGTTCCGACCGGCTGAATACCGGCGAAGCCCACGCCCTCGCCCATCCGGTGGATGCGGACCATCGTTTCGAGGAAGAGCCGATCAGCCAGTTCGGCGGCTTCCACCCCGAGGGTGCGAACATTCTTGGCCTTCTGGTAGACATCGCGCAGCTCGCCCTCACCATCGGCGGGGATCCACTTGAGCGCGAAGTTGATGTTGCCCGTCGCCAACGCCTTGCGTCCGTCCTTGACGGCCGGGCCCTCCGCGGTGTCGCAGTGAGCCAGCACGATGACGGGCTTCAGTGCGGCCAGCAGGGCGATGATGTGTTTGATCACCATGGGGTCTTCCTTCGCTTGAGTTGCCGCCAACACTAGGAGAATCGTTTCCACACTTCCTTGACGACGGTCAAGTCACGCCGCCGTTCAGGTCGTGCCATGTCTCGTGTCGTCATCGTGGCTGATCGTCTCACCGGGCCTGCCGGAGCATCGCGTGCGCGAGGGACGAAGTCGCACCCGGGTTTGCGCTTGACAGCGAGCGGCGGTGCGGGTTGTCTCAGGTGTGCTGATGTCCACAGCCGCCTGGGAGCGGGCTGCCGCCATAGGTCGTAGCCACGCCCGAGAATGTCTCGGCGCCCAGATCATCCTGGTTGCTGCTACTGCTCGGGTCCGTGAAAGACACCCGACCTGGTGGCCTCACGTGGTGCGGTTTCGCAAAGCGGGACTTTCGGCCCTTCGCGAAGGCTGGTAGCTCTCGTACCGTCGGATTTTCAAGATCATCTCAGCTTGGATGAGGGGCCCCGCCGTGTCCGAACCTGTCAGACGACGATTTCACCCGACCTGGCGTTACCGGGTGTCGCGGTGACTCACAGTGACGTGGCCGGGCCCGTGGTGGTGGCGGCCAAGGTACCCGGGCAGGGCGTCAATCTCGCGCTGGCCACGTGGACGTTTGCGATCAACTTCTGGGCCTGGAACCTGATCGGGCCGTTGTCGTCGACCTACACGAAGGCGATGTCGCTGACCAGTAGCCAGACGGCGCTGTTGGTCGCCACGCCCATTCTGGTGGGTTCGGTCGGTCGTATCCCGGTTGGTGCCCTGACGGACCGGTATGGCGGCCGTGTCATGTTCACCGTCATTTCGCTGGTCAGCATCGCACCGGTGCTCTTGGTGGCGTTCGCCGGTTCCATCGATTCCTACATTCTTCTGCTGGTTTTCGGGTTCTTCCTCGGAATCGCCGGAACGACGTTCGCGGTCGGCATCCCATTCGCGAAGGCTTGGTACCAACCGGCGCGCCGCGGCTTCGCCACGGGAGTCTTCGGTGCCGGTATGGGCGGGACCGCACTGTCGGCCTTCTTCACACCCCGTTTCGTCATCTGGTTCGGATACGTTCCGGCACACGTCGTCATCGCGGTGGCCCTGGCGCTCACCGCATTGCTGGTGTGGATGCGGATGAAGGATTCGCCGGAATGGCACCCCAATACCGGCGCCGTGCTGCCCAAACTGGCAGTGGCCGCAAAATTGAAGATCACCTGGCAGATGTCGTTTCTCTATGCGATAGCGTTCGGCGGTTTCGTTGCCTTCAGCACCTATCTACCGACCTATCTCAAAACGATCTACGATTTCTCGCTCACCGGTGCGGGCGCCAGAACGGCGGGCTTCGCCATCGCGGCCGTCATCGCGCGGCCTATCGGCGGGATCCTGTCGGACCGGATCCACCCCAAGGTCGTGGTGATGATCTCGCTGGCGGGCACGTCTGCCATGGCTGCAGTGGTGCTGTTGCAACCGGCTCCGGAATTCGCGGCGGGAGCCACCTTCATCGCGATGGCATTCTTTCTGGGCATCGGTACCGGCGGCGTTTTCGCCTGGGTGGCGCTGTCGTCGCCGCCTGATCGGGTCGGTACGGTGACCGGGATCGTTGGTGCGGCAGGTGGTTTGGGTGGTTTCTTCCCGCCGCTGGTGATGGGTGCGACCTACGATTCGGTCGACAACAACTACACCACGGGTCTGGCGCTGCTCAGCCTGGTCAGCCTGCTGGCCCTGCTGTACACGGCCTGGCAGCTGCCCGGCCGATCGACGGTATCGACGAAATCAACAGTCCAGAGCTGAAAAGCATTGTCGTCAAGGGAAAGCAGACCAGATGAGGGTTGTACCCGGTACCGACGGGGCGGTGGAGGATCTCCTGCTGCGGAGCGGGCGGTTCTTCACCCGGAGTGACATCTCCGACGATCTGCGGACGATCACCAAGACGGGTGGCCGGGAGGGCGATGTTTTCTATCGTGACCGTTGGAGTCATGACAAGGTGGTGCGGTCCACCCACGGGGTGAACTGCACCGGCTCGTGTTCCTGGAAGGTGTATGTCAAGGACGGCATCATTACCTGGGAAACGCAGGAAACGGACTATCCGACAGTGGGTCCCGACCGGCCGGACTACGAGCCTCGTGGGTGCCCGCGTGGCGCCGCGTTCTCCTGGTACACGTACTCGCCGACCAGGGTCCGCTACCCGTATGCGCGGGGAGTGCTAATCGAGATGTTCCGGGAGGCAAAAGCACGTTTGGGTGACCCGGTGCTCGCCTGGGCGGACATCCAGGATGACCCGGAGCGACGCAGGAGGTATCACCGAGCCCGGGGCAAGGGCGGCTTGATCCGGATCGGTTGGGACGAGGCGGCCGAGATCGCCGCGGCCGCCCACGTGCACACCATTGCCCGGTACGGGCCGGACCGGGTCGCCGGGTTCTCCCCGATCCCGGCGATGTCGATGGTGTCCCATGCGGCCGGGTCGCGGTTCATCGAGTTGCTGGGCGGCGCGATGACGTCCTTCTACGACTGGTACGCCGATCTGCCGGTTGCCTCACCCCAGGTGTTCGGTGACCAGACGGACGTCCCAGAATCCGGTGATTGGTGGGACGCCTCCTACCTGATGATGTGGGGCTCCAACGTCCCGGTCACCCGCACCCCCGATGCCCACTGGATGGCCGAAGTCCGCTACCGGGGAACGAAGATCGTCTCCGTCAGCCCGGACTACTCGGATAACACCAAGTTCGCCGATGAGTGGATGCCGTGCGCGCCGGGCACCGACGGTGCGATGGCGATGGCGATGGGCCACGTCATCCTCTCGGAATTCCTGGTGGACAAACGGACGCCCTTTTTCGTCGACTACATCCAGAAATACACGGACCTGCCATTCCTGGTTCAGCTGGAGGAACGCGACGGGGCCTACGTCACCGGGAAGAACCTGACCGCGGCCGACCTCGGCGACGACACCGAGGGAGCGGCATTCAAACCGGTGCTGATCGACGGCCGAACCGGTGAGATCGTTGTCCCGAACGGTTCCCTCGGGTTCCGGTACACCGACTCAGGAGTCGGCAAGTGGAACCTTGATCTGGGTGAGATCGTCCCGCAGTTGACGGTGCTCGGGGATGCGGCGGGTACGGCGACCCTGAAGCTCGCCAGGTTCGACACGCCGGACGGGCACGCCGAGGTGCTGACCCGCGGCGTCCCGGTCCGCACAGTCGGGAACACTCTGTGCTGCACGGTATTCGACCTGATGCTGGCGCAGTACGGGGTGCACCGCGACGGCCTGCCAGGGGTCTGGCCGACCGGCTGGGACGACCCGTCGGAGCCGTACACCCCGGCCTGGCAGGAGTCGATCACCGGGGTGAGCGCGTCCCAGGTCGTCCGGGTCGCCCAGGAGTTCGCACACAACGCGGAGGAATCCGGCGGCCGATCCATGATCATCATGGGAGCTGGGGTCTGCCAGTGGTTCCACGGTGACGCCACCTACCGGGCGATCCTGTCGATGTTGATTCTCACCGGCTCGATGGGCCGCAACGGTGGCGGCTGGGCGCATTACGTCGGCCAGGAGAAGTGCCGGCCGATCACCGGGTGGGCGACCATGGCAGGAGCCACCGACTGGGTCCGGCCGCCACGGCAAATGATCGGCACCGCCTACTGGTACACCCACACCGACCAATGGCGATACGACGGCTACCGAGCGGACGCCCTGTCCACCCCACTCGGCCGCGACCGGTTCGCCGGCAAACACACCATGGATGTGCTCGCCGCGTCAGTGGCCATGGGCTGGATGCCCTTCTTCCCGCAGTTCGACCGGAGCAGCCTCGACATCGCCGATGAGGCCGACGCGGCCGGCACGCCGGTACCGCAATTCGTTGCACAGCAACTTGCCTCGGGCGCCCTGAAACTCGCCGTCACCGAACCGGACGAGGAGAAGAACTGGCCACGGGTCCTGACGGCCTGGCGGGCAAACCTGCTCGGCTCCTCCAGCAAGGGCAACGAATACTTCCTGCAGCACCTGCTGGGCACCACCCGGAACAACCTCCGTGCCACACCCACCGTCCCCGAGCTCCGGCCACGCGACATCGCCTGGACCGACGACATTCCCGAGGGCAAGCTCGACCTGATGCTGTCCATCGACTTCCGCATGACGTCCACCACATTGCTCTCGGACATCGTGTTGCCGGCGGCCACCTGGTATGAGAAGAACGATCTGTCGTCCACGGATATGCACCCGTTCGTTCATGCGTTCAGCCCAGCAATCGACCCGCCCTGGGAGGCGCGGTCGGATTTCGACGCGTTCCACACGATCGCCCGTGTCTTCAGCCGGCTCGCGAAGATCCACCTGGGCGTGCGCCGGGATGTCGTGATGATGCCGATGCAGCACGACACCCCGGGGGAGACCGCCTACCCCGGTGGGACCGAAAATGACTGGCGGACGACCGGCGAGATCCCGGTGCCAGGGAAGACGATGGCCAACATCGCAGTGGTCACCCGCAACTACCCCGCGCTGGCCGAACAGTGGGAAACCCTGGGGCCGTTGGTCGACACCCTCGGGCTGACCACCAAGGGCGTCACCGTCCATCCCGACGTTGAGGTCCGGCAATTGTCCGCCAAGCACGGGGTGATGGGGCACGGCGCCGGCGCGGGGCGGCCGGCGATCGATACCGCGATCAAGATGTGCGACACCATCCTGTCGTTGTCCGGCACCACCAATGGCCGGTTGGCGGTCGAGGGCTTCAAGCAGTTGGAACGCCGCACCGGGCGCAGGCTCACGCACCTGTCCGAGGGCAGTGAGGAGAAACGCATCACCTACGCGGACTGCCAGGCCAGGCCGGTCCCGGTGATCACCAGCCCGGAGTGGTCCGGCAGCGAAACCGGCGGCCGCAGGTATGCCCCGTTCACCGTCAACGTCGAGGAACTCAAGCCCTGGCACACCCTCACCGGGCGTATGCACTTCTTCCTCGACCACGACTGGATCGAAGAACTCGGCGAGCAACTCCCCGTCTACCGGCCACCACTGGACATGGCCGCCCTCTTCAACGAGCCGCAGGTCGGCTCGACCACCGAGGGGCTCGGTCTGTGCGTACGGTACTTGACGCCTCATTCGAAATGGTCGATTCACTCGGAATACCAGGACAACCTGTTCATGTTGTCGCTGTCCCGGGGCGGCCCGACGATGTGGATGAGCCCGCAGGACGCCGGCAAGATCGGCGCTCAGGACAACGATTGGGTGGAGGCGGTCAACCGCAACGGCATCATGGTGCTGCGGTTGATCATTTCGCATCGGATGCCCGAGGGCACGGTCTTCGTGCATCACGCCCAGGAGCGCACCATCGATGTCCCGCTGTCGGAAACGAACGGCAACCGCGGCGGCATCCACAACTCGCTCACCCGTCTACTGGTCAAGCCCAGTCACCTGGCCGGCGGGTACGCGCAAATGTCTTTCGCGTTCAACTATCTCGGACCAACCGGGAATCAACGCGATGAGGTCACCATGGTTCGCCGACGCTCGCAGGAGGTGCAGTACTGATGCGCGTGATGGCTCAGCTGTCGATGGTGATGAACCTGGACAAGTGCATCGGGTGCCACACCTGCTCGGTGACCTGTAAGCAGGCCTGGACCAACCGACCCGGCGTCGAGTACGCCTGGTTCAACAACGTGGAAACCCGCCCCGGGCAGGGCTATCCCCGCACCTACGAGGACCAGGAACGCTGGGAAGGCGGCTGGGTACGGGACAAACGCGGACGGCTGCGACTCCGCGCCGGCGGCCGGATCAAGAAACTGAGCACCATCTTCTCCAACCCGAAGATGCCGTCCATCGACGACTACTACGAACCATGGACCTACGACTACGAGAACCTGACCAGTGCCCCGCTCGGCGAGCAGATGCCGGTCGCGCCACCCCGGAGCCTGATCACCGGCGAGCCGATGAAGGTGGAATGGTCGGCCAACTGGGACGACAACCTCGGCGGCAGCACCGAAATCCTCGCCGGCGACCCGATTCTGGCGAAGGTCAGCCAGCAGGTCAAGCTGGAACTCGAGCAGACCTTCATGTTCTACCTGCCACGGATCTGCGAGCACTGCCTGAATCCGTCCTGCGTCGCGTCCTGCCCGTCGGGCGCGATGTACAAGCGCGAAGAGGACGGCATCGTCCTGGTCGACCAGGACAAGTGCAAGGGCTGGCGGATGTGCGTCACCGGCTGCCCGTACAAGAAGGTCTACTTCAATCACCGCACCGGCAAGGCTGAGAAGTGCACCTTCTGCTACCCCCGGATCGAGGTTGGCCTGCCCACGGTCTGCGCAGAAACCTGCGTCGGCCGATTGCGCTACATCGGCCTCGTGTTGTACGACGCGGACATGGTGCTGGAGGCCGCGTCGACAGCGAACGAAACAGACTTGTACGAAGCGCAACTCGGCGTGATGCTCGACCCGAATGATCCTGCGGTGATCGTTGGCGCGCGGACGTCGGGGATCTCCGACGAATGGATGGAGGCGGCCCGCCGATCACCGGTCTACGCCCTGGCCAAGACCTACCGGATCGCCCTCCCACTGCACCCGGAGTACCGCACCATGCCGATGGTCTGGTACGTCCCACCGCTCTCACCGGTCGTCGACGCGATCAGCCGAGACGGCCACGACGGCGAGGACCCGGAGAACCTCTTCGGCGCCATCGAGGCCCTGCGCATACCCATCGAATACCTGGCAGGGCTGTTCAGTGCCGGTGATACCGCCGTCGTCACCGGCGTTCTCAAGAAACTCGCCGCCATGCGTGCTTACATGCGGGACATCAACCTGGGGCGCGAACCCCGCCCGGAAATACCCGCGTCCGTCGGCATGGGCGAGGAGCTCATGTACGAAATGTACCGGCTGCTGGCCATCGCCAAATACGATGCCCGCTACGTCATCCCTACCGCGTATGCCACCGATGGGCACCGGTTGGAGGAGACCGTGACGGAGTGCTCTCTGGATTTCGAGGGCGGCCCCGGCATGTACAGCACCGGGTCCGGGCCGTTCGGTGAGTCCAGCGGGCAACCGGTGCCGATGGCGGTCGAGTCCTTCAAGGCCCTCAAGGAACGGCAGACCTCCGAGGATGTCGGTGTCGGCGCGGCGCGGCCGTCACGGGTGAACCTGCTGAACTGGGACGGCAAAGGCTCACCGGCGACCATGTTCGCTCCAAGACCCGGTTCACCGCGGCTGCCGGACAGCGGAGCAGATCGATGAAACTCCTGCGCAGCAGAACATCTCACCCGCACCAGCGGCAAATCGTCTGGCAGGCAGCGTCTTTGCTGCTGGCCTATCCCGATGCCGACCAGGAGCGCCGGCTCGACCTCGTGGAAGGCGCGGTCTGCGGAGTGCATCCCGAACTCCGTAGCCCGCTGTTGGCCGCTGTCCAGCATCTGCGATCACTGCCGTTGATCGAGGCGTCCGTGCAGTATGCGGAGGTATTCGACTGGAAACGCCGTCGCACGCTGTTCCTGACGTATTACACAGCAGGCGACACCCGAAACAGAGGCATGGCCCTGCTGGCGTTCTCGGACATGTACCGGGCCGCCGGGGTCCTCCCACCCACCCGCGAATTGCCGGACCACCTGGCCGTCCTGCTCGAATTCGCCGCTACCGTCGACGAGGACACCGGCTACGACCAACTCCGCAAACACCGCACCCCCATCGACATGCTCCACGACGGGCTGCTGAGCGCCGCTCCGATCTATGCGGGCGTCGTGGCGGCCGTGTCGGCGACGCTGCCACCGGCGACGGCGGCAGATCTCACGGAGGCCCGCAGGCTCGCCATGCAAGGCCCCCCGGTCGAGTCGGTGGGCCTGGAGCCGTTTGCATTGACCATCGGAGTTCGGGGAGGTTCCCGGTGAACGTCGGAGCGGTGTTCTGGGACGTCGTGCCCTATGTGACCATCGCGATCCTGGTGGTCGGCACCTGGTGGCGGTACCGATACGACAAGTTCGGCTGGACCACCCGCTCATCCCAACTGTATGAGAGCCGCCTACTGCGCATCGGCAGCCCGCTTTTCCACTTCGGCATCCTGGTGGTGATCTTCGGTCACATCATCGGCCTGCTGATCCCCGCATCGTGGACCAGCGCCCTCGGATTGAGCCAGACCGCCTATCACATCCAAGCAGTCGCGCTGGGCAGCATCGCCGGCATCTCCACTCTGCTCGGTGCCGGCATTCTGGTTTACCGGCGCCGTACCAAGGGCCCGGTCTTCATGGCCACCACGAAGAACGACAAACTGATGTATGCCGTGCTCATCCTGGCGATCGTCGCCGGTTTGGCGACCACACTCATCGGGTCGGGATTGATCGGCGAGGAGCACAACTACCGGGAAACGGTCTCCGTGTGGTTCCGGTCGATCTTCATCCTGCAACCCGACGGCGAGGCAATGACCCTGGCGCCACTGTCCTTCCAGATCCATGCCCTGATCGGGATGGCGCTATTCGCGCTATGGCCCTTCACCAGGCTCGTACACGCCTTCAGCGCCCCCATCGGCTACCTGTTCCGCCCATACATCGTCTACCGCTCCCGCTCCGCCGCTCGGCCCGGCGAGCCCATCGGCTCCGAGCCCCGACGCCGGGGCTGGTAAGAGATGTGCAGCTACTGCGGATGCCGCAACATCCCGATGATCGCCACGCTCAACGCCGAACACGACGCCATCGTCAACAGCACCTACGCGCTCCAAATTGCCCTCCGCGAACACGACACCGAATCCGCGAAAACCGCAGGCGACAGCCTCGCCGAATTGCTGCACCCGCACACCCACCGCGAGCAGGTCGGCCTGTTCGCCGAAATGGCGAAAGACGAACTCTTCACCGAGCACATCGCATCCCTGTGCGCCGAACATGATCAATTGGACGCGGAATTGGACGCGATCAGCGCAGGCGATCTGACCCGAATCACCCCGATGATCACGCTCCTCAACAACCATATCGACCGTGAGGAAAACGGGCTGTTCCCGGCCGCGCTCGCCTTCCTCGACGATGATCAATGGGACATCATCCAACGACCCGAGCTGATGGACGAAGGGCATGCCACGGGTGACGCGCACGAACACCACCATCACCACGGGCACAGCGCTGATGGATAGGGCAGCCTGCAGGAACGGCGGGCCACTGCCTACGTGGTTGCCAGGGCTTCAGCGAAATCAACGTCCAAACCCGGTCTGCAACAACCTGATCAATCACAGTGCCAATCACCAGGGCACCAGGCCACCTCTGCGGACATCCCCGAGTTCCACCAGACCCCCGACAGCGACGCGGTCCCCACTTGCTCGCAACGCTGCCCGACCAGCAGATCACTCAGCAGCACTTGACTGCCGCTCTGGGTCGATGGTGCTACTTCACGATTCCACCGGGGCCGGGACGGACGACTACCTCACGGCGCGGGGTCCGATCCAGTTCGATCGGCGACGAGAGCAACGGAGCGAGGCGCCCGCTGAACCCTCAGCCAACCGCACATTCTGGGTTGCGAAGCTCACGCGGGATTCTAATCACGTGTCTGCCAGGCTTCATCTGATCGACTGCCTCGCCCGCATGAGCCATGATTGTCTAGACGGTTCGTCGGCCGCTTGGACGGTTCAGGAAACCGAGGGAGGAGATTCAGATGTCGTATCCCGGCGGGCAGTCTTCCTCTCCGGCGATGAATCGATGGCCGGTTCCGAGTGACCAGCATCCACGGAGCTTCGATCGGCTGCGCGCCGACGTCTTCGCTTTCTCCCTGCTGCTGCTCAGCGGCGCGTGTGGGCTCGCGCAGTGGTTCGTCGCCGGCTGGCCGGTCGGCAAGTCACAGCCGGTCGGCGGCTCGGTGCTGACCGGCAAACAACTCTTGAACTTCCTCGAGGTGTACACCAGGGACGCCACCGCAACGGCGAACATCACCCGGATAGCCATTCTGGTCTCAACGGTCGGCGGTGGCGCGCTGATCCTGCTGGCCGGCCTCACCCTGCTACCGATCAATCACCGACCGATCGGCACGGCGGCGATGATCGTGGCACTGGCCGCGACGGCAGGTGCCATCTGGGTGCTGGTGCAGGCGCAGAAGGTGCTGGGCTCGCCGGCGTCGTCATTGCTCTCCGGCGACAACCTCGGGTGGTACCTGATGGCCGCCACCGCGGTGATCGGTGTCTTCGGCTCGATGAAGGCCCTGTCCCGGCACTGATTCTGCTGCCGGGCGGTCGGCTGCCCTACAACAACCCGAGCAGATGCTCCCGCCGCCGCTCGAGCAACTCGGCCGAGGCAGAGGCGGAGGCCGGGCCGGGGACCGCTCGCCGGAGCTGACCGTGCACCTGGGCATGCGGTGTGCCGGTCCTGGCCGCGAGCTGACCGACGAGCTGATTGACCTCGCGGCGCAATCCGGCCGCCGCCCGCCACCCTGCCTGACCGACGGCCACGTCGGTGACCGAACCAGCCGAATCGGCCGCGTCCGACAATTCCCCCATCGGCAGGTCCCGCGCCGCCTTGACCCGTTTGCGCAGGCTCGAATCGCGCTGCGCCAGTAACCCGGCCATCTGCTCCGGCGTGAGCAGCCCGGGTAGTCCGAGGAACTCCTGCTCCTCACCGGTGACGGCCATCCCGGCGCCACCCTGGTGAGCGACGGCTTCGGCGACCACCGCCCGGCCGGCGCTGAGCAGATGCGCGAACTCCGCCGCGGATTCCAGGCTCTGCATCGCCGGGACCGCGTCCGGCTCGGTCTGCACCGCCGGCATCTCGAGCGGGTCGATCCCGTCGGACGGCTCGACCGGCGGCGGCACCATGACGAAGTTACGGTCGATCTCCATCTCGGCCGCCAACGCCAGCAGCGGCCGGACGGCGGGCAGGAACACCGTCGCCGACTCCTGGACCCCCCGTGCCCGCACCACCCGGCCGACGGCCTGAGCGAAGAACAGCGGTGTCCGGTACGACGTCATCCAGGCCAGGCACGCCGCGCGAGGCACGTCGACACCCTCGGAGATCATCCGCACACAGACCGCGATCCGCTGCCGGGAGTCCCGGAAGAGCTCGATCTTCCGGGAGGCCTTCGGATCGTCGGACAGGATCAGGGCGGGTTTCTCCCCGGTGATCCGGTGCACGACGGCGGCATAGGCCCGTGCGTCGTCCTGGTCGCTGGCCAGCACCAGGCCGGCCGCGTCGGGCATCGAGTTCGCGCGCAGGTGCGAGATCCGCTCGTCCATCGCGGCGATGACGTGCGGAACCCAGCCGCCCTGGGGGTCCAGTGCCGTCTTCCAGGCGGCGGCCTCGATCGCTGTGGTGCTGTTGTCGGTGAGTGAGGCCGCCATCACCTCGCCGGCCGAGTTACGCCACCGGGACACGCCGGTGTAGGCGGCGAACACGACCGGCCGGACGACGTGGTCGCCCAACGCCTGCCGATACCCATAGGTGTAGTCGGCCTGCGACCGCAGCAGGTTCCCGTCGGTCTCGTAGCTGACGAACGGGATCCGCTCGTCGGCCCTGGTCCGAAACGGGGTGCCGGTCAGGCTGAGTCGCCGGTGCACCTCGTCGAACGCCTCGGCGACGGCGGTTCCCCAGCTCAGGCCGTCACCGGCATGGTGGATCTCGTCCAGGATCACCAGCGAACGCTTGCGCCGTGCCCGCGCCGCATGGATCGCCGGTCGCCCGGCCACCTGCGCATACGTCGTGACATACCCCTGCGCGCCGTCCCGGACCGGACCCTGGGCGTTCGTCATGGTCGGGTCGAGATTGATCCCGAACGCAGCCGCGGCATCGGCCCATTGGGTGCGCAGATGATCCGTCGGACAGACCACGATGACCCGGTCGACGACCCGCCGGCCGAGCAGCTTGGTCGCGAGCGCGAGCGCGAAAGCGGTCTTGCCGGCGCCCGGGGTGGCGGTCACCAGGAAGTCCGACCGGCCGGCATCGTCATAGGCTGCCAGCGCCTCGACCTGCCACGCCCGAAGACTGGGTCCCACCTGGGCCAATGGCGCCACAGTCAACGCCTGCCCCCTGCCGCGCAACCGAGATCACGAAATATGCCGACACGAAATATGCCAACACGAAATATGCCAACGAAAGGCCCCCGCTGGCCATCAGCTGTGAACGTTGCTGATGGCGCGAGGGCCGGACTCGATGTTACCGGGCACAGGTCCGCGATCCGGTCACAAATTGGTGCCCGACCCGATGTTTCAGCCGCAAATGACCCCGGGCAGCAGGCATCCTTGAAGGCGATGAGTCTCCCGTCGATTTCCGAGCAACAGGATCCAGCCCTGGGTTCTGTTCTTCGCGACGACCTGCCGACGGCGCCGGCCGCGATCGTCCTGGCACCGAGGCCGGCCCAGGTGGGTGCATCGCCCTACGACGACAACGCGACCGTGGCCATCGACCGCCCCCTTCCGGCCGGCGGTGCGCACTACTCCCCGGCGGATGCCGAGACCCGCCCCTGGCACCGTCCCGGAACCGGGCCGATCATCATCCCGGCCGGTACCCGACACACGTGGCTGAAGATCGTCAAACGGACCCTGGTCAAGGCCTGGGACGACTCGCTGTTCGGCATGAGCGCGGAAGCGGCATTCTGGCAGGCGCTCTCGACGGCCCCGCTGCTGCTGGCGTTGCTCGGATCAATCGGCTTCGTCGCCGACGAATTCGGCCCGGACACGGTCGACAGCGTGCAGACCCGGATCGTCACCGTGCTGCGCACGGTGTTCAGCCCCGACGTCAGCCGGACGCTGATCGAGCCGACGGTGGTGACGATTCTGCACCGCGGCCAGGCGGACGTCGTCTCGGTGGGCTTTCTCATCTCGCTCTGGGCGGGGTCGTCGGCGATGGCGTCCTTCGTGGAGTCGATCACCATCGCCTACAGCCAGCACGAGGTTCGGCACCCGGTGGCCGAGCGGTTCTTCGCCCTCGGCCTGTATTTGGGCGGGCTGGTCTTCGGCGTATTCGCGTTGCCGCTGCTCGCGGTCGGGCCCGAACACCTGCCCGAGTTCTTCCCGGTCCAGTGGCGGGCTCAGGTGTCCTCAATCGTCAACATCGCCTACTACCCGGTGCTCGGGTTGTTGCTGGTGATAGCCCTGACCACGCTCTACAAGCTGGCGCCGCGGCATCGGCACCCGTGGCGGCGCGGGGTGCCCGGGGCGATCGTCGCGGCCACGGTGTTCATCATCGCCTCCGCCGGTCTGCGCATCTACATCGGCTACGTGACCACGCACGGCCTGACCTACGGCGCGCTGGCCACGCCGGTGGCTTTCCTGCTGTTCGCCTACTTCGTCGCACTCGCGGTGATCATCGGAGCCCAGTTCAACAACGCGACCCTGGAGTACTACCCGCCGCGACGGTCCAAGCGGGAGCGCGCCAAGTGGCAGCGGCTGGACGCCGAGTCGGTGGTCGAAAGTCAGCCGGCCGACAGGTAGCCGGCCGGGTGCGAACTCAGGCCAAGGACGATCTCAGTCGCGGCCCTTGGGCATCGAATCGAAGATCTTCTTGCAATCGGGGCAGACCGGCGAACCGGGCTTGGCTGTCTTCGTCACCGGGAACGTCTCACCGCATAACGCGACCACGTAGCTGCCCAGCACGGCGCTCTCGGCGATCTTGGCCTTGCGGACGTAGTGGAAGACCTTCGGCGAGTCGTCGGTGGTGGTGTCTTGTCCGCGTTCCAGAACCTCGGTCGATGTGGTCACCGGTCGCTCCCCTGATGTGTTGGACTCTCTGGTGTTCGAATGTGCCTGCACAGACGTCGCCGGCGCTCAAGCGGCCGGTTCGCCCTCCATGATGCCGCAGACTCAACGGTGTGCCTACCGTTGCCCTGAGCGTCCATCCCGCAGTAGCGCAGGCCCTGGCCGCCGGGGTCGGTGTGGTGGCCCTGGAATCCACCATCCTGGCCCACGGCCTGCCGGCGCCGGACAACCGCCGGATCGCCGACGAGATCGAGAATGCCGTGCGCTCCGCCGGCGCGGTGCCGGCCACGGTTGCGGTGTTCGACGGGGTCGCCACCATCGGCCTCACCCCCGCCCAGCTGGACCGGCTCTGCGCCGGTGCCGGCTTCACCAAGCTCAGCGTCCGCGATCTGGGGCCGGCGATCGCACTCGGCCAGAGCGGCGCCACCACGGTGGCCGCCACCTCCGCGCTGGCCCACCGCGCCGGAATCAGCGTCTTCGCCACCGGCGGTCTGGGCGGGGTGCATCGGGGCTGGCAGCACACCCTGGACATCTCGGCCGACCTCGGTGTGCTGGCCCGCACGCCGATCATGGTCGTCTGCGCCGGGGTGAAGTCGATTCTCGATGTGCCGGCCACGCTCGAGTACCTGGAGACCGCCTCCGTCCCGGTGATCGGCTACCGCACGGATGCCTTCCCCGGTTTCTACCTCACCGACTCCGGCCACCCGGTCTACTGGCGGGTGGAATCGGCCGGCCAGGCGGCCGCCGTGCTGGCCGGCCGGCGTCAGCTGGGTCTGGATCAGGCTGCCGTGGTGCTGGCGAACCCGTTGCCGGTGGACCGCCAGCTCGACCCCGCCCTGCACGATCGGGTGCTGGCCGAGGGTCTGGCGATGCTCGACCGGGAGGGCGTGCACGGCAAGGATGTGACGCCCCGGCTGCTCGAGTTCTTCCATGCGCAGACCCACGGCGAGTCACTACGGGCCAACGTCGAACTGGTGCTGTCGAACGCTGCGCTGGCCGGGCAGGTGGCCGGCGAACTGGCCGCGCTGAGCCGGTGACCGCCGCCGCCCGGGTCACCGTGGTCGGCGACGTCGGCCTGGATGTGCTCGCCCAGCTCAATGGTCCGGTGGTGTTCGGCCATGACACCCGGGCCAGGGTCACCGTCAATCCCGGCGGTGCCGGCGGCAACACAGCAGCCTGGCTGGCCCGCTACGGCGTCCCGGTGAGCCTGCTCGCCCGGGTCGGCGACGACGAAGCCGGCCGGACGGCAGCGGCCGAACTGAGCGCACAGGGCGTCGACTGCCACTTCGCCGTCGACCCGGTGCTGCCCACCTGCTGCGTCATCGTGCTGGTCGCGCCGGACGGGGATCGCACCATGCTCGCCGACCGTGGTGCCAACGCGGCCTTCCACCCGGACGACGTGGTGCTGTCGGTCCATCCGGAGCCCCGCCAGCATCTGCACCTGTCGGGCTACGTGTTACTGGACGACGGATCCCGGCCCGCCGGCCTGCGCGCGCTGGCCGCGGCCAAAGCTGCCGGTTGGTCGACCAGCGTCGACCCACAGGCGGCCCTGCACATCGCGGCGATCGGCGGCGACAGTTTCCTGTCCTGGCTGGCCGACGCCGACGTGCTGCTGCCGAACGAGGCCGAACTCGACGTGCTGGGCGGCGCGGACCGGGTGCTCGAGGTGGTCGGCACAGTCGTCGTCACCCACGGTTCCCGGGGGGCTTCGCAGTTGACCACGGGTTCGACCGTCACGGTCCCCGCGCCGGCGGTGCACCGCAGCGACTCCACCGGCGCCGGGGACGCATTCAACGCGGGCTGGTTGTCCAGCTGGCTCGGCGGGGCGGACCCGACGACCGCGCTGACCTGCGGGGTTCAGGCAGGTTCCGCCGCGGCGGCCGCCGTCGGGGCTCGGCCGCGCGGGTAGCTCCGAGTTCACATCGGGTAGGTTTCTGCTCGCTCAGCGAGAACTTTTCTACCCGATTTCGCAGTGCTGGACCCCGGCGCCGGACTAGTAATGCGGCGAGCCGTCCTCGATCGCGTCGATGACCTCGTGCGGTCGCTCGATGGCTCTTTCGTACGGGATGGTGCCGGGCAGCACCTTGTTGGCGCGCTTGTTCCGCGGCGGCCCGTCGTTGGCGACCAGCACCGCTATCCAGGGCAGCGGAATGCCCAACACGATGAAGGTGAGGGCCAGCCAGGGAGTGTGGTAAGTCGCGACGGCGGCGAAGAGGAACGGGATGCGCAACGACATCATGATCAGATAGCGCTTCTTGCGCGACGCCAGCTGATCGTCGTACGACACCGGCGCATCGGTGATCAGCACCGGCTCGCTGCGCTGCTCAGACATTTAATGATCCTCCCCTCGATGGGTAGATCTGCCAATTCGAGCCGCCACTCTTGCCCAGACCGAGTTCGACGGTACTCCTGCGGAGCGGCGGGAGAGTATGGCGTTGGTTACCCCGCTCAGGCGTGCCGCGCCCGCTCTTTCGCGGCCTTCTTCGCCGCCCGCACCAGCTGCAGGGATTCGGGATCGGTGACGTCCGCCACGCTGACATACGTTCCGTCGCCGCCGTAGGGGCCGGCCGCCTCACGCCAGCCGGCTGGCGTGATGCCGAACTGTTTGCCGATCAGCGCGACGAAGATCGACGCCTTCTGCTCGCCGAAGCCGGGCAGTGCGGCGATCCGCTTCTTCAGCTCCGCACCCGACTGAGCGCCGTCGTACAGCGTGCTCGCCTGCCCGCGGTAGTCGTTCACCAGGATCCGGCAGACGGCCTGCAACCTGCCCGCCATCGACCCTGGAAAGCGATGCACCGCAGGCGGTTTCGAACACAGTGCGGCGAACTCCGTGGGGTCGGCGGCGGCGATGGCGGCCACATCGAGGTGGCCACCCATCCGCTGGGCGATCACCGCTGGTCCGCTGAACGCCTTCTCCATGGTGACCTGCTGATCGAGCACCATGCCGAGGAGCAACGCATTGGGATCCCGGGCCAGCAGTGCGTCAGCGGCGGGATCACCGGTCAGGTAGATCGTGGTGGCGGTCATCTGTGCATTCTGCACGCGGCGTGGACCGTCACGACACGGAGAGCCGAGGAGTCGAGTGGAAGCTCGGCACACCCGTGTCGTCGACGGCGACGCCGACGGAACCCGCTCCGTCTGCGGCGGCCTGGGTGAGGTGAGGAGGATGCTGGCACGGTGACGTTCACGCAGGACAACCCTGAGCCCATCGACATCGACGCACCGGAGCTGCCCGGGCGGCAGATCATGCACCAGCGCTGGGTGAACCTGACCTTCCTGCATTGGCGGGTCGAGCCGGCGGCGGTCGCTCCGCTGCTGCCCGCGGGAACCGCCCCGGATTTGTCCGACGGGTCGGCCTGGGTCGGCCTGATTCCGTTCCAGATGGTGGGCGCCGGCGTCGGACGTGGGCCGGCGATCCCCTGGCTCGGCTCGTTCGGGGAGATCAACGTCCGGCTGTATTCGGTTGATCAATCCGGCCGTCGCGGGGTGGTGTTCCGGTCGCTGGAGGCCTCGCGGCTCGCGGTGGTACTCGGTGCGCGACTCGCCTTCGGGGTGCCCTACATGTGGTCGCGGATCCGGGTTCGCCGGTTCGGCTCCGATGTCGAGTACTCCTCGACGCGGCGCTGGCCGGGTCCGCGCGGCGCCGGTGGACGGATAGTGGTGCGTCCGGGCGCCGAGCTGACCGAGCCGGATCCGCTGGCGGAGTTCCTGACCGCGCGCTGGGGCCTGCACGCGTCCCGGCTCGGGCGCACCTTGTTCGTGCCGAACAGCCACCCGGTGTGGCCACTGCACCACGCCCAGCTCATTCATCTTCAGGACACTCTGCTCACGGCCGCCGGCTTCCCCGGGGTGGCCGAGCGAGCGCCGGATTCGGTGCTGTGGTCGCCGGGGGTGGAAACGGTGTTCGCCCAGCCCTTCTCCGCGCGCCGCGCCCTGGCCTGACCCCCCCCCGCTTCCGGTCCCGGTATCTGAGCGGCTGCGGCCCGCTCCGATCTGTATGACCGCGACGGCGCGGACACCCAGACGAAAGGAACACCATGGCCCGCATCAAGCACGCAGAACACGACCTCGGCGAGTTGGCCAAGCTGCTGGACGGTCTCCAACTCCGCCTGCGTGAATTCATCGATCGCGACCCGCTGTCCGAGCTGATCCCCCTCTGGAAGCGACCCGGCTGGACCACCCCTGCCGAGTTCCATTTCGTCCGGGAGTCGCTGGTGGCCCTGGACGCCCAGATCGGCCAGCTCGAGCGTTCCGTCGACGTCACGGTGCGCGGCGCCGACCTGGTCGGCCGGCAGCTGTAGGAGTTCGGGCGGCTCAACCAGCCAGCCGTTTGCGCACGGTCCGCAGAAAATCCGGATAGGCCGCGATCGCGTCCTCGAGTTCGAGGGTCTGCGGGAAGTCGATCAGCGCTTGGTGGGCCGAGATGTAGTCGACCGTCTCGGCCACCACACGCTGCTCATCGCCCTCGCCGACGCCCAACTGAAGCATCACGTCGGGGGTGATCCGGAACCACGACTCAACCACATCGTCGTCGACCGGAATCCGGACCACGTACTCGTGATTGCCCTGCGCTTCGACGGTGATCTCAGTCATGCAGGTCAGAATAGTGACTCGCGGTGCGTCCGGCCCGGCGTGGGTGCGCCGAAACCCGCTGGTCGTTCCCACCTCAGCAGACGACAATCACCGCATGTCGTTCGTCGTCGATGAGACCGCTGTGGTCATCGCCGCGCCCGCGGCCGAGCCGACGGTGGCGACCTGGCGCCGTCTCTTCGACTCCTCGGCCCCCTACGGCGTCCCGGCGCACGTCACGATCGTCTACCCGTTCGTTCTTTGGACGGCGCTCAGCGCTGCCGATCTGGCCGACCTCGCCTTGATTTTCGCCGCCCGCCGGAGGTTCACCGCCGACTTCTGCACCGTCGGCCGGTTTCCGGGTGTGCTGTACCTGGAGCCGACGCCGGCGGAACCATTCAAGGAATTGACCGCCGCGCTGACGGTGCGCTGGCCGCAAGCGCCGCCCTACGGTGGGCTGCATCCGGAACCGATTCCACATCTCACGGTGACCGATCAGGCCGATGAATCGCAGATGGCCCAGATCGACGAACAGTTGCTCCCCCAACTGCCGATTCACGCTCGAATCAGCGGCGGCTGCCTGCTCCGATTCGATGGATCCCGGTGGCGTCAGCAACTTGAACTGCCCTTCGGCCCGGTCTGAACCGGTCGGCGGGACTGGGCCGATCGGTGGGGGTGCCGGCACCCCTGTCGCAAGAGACGTGACGGCATCCTCGTGCCGAGGGCACCTCGACCGGGAATCTGACCTGGTCCGCTTCACCCCTGCGTGCCAAGGAAACTCCTCATGTCCGATTCACCGTCCCGCCCGATGTTTCAGCAGATCTTCCAGCGTCTTCGCGCCGCCGCCCGATCGGCACTGCTGATCGTCCTGGTCGTCCTGATGCTGCCGACCCATTCGTCGTTGGCGGCCGGGACCGCGTCACGGCAGGTGGCGACCGGCAACCTGCTCAGCCAGGTACAGCACCTGCAACATGTCGCCCAGCCGGTAACCCAGCCGGCGTTCCAGCCGGCCGCCCAGATCCATCCGGCCGCGTTCGTCGAGCCTGCCGCGATGCGCCGGCCGATCGCGGCGCGACCCCAGGTAGCCGCCTTCGTCGACCCGGCCTCCATCACCACCTCGGACCCGCCGACCGACCCGGCCGCCGCGGTCCAGGCTCCCGCCCCGGTTCAGGCTCCTGCACCGACGGCCACCAACACGCAGGCCGTCCTGCCGCCGGTCACCGCCCCACCGGCCCAGGATCCGGCGTCGACCACCGCCTCCACGGCCACCGCTTCGCCGACCGCTACTACCCCGACCGGGAATGCCCCCACGGTCACCACCACCAGCACCCCGCCGGCACCCACGCCAGCCACCGCGCCGGACACCACGACCACAACCGGCGGCACCGCCACCACGTCGGCCCAGCCCAGCGGTAGCTTCTCGCCCTCCGCCGCGATCCGTGGACTGCTGTCTAGCCTGAACCTGAATCTCGGCGACGGTCCGGTCACCGGCGCCCTGAGCAACGGCGTCCTCACCGTGAGCCTCGGCGCCCCCGCATTGCCGATCACCCTGCCGGTCGGCAGCCAGGCGCTGTCCTTCACCGACGCCGCTGTGACCATCGACGTTAACGCCGACACGCTGGCCGTCAGCGCCGGCGTCACCGCCACGAACACCGTGACCGGCTCGCTCACCGTCACGGTCACCCACGTCTCCACCACCACCCTCACCGGACGGTCCGCCCTTGACCTGTCCGCGACCGTGCGCATCACCGGCCTGCCCGTCCTCGGCGGCGCGGCGAACCTCGAAGGCACCATCAGCTACGCCGGCGGCAAGGCCTCGGCCTCCATCACCGGAACTCTGACCAGCGACATCGAGCTCGCCGCCAACGCCTTCACGCTCAGCGCCGGCAGCACGGTCACCCTGTCCACCGCGACCGGGATGACCCTGCACGGCCTGGCCCAGGTCGGTCCCGTCGGCACCCGCTTCACGGTCACCGTGGACGCCGCCATCGCCAACGCGAACACCTGGGGATTGACCGTCACCAGCAGCGACGCGCCCTCGTTCAGCCCGGCCGACGGTTTCGTCATCACCCCGAACGTGTCGGGATCGATCAACAAGGCCGACGGCAAGGTCACCTTCGACCTGAACGGCGCCGACACAGCCTCCTGGACGGTCGGCGGCGCGATTATGGCCGTGACGAGCATCGAGGTGTCCAACCAGACTCCCCCGGCCACCGTGAACTGCCCCGACATCGCCGCCGGACAGCTGTGGTTCGACGTCGCGGGCACGCTGACCGACGACGCGATCGGGCTCAACGCCTCGGCGCAGGGCTGCTTCAACCTGACCGACAAGTCGTTCGCCATCGCCACCAGCGCGCCCACCAACCTGATGCCCAACTCGGCCGGCTTCACGATCACCGACAGCACCGTCACCGTCACCAAAGTCAAGGCCTCTTCGGTTGCCGTCTCCGCCGGCGCCACCCTGACCGTCAAGATCCCCGGCCGCTCGGACCTGCCGTTGAACGTCCAGTTCAGCATCAACGCGGACGGCAGCTTCGTCGCCGGCGCCAACGTCGACCTCGTCGCCGTCGGCCTCGCCACGTCGCCGAGCAGCGGCACCCTGCTGCTGGCCAGCAAGGACGTCGCCAACTACGTCGGCTTCGGCGTCACCACTCCGGTCGCGCTGAAGTCCGGCGTCACCGTGTTGCTGGACTACACCCCGCCCGCCGGCGTCGCCCGCGCCCTGCATGCGCTGCACGTACCGGACGGGACGTCGCTCCGGGCCACCGCGAACCTGTCAACCACCGGCTTCTCCCTGAAGCTGTCGGTCGATCTCGGCTCCGCGAAGGGCGGCCAGAAGCTGTACGGAAGTGACTCCGCCAGCAGCGCGGCCGTGTACCTGGACAGCCTGGACCTGACGATCCAGCTCACCACGACCAGCGCGACCGTCATCATCGGCGGCACCGGCTACCTGGTTCTGCCGCCGATGTACCCGGGCTCCCTGGGATCGGAGGTCTCGCTCGGCCTCAACGGCTCGATCTCGGTCTCCGTTGACTCGGTCACCATCGCCATGGGCTTCGACATCGCCGCCGCCAACGGCCCGTGGACCGATGCCTTCGGCATCCCGGGTATGCAGGTGGATCGGGTCGCCGGCCAGGTCGGCTTCACCATGAGTCTGGCCGACGCCGGGATTCCGTTGCCGACGATCGCCCTGCGCGTCGACAACCTGGTGCTCCCCAAGCCCTGGCGGGATGCGATCGGACTGGCCGACGGCTCGCAGCTTTCGCTCAACCTCGCGTTCAGCGTGACCAACCCGATCGTCGACGTCAGCATCATGGGCGCGCCCATCCCGGGCACCATCAACCGCGCCGTCGCGCTGCGGCCGTTCGCCGTGATCAAGGCCATCGGCGGTAACTCGGTGCCCGACTCCGTGCCCAACCTGGTTCAGGTGACTGCGGCACATCTGCTGTTCGCACCCTTCGGTGGCCTCGACGCGACCAACCAGAAGGTCGCCCCGGGCGTCGCGCTGGTCTTCGAGACCTACATCGCGGGCTACTACTCCCACGTCGACGCCTCGGTCGGTCTGCTGCCCTACCCGCACCTGAACGCCACCGTGTCGATCTCCGGTTTCTCCGTCGGCACCATGGAGTTCACCGACACCCACCTGGCGATCAACCTGAACTCCGACCCGAAGAACCTGGCCGCCAACTTCTCCTTCTCGGGCGGCTTCACCGACGCCAAGACCGGAGTCGGGTTTGCGGTCACCGTCGATACCGGCGCCACCACGTCGATGATCAACGCCAAGATCTCGATGGACATCAAGAGTGGTCAACCGGCCTACCTCGCGCTGGGCGGCACGCTGAAGGGCAGCATCTCCTCGACGTTCGGGCCGGACGGCGCCACCCTGTCGGTGTCGGCCAGCGGCGGCGTGTGGATGTATGTGGCCGGCCAGTACCTGGGCCAGATCATCTTCAGCTTCTCCACCAGCGACGGCGCTTCCTGGCAGGAGTTCCCGGGCCAGATCGCGGCAGCCTTGAAGAACGGTTACAACTGGGCGGACTGGCGGGTCGCCCAATCGTTGAAGGCCTTCAAGTTCGCCGGTGACCAGGTCGCCAAGGGCATCGCCCTGGGCTTCAACGAGGGCATCGCCGGTGTCAACACCGCGCTGAACAATGCCGGCGATACCTGGACGAACGCCGCCACGTACGTCAAGTCCTACTTCGCCGCGACCGACCGGGACTTCGCCGGCGCGCTGCAGAGTGCCGGATACAGCAGCACCCAGATCGCGAACATCCTGCGGGACGTTTACCACGAGGGTGACCGGACGGTGGCCGCGGTGATGAGCTCCGTCGGGGTGGCGTACACCGACATCGTGACCGCGCTGGAGAACAGCTTCCAACTCCCGCAGGCCGCGCTGTACAACACGATGTCCTCGATCGGCGCCACCACCACGTCGGTGCTGGACACCATCGACGGGTTCTTCCACACGGGTGCCTACAACATCTGGAGCCGGGGACCGGGACTCTCCCTCCCATTTGCCCTGGGTACCAGCGGCTCCACCGTGCTGACCACCGCGGTGCTGTCCATCAACCACAGCCAGCAGTGGTACGTGCTGCCGACCGACAGCGGCTACGCCGAGATCGTCAACCGGCAGAGCGGCCTGTGCATGATGGTCGACGGCGGCTCCTGGGCCCCCACCGCCCGCATCGTCCAGGCCACCTGCACCGGGCATCCTGCTCAGCAGTGGATCCTGCCGGGCAACTCGCCGGCCGGCAACCTCAACGGGGTGAACACCCAGCTGAAGGACCGCAGCTCCGGCTTCGTCGCCGACATCCTGTACGCGAACCCCGGTGCGAACGTCCCGCTCTGCCAGTACTACCGGAGCCAGTCGGACTGGAACCAGTTCTTCACCTTCCGGTCGGCCATCGGCTGAACCGGTCAGTAACTACCCCGCGGCCCTGTCGGAAGTCTCCGGCGGGGCCGCGGTGGCGTCGGTGGTGGGTGCCACGCGCGGCTAGCCTGAGTCGATGCTCGATCCGGACTTCCTCGACCGATTCGGCGCGGACCTGCGCGCCGCGGGCTATGACACCACCGGCGTCCCGGCGTTGCTCGGCGACAGCGCGCATCGGGCACTCGCCCGCGGCGACAAGATTCCGGCGCTCCGCGCGACCACCGACGGTTCGCCGCTGGCCACGCTGATCCGGCTGTTCCTGTTGGGGCACAGCGAGTCCGCGGATCGGGTGGCGGCCGCACTGACCACCGCGGGATGTGCCGCCGCTGCGGCCAGCGGTGCGCTGGAGGTCGACGGCGACGATCTGCGCGCCGGATTGGACATCCGCCCGTACGCCGATGAGGACCAGGATTATCTGGTGGCGTCCGACCTGGATTCCGACGTCCGCCCAGGCCCGGTACGGCACGACCATGTCCTGGGCATCGGCGCGGCGTCCATCTCGTTGGTCACGGCGACCGTCCGCGAACAGGTCGGGTCGGTGCTCGACATCGGCACCGGGTGCGGGGTGCAGGCACTGCATTGCTTTCAGCACAGTGATGACGTCACGGCAACCGACACCAGCCGGCGCGCGCTGAGCCTGGCCGCGGCCACCGCGCGGCTGAACGGCCAGCACTGGGAGCTGCTGCAGGGATCCCTGTTCGAACCGGTCCGCGACCGCCGCTTCGATCTGATCGTCTCCAACCCGCCCTTCGTCATCTCATCCGGTGAACAGCGTTTCTCCTATCGCGATTCGGGGGTCGCCGGTGATGGGCTCGTCCGGTCGTTGATCGGGCAGATACCGGCGCACCTCAATCCGGGAGGCACCGCGCAGCTGCTGGCCAATTGGCTGGTCCACGAGGACACCGACTGGCGGACCCGGGTCGGCAGCTGGGTCGAAGCAACTGGTCTGGACGCCTGGGTGGTGCAGCGGGAACTGGCTGATCCGGTCGAATACGTGGCCATGTGGCTGAAGGATGCCGGCGAGGATGGCGACTCCGAACAGACCGCCGACGAGTGGTTGAACTACTTCGAGTCCGAACGGGTCGGTGGCATCGGGATGGGCCTGATCACGTTGCGGCGTGGTGATTCGGCCAGTCCCGATGTCATCCTCGATGAGATCACCGGTGCCGGCGAAGAGGTCACCGGCGCCGAAGCCGCGGCGTTCCTGGCGAGCCGGAACTGGCTGCGCGACAAGTCCGACGCGGACCTGCTCGCCACCACGCTGTCGCTGTCGCCAGCGGCGATCCTGGAGCAGCGGAGCCTGCCGAACATCGACGGGTGGTCCACCGTCTACCGCTTGCTGCGCCGGCCGGGTGGTCCCGGCGCCTACCTCCAGTTGGACGAATGGACCCAGGGACTGCTGGCCGGCTGCCGGGGCGAGGTACCGCTGAGCGTGCTGGTGGACCTGTTCGCCGCGGCCCACGGGTTCGACGCACAGGCGTTGGCCCACGCGATCATGCCGGCCATCCGGCAGGCCGTCACCCGGGGGCTGCTGCACCCGGTGGCCCGCTGATGCGACCGGCAGTCCGATGAAGGCCGTGGTCTCCCGGGTGACCAGCGCTTCGGTGACCGTGGCGGATCGCGTCGTCGCCGACCTGGCCGGCCCGGGCTTGTTGGTGCTCGTCGGGGTCACCCATTCCGACACCGCGGCGACGGCGGCCCGGATGGGGCTCAAGATCGGTGGGCTGCGCATCCTGCGGGAGGAACAGTCAGCGTTGGACCTGGGCGCTCCAGTGCTGGTCGTGAGCCAGTTCACGCTCTACGGCGACACACGCAAGGGACGGCGCCCGAGTTGGATCGCGGCGGCGCGCGGCGCGGCAGCGGAGCCGCTGGTGGACGAGGTGGTCCGGGTGCTGCGAGCCAACGGCCTGGCCGTACAGACCGGCGTGTTCGGCGCGGACATGGCGGTGTCGAGCGTCAACGACGGACCGTTCACGGTGCTGCTGGAGTTGTGAGCTGTGGCACTCGGGTTCTGGTACCCATGCCGGTCCGGGGATGGGTATCGGGTGGCGGCTTTGGGTAGAAAACCTGCGGGACTGTCGGTTGGGTCACAAACTCCACGAATTCTCCGAACGTTGCATCCGTTCGGGGCGTTCAGCGTGGTAGGTACCATGACCCGCTGCTCTCATCGAACTCACACGTGGCGTACAGCGTGCATCAGGGTAGAGCTGTTTGAGTCAAAGTCATGCAACTTCGAAGGCATCCAGAACGTCTTCGGGAACGAATGACGATCATAGGTCGTTACTCCATTGCTGGCCCACGTTAGTGCTGGGCCCGCCGCTGTGACTGATGGGAGCACCACATGAACGCCTCCCCGAGCGTGCTACGCGCCACTGCCTCGGCTGCTGACCTGGACGCGCAAGGCCCCTCCGCGGATCTTGTCCGGGTATACCTCAATGGAATCGGGAAGACTGCCCTGCTCACCGCGGAGCAGGAAGTCGACTTGGCCAAACGGATCGAAGCCGGCCTCTACGCCACCCACAAACTGGCCACCACGAGCCGGATTCCGGCCAAGACGGCCACCGAGCTGAAGCGGGTTGTCCGCGACGGCGAAACGGCCCGCCAGCATCTGTTGGTCGCCAACCTGCGCCTGGTCGTCTCGCTGGCCAAGCGCTATTCAGGTCGGGGCATGCCACTGCTCGACCTGATTCAGGAAGGAAACCTCGGGCTGATCCGCGCCGTCGAGAAGTTCGACTACGCCAAGGGTTTCAAGTTCTCCACATATGCCACCTGGTGGATCCGGCAGGCGATCAGCCGCGGCATGGCCGATCAGGGCCGCACCATCCGGCTGCCAGTCCACCTGGTCGAGCAGGTCAACAAGTTGGCCAGGCTCAAGCGGGAGCTGCACCAGCAGCTCGGCCGGGACGCCACCTTCGCCGAACTGGCCGAGGAATCCGGAATCGCCGAGGAGAAGATCGCCGATCTGCTCGACCACGCGCGGGATCCGGTCAGCCTTGACATGCCCGTCGGCAGCGATGAGGACGCCCCGCTCGGCGACTTCATCCAGGATGGTGAGGCCACCTCGGCCGAGGCCACCGTCGTCGCTCGGTTCATGAACGCCGACATCGCCAAGGTGCTCGACACCTTGGACGACCGGGAGCGGACCGTGCTGCGGCTGCGTTACGGCCTGGAGGACGGCCGACCGCGCACCCTGGACGAGATCGGTCGGGTGTTCGGCATCTCCCGCGAGCGGGTTCGGCAGATCGAGCGCGACTCGATGGCCAAGCTGCGGGTGGGCGACCGCTCAGAGGTGCTCCGCGCGTACGCGAGCTGATAGCTGCAGTTCCACCCGAGACGGGAGTCGGATCGTCCGCGATCCGGCTCCCGTTTTGTTGTCGGTCCGGCTCAGGGCTGTCGGTGCCCGCTCAGCGCATCCGTCGGCGGGGTTCGAGGCGGGCCGATGGCGGACCGATCCGCGCCATCGCCCCGGTGATGCAGACCCCGGCCGGTCCGACCAGCACCGGATTCAGGGCCAGCTCGATGACTTCGGGCAGATCGTCGGCCAACGCCGACAACCGCAGCGCCACGTCGATCAACGCCTGATGATCCACGACCCCGCTTCCCCGGTATCCGTTGAGCAGGGGCGCCGCGCGGGGCGCCGAGATCAGGTCGGCGGCGTCCAGGTCGGTCAACGGGACCGCCCGGTAGGCCCGGTCGTTGAGTAGTGCCGTCGCCAAACCACCCAGACCGAAGGACACCAGTGCGCCGAACGACGGGTCGGCGGCGATCTGGAAAACAGTGCTGACGCCGGCCTTGTCCCGCGGCGCCATCGCCTGCACGTACACCTCGGGCCCGGCCACTGCCTGCAGTTCGTCGTAGGCCGACGCGACGGCCGCGGCATCGCGCAAACCGAGCCGGATCCCGACCTGGTCGTCCCGGTGCCGCAGAACGTCGGAGGACACTTTCAACCCGACCGGGTAGCCCATCCGGTCGGCGGCCGCGGTCGCGTCCCCCACCGCGGCGACCAGCTCGAAGTCCAGCAGGCGCAGGCCGTAGCAGCCGAGCAGCTCCACCAATTCGGCATCGTTGAGCGAGCGGTCGTCGGAGTCGGCGTGGCGCAGCCGGTCCATCACGGCCCTGGCCCGCTCGGCGTCGATGCCGGCGGGACGGTCCAGCTCCCCCACCGGGCGCTCCCGCCAGAGCGCGTAGCGGACGGCGTGGGCCAACGCCGCGACGGCCCGTTCCGGGGTACCGAAACTGGGCACCGAGCCGCGGGCGACGCCACCGTCCGCGGCCGGCACCGTCAGCCGCTGCGGGAAGCCCTGACCGGCGAGAAAGGTGGACAGCACCGGGATTCCCGCATTCGCCACCGCCGTCTGCAATGCGGCGGCGTGCGCATGGCCGGGCGTTTCCACCGGCGGCACATAGACGACCACGACCGCGTCGATGTCCTCGTCGTAGATGGCGGCCTTGACCGCGAACGCCAGGGTGGCCGGTTCCACCTGAACACCGAGGTCGATCGGTTCGTCGCCGGCGACCACCAGCCCGGCGTCCAGGCACGCATCGAGCGCCAGCACCCCCAGCGCCGTCGAGTTGCCGATGATGGCCACCCGATTCCCGGTCGGCAGCGGTTGGGTCGACATCAGCAGGGCCACGTCGAAGGCCTCGGCCAGCGTATCGACCCGGATCACCCCGGATTGGCCGAACAGGGTGGCGACAGCGTGCTGCGACATGGCCGCCGACGACGAAGCGAGCCCGGCGGCCACCAATGCGTGCCGCCCGGACTTGACCGCGATGACCGGCTTGCGCCGGGCCAGCGCGCGGGCCAGCCGGGCGAACTTGCGGGGGTTGCCGAACGACTCCAGATAGAGCATCACGACTTCGGTCCGGGTGTCGTCGTACCAGTACTGCAGCAGGTCGTTGCCGGAGATGTCGACCCGGTTGCCCGCCGAGACGAAGGTGGAGATACCCAGCCCACGGCGGGCGGCGTCGGCCAGAATCGCGATGCCGAGCGCGCCTGACTGGCAGAAGAAACCGATCCTGCCCGGGGCTGGGATGACCGAGGCCAGGGTGGCGTTGAGTCGGACCTCCGGGTCGGTGTTCACCACCCCGAGGCAGTTCGGGCCAAGCACCCGCATTCCGCTGGCCCTGGCCGTCGTGACCAGGGTGCGCTGCGCCGCGGCGCCGTCCTCGCCGATCTCGGCGAAGCCGGCCGTCAGCACGACGAGCGCGTGCACGCCCTTGGCCCGGCAGCTCTCCACCACCTCGCCGACGGTACCGGCGGGTACCGCGATCACCGCGAGATCCACCGGATCGGGGATGTCGGTGACGCTGGCGTAGGCCCGGACCCCCTGCACCGAGCGGGCGTCCGGATGCACCGGAAACACCGGCCCGGTGAACTGGCCACTGAGCAGATTGGCGAGCACCGCGTGACCCAGCTTCCCGCGTTCGTTGGAGGCCCCGATCACCGCCACCGACCGCGGGGACAGCATCCGCTGCATCGAGCGGGACTCCGCGCGCCGTTCGCGTGAATACATCACCGCGAGCGAGGCGTCCGTCGGCTCGATGTCGAACGCGACCTCGAGCACCCCTTCGGCGAACTCTCTGGTCACCGCGTAGCCGGCGTCCTTGAAAACTCGGAGCATTTGCGGGTTGTCGGCCAGGACCTCGGCGGTGAACCCGGTCAGCCCCCGCTCCCGCGCGGCCGCTGCCAGATGTTCGAGCAGGATCGAGCCGAGGCCACGGCGCTGATGTGCGTCCTCGACGACGAACGCCACTTCGGCGTTCGGGGTTCCGGGCTCCTGGTGGTAGGTGCCGGCGGCGATGATCTCGCCACCCAGTTCGGCTACCAGTCCCACCGAGTGCTGATAGTCGACGTCGGTGAAGATCGCCAGTTGCCGGTCACTGACCTCACCGACGGCAGTGAAATAGCGCAGGTACTTGGTTCGGGAGCTCATCCGAGAATGCATGTCGCGCAACGCGTCGGTGTCCGCGGGGCCGGCCGGCCGGATGTGCACCGTGCCGCCGTCGGCCAGGATGACGTCGGCCTCCCAGAGCTGCGGGTAGGACGTACTCACGGGTGGGCCGCCGGTTGGCCCGACCCGGTCCTGCGATGCGGTCATGACCTCAGTCCCGCGGATCGAACGGATCGAGTCCGTGCAACGGGAAGATGACCCGCCGGGTCTCCAGAATGGCTTTGTCCAAGGGGGTTTCGTGTTCGCCCTGCCACGGTTTGAAGGCCGGTGACTGCCCGTCGCCCATCTCGGCGGGCAGCGCTCCGCGCAGGGTCCCGTTGTCCGGCAGATACCGCCCGGCCACTGCGCGGAAGCCGGGTGGCAGCGGGGTCGCCGGGTCGACATCGCGGTCCAGCACCGTTGCCAGCAAATGGGTCCAGCTTCGCGGTACCACCCGAACCAGGGAATATCCGCCGCCGCCCATGGCCAGCCAGCGACCGCCGGAGAATTGCTCGGCCAGCGACCGCAGTGCGATGGCGGCCGCGCGCTGGCCGTCCACGGACAGCAGCAGATCGGCCAGCGGATCCTCGGCGTGGCTGTCCGCGCCGTGCTGGGTGAGCAGCACGTCGGGCCTGAACTCGCGGAGCACACTGGGAATCACCGCATGAAAAGCCCTCAGCCAGCCCGCATCTCGGGTACCCGCTGGGATGGGAATATTGACGGAGGTGCCGGCGGCGGCGCCCTGTCCGCATTCGGCTGCCCAGCCGGTACCTGGCCACAGGGTCAGCGGCGACTCGTGAATGGAGATGGTGAGCACCCGCGGGTCGTCGTAGAACACGGCCTGCACACCGTCTCCATGGTGTACGTCGATGTCGACGTAGGCGACCTTTCGAACTCCCTGGCTCAGAAGTTCGCGGATGGCCAGGGCGGCGTCGTTGTAGACGCAGAACCCGGAAGCCCGGTCGGGCATCGCGTGGTGCAACCCACCGGCGATGTTGACCGCGCGATCGACCCGCCCGGTGGCGATGGCGCGGGCCCCCTGTACCGAGCCGCCGGCGATCAACGCCGAGACTTCGTGCATGCCCTCGAAGACCGGATCGTCCGGGGTTCCCAGTCCGTGGCTCAGGTCCTCCAGATCAAGGTAGGCCGCGGCGTCGGGGAGCGAAGCCTTCTTGACCGCCTCGATGTAGTCGACCGTGTGCACGGTCCGCAGGGTCTCGTCATCGGCCGGCTCCGGCAGATGGAACTGCACCCCGTCCAGAACCCCGAGTTCGGTGGCCAACTGGATGGTCAGATCGAGCCGGAGCGGGTTCATCGGGTGTTCGGCACCCATGTCGTAGCCCAGCATCGCCCGATCCCAGACCACCAGCGGCATCGCCATGTTCGTGAGGCTAGCCCAGACAGGGCCGCACGGTGGAGTGGGGCCGCTCGACCAGGCCGCCCGCCGGTCAGGCCACTGGCAGTGCGGCGTTACCCAGGCCGACGACCGAATCGGTCAGCATCGCCCCGTCCGCAGTGCTCAGCGAGCAGGACGCGGCGTAGGTGAACGAGCCGGGGGCCATCGGATCGGCGTAGATCTCGATGTTCAGGTCGACGCGAAGCCGACCGGCGTAAGTGGGATCCGGATTCCCGGTCAGCTGCCCTGCCAACGACGTGCACTGTTCGGACAGGTTGTCCCTGACCCCATTCGGCAGCCCCGGTTCCGGGTTGAGCGAGTCGCCCCCGTTCGGATCGGAGATCGAATCCCCGGTTCGCCCGAGGTATTCACTGGTGTGTCCGGTGTTGCAGGGTGTCGGCACCCCCGCTGTTCCCTGGGCGCAGGAACCGTACGCGGCGGGGCGGGCCAGGACCGTCGGCAGCGACCGAACCGATCCGAGATATCGAGTCCGGGAGGCCGGTCTGATCACGCAGACCGACCAGCCGCGCACGCCGGCACGTTGACCATCCGGTGCGTCGATTCTGGCGGTATCCGTGTCGAGCAGTTCCAGCGACCAGATCCCGACCGTGGTAACGCTCGGTCGGCCGATGTAGGCCCAAGCAGCTTCGTCGCAATCCTCGCGCGGTCCCCGGACGTCGGCACCCTGCCGCGCTGTTACCTCCAGATCGTGCGGTTCAGCGCACGAGACCACCGTCGGGGCCATCGATTCCACCGCCAGGCAGGCGCCGACCTGGGGCGGTTCGGGCAATGGCGCGGCGAATGGTTGCCCGGCGAGCCCCGGCTGGAGGATTCGCGGGCCGATCAGGGCGGCCACGATGGCCACGATCAGCACCACCACCCCGGTCGGCCTGCGGTCCATCCCTGGACGCTACAACCGGGGGGCCGATGCAGATCGCCACCCTCGAACGCGAGGTCGCTCTCACTCACCGAAAGGCCGGCCGTACCCTCACTCTCACGCCTGCCGTCACTTACCGGCCCGGCATGGGCACGACATCGTCGACATGCTGGTGCTGGCCGACATGGAAGCCGCTGCCATGCGGGGCGGGGCCACCGGCACGACTTCGTGGTGACCCGGCCGGCGACCGATGCCCGACCCCGGGATTCAGCGGCTCCGTGGACTACTCGACCTGCCTACAGTGCTGCCGACGCTTCGAGTACCGCCGGCGCTGTCCGCTGCGCGCCGATCCCGGCGACGACGACCAGCACCACACCGACGATCTGCCACGCGGCAGGGCGTTGACCCAACACGAGCAGCCCGAGGAGGGTGGCTATTCCGGGTTCGAGGGCCATCAGAGTGCCGAACGCGGCGATGCCCATCCGCTTCAGCGCCAGCAGTTCCAGGACGAACGGCAGCAGCGGGCCGAGGATCGCGATGCCGAGGCCCAGCAGGGCGATCGGGGGCGTCAGTCCGCGAACAACCGGCCCGAATCCGAACGGCGCCGCCACCATGGCTGCCGTCGCCAACGACAGCGCAAGCCCCTGCAGGCCCGCGAACTGGGCGCCGATCCGCTGGGTGAACACAATGTAGAGCGCCCAACCCAGCGCGGCGCCGGCGGCGAAGCCGATGCCCGCCAGATTCGGCTGTCCCCGCCAGGGTTCGGTCAGCCCGATCACGCCCAGCAGCGCGAGCGCCGGCCAGACCAACGCCGACCGTCGATGACTGCGGACGGCGGCGACACCGAGCGGGCCGAGGAATTCGATGGCGACCGTGGTACCCAGCGGAATCCGCGATATCGCCTCGATAAAGGCCAGCGTCATCAGACCGGTGACCGTGCCCAGCAGCAGTGTCGAGGCCAGGGCCGACCGGCCCGCACCGCGCAGTCGCGGCCTCGCGATCACCAGCAGGATCAGCGCGGCGATGGTCAGCCGCAGCCAGACCGACCCCGCGGGCGTCAGCGCCGCGAACAGATGCGTGCTCAGCGCGGCACCGAGTTGCACGGAGAGCATCGCAGTCACCGCGAGCGCGGGAGCGGGAACCTTCACCCGCCCATTCCAGCCGAGGGAACATGTTCACGTCTAGCGCAGGTTTGCGGGCATATTGTTCAGCAAACAAGGATAATGGGCGGATGGACATCGACAAGCTGAGGGCTCTGGTGGAACTCTCCCGGCTGGGCACGATGTCGGCGGTCGCCGATGCCACCGGTTTCGGCACCTCGGCGGTCAGCCAGCAACTAGCGGCACTGGAGCGACAGGCGGGCGTGCCACTGCTCGAAGCGACCGGCCGCCGAGTGCGGCTGACCCCGGCCGGTCGCCGGCTGGTCGAGCATGCGAAGACGATCCTGGCCGCGATGACCGCGGCCGAGCTGGACCTCGCCGCCGGCGCCGAACCCGCGGGCCTGGTCCGGGTTGCCGGCTACACCACGGCGCTGCGACAGCACCTGCTGCCGGTCGCCGATGAACTCGCGCGGAGCCATCCGCAGATCGAACTGGACATTCAGGAACACGAGCCCACCGAGGTGGATGACCTTCTGGACACTGATCAGATCGACGTCGGCTTCGTCTACGACTACACACTGGTGCCCCGCACCGGACGGCACACCCGATCGATGCTGTTGTCCAGCCCGATGATGTTGGCGCTGCCGCCGGATCTCGCGGTTCCCGAAGTGATCCGCACGGCCACCGATCTGGAGTGTGTCCGCGACGCCACCTGGATCGGCAATTCCCGTGATTCGGGCGATGACGAGCTGGCCGAGAGGCTGTGCGCGCTGGGCGGGTGGACGCCGCGGATCCGGCATCGGGCGGACAGTCTGGAGCTCGTCATCGACCTGATCCTCGCCAACCGCGGAGTCGCTCTGCTGCCGGTCGATGCCCCGGGGCTGGCTCCGCTGCAGTTGGTTCCGGTGGGATTGGCCCGGACCGAGCGCCGTATGTGGAGTGTGGTCCGCACCGGCACCCAGGACTGGCCGGCCACGACGGCGGTGATCGAAGCCGTGCGCCGGCATGCGGCGTCGTGAGCTGCGCGGCCGACGAATAGTCGAATCCTGGTTGGTAGTCCGACCAGGATTCGACTATTCGTTCAACAGAACATGGACCGGGTACCAGCACCGAACCGCGCGCTGTACCGATCGGCGATCACCTCGTCGGCAAAGCCCACTCCCTGCACCGTCAGGTGCAACCACTGGGGCGGCACCGGATCCAGGCCGTCGACGCCGGTTACTACTGATTGATTTCGTCCGACGACGGCCCCAAGATCAGGGCATTCGTGCGGCAGCAGGTGCCAGGTCAGATACCGGGTGGCGTCGGACAGCCCGGCCTCGGGTACCAGCGACTGGTCATTCGCCGACCACCTGTTCAGTGCCACCTGTGTCGCGCCGCCTTCTTTTCACGCACCAACAGCGACCGGCAGGCCCAGCGCACACCACTGCGACCACGAACCCGGGTACAGCGCCAGCTCGATGCCGACGACGGCCGCGCCCAACACCAGATGGCAGGCGGTGACGCCGGACCCGCAGTAGGCAACGGCGGTGGATCCGTCCTCGACCCCGGCCGCCGCCAGGATGGTCCGCAGCTCCGTGGGCGGTTTGAAGTGTCCGTCGGCGGTGACCAGCGAGGTGAACGGCAGGCTGACCGCCCCGGGGATGTGCCCGGCCACCGGGTCGATCGGTTCCACCTCGCCGCGAAACCGCGGCGCCGCCCGCGCGTCCAGCACCGCCGTCGCCGCCGATCCGGCCATCGCCGCCACCCGATCGGCATCCACCACCATCATCTGACCTGGACGAACGACGACGCCCCCGGGCACCAGCGGCGTGCCGCTGCCGGCCTTCACCCACAGGCCCGCGTCCTGCCACTCGGCCATCCCCCCGTCCAGCACCCGGACATCGGCGATCCCAGACCACCGGAGCAACCACCAGGCCCGCGCCGCCGCCGACGAGTCCTTCGCGTCGTAGACCACCACGCGGTCGCCGAAATTGATCCCGACCCGGCGCCAGGCCCGCTGCAGATCCTTCGGGTCCGGCAGGGGGTGCCGACCGGCCGATCCGTCCCCCACCGGCGCCGCCAGCTCGGTGTCGAGGTCGACGAACAGCGCGCCCGGAATATGCCCGGCCTGATAGCCGTTGCGATCACTGCCGCTCAGGCTCCACCGAATATCGAGAACCACCGGCGGTCGGTCGCCGATCAGCTCCTCGGCCAGCTCGGCCGCCGTGATCAGCACGGTTTTCATCGGGTCTCCTTCTCCGGTGCACCTGACGGCCACGGTATCGATGATTTCTCCGGTGCCGCCCGGAGAACGGTTCGCGGCCGGTCACAGAGCGCCTGCCGCCAGCTAATATCACCATGAGGCCATGAAGGGGACATCCGGGTGAACGACCTGATCGACACGACAGAGATGTACCTACGCACCATCTTTGAGTTGGAAGAAGAAGGCATCGTCCCGTTGCGGGCCAGAATCGCCGAGCGCCTGTTGCAATCGGGCCCGACGGTCAGCCAAACGGTGGCCCGGATGCAGCGCGACAACCTGTTGGTGGTTTCCGACGACCGTCATCTGGAGTTGACCGAGGTGGGCCGCGATCGCGCGACCTCGGTGATGCGCAAGCATCGGTTGGCCGAACGACTGCTGATGGACGTCATCGGTCTGGACTGGCGCGAGGTACATATCGAGGCGTGCCGCTGGGAACACGTGATGAGCGAGCATGTCGAGCAGCGCCTGGTGCAGATCCTCAACCATCCGCAGTACTCGCCGTACGGAAATCCGATCCCCGGGTTGGCCTTGCTGGGCGTCGAGGTCGAGCCGGTGACCGAAACCCACCTCGACCTGATCACCGCCGAGGACGCGGCGCTGTCCGCCGGCCGCTACCAGGTCCGCCGGATCATCGAACCGATCCAGAACTCCCCCGAGATTATGGAGCGGCTGCACCGCGGCGGGATCAAGCCCGGCGCGATTCTCGAGTTCGCCATTCGCAATGACGTCCTGACCGTCGTCGATGGTCCGCACACCACCGAGTTGCCCAGGGACGTGGCCCGCGGGATCCAGGTTCGGCCCGCCGCCCAGGCCTGAGCTCGCCCGACGGCCGACCGCGCTAGGCGACCGCCACCGAAACGGTGATCCCAACCCCGTCGCCGACGCTCCCGGCGGTCGCGCCGGCACCGTCCTCGCCGCGCGCCAGCGAAACCGCGAGGGTCTGCGCGGACAGGTATTCCTGCCGGCCGAAAACCGCCCACCACACCGCGTCCGGCCCCCAGATGGTCAGCGTGATCCGGTCGGAAACGGCCAGACCCGCGTCCTTGCGCGCCTGCTGCACCACCCGGACCGCGTCGTTGACCAGGCCGTCGTCCAGCAGGTCGGCGTCGAGCTTGGTGTCCAGGACGACGAACCCACCGGTCGGCAGGATGCCGATCGCCTCGTAGGACCCCCCTGCGGTGTCCCCGGAATCGGCCGCCACCAGCTCCAAGGTGTACTCGCCCGCGAGCAGAGCCACCCCGCCGCAGGTGACGTGACCCTCCTCGTCCACGGTCCAGTCACCGGCTTTGGAAGCCAGGATCACCTGTTGAACCTGCCTGCCCAACCGCGGACCGGCGGCCCGGGCGTTGACCGTGAGCTGCTGCCGAACGCGGTGCGCGCCACCGTCGGCCAGATCGGCGAGCACCACATCACGGACGTTGATCTCGTCCTTGATCAGCCCGATGTAGGGCTCCAGCCGGAACACGTCGTTCGCGACGATGGTCGCCGAAGCCAGCGGCTGCCGAACCCGCAGCGCCGCGATCTTGCGCACCGACAGCGAGACCGAGGCCACCTCGCGGACCTCGTCCATCGCCAGCACCAGATCGGGGTCGGCCGGCAGGTCGCCGGCCGACGGCCAGTCGGTCAGATGCACGCTGCGACCACCGGTCAGCCCCCGCCAGACGCTCTCCGCTGTCAGCGGCAGCAGCGGCGCCACCAGCCGCGACACCACTTCCAAGACGGTGTGCAGGGTGTCGATGGCGTCGAGTTCGCCCTCCCAGAACCGTGGTCTTGAGCGCCGCACGTACCAGTTGGTCAGCACTTCGAGGAACAGCCGCACCCTGGCACAGGCGCCGTCGATATCGTAGGAATCCAGATCCTCGGTCAGCCCGTCCCGCAGCTGAGCGGTCTTGGCCAGGATGTACCGGTCCAGGACATCCGTCGAGTCGGTTCGCCACCGGCCTTCGACATCGCCGGCCCCGGCATACAGCGACAGGAAGTACCAGGCGTTCCACAACGGGAGGACCGCCTGCCGCACACCCTCCCGGATACCGGCTTCGGTGACGACGAGATCGCCGCCGCGCAGGATCGGCGAGGCCATCAGGAACCAGCGCATGGCATCGGACCCGTCGCGGTCGAACACCTCGTTGACGTCCGGGTAGTTCTTCCGCGACTTGCTCATCTTCAGGCCGTCCACGCCGAGCACGATGCCGTGCGCGGACACGGTGCGAAATGCCGGCCGATCGAACAGTGCGGTGGCCAGCACGTGCAGTGTGTAGAACCAGCCGCGGGTCTGCCCGTTGTATTCGACGATGAAGTCGCCGGGGTAGTGCCCGCCGACCCGCTTGTCAGGATCGGTCGTGTCTCCGTCGAACCACCGTTGATTCTCGAACGGGTAGTGCACCTGGGCGAACGGCATGGACCCGGATTCGAACCAGCAGTCGAGCACTTCGGGCACCCGGCGCATGGTCGACCGCCCGGCGGGGTCGTCCGGGTTCGGCCGGGTCAGCTCGTCGACGAACGGCCGGTGCAGATCGGTCGGGCGAACGCCGAAATCCCGTTCGATGGCGTCCAGCGAGCCGTAGACGTCGGTGCGCGGATAGGCAGGGTCATCCGACACCCAGACCGGGATCGGTGAACCCCAGAACCGGTTGCGGGAGATCGACCAGTCGCGGGCGTTCTCCAGCCACTTGCCGAACTGGCCATCCTTGATGTGCGGCGGCGTCCAGTTGATCTGCTGGTTCAGTTCCACCATCCGGTCCCGGAAGGTGGTGACCGCGACGAACCAGGACGAAACGGCGCGCTGGATCAGCGGACTCTGGCAGCGCCAGCAATGCGGGTAGGAGTGGTCGTACGTCTCCCGGCGCAGCAGCAGCCCGGCTGCCTTGAGGTCATCGATGATGTGCGGATTCGCATCGAAGACCTGCATGCCCTCGTACGGCGGCACCTCTGAGGTGAAGACGCCGCTCTTGTCGACCGGGTTGACCACCTCGATGCCGGCGGCGTCGGTGACGACCTTGTCGTCCTCACCGAACGCGGGCGCGATGTGCACGACGCCGGTGCCGTCCTCGGTGGTCACGTAGTCGGCGGCCAGTACCCGGTGCGCGTTCTCGCGGCCGACGAAGAAGTCGAACGGCGGCGTGTAGCTCAGTCCGAGCAGTTCCGAACCCTTGAGCCGCCGGACGACCCGGCCGGCGACGTCCTCGCCGAATTCCCGGGCATACGCAGACAGCCGGGATTCGGCCAGCAGAAAGCTCTCCCCTGGTCGAGCGGACGGTTCGACGACGGCGTAGTCGATGTTCTCGCCGACGGCCAGTGCCAGGTTGGCGGGCAGCGTCCACGGTGTGGTGGTCCAGGCCAGGGCCTTGACCCCGTCGAGGGGGGTGCCGGGTGCGGTGAGCGGGAAGGCGACGGTGACTGCCGGGTCCTGCCGGCTCCGGTAGCTGTCGTCCATCTTCGTCTCGGTGTTGGACAGCGGCGTCTCGCAGCGCCAGCAGTACCAGAGCACCCGGTAGCCCTCGTAGATCAGGCCCTTGTCCCAGAGCGACCTGAAGGCCCACATCACGGACTCCATGTAGTCCAGATCAAGGGTCTTGTAGTCGTTGTCGAAGTCGACCCAGCGAGCCTGCCGGGTCACGTAGGCCTTCCAGTCGGCGGTATAGGCGAGCACCGACGTGCGGCAGGCGTCGTTGAACTTCGCCACTCCCATGTCCTCGATCTCGGACTTGTGCTTGATACCGAGCTGGTGTTCGGCCTCGACCTCGGCGGGCAACCCGTGGCAGTCCCAGCCGAAGCGGCGCTCGACCCGACGCCCGCGCATGGTCTGATAGCGCGGCACCACGTCCTTGACGTACCCGGTCAGCAGATGCCCGTAGTGCGGCAAACCGTTGGCGAAGGGCGGACCGTCGTAGAAGACGAACTCATTGGCGCCGTCGGTCCCGGCCGGGCGGCCATCGACGGACGCCTGGAAGGTTCCATCGGCGGCCCAATAGGCGAGCACGTCGGTTTCCAGTGCCGGAAAGTCCGGATGGGCCGTCACACTCGATGCGCCGGCGCGGGGGTAGGCCATGGTGCTCCTTCGTTCATTCGGCACGCGAGCCTGGTGGGTACGCCAAGCCCTGCCGGCGCGGGTGCGCCGAATGCAGGGACGAGACACCTGGATGTCCCGCGGTACCACCCCGCGTTGCCGAACCCCGTGTGGAGTCCGACCACTCGTCGTGCGGCTGTGACGTGCCGCGCACGTTCGGGTCTAGTGAGAACCCTGGTGGGTTCCGTTCTTCCGAATGGCTCGCCGGTGATGGCCGGGTCGACGCCGATCTGCTTCAGGTCAATGCTATCTGCACCGCCGTTCGCTCAGCCTGCGGTCGACGATTCGCCGGCGTTGCTGTCCAGCCCCTGGAGCTGCTCGGTGATCCAGCTCTTCAGCCGGGTTCGGTATTCCCGCTCGTAGGTGCGTAGCCCGTCGATCTTCTGCTCCAGGCCGGACTTCGCGTTACCGAGGTCGGCCAGCGTGTTGTCGTGGGTTGTCTGCGCCTCGAGGACCAGCGCGATCGCCTTGGCCTTGGCCGCGCTCTCGGCCGCGTCGGCCTTGGTGACCGCATCGTTGATCAGCGCATCCGATTGGGTCTGCGCGTCGGTGCGGACCCGCTCGGACTCGGCTTGAGCCTCCGACCGTAGCCGCTCGGACTCGGCGCGGGCCGCGGACAGCGTCGCCTCGGCCTCGGCGCCCGCCTCCGTGGTCAGCCGCTCCGCAGTCTCCTGGGCCAGGCCCAGCAGGCGGGCGGCGTGCACGCTGGCATCACCGGGCGCGATGACGACGGGCGCGGCGGCCGGCGGCGTCGGCGCTGCTGAATCGTCCGTCAGTGGAGCCGGCGGATTGCCGGCCTCGAATGCCGACATCCGGCTGGTCAACAGGTTGTTCTCTTCGATCAACCGCGCGAGTTCGTCCTCGACCAGGTCGAGAAAGGCATCGACCTCGTCCTGCTCGTAGCCGCGCTTGCCGATCGATGACATCTTGAAAGCAACGTTGTGAATGTCTGCTGGCGTCAGCCCCATTACATGCCCTCCGGTGTGTCCCATGAGTTCTTCCGTGCAGTCGCAGTTGTACCGACGACGAACCTTACCCTGCGCAAGCAGCGTGTTGCTGCTGCCGGCGGATGGTCTGCGCCGAGCCGAAGCCGGCTCAGAATATGGCGGGGGCAGCCAGATGCGCGATGATCGGCAGGACCAACAGGTTGATCAGCAGCAGCAGGACGATCAGGCTGATGTCGATCGACATGCCGCCGACCCGCACCATCGGGATGACTCGACGCAGCAGCTTGACCGGCGGATCGGTCGCGGTATAGATGACTTCGACCGCGATGGCGGACCGGCCCGCAGGCATCCAGGAGTGGGCGAAGACCCGGACCCAGTCCACCAGGAACCGAGCGATCAGGACCGTCTGCAACAGCCACATCAGCACATAGAGGATCTGCCAGAAAATATTCACCTGTCCACTTTTACCGTACTGACGGCCGGGACTTCACAGTCCAGGCCGTGCAGTGTGGTTCAGCGACCGTAGGCACCGGCGTATTCACGCCGATCTTCGGCGGATACGTCGACGTCCGATGGCAGCAGCATGAAGACCTTGGTGGTGACCTTGTCGATCGAACCACGCTTGGCGAAGGCCAACCCGGCGGCGAAATCAACCAGGCGGCGAGCATCTGCGTCGGCCATCTCGGTCATGTCCATGATCACCGAAAGCCCGTCACGGTACTTCTCACCGATCACCCTGGCCTCGGCGAAACCGGTCAACTTGATCGTGACCGGCCGGCTGCCGACGTTGGCTTCCGCGTCGCGACGCGGCTCGACCCGGGGCTGCATGGCCAGCGAACCCTGCGTCACCGGCCCCGTGGCGAACCCGGAGCCGGTGCGGCCCTGGTAGCGGTCCGCCTGGTAGTCGGCGCGCTCGTAGGAGCCGCCGTGTGCTGCGTAGTCGTTCGAGTAGCCGCGCGGAGCTTCGGAGTGGTATCCCTCGGTCCCGTAGTCGTGACCGTATTCACCCGCGTACTCGGTCCCCTCGAACTCTTCGTCATGCTCGCCGTTCCTCGCGTCGTCCGGTACCAGCCCGAGGAAGGCACCTACCTTGCGCCCGAAACCCATGGAAAAAGTCCTTCCTCGGTTGGCCGGCCGCCCGGGACGGGCAACTCGACCGGATGATGTTCGACCCGGCTAACGGGCTTGGCAGGAACGTTATCGGCCACACCCGGATGGTCGCGGATCGACACGCGCAGTGCTGCAGGCACTTTTTCTTTCCGGACTCCGGGTCCCCGGTCAGCTGTCTCCGGTCAGCTGTCTCCGGTCAGCCAGATCACGCCTGCCTGCCGTCCGGTCGGCGCGCCCCGTCGATGACTGAACAGACCGGGCTCCTCCATCGTGCAGCGCGGGTCGACTGCGACGCCGCGGACCCCGAGTGTGTGGAGCTGCTGCCGCAGACCCGCGCGCAGATCCAGCGCGGGGGTGCCGGTCGAGGATGTCGTGGCGCTGCCGGGAAGTTGGGCCGCCACGGCGGCGCGCATCTCCGGCGGCACTTCGTAGCACTGTCCACACACGGCCGGGCCGAGGATCACCTGGATGTTCGGTGCCGCGGCGCCGAGCGCGATCATCGCCCGAATCAGTTCGCGGCCGACACCGCCGGCGGCGCCGCTGCGGCCGGCGTGCGCGGCGCCGATGACCCGCGCGGATTCGTCGTAGGCCAGCACCGGGACGCAGTCGGCGACCAGCACCGCGAGAGCCAATCCGGGGGTACCGGTGACCAGTCCGTCGGCATCGCGCACCCCGGCCGGACGCGGACCGTCGACCGCCACGACGGTGGCGGAATGGATCTGACCCATCCAGACCACCTGGGTCGGCGTGAGCCCGCCGTCCAGGGCGAGGCGGGCGCGGTTCGCCTGGACCGCAACCGGGTCGTCGCCGACGTGTCCGCCGAGGTTGAACGACGAAAAGGGCGGCGCCGAGACGCCGCCCTCCCGGTCGGTGAAGATGTACCGCACAGCATCAGCCAAGGACCGACTACCGCTTCATGAAGGGCGGAACGTCGACATCGTCGTCATCGTCGCTGAGCAGCCTGCCCCGCTGGCCGCTGGCCGGTGGGGCTGCGGCCGCGGTCGCCGGCACGTAGGCCGGTCGGGCCGGCGCCTCGGCGGCGCGGGGATCGGCCTGCGGCGCGGAGCTGTAGGTCGGCCGCGAACCGTTGGCCTGGCTCGGCAGCGCGCCGTACTGCGGCGCCTGATACGGCTGCGCTGCCTGATAGGGCGTGGCCGACGGTGCGGGTGGGGACGCCGCCGGCTTGGCCAGACCGGGCCGACTCGGTGCCGCGTCGAAGCCGGCGGCGATGACGGTGACCCGAACCTCGTCGCCGAGGGAATCGTCGATGACGGTTCCGAAGATGATGTTGGCCTCCTCGTGAGCGGCCTCCTGGACCAATGAGGCAGCCTCGTTGATCTCGAACAGGCCCAGGTCGCTGCCACCGGCGATGGAGAGCAGCACGCCGTAGGCACCGTCCATCGAGGCCTCCAGCAGCGGCGAGGAGATCGCCTTCTGTGCGGCCTGGACGGCCCGGCCCTCACCGCGGGCCGACCCGATGCCCATCAGCGCGGTACCGGCACCGGACATCACGGACTTGACGTCCGCGAAGTCGACGTTGATCAGGCCGGGGGTGGTGATCAGGTCGGTGATGCCCTGGACACCGTTGAGCAGCACCTCGTCGGCGGAGCGGAAGGCGTCCATCAGCGAGACGCCGAGGTCGCCGAGCTGCAGCAACCGGTCGTTGGGGATGACGATCAAGGTGTCGCACTCGCTGCGCAACTCCTTGATGCCCTCTTCGGCCTGACCGCCGCGACGCTTGCCCTCGAAGGCGAACGGTCGGGTGACCACGCCGATGGTCAGTGCGCCGAGCTTCTTGGCGATGGAGGCCACCACGGGCGCGCCGCCGGTGCCGGTGCCGCCGCCCTCGCCGGCCGTCACGAAGACCATGTCGGCGCCCTTGAGCACCTCTTCGATCTCCTCGCGGTGGTCCTCGGCGGCCTGCCGTCCGACGTCGGGATTCGCGCCGGCGCCCAGGCCCCGGGTCAGTTCACGGCCGACATCGAGCTTGACGTCGGCGTCACTCATCAGGAGGGCTTGGGCGTCGGTGTTGATCGCGATGAACTCGACGCCGCGCAGGCCGACCTCGATCATTCGGTTGACGGCGTTGACGCCGCCGCCGCCGATACCGACGACCTTGATCACGGCGAGGTAGTTGTGCGGAGGGGTCATTGCCGTTCCTTCGTTGCTAGGCGATGCTGGTTTGCCTGTGTTGGATTGGTCCTGCGGGTACTGCGGTACTGCGGCTCTTCGGTGATGCAGGTGCGGTGATGCAGGTGCGGTGATGCGGGTGACCGGGCGGGGGGCTCGATCCGGCTCGGCTTTCGGGCGACACGCCGGACGGCTTGAACCCTAAACCTGAACCAGACCCTTATAGTTATGTCAAGCTGGTGATGAAACCGAAGGTAGTTCGATGCGCGCCGGGACTCGTCGAGGCGCGCCGCTGGACGCGCTGAATTTCTGCAAACTTGTCGTCCAGACCTGCCGCGGGACGGCCTCAGCGGACGGTGACCATCTCCGGATCGGAGACGTCGAAGGTCTTCCCGGGCTGGGCCAGCACCGCCGGCAGCACCTGGGCCTTTCGGGCGTTGTCGGTGGCGCCGCCCCACACGACCGAACGTCCGTCGGTCAGCTCCAGGGTGATGTCGTAAGGACTGCGCGCGGTGACCGAGGTGAGCAACCCGGCCAACGGGGCCGGCAGCGCCGCCACCACCGCCACTCCGGCCAGCGTCGCCGGGTCGGTCGGACCCGGAGTGGCCAGCCGCAAACTGACCAGAGCTGCGGGTTTGCCGGAGACGACCAGGTACGGATCGCCCAGCGAGTCCAGCAGATACAGCGAGCTGTTGGCCGCCACGACGGCGACCGCGACCCTGGGGGTCACCTCGACGTCCAGGGTTGCCGGCCACGTGCGCGAGGTCTGCGCCGACGCCACCCCGGGGATGGCCGCCACCCGGTTTCGGACCGCCAGCAGGTCGATCGAGATCAGTGGCGTCCCGTCGGCCACGCCGACCGCCGCCTGGATTTCGGCATACAGGGCCGGGTCCAGTTCACCGGACGTCGAACTCAGCGCGACGTTCTTGAGGCCGAGCACCGAGGTGCCCCACGCCACGTACGCCCCGCCGGCCGTCAGGATCAGCACCGACGCCAGCACCATCCAGCCGATCAACCGGCGCCGGCGGTACTGGGCCTGCCGGAGCTCGGTGCGCTCCTCGCGCGTCAGGATCGAGCGGTTCAGGGTGTCTGTCATCGTTGCTCATCCGTCGGATTCGGGGCCGGGCGCTCGTCGCCCGGCCGGGTGTCCGCCAGCAACCGGAGCAGCGCCGGGCCGATCATGGTCACGTCACCGGCACCCATGGTGATTACTACGTCGCCGGCCCGGACCAGGCCGGCCACCGTCGCTGCGGTCGATTGATAGCTGGGCTCGTAGACGACTTCGGCGGTGCCGGCCGGGATGGCATCGGAGATCAACCGGCCGCTGATGCCGGGCCGGGGCTGCTCGCGGGCGCCGTAGACATCCATCTGAACCACCACGTCGGCCGCCGACAGGGCCGTGGCGAACTGATCGGCGAAGGTCTCGGTTCGGGAGTACAGGTGGGGTTGGAACACCACCACCAGCCGGCCGAAACCGACGACCGACCGCGCCGCCTTGATCTGCGCGGCGACCTCGGTGGGATGGTGTGCGTAGTCGTCGTACACCACTACCCCAGCGGCGCGGCCCTTGTATTCAAACCTGCGACGGACCCCGGTGAACCGGGCCAGCCCGGCCGCCATCAGCTGCGGATCGACGCCGAGGGCGACGCCGGCGGCCAGCGCGGCGGCGGCATTGAGCGCCATGTGTTCCCCCGGGGTGTCCAGCGCGAGGGTGATCTGCCGATCGCCGAACAGCCGAACCGTCGACGATGTGCCGTGTCCGTGCGGCGCGATGTCGGACAGTCGCACGTCGGCGTCCTCACCCATGCCGTAGCGGATGATCCGCGGCGCACCCGTGGTCAGTCGGCCGAGCAGCGCGCGGACGCCGGGGTCGTCGGCGCAGGCGACAAGGAACCCACCCGCGGAGATCCGCTCGACGAACTGATCGAAGACCGCGGCATAGGCCTCGGGGGTGCCGTGGTGATCGAGGTGGTCCGGCTCCAGGTTGGTGATGATCGCGCCGTGCGGCCGATAGGCCAGGAACGACCCGTCGCTCTCATCGGCCTCGGCGATGAAGATGTCGCCGGAGCCGTGGTGAGCGCCGGTGCCGGATTCGTTCAGCTCGCCGCCGATGGCGAAGGACGGATCGAGGCCGGCGTGCTGCAACGACACGGTCAGCATCGAGGTGGTCGAGGTCTTGCCGTGCGTACCGGCCACGCAGACGCTGCGGTACCCCTCCATCAGGGCGGCCAGGGCCAGCGCGCGGCGAACGACCGGAATGCCGCGGGTGCGGGCCGCGACCAGCTCGGGATTGTCCGGATGGATGGCGGAGGAGATGACGACGGCGGTCGGGCCGCCTTCGAGCAGGTCCAGGTTCGCCGCGCGTTGCCCGATGGCGGTCCTGACGCCCCTGGCGGCCAGCCCGGTCACCACATGTGAGCCCTTGGCATCCGACCCGGAAACCGCGAATCCGCGGTCGAGCAGAATACGCGCGATGGCGCTCATGCCGGCGCCGCCGACGCCCACCAGGTGTGTCCGTTCCAGCGAGAATCCATCGCCGACCGGTGCGAGTGTCATGATCTGTCCGCCCGTGGTCCGGTGCCCGCGGCACGGTGCGCCTCGGCAAGTTCGTAGGCCATCGCGGCAAGTACGTCATCGGCATGCGCCGCGCCGGAGTCGGTCGCCGCTGCGGTCATGGCCGCCCGGACGGCCGGGTCGGTCAACAACGGGATCACCCGGGCGATCAGCACCGCCGACGTCAGGTCGGCGTCATCGATGATGATCGCCGCGCCGCGCTCGACCTGGGCGGTGGCGTTGAGTCGCTGCTCACCATTGCCGTGCGGCAGCGGGACGTAAACCGCCGGCAGGCCGACGGCACCCAGTTCGGCCACCGTCATCGCGCCGGACCGGCCGACCACCAGATCGGCCGCGGCATAGGCCAGGTCCATCCGATCCAGATACGGCAACGTCACATACGCCGGCGCGCCCGCGGTTTGCTCAACGGTGAGTTCGTTCTTCTTGCCATAGGCGTGCAGCACACCGATGCCGGCCGCGGCCAGCGCGGGCGCCGCGCCGGAAACGGCGGTGTTGATCCGGGCCGCGCCCTGCGAGCCGCCGTAGACGAGCAGCGTCGGCGCGGTCGGATCCAGGCCGAAGAATTCCCGGGCTTCGGACCGCAGGGCGGGCCGATCCAGAGTGGCGATGGCGGATCGGACCGGGTTGCCGATCACCTGCGCGCCGGCCAGCCCGGACCCCGCAACGGCGGCGGCCACCTTGGCGGCGAACCGAGCGCCGATCTTGTTCGCCAGCCCGGCCCGCGCGTTGGCCTCGTGCACCACGATGGGCACCCGCCCTCGAGCGGCCAGGTAGGCCGGCAGACAGACGTAACCACCGAAGCCGACGACCACATCGACGTCGTTGTCCCGCAGGACCTTCTTCGTCGCCCGGATCGCCGATCGCAGCCTGGTCGGCAACGCGAGCAGGTCCATCGAGGGCTTTCGGGGCAGCGGCACCGCCGGAATCAGGGCCAGTTCATATCCCCTGGCCGGGACCAGGGTCATCTCAAGGCCGCGGGTGGTGCCCAGCGCGGTGATCCGGACCGTCGGGTCCAGCCGGCGCAGCGCGTCCGCCGTGTTCATCGCCGGTTCGATGTGCCCGGCTGTGCCCCCGCCGGCGATCAGCACCGAGATCGGACGTTCGGTCACGCCCGCCCCTTCGGCGCCGGCTTGGCCGGCAAGCCCAGCCAGGAGCGCAGCCCGCGATCAGCAGGGACGTTCCGCTGCCCGCGGTCCGGCGCGGCGTCGCCCGGTGGACGTGGTGCCGGTCGCACCCGATCCGGTCGCACCCGATCCGGCTGCACCCGATCCGGCTGCAGCCGATCCCGCTCCGGCCGGCCAGTCCGACCATCGGCGGGGTGCCGCTCGGCGCGGCGGGGGTTGGGTTCGGCCCGCCGGGGCGGCTCACCACGGCCCGGCCCGGCCGGTCGCCGGGCGGGCCCACGAACCTCCGGATCACGCCGGGCAGGACCGGCGGTGGCCGGTCCCTTCGGCTGCCGGCGACCGGCCGCCCGGATCGCCTTCTCCTCATCGGCCGCCTTGCGCGCCGAGGTCCGCGCCCACTCCTTGTTCTGCCGGGTCTGGCCGCGCTTCTGTCGGCGCGCCTCGGACTTCTTCGAATCCTCGATGCCGACCCCAGGCACACCGATGCCGAAGAATCGGGAGATCGGGCCCGGACCGCTGCCCTGGAGCGCGGCCAGCGCCTGCGGCTCGCGACGGGCGAAATTAGCCAGCAGGCCGAAGATGGCCATCGTGACGATCAACGACGTACCACCCGCGGAGATCATCGGCAGCGGCAGGCCGGTCACCGGCAGCAGCCCGACGACATAGAACATGTTGATCGCGGCCTGACCGACGAGCCACGCGGTGGCGGTCGCGGAGACGAGCTTGACGAAGGGATCCACATTGCGGCGGGCGATCCGCAGGCCGACCAGAGCCAGCGTGATGAACAGTGCGACCAGCAGGCCGGCGCCGATCAGGCCCAGCTCCTCGCCGACGATGGCGAAGATGAAGTCGGACTCGGCGTGCGGAAGATAGGACCATTTCGCCCGCGACTGGCCGAGCCCGACGCCGAACAATCCGCCGTCGGCCATCCCGTAGAGACCCTGCAGCAGTTGCATGCCCGAGCCTTTGGGATCGGCCTCGGGACTCAGGAATGAGGTCACCCGGGCGAGCCGGTAGGCGCTGGTGAGCGCCAATACGGTCAGCGCGCCCACCCCGGCAACGGCCAGCGTGATGAAGATCTTCCAGGAGGCCCCGGTGAAGAAGAACAGCGCGAAGACGATCACCATCATGGCCGCGGTGGTGCCCAGATCGGGCTCGAGCATCAACAGCAGGGCCATCAGCCCGGCGACCGGCAGGACCGGGATCAGCAGCTCTTTCCAGGAGCCCAGATTGGATCGGCGGGACGCCAGCACATGCGCACCCCAGATCACCAGGGCGAACTTGGCGAATTCGCTGGGCTGGAATCCGATGGAATTGCTCAGGAAGATCCAGCTCCGGGCGCCGTTGAGCGGTCGCATGGCCAGCACCACGACCAGCAGCACCATCGCGACGATCATCCCGGTGGTCGCCACCGCACGGAGCCAGCTGAGCTTGACCCGCATCGCCGCGTAAAAGCCGATCATGCCGATCCCGGCATAGAAGAGTTGCGACTTGAAGACGCCGAAGGATGATCCGTTGCGCTTGTAGGCCGCCACCGATGAGGACGACAGGACCATCAGCAGGCCGTAGCCGAGCAGCAGGAAGAAAACCGCGAGCACCAGGTGGAACGACGTCATCGGCCGGTCCAGCCAGTCCATCGTGCGCTGCCAAGTGGAGGCGCACCAGCGACCCACCGCACTGTCGTGGATCCGACCGGCCTTCCTGGTCCCCGCCGATCTGTGCGCCGCCGCTCTGCGCGCTGAGCTGCCGGATCGCCGGTCCTTGGTCGGCGCGCTCACCCCGGATTCCCGGCATAGCCAGGCAAGGACGTGACGGCAGCGGCGAAGGCATCGCCGCGGGCCGCATAGGAACCGAACATGTCCAGGGACGCCGCGGCAGGTGCCAGCAGCACCACGTCTCCGGGCGCGGCCATCCGCAGGGCATGCTGCACTACCGTCGTCATCACTCCATCGTCGGTGTCCGGCAGGACCAACCGGGGGACATCGGGCGCGTGTCGCGCGAGGGCACCGACGATCAGTTCACGGTCCACCCCGATCACCACCACTCCGCGCAGCCTGGGCGCCACCCTCGCCACGAGATCGTCGATGTCCGCGCCCTTGAGCTGCCCGCCGGCGACCCAGACGACCCGGTCGTAGTCGGCCATCGAGGCCAGCGCCGCGTGCGGATTGGTCGCCTTCGAGTCGTCGACGAATCGCACGCCGTCGACCTCGCCGACCAGCGCGTTGCGGTGCCCACCCGGCACGAATTCGCGCAGTCCGGCGGCGATCTGATCAGCGGTGATGCCGATCGCCAAAGTGAGCGCGGCGGCGGCGAGGGCGTTCGTGACGTTGTGTGTTCCGGCGGGCCGGACCTCGGCCGCCGGGAGCAACACGCCGGCGCCGAACGCGTTGTCGAAGAGCATCCCGGCGCGCACCCCGAGCAGGCCCACGGCGGGATCGTTGGCCGTGACCCCGATCTTGCGCGACGCCGGGGACGCGGCCAGCAGATCGGCCGCATCGGCGTCGTCGACGACGGCGACCGCGACGTCGCCGGTCAGCGCCCGCGCCTTGTCCGCCGCGTAGGCGGCCATGCTGCCGTGCCAGTCGAGATGGTCCTGCGCGACGTTGAGCACCACCCCGGCGGCCGGCCGGACCGAGGGCGCGTAGTGCAACTGGAAGCTGGACAACTCGGCGGCGATCACGTCGTGCCGGGGCTCCGCGGTGACCACGTCCAGCAGCCCGAGGCCGACGTTGCCGGCGGCGACCGCCCGCTTGCCGGCGGCCCGCAGGATGGACTCGACCATCCCGATGGTGGTGGTCTTGCCATTGGTGCCGGTGACTGCCAGCCAGGGCCGGGCGCCGGCCGGCCGGCCGTCGTCCGTTCGGGGCGACCCCGCTTGCTGATCGGCCCACCAGGCCAGCTCGACGTCCCCGATGACGGGAATCCCGGCATTCGCCGCGGCCACCAGCAGCGGCGATGTGGGTCGCCACCCCGGCGAGGTCACCACCAGCTCGGTGCCTGCCGGCGGCTCGACCAGACCGCCGACGATCGGCACCGGAACGGCCCAGCCGGCCAGGTCGGCCTGCGGTTTGTCGTCGGCGATCAGCACCGACGCGCCCCGGGCGAGAAGGTACCGCGCCGCCGAAAGGCCGGACATGCCGGCGCCGGCGACCACCACCTTCGTGCCGAGCAGCGCCCGAGCCGAGGACAGGTCTGCTTTCCAGTCGGTCATTGCTGTCCCCTAGCCGCCGGTGAGCGAAAGCCAGTCGGCGTAGAACAGGCCCAGCCCGAGCGCCGCCGACATCGCGGCGAGCAGCCAGAATCGCACCATCACCGTGGTCTCGGCCCAGCCGGAAATCTCGAAATGGTGGTGGAACGGCGCCATCCGGAACACCCGGACATGGCGCGCCTTGAAGACGGCGATCTGGATCACCACAGACAGCATCTCGACCACGAACAGGCCCGCGATCACGATCAACAGCATCTCCGTCTTGGTCAGCACGCTGATCCCGGCGATCAGGCCGCCGAGGGCGAGCGACCCGGTGTCGCCCATCATGATCCGGGCGGGGTGCGCGTTCCACCAGAGGAAACCGATACACCCGCCCACCGCCGCGGCCGCGACGACCGCGATGTCCAGCGGATCCCGGACCAGGTAGCAGCCCGCGGACGCAGCCCCGGACAGCGCCGGCGAACAGGTGTTGCGGAATTGGAAGAAACCGATCGCCACATAGGTACCGAGCACCATCACCGACGAGCCCGCGGCCAGCCCGTCGAGTCCATCGGTGAAGTTCACCGCATTCGACCAGGCAGCGATCAGCAGCACGATGAAAACCACGCCGCCGATGACGCCGAACGTCAGCCACGGCACGTCGCGGGTGAACGACAGAAAGGTCGAACCCGGCGAGTGGCCGTTCTGGCCGGGGAACTGGAAGACCAGGACCCCGAAGGACAGCGCGATGAACGTCTGTCCGAAAAATTTCATCTTCTTGTTCAGACCGAGATTGCGTTGTTGGCGGATCTTGACGAAGTCGTCCAAGAAGCCGACCAGGCCCATACCGGTGGTCAGGTAGAGCAGAAGCAGGCCCGAGGCGGTCGGCCCGCCGCCGTCACCGGTCCAGATGCCGACCAGGATCGAGACCAGATAGCCCGCCCACATCGCGATCAGGATCGCCGCGCCGCCCATGGTCGGGGTACCGCGCTTCTTCTGGTGGGTCTGCGGTCCGTCCTCGCGGATCTCCTGGCCGAAACCCTGCCGGGAGAACACCTTGATCAGGTAGGGGGTGAGCATGATGGCAACGGCCAAACCGACGATTGCCGCGATCAGGATGCTCTTCACAGGGCCGTCCCGGGCACCTCGGTCAACAGTGCGAGCGCCACCCGCTCCAGACCGACCGAACGCGAGGCCTTCACCAGCACCACATCATCGGACTCGAGCTCCTGGTTCAGAATGGCCACGGCGGCGGCCACATCGGCGACATGCTCCGACTCCCCGCCCCACGACCCTTCCAGATGGGCACCCAGATGCAACGCGCGCACCGCCGGACCGACCGCGATCAGTCGATCCACGCCCAGCCGCACGACCAGCCGGCCGATCTCGTCGTGGGCGGCCCGGGCCCCGGGTCCCAGCTCGGCCATTTCGCCCAGGATGGCCCAGGTCCGGCGGCCGCGACCGATGGTGACCAGGGCGCGCAGGGCCGCCTTCACCGAATCGGGATTCGCGTTGTAGGCGTCATTGATGATGGTCACCCCGTCGGCCCGCACGCTGACATCCATCCGCCATTTGGAGGCCGGCCCGGACTGGCCGAGCACCTGGGCGATCGTCTCCACCGGCAGGCCGATCTCGATGCCGACGGCCGCGGCGGCCAGGGCATTGCTGACCTGGTGTCGGCCCGAAACGGCGAGCTGCACCAGCGCCTCGCCTTCCGGCGTCTGCAGGATGAAGCCCGGGCGGGCCAGCGCGTCCTCGGTGATGTCGGCGGCCCGGATGTCGGCGTCGGCACTGGTCCCGTAGCTGACCACGCGCGCACCCGTACGGCCACTCATCGCCGCCACCCGCCCGTCGTCGGCGTTCAGGATCGCCACGCCGCCGTCCGCGCCGTTCGGCAGCGCCTCCACCAGCTCTCCCTTGGCGGCGGCGATCCCCTCGACCGAACCGAACTCGCCCAGATGCGCAGTACCCACATTGAGCACCACCCCGATCCGGGGTGGTGCGATCCCGGCCAGCATCGCGATGTGGCCCGGGCCGCGGGCGGACAGCTCCAGCACCAGGTAACGGGTCTGCTCGGTGGCGCGGAGCACCGTGTAGGGGTGGCCCAACTCGTTGTTGAACGACTCGGGTGGGGCCACGGTCTCGCCGGCGGCGGCGGCCAGCGCGGCCACCAGGTCCTTGGTGGAGGTCTTGCCGGCCGATCCGGTGATCCCGATCACGGTCAGACCGCCCGCTATCAGTTGGCGGGCCGACGCCGCGGCCAGCGTGGCCAACGCCGCCAGCACATCGGGGACCTGCAGTAACGGCACCGAGCCGGCAATCGGCCGACTGCCCAGGACCGCGACGGCGCCGGCGGCCCCGGCCTGTTCCGCGAAATCGTGACCGTCCACACGCTCACCGGCCAGCGCCACGAACAGTGACCCCGACCGAACCTTGCGGGTATCGAATTCGACCGAACTGACGACCGCATCGGCGCCCTGCGCCGGCGCTGGCACGCCCACAATCTCCGCCACCTGGGCCACCGTCATCGGCTTCACGCGTCGGTCTCCTCTGCTGGTGATCGTTGTTCGCGACGGCGCTCGTGCAGCGCGTCGGTGAGTTCGTCGACATCGGAGAACGGGATGATCTGGTCGCCGACGTACTGGCCCTGCTCATGGCCCTTACCCGCGATCACCACCGCATCACCAGCAACGGCCGCCGCCACGGCAGCTCTGATCGCGGCCCGGCGATCAGCGATCTCGCGCACGTCGGCGGTGGTCTCGCCGATGCCGGCCAACACCTGGGCGCGAATCGTCGCCGGGTCCTCCGACCGCGGATTGTCGTCGGTGACGATGACGATTTGGGCCGCTGCCGCTGCTGCTGAACCCATCATCGGCCGTTTGCCGTTGTCCCGATCGCCGCCGGCGCCGATCACGACGATCAGCCGACCGCCGACGGTAGGGCGAATGGCGGAAAGCACCGCGGACAGCGCAGCCGGCTTGTGCGCGTAGTCGACCACCGCGAGGAATTCCTGCCCGCAGTCGACGCTCTGCATCCGCCCGGGCACCACTACAGAGGTGATCGCGTTCGCGGCCAGCTTCACATCCAGGCCGGCAGCGGCGATGCAGGCCAGCGCCAGCACGGCGTTGGATACGTTGAAGGATCCGGGCAGCTCCAGCGCGACATGCAGGTCCTCGACGAGCGGCCCGTGGACCACCAGATTGGTGATGCCGAAGGCGCCGACATCGATACTGGGCACGGTCCAGTCGGCCGGGCCGGGCCCGAAGACCGACACGCTGACCAACTCCGGATGCCGCTCGAGCAGCCGACGGCCGAACGGACCGTCCACATCGACCACTCCGACGGCCGCGCGCCCGTCGAAGAGCAGCGCCTTGGCCTCGAAGTAGTGCTCGATGTCGCCGTGAAAGTCCAGATGGTCCTGTGACAGATTGGTGAATGCGCCGACCGCGAACCGGGTGGCCGCCACCCGGTCCATCGCCAACGCGTGCGAGGAGACCTCCATGGCCACCGCCTGCACCCCGTGTTCGATCATCAGCTGGAGCAGCGCCTGCAGGTCCGGCGCCTCCGGGGTGGTGAAGGCGCTGGGTAGGGCTTCGCGGCCGATCCTGGTCTCCACGGTGCCGATGACGCCGGTGCGCAACCCGCACGCGGCGAGTCCGGCCTCGATCAGATAGCTGGTGGTGGTCTTACCCGAGGTGCCGGTGACCCCGATGATCAGCAGTTTCTCGCTGGGCCGGCCATAGATCTGAGCGGCCAGCTCGCCGAGCACCGCGCGGGTGTTCGGCACCACCAGCACCGGCAGCGGAGCCGGCAGGTCCAGCGCCCGGGCGATGTCCAGGCCGGCCGAGTCCGTCACCACCGCAACGGCGCCGGCCTCGAGAGCCGCCGGGATGGCCCGCGCGCCGTGGCTGCGCTCGCCGGCGATCGCCGCGAAGATATCTCCCGGTCGGACCTCGCCGGAGCGCAGCGTGATGCCGGTGACCTCGACCGCGCCCGCGGCCGGCTGCACGGACTCGGCCGACTCCCCGATGACCTGGATCGACACACCGACCAGCTCGGCCAGCCGACCGAGGAACTGGGCGGCGTGGGTGACCGGACGCGGAATCGAGCTAGCTGGCACGTGGGAAATCTACCTGTCGGCTAGCCGGACAGCTCAGTAGTTGACGTACAGGTCGTAGATCGGGGCCGGCCCGCTCGACGGAGGAACATCGAAGGACCGCATCGAGTAGGCCGCGATGTCATGGAACAACGGCACCGCATTCGTCCCGCCCTGGGGAGCGTCCAGCATGATCGCGATGACGAATCGAGGGTTGTCCGCGGGCACCAGACCGGCGAAGGTCGAGTTGTACATCGAATCGGAGTAGCACTTGCAATGCGGGTCGATCTGCTGAGCCGTGCCGGTCTTGCCGGCCACCTGATAGCCGTTGATCGCGGCACCGGGGGCGGTTCCCTTGTGCCCGATGTCGCCGCTCTGGGTGGTGCCGCGGAGCATGCCGAGCAGGGTGTCGGCCGTGCTCGGCGACATCACGGGGGTGCCCGCGCCGACGCTGGATGCCGTGAAGGCGCCGCCGGTGGTGGTCCCGGCGACCAGGGTCGGTGGCAGCCGGACGCCCTTGTTGCCGATCGCCTGATACATCGCGGCCATCTGCACCAACGTCACGCCGAGGCCCTGCCCGATCGGCAGGTTCGCGAAGGTGGTCGCCGACCATTGCGACTTGTCCATCAGCTGACCCGCAGACTCGCCCGGTAGCTCGATGCCGGTCTTCTGACCGAGACCGAACTTCTGCAGCTCGGTGGCGAACAGGTCAGGGCCGACCTTCTGCGCGATGGTCAACGTGCCGACGTTGGAGGACTTGGCCAGAATGCCGGTCGTGGTCATCTCGATGGTCCCGTGCGGCCACGCGTCGTGCACGGTTCGCCCGCCCATCGCGATGCTGCCGTCGATCGGGTACACCGTGGTCGGGGTGGTGATGCCGGCCTCCAGGGCGGCGGCCATCGTGACGATCTTGTTCACCGAACCCGGCTCGAAGGGGATGTTCACCGTCATGTTGGACACCACCGTGCTCGGGTCCTGGCCGGCGGTGTAGTCGCTGATCGCGTAGATCTGGCCGGTCTTGACGTCCTCGACGATGGCCATCCCCCGCTTGGCGGAGTGCTGATCGACGTAGCTCTGCAGCATCTGAGACACCGTGAACTGCAGATCCGAGTCGAGCGTCAGCGTCAGGTCGGCGCCGTTCACCGCGGCCACCTCGTCCCGGGAGCTACCGGGAATGACGCCGCCGCCGTACACGTCGACCACCCGGGAGCCGCTGGTGCCGGCCAGCAGCGCATCGAACTTGGCCTCGATGCCCATCGTTCCGTGGTTACCGTCCCAGGTGGACGTAGCACCGACCACCGAACGAGCCAGCGCGCCGTCAGGATATTCCCGCAGATCCTGTCGCTCGGTGACGACCGCGTCCAACTGGGTCATCGAATCGCTGAACTTCACCTTCGGATCGAGCACGGCGGTGATCTGCGCCATGATCGCATCACTCTGTTCCGGCATCACCCCGCGGACGAGATACACGTAGGTCTTTTCCGAGTCCAGGCCCGCGAGCAGGTCGGTCCGGTTGACCGCGGTCCCCAGGGCGGCCACCAGAATGTCGGCGACCTTTTGCTTCTGACCGTCGGCGCTGAGCCCGAGCTTCTGGTTTCCGGTGAACAGGGCCGGCCGGACCGCGAGCTGCCGTCCCTGGACGCTGAACGCCAGTTGGGTGCCGTTGCGGTCGAGGATGGCCCCACGATCGGCCACCAGGCTCACGTTGCGGGTGCGCTGATCCTCGGCCTTCGCCGCGTAGGCAGCGGAATTCCAGCCCTGGATGAAGGTCAATTTGATCGCCGCACCGGCCAGCATGACCATCAGGACGATCAGCACGATCTTGATCCGGTTGTGCGGGTTGCCCGGTGCCAGCCTCTGCTTGCGCTGCCGCCGACCGCGAATCGACGCCGCCGGTTGCTGAGCTTTCGGCTTGTTGCGGGGCACCGGTTCGTGCAGCGCGCGGCGGCGGGGGCCATCCAGGTTGGGTCGGGTACCCGGGGCCCCCGCTCGGCGTGGCCGGGTATCGGCGGCTCGGCCCTCGGGCGAGGCATTCGGCGGCCGGGTGTCCCCGGGGCCGCGGCGCGGCGGGGTGGCAGCAGAGCGGCGAGGTTCGTCGGTCAACGCTGCGCTCACCTGGTTGGGGTGCCGCCGTGGCTGTTCGGTGGCAGTCGCCGAATTCGGCGACGAAACCCTGGTCGGCCGGCGCCGGGGATCCCGCGGGTCGGTCGCGTTCGGTCGGGCGCTCGGCGGCTGACCGTCCGGCGGCCGGACCGCCCTGGCCGGTGCACGGCCCGCTTGCGGCGCCGCCTTCCCGGGTGGTTGATCGGCGCCGGAACCCGGGTGGTGTCCAAGCCTCATCCGGCCGCTCCTTGCGTAGTGACTACTGCTACATCGGTGGCCGGCGGTTGGCCGGCGGGTGTGGTTGCGGCCTGCGCTGCCGCGGCGGCTTGGGCACTGGCAGCAGCCTGTGCGCTGGCGGCAGCTTGGGCACTGGCAGCGGCTTGCGCTGCGGCCGCCGCCTGCGCTGCCGCCGCCTCGGCAGCCACCACCGCTGGATCGACCACCGCGGCGGGCGTGCCGATCACGGTGCCTGCGCCGTCGGATCCGATCACCAGGATCGCGGAGTCGCCCGCCGGCACCAGACCGAGCGCACGGGCGGCAGCGGCGATCGCCGGGGTGGCGTTCTTGGCTGCGATATCGCTGCTCAGGCCCTCGATCTGCAACCGGAGGACGGTCGACGTCTTATTCGCCGCATTGGTCTTGATGCCGGCCTCATCGGTCAGCGTGTTCAGCCACAGAATGCCGGCCAGGCCCGCGCCCAGCAGCCCGACCAGGACTGCGACGAACGGCACGCGCTTGGCGGCGACCTTCGCGCGGTCCAGCGTCGGTGTCTGCCCGAGGGTGATCGTCATCTTCTCGGTCCGGCGGGCCCGGCGCTGGTATGCCTTCTCGGCAGCGGTCGCCTTCGGGGATTTCGGGTCCAGTTTCGGACCCGACGAGGTGGTGGTCACGCGGCCTCCCGGATTCTTTCTGCGGCACGAAGTTTGGCCGAGGCGGCCCGCGGATTCGCGGATACCTCAGCATCGGTCGGAGCCTCGGAGCCCCGGGTGACCCAGCGGAACCGGGCGGCGTGTCCGGGCAGATCCATCGGCAGATCCAGCGGCGAGGTGGACAGCGTCAGCGGCGCGATGGCCTGCTTGACGATGCGATCCTCGAGGCTCTGATAGGCCATCACGACGATCCGGCCGCCGATTGACAGGGCGTTCAGCGCGGCGGGAATCGCCCGGCGCAACGCACCCAGCTCGTCGTTGACCTCGATCCGCAAGGCCTGGAAGGTCCGCTTGGCCGGATTCCCGCCGGTCCGCCTGGTGGCCGCCGGGATCGAGGAACGGATCAGCTCGACGAGCGGCGCACTGGTTGTCCACGGCCGCGACGCCCGTTCCCGGACGATGTTGGAAACGACCCGGGTGGCGAACTTCTCTTCCCCGTACTCACGCAGAATCCGGACGAGTTCCCCCGGTGCGTATGTGTTCAACACCTCGGCGGCGGTGATACCGGTGGTTGCGTCCATCCGCATATCCAGCGGAGCGTCGATCGAGTAGGCGAAGCCACGATCGGCCCGGTCGAGCTGCATCGAGGAAACCCCCAGGTCGAACAGGATGCCGTCCACGGCGGGCAGCTCCCGGTCCGACAGGACGCCCTCGATCTCGTCGTAGACCGCGTGCGCGGCGTCGAATCGATCGGCGAAACCGGCGGTGGCCACCCGCTCCTGCGCGATCCGCAGCGCGGCCGGGTCACGGTCGATGCCGATCACCCGCAGGTCGGGATGCGCCCGCAGCAGTTCGATGGTGTGCCCGGCGAGTCCGAGAGTCGCGTCGACCAGTACGGCATCCGGCTTGCGCAGACTCGGTTCCAGTAAGGACGCCACTCGATCGGCCAGCACAGGTACGTGCTCGTCGGCCATGGGTGCCTCTCGTCGCGCTGGATGCTCAGTTCTCGATGCTGATGCGGTGCTGGTGCGGTGCGGGTGGTGCGGTGCTTGGTGGTGCGGCGGGGCCATGCGGACTGGTCCCCACCCGAGCGGCGAACCTGGCGCGGGGGAAGTCGCTCCAGGGTCAAATCCGGCCTGGCGCGGGGGAAGTCGCGCCAGGACGGGCTGCGGGTGGAGGCCGGACTGCATGGCCCCCGTGCTACAGGTACTGCGGGCACTGCGGTTGGTGCGGGTACTGCGGTTGGCTCGGGTCAGCTCGGGGTGAAAATCCCGCGATCGGGTGATGCGTAGGCCGCTTCCTGCTCGGCCTCGTAGCGGGTCCATGCGTCGGCGGACCAGATCTCCATCCGCAGGCCGGCGCCGTTGATCACCACGTCCTTGGACAGGTTCGCGTACTCGCGCATCCTGGCCGGGATGGTGATCCGACCCTGAGCGTCCGGCCGCTGGTCCTCGGTGTTGGCGAGCATGTAGCGCTGAAAACCGATCTGCTTCTCATCAGTCACCTCGGCGTGGATGGCCCGATGAGCGAACTCCTCGAAGCCCTCCGGGGTGAGCACGAACAGCGTGTGGTCCTGGCCGCGCATCAGTACGACGCCGCCTTTGAGCCGGTCGCGGTACTTGGCGGGCAGGGTGATCCGGCCCTTGTCGTCCATCCGCGGTGTGTAGGTGCCGAAGAAGCCGGTTAACACCGCGTGGCACCTCCCCCTTCGCTGCTGAACTCTTCGTGCAGAACCACTGCTGGATTCGCTGGTCCTGGAGGCTCGACGACCCCCAGGGCGCCCACGTTGCCCCAACGTCTGCCACGATACCCCACTTTCTCCCACACACAAGCCTGAAACAACGCAAATGGAGTAGTGCGTGTCGCATCGCCGCTGGTCGCAGGCGTGGGGCGTGGTGGGGCGAATTACCCGGCCAGGCGTTCGAACAGCACGGCTCAGGGCCTTTCAGGGGTTCCGGATCGGTCCGAATCGGGCTCACGCGGCCGCTCGCGGTCTGTGACGGCGTTCGAGTCCGGTCATTCTCGCCGATGGTGGCGCCGACAGTGCCGATGGTGGAGCCGTGTGGGGGAACCGCGAGCAAAGCAGACATTGCGGCGGATACAGCCCCAGGAATGTCTCGACCGTGAGCAGATACCGTCGATCAGCGAACACCAGCCCGGTCTTTTGGCAGACTGGACACTGCACTGTGTGCCAGGACCCGATCCGTCGGGGGCATTCACCAGCTGAAGGAGACACGTGACTCACGATCTAGGCGCGCCTCCCCGACCGGAGAGCCCGATGAACGGTGGGTATCCCCACGCTGCGGCCCCCACCATCGGCGTTGACCAGATTGCCGCCATCGGCGGCCAGATCGCGGCATCCGTGAATCGGGTCCTGCTCGGCAAGCCCGAGGTGGTTCGGCTCGCCGTGGTCGCGCTGCTGACCCAGGGCCACCTGCTGATCGAGGACGTTCCCGGCGTCGGCAAGACCAGACTGGCGAAGGCGTTGGCCCGGACGGTCGATGTCACGGTCAACCGGGTCCAGTTCACCCCTGATCTGATGCCGAGCGACGTCACCGGTGTCTCGGTGTACGACCGGGAGACCAGCACTTTCGAGTTCCGCAAAGGCCCCGTCTTCGCCAACATCCTGGTCGCCGACGAAATCAACCGGGCCTCACCCAAGACACAGTCCGCGCTATTGGAGTCGATGGAAGAGCAGCAGGTCACCGTCGATGGCACCACCTACCCGCTGCAGAAGCCGTTTCTGGTGATGGCCACCCAGAATCCGGTGGAAATGGAGGGCACCTACCCATTGCCCGAGGCCCAGCGTGACCGGTTTCTGGCCCGGACGGCCATCGGCTACCCGGACCGCCGAGCCGAAGTGGCGATGCTCGCCGAACAGGCGCAGGTTGATCCGCTGGACTCGTTGTCGCCGGTCACCGATGCCGACACAATCCGTCAGCTGATCGACGCCACCTCGCAGATCCACATCGCCCCGGAGCTGCAGTACTACATCGTCGAACTCGTCGCCGGCTCGCGGTCGGTGCCCGAGGTCCGGCTCGGCGCGTCGCCGCGCGCCGCGCTGCACCTGGCGCGGGCGGCCAAGGCCAGTGCCGCGCTGGACGGCCGTGGCTACGTGATTCCCGACGACATCGCCCGAATGGCCGTGCCGGTCCTCTCGCATCGCATCCTGCTGACCGTCGAGGCCCACGCCGCACGCCGCTCGGAGGCAGAGATCATCCACGGGCTGCTCTCGGCCATCCGGGTCCCGCGCGGCACCGGGAGCTGAGTCGTGACCAGCGACCCAGCGGGTCCCCCGGCCGCACCCGGCAACGTCGACCGGTCGATCCGCCGGCGCAGGTCCCGGCCGTTGGTCACCGGTCGCCGTGGTCTGACCACCAGGGGCCGGTGCCTGTTGGCCGGCGGCGTAGCCGCCTGCGTCTGCGCGGTGATCCTGGACGAACGGGACCTGCTCCGGGTCGGGCTGCTCGCCGCCCTATTGCCGATGATCGCCTGGTGTATCACCGCTACCCGGCGCACCCACCTCAGCGCCATTCATCAGGTGCTCCCCGAGCGTCTCAGCCCGGGGATGTCCGGGCGGGTCCGGCTGATCGTGACCAACGACGGCGCCTCGCGTACCCGTCCGATCGAATTGATCGAACGCGCGACGGAGGATCTGTCCACCGGTGCCCACTGCCTGATCCCGTCGCTACCCCGCGGCCACAGCGCGGTGACCAGTTACGCGCTGTCCGCCCGCCGCCGTGGCCGTTTCGTCGTCGGACCGCCCCAGGTCAAACTCGGCGATCCGTTCGGGACCTGGGAGGACAACCGGACCCTCCCGGTATTCGCCGAAGTCCTGGTGGTGCCGACGGTGGTGCCCTTGCAGGGCAGCCCGACCAGCGGCGGGTCCCTGTCCGCCGCCTCCGGCCGCGCCTCGAAGGGCACCATCGGCGGCGACCCGGACGTCGCCGTTCGGCAATACCAGCGCGGCGACGACATCCGGACCGTGCACTGGCGGGCCTCGGCGCGTTACGACAACCTGATGGTCCGGCTGACCGAGCCCGTCTCGCACGGCGGCGCCACCGTGCTGCTGGATCATCGAGCCGCCGCCCACCGGGGTGCCGGCGTCGATTCCAGCCTCGAAGTCGCGGTCAGCCTCGCCGCCTCGGTGGCACTGCACCTGCTCGGCCAGGATCACCACGTACGACTCGTCTCGCACACCGGAAGGGTGCTGGCCGGCGGTCACGACATCACCGACGATGTGTTGGCCGGCCTGGCCGTGCTGACCCTTGACGAATCGGGTTCGGTGAGTCCGGCCGCGGTGTCGGTACCGGGACTGCTGATCGCCATCCTGGGTCAATTGGATCGGGCTTCGGCGGCTCTGCTGATTGCCGCGAAGCGCCGCTCCACCAATGCGGTGGCGCTGATTCTCGCCGCGGACGAATGGGGCGGCCCGCCCGCCGAATGGGACGTCGGCCCCCAGCTGATTTCGGCCGGTTGGCGAGTCGTCCTGATCCACCCGGGCGACGACCTGGCGATGGTGTGGCGGCGGGCCTGCACCATCGGTGACGGTTTTGCCTCCTTCGCGCAGAGCCGGGAACGAGTTTCGTGACAACCACCCAGCAACGAACACCCGCACCGGACGGGTCGGCGCCGGCCGGCAAACCCGGACGACGGCGGCGGGAACCCGTGGTAGCCAGGCCGTTCATCAGCCTCCTCGGGGCGATCTGCGTGCTCGCCGGCGCGACGGCCCTGATGACCACGGTTTCCGGGACGACATGGATGGGCCCGGCCATTCAGGTGGTCGCACTGGTCTGGCTGATCGGTGTGGGTTGCCGACTGCTCCGGATGCACCCGGTGGTCACGGTGCTCGCCCAGACCGCCGGGGTCGTGGTCACCCTGACCGCGGTCTTCACCAGTTCCGGCTACGGCGGGTTCATCCCGAACACCCGGGCGATCCGCGAGGCGAACACTCTGCTCACGGGAGCTTTCGACCAGATACTGCACGCCACCGTGCCGGCGCCGGCCACCCCCGAGCTGGGATTTCTGATCGCCGTCACGCTCGGCCTGATCGCGCTGGTCGTCGACTTCTTCGTGGCCGAGGTGGATGCGCCGGCGTTGGTGGCGCTGCCGATGCTGTGTCTGTACTCGGTCCCCGCGTCGATCGCCGAGCAGATCCTCCCGTGGTGGACCTTCGCGATTCCGGCCGCCTGCTACGCGGCCCTCGTCGTGGTCGCCGGGCACCCGGGCCGGCGAGTGGGATTGCGGGCCGGCGTCGGCGTGGCCATGGCCGGGACGCTGGCCGTCGTACTGGCCATCGGTGGCAGCCTGCTGGTGGCCGACTCCGTCACCAGCATCGGAACCGCCGGACGGGTGCAGCGCACAAATGCGCCGAACGAATCCAGCGATATCGGGCTGTCCCCGTTCGCCTCGCTGCACGGCGATCTGCAGCGCCGGGAAGCCATCAACCTACTGCAGATCAGCAACCTGCCCGAACCCGACTATCTGCGCACGACCGCCTTGGAAACCTGGGATCCGAACCAGGGTTTCTCCCTCAGCGACCCGGCGCCCGGATCCCTGGTCACCGATGGCGCAGAAATCAACATCAACCCGCTCGCCAATGATCCGGCCGCCCAAACCGCCCAGATCAGCGTGCAGGTTCTGAATTTCGCGGATCGGTTCGTGCCGATCTACCAGGGCACCCGGCAGGTGTCCGGGTTGGGCGACGGCTTCATGTACAACGCCAGCCTCGGCGCTATCTTCCGGCCGACCCCGGCAACCCCGCGGGACTACATGATGACCGTCGGGCACGGCGCCATCTCCCCCGAACTGCTCCGTACGGACACCGTCACCCCCGGCGGGGTCTTCACGGAGAACGCCGGCGTTCCGGCGACGGCCATCAGTGAGGCCCAGTCCATCACCGCGGCCGGACCGACGGCGTTCGACAAGGCCCGATTGCTGCAGGAGTATTTCACCGACCCGGCCAATGGCTTCGTCTATTCGCTGACCGTGCCGACCGGCAACACCGGCAGCCTGTTGGCCGACTTCCTGCAGAACAAGCAGGGGTATTGCGAGCAGTACGCCACCGCCATGGCCATCATGTTGCGCAGCATCGGCATCCCCGCCCGGGTCGCGATCGGTTTCACCCAGGGCACCAAGACCGGCGACGGCAGCTTCCGGATCACCAGCCATGATGCCCACGCCTGGGTGGAAGTTCGCTTCGACAACGCCGGCTGGGTTCGCTTCGATCCGACACCGTTGTCGGAGTCCGTCGGCGGTCAGCAGGGCTTCGCCACCTCCGTGGATGCCACTGCGCCCAGTTCCGGGAGCCAGACCGGCACCGCCGATTCCGCCTCCGCCGGGGCCGGCGGGACGGCGGGACAGGCCACGACGACTGCGACTTTGACCGATTTCGAGACAGTCCTGGTGCCGGGCGGCACAGGGGCATCAACGCCGTTCTGGAAGCCGGCCTACACCTGGACACTGGTCGGCCTGGCGGTGCTGAGCTTGGGGTCTGCGATGCCGTCGTGGTGGCGCCGCCGCCGGTCCCGGCAGCGGCTCAGGGTCGCTGCCGCGGGCGGACCGGACGCGGCGGCTGCGGCCTGGGCGGAAGTCGAGGATCTGGCGACCGATCACGGTCTTGCCGCGCAGTCGGGCATCACCGTGCGCAAGGCCGCCAATCAGCTGGCCCGTGAAGGCAAGTTGACCGAGGGCGCCCGGGCCGGGCTACGGCGGATTGCGCTGGCCACCGAATCGACCTGGTACTCGCCGACTGGCTACGTCGCACCGGCGGACGTCGATCTGGCTGAGGACGTCAAACGGATCTCCACCGATCTCGAGCACGCGGAGCCGCTCACCGTTGTCACCAGGCTGTTGCCACGATCGTTGCGGGGCAGCGGCAGGTAGCTGCCCGACCGTTGGATCGACAGGCGGTCTACTCCTGATCGAACCGGCGGCGGAACCGCTCTTCCATCCGGTCGGACAGGGTGGACGCCGTCTTCTTGGGGGAGGCGGCCGAAGCCGGACCGCGCGCGCCGGGCTGGCCGAAGACCAGGAGGCCGACACCGGCCACCATGAGCAGGAATCCGGCGACACTCGCGGCCACGCCGAGTCCGAGGTGGTTCTGCGCCAACATCACGCCGCTGACCAGGCAGACCAGGCCGGCCAGGAAGGAGATTCCGGCGATCACGGGTCGACGACGTCTAATCCGACGCTCGTCAACGCTGTTGGCGAACTTCGGATCGTCCTCGTAGAGGGCGCGCTCGATCTGGTCGAGCATGCGCTGCTCATGCTCGGAGAGCGGCATGGATCCTCCTCCGGCACCGGTGACGGTCCATCGTAGATCGGTGATAAGGGACAATGAGCCTCGCGGCGTAAGTACAGCTTACGAGTAGTTTCAAAGTACTTCCAGCCGTTCGGCCATACTGCTCTCGCCCTCTTGGTCTCACGGTATTCGTTGGCAGGCCATTCCCGGTTTGGTGACCACCACAGCAGGTCCGAGGGCCTTCAGATCCGCCGGAAGCGGCCTCGAAACCCGCCTCACTCCGGATGCGGCGCCGGCTTGGCGCGCGAACCCGAACGTTCGTCGGTCGGCGGCGCCGGGTCGCGGGACTGAAGGGGCCGGACCGGCGATGCCAGCAACGAAGCGGGACCCATGGCTCCGGCGCCGAACCGGGCGGCAACCTGATCGGACACTGTCTCCGCGACCCGCCAACCGGGCGGTGCGGGCTCGCCGAAATCCAACTGCGAGACGGCGTCCGCGGCATCGACCAACTGCTCGAGCCGAATACCGATCAACCGCGCCGGCCTCGTCGGGTTCAGCCTGGTCAGCTGGGCCACCGCGGCCTGATGGATGGTCCGGGCCAGGTCGGTAGGTGCATCCAGCGTGACCGACCGGTTGACCGTGGTGAAATCCGAATAGCGGAGGCGGATGGCCACCGTCCGAGCCTGCTGGCCTGACGACCGCATCCGCCGAGCCAGCCGATCGGCCAGTCTGAGGAGCTCGCGAACGAGTTCTGCACGGTCTCCGATGTCGGCCACGAACGTTTCGTCGGCGCTCATCGAGGACTCCGCGGGGCGCGGGGCGACAGTTCGGTCGTCGCGTGCCCAGGCCAACTCGTGCAGTCGATCGGCCGACGACGCGCCGACGACACTGGTCAACGTCGCCCGGTCGAGCCGCGCCAGATCGCCGACGGTCGCGATCCCGACCCGGCGCAGCGAATCCGCCGTCTTCGGGCCGACACCCCACAGGTACTGGACTCCCAGCGGGTGCAGTACGCCGATGGCCTCGGCCGGCGGGATGATCAGCAGACCATCGGGTTTGGCCAGTCCGGATGCGAGTTTGGCCAGAAACTTGCTCGCCGCGGCGCCGATGGTGCAGGTGAGATGCAGTTCGGCGCTGATTCGCTGCCGCAGCTTTTGGGCCACCGCCCCGGGCCGGCCGGAGAGCCGCCGCAGTCCGGATACGTCCAGAAACGCCTCGTCGACCGACAGCGGCTGCACATTCGGGGTGACGTCGTCGAACAGCCGCATCACCTCCAGCGAGGCAGCCCGATAGGCAGCGAGGTCGGGCTCCACCACGGCGATACCGGGACACAGACCCATCGCCCGGGACACCGGCATCGCCGACCGGATTCCGTACCGGCGTGCTTCATACGTCGCGGACAGGACCACACCACGGCCGTAGGTCGATCCGACCATCATCGGTCGGCCCGCCAACTCCGGCCGTCGGCGCAGCTCGACAGCAGCAAAGAAGGCGTCCATGTCGGCATGCAGGATCGTGCACTCGGCATCGTCGACCAGCCCCGGGTCAGCGGTGACTCGGCGGCTCGCGCCGGTACTGGTTCCCATCGCGCCGCCGTTCGGGAGATCGATTCCGGTTGCTCAATTCCGGCTGCCTGATTGCAACCGAAGTGTGAATGTCAGACGGCGGTAACCAGAGCCGGGTACCTTTCGGGGGTGCTTGTCGCCAGCGTTCTCTCCCTCAAAGGCGGAGTCGGCAAGACTTCCGTCATTCTCGGCTTGGCCTCCGCCGCCATCAAGCGCGGGATCTCGACCCTTGTCGTCGATCTCGACCCGCAGGCCAACGCCACCATAACTCTGGACCCCGTCGGACACACCGCCACCATCGCCGATCTGTTCGGTGAGGTCGCGGCCGCAAAAATCAACATCGGGGTCAACAACGCAGTCGCCGACAGCAATTGGGGACCGACTCTGCGGGTCATCCCCGGTAGTGAAGCCGGCGAGCACCATAACCATCCGAACCCGACCGCCCGCCAACTGACCACCCTGAAAACCATCTTGCAACAGGTCGCCCCGGCACCGGAACTGGTGTTGATCGACTGCCCGCCGTCGCTGGGCCTGCTCACCCGAAGCGGGCTGGTGGCCGGCAACCGGGCCATCCTGGTCACCGAACCCGCCCTGTTCGCCGTCACCGGAGTTCAGCGCGCGCTCGAGGCGGTGCACGACGAGCGGCTGCGGCAGCAGTCCGACCTGCAGCCGCTGGGCATCGTCATCAACCGCGCCCGCGCCCGATCGTCCGAACAGGACTACCGAATTGCCGAACTCAAGGAGCTTTTCGGTCCGCTGGTTCTGTTGCCGGCGTTACCGGAGCGCTCGGCCGTCCAGCAGGCGCAGGGCGCCGGTGTCGCGATCCACGACTGGCCCAGCGCCGGCGCGCGGGAGCTGACCGTGATCTTCGATCGGCTGCTCGACCGGTTGCTCCGGTCGGTCAAAGAACCGGTCGCTGCCGGTTACCCGCGCTGACCCGGAAGATTTGCCCGGCAGAATCACGCCGCAGCGCAGCGTCCGGTGATCAGGCCGCGGCCCGCAGACTCGACGCCACCAGGTCCAGGAAGTCGGCCGTCTGCCTGATCAACTGATCAACCTCATCCGTCGTGATCAGCCGGGTGATTCCGGCCTCGGCGGCCTTGCGTTTGGCCGACCCTGCGGCAAAGTACGTCGCCCAGTCGGCATACTCCGGTGCCACCTTTTCCAGCTGGACCCAGGCGCTCGCGTTCTTCAGCGTTCGCGAAGTCGGGTGCGGCCTCATCGCAAGAATTGCCGCGGCGCCCCGCAGCGCGCCGAGGTGGGCCGCGACATAGCGATCGGCCAGATCCGTCGCGGCCATCGCCTGCGCCAAACACCGCTGGGCGTCCGCCAGTTGATTGCGGGCGCCGCTGGCAACCGGGGCCGGCCGGCGGCGCCCTGCGGAGACTGGGCCTCGAATGCTCACAACATCACTCATGATCCGCTCGCCTTTCCATGTATCGAACATGGGTTCGACGCTACCTCCGACCACCGACAGTGTTGAGTTCTGCCCTCTCTTGAGTCTCAGTCCGCGGGCTCATCAATCTCGTGAGCCGGCGACGGCAGTGAAATCCGGACGTCCCGACCGTCCGCGGCGTGGTGAGATGAACGCATGCACCCCGCTACCGCTGCCGTGCTCGCCGATCTGGCGGCCGTCGGCTGCATCGTCGACATCACCGTGCTGCCGGAGTCGGCGGGTACTGCCGCACTGGCCGCCGAGCAACTCGGGGTACCGATCGGGGCGATCGCCAACAGCCTGGTCTTCGAGGCCGACGGTGCCCCGGTGCTCGTCATGGCATCGGGATCGCATCGGGTCGACACCACACTCATCCAGGCAATGCTCGGGGTCGGCAAAGTGCGCCGCGCCAGCCCGGAGTTCGTCCGGCAACACACCGGACAAGCGATCGGCGGGGTGTCCCCGCTGGGACACCCGGCCCGGCTGACGACGCTGGTCGACGAAGACCTGGCGCTGCATGATGTTCTCTGGGCTGCCGCGGGACACCCGAAGGCCGTCTTCCCCACCGACTATCGCACTCTCCTGCGCATCACCGCTGGTCGCGCTGCCCGTGTGGCGTCAAGTCCGGCATGAGTTCGCAGATGAAGGCCAACGACCCCGAACGGGACGGGCTCGCGGCCGGAGCGCCGGGCACCTGGAGCGTCCAGTCCTGGTCACCGGCAGATTTTCGTGACCGGGTGGATGACCTGCTCCGGGTCTATGTCGCCGCGATGCGATACCCCGACCTTTCGCTGGGGTATCGGCGGCCGGTCTGGGTCGAGCACAGCCGCCGCCCGGGATTCTTCAGCCTCGTCGCGCTGGATCAGACCGACGCAGTGGTGGGTCTGTGCTTCGGCTACACCGGGGCGCCCTACCAATGGTGGAACAGCGAGGTGCGCCGGGGCATGACGGACGCCCAGGCCGAGTGGTGGATGTCGTCCTACCGCGAGCTCACCGAACTGCATGTCCGACCGGACCGCCAGGGTGGCGGCATCGGCGAGGCGCTGCTTCGCGCCTTTCTGACCTTCGCCGACGAGGACATCGTGCTGCTCTCGACCCCGGAAGGGGAAAATCGGGCATGGCGGCTCTACCGGCGCCTGGGCTTCGTGGATGTGCTGCGGCACTATCAGTTCGCCGGCGATCCACGACCCTTCGCGATCCTGGGTCGACCGCTGCCGCTGACCTGATCCGCTACAGCCGCGAGAGCAGGTGGGCCAGTGGGTCCAGCCCCATCCCGCCCATGTTCAGCGCCGCGGTGTGAAATGCCTTGAGGTCGAAGGTATCCGGATGCCGCAGCCTGGCCGCGTCCCGCGCCTGCCGCCACACCCGCTCGCCGACCTTGTACGACGGGGCTTGACCGGGCCAGCCGAGGTACCGGTCGATCTCATCCCGGCCGTGCGCCGCCTCGGTCAACGTCCTGGTCTGCAAAAACTCCAGACCCAGCGTCGGGGTCCACCGCTGACCCTCGTGGAATCCGGTTCCGGCCGGGATCCGATATTCCAGGTGCATGCCGATGTCCAGCACCACCCTGGCGGCGCGGAACAGCTGCTCGCTGAGCATCCCGAGCAGGGGCGCCGGCTCATCGAGGTAGCCCAGCTCGCGGACGAGACGCTCGGCGTACAGCGCCCACCCCTCGGCGTGCCCGCTGGTGCCGGCCAGCAGGCGCTGAAAGTCATTGAGCTGCTCGCGTTGGTAGACCTGGGTGGCGATCTGCAGGTGATGCCCAGGTACGCCCTCGTGGTAGACGACGGATGTGTCACGCCAGGAGGTGAACGTCTGGCGACCCGGCTCGATGGACCACCACATGCGTCCCGGCCGGGAGAGGTCATCGCTCGGACCCGTGTAGTAGGCGCCCACCCCGCCGCCCGGCGGCGCTATCCGGCACTCAAGCGTACGGATCGCATCCGGAATCTCGAAATGGGTCCGCCCAAGCTCGGCGATGGCGGTGTCCGAGAGGTTCTGCATCCAGGCCTGCAGCGCATCGACGCCATCGAGCAGGTAACGCGGGTCCCGATCGAGGTCGGCTGCCACCTCGGCAGGTGTGGCGTTCGGATTCAGCGATCGGCAAACATCCCGGACTTCGGCCTCCAGCGAGAGGAACTCGGCCCAGCCCCAGGCGTAGGTCTGTTCCAGGTCCAGGGTCGCACCGGTGAATTCGCGCAGCGCGAGTGCATACCGCTGCTCGCCCACCGCATCGGCGGACGGTGCCAGCGGCAGCAGCTCACGGGTCAGGAAGCTGCCCAACTCGCGGTAGGCGGCATCGGCCCCGGCGGCGCCGCGGTGCAGATCCACCCCCAGGGCTCCATCCCGACCGGCCTCGGCGGCGAGGCCGGCGAAGAATCCGCTGCCGCCACCACTGCCGCCGTAGTTGGCGCACTGAATCGCGCACTTTTCGATCTGCCGGACCGCTGACACCTGCCCGGCAGCGGCCGCCGCGCGCAGGCTGGACTGGTACCCGGCCAGCGCCGAGGGCACCGCCGCCATCCGTCGGCTGATCGTGGCCCAGTCGTCCTCGGTATCGGTGGCCATCAGGTCGAAGATCATCCGGATGTTTTGCAGCGGCGATTCCATCACGTTGAGGTCGGCATGTCGCAGGCCCGCGCGGTAGGTCTCGATGCCGATCTCCAGCCGCTCCAGCAGCACGGCCGACGCGACGGCTTCTGCTTCGGTCCCGACGGTTGCCGCGCCGGCTGCGCGAACGGCTGCGACGCTCAGTTCGTTCCGTTCGGCCAGTCCGTCCGGCGACAGATCGTCGAGCCGATCGTCATGGCCGGGAAGGCCGGCGAACGTGGCAGTGATCGGGCTCGCCGCCGCCAGATCGGCGACATACTGGTTGGAAATCGAGTTGATCGAAGGCATGACCAGCGACGCTACTCCGGCCCGCTGACCACCGACGGCCCATATCCGGTGGCGTCGGCCGGATCGATCGGCGGGCCGTCGATCTCGTCGGCCGAGGCCCGCGAGGCGCCGTGGGACCGGCGCTCGGCGCTCGTCACCGAGACCCCCGGAGACACTCCCTTGTGCGTGATGTCATTCGGATCGGTCACCTGACCGAGCACATCACGCCGGTACGCCGCCCGAACCACCAGATGCGCCGAGATCGGGGCGGTGAAGCACTGCAGCACGACGATCAGGATCAGCAGGCCGATCACCGACGCCGACCCTATTCGTAGTCCCACACCGGTCATCAGCACGATGGTGCCGAGCACCTGCGGTTTGGTCGCTGCGTGTGTCCGGGCCATCAGGTCCGGAAAACGCAGTACCGCGATCCCGGCCATCATGGACAGCAGAGCGCCGAGGATCAGCAAGGTGCCCGCGATCACATCGATGAGTCTCATTGGCGCTCGCTCGGCAGGAGTTTGGCCAGCCCGGACGAGCTGATGAAGCCCAGCAGCGCCACCACGACCGCGATCACCAGCGTCGTCGCGCTGCCGTCCACCGCGGCGAGCAAAACCACCACCCCGACCACGACGGACAGCAGTACGTCCAACGCGACGGCCCGGTCGAGGATCGACGGCCCGCGCAGCAGCCGGAGCACCGCGCAGATCGCGCCGACCCCGAACAGCGCCCCGGCACTGTAGTAAACGACCGTCATCAGGCCCCCCCGTCCAGTCTGTCGCCGAAGGCGAGCAAAATCCGGTTCTCCTGGTCGAGCACCCGACGATGCACCGTGTCCAGCTCTGCGGGATCGACGTCCAGCACATGGATCGTGAGCGTCCGACCCGCCGGATCGGCGTCGATGATCAGGCTCCCCGGGACCAGCGACACGGCCAGCGCCGTCAACGTCTGCACCAGGTCCGATGTCGTGGTCAGCGGGACGGTGGTGATGGCGCTCGACGGCGGTCGCCGCCGGACAGCGATCCAGGACACCTGAAAGCTGGCGACGGTCAGGTCGAGCAGCAGCCGGACCAGCAGGGTCAACGCGCGCAAAGGATGGAAGCCGAAACGGAAATCCACCACCGGCAGCGGGAAGGCCAGCATCGCCAACAACGCGATCGCGGTGCCGATGATCGCCAGCACCGGCGTCAGCGCTCCCCAGAGGGCGAGCCAGACGACCAACAGCCAGACCACAGCGGTCAGCCAGGTGCGCCAGCCGCGGCCGATCGACCGGATCGCGCGCTCGGTCATCGCGGCGCTCCCGCCGGGAGCACAGTCGGCCCGGCGCCCAGATCGTGGGTCAGGTCGGTGTTCGCCAGCACCGCCGTGATGTAGCGGTCCGGGTGCATCAGGTCGTCGGCTGCCCGCGTCGCCAATCCGTAGATGGGACCGCCGAAGACGGTCAACATCAGCCCCACGGCCACCGTCGCGGTGGTGGCGACCAGCATTCCGGCGGGGATCCGGACCGCGGCAAGGGTCGCCGCCCGCTGCGCTGACGTGCGACCCGCGGCCGTCCGAACCGGCGCCGTTCGACCCGCGGCCTGGCGAGCCGCGGCCGAGGTGCGTCGGGCGTGCGGCCGAGCGACCACCGGTACCGGCTCCGGATCGGCGGTCCCGTCCGGTGCGGGACGCCAGAAGGCCCGGCCCCACACGCGGACGATCGTATAGAGGGTGAGCAGGCTGGTCAGCACACCACCTACCACGCCGATCAGAGCCAATGGCGAACCCTGCTCGAAACCGGCCTGGAACAGACCGACCTTGCCCAGGAACCCCGACATCGGCGGCACCCCGGCCAGGTTCATCGCCGGCAGGAAGAAGAGCACCCCGAGGATCGGGGACGCGGCGGCCAAGCCACCCAGCCTGGACAGCACCGTGGTGCCGGCCACCCGCTCGATCAGGCCGGCGGCCAGGAACAGCGAGGTCTGCACCAAAATGTGATGCGCCACGTAGTACACCGCGGCGGCCGTGCCGGCCGGGGTCGCCAGCGCGATGCCATACAGCAGGTAGCCGATGTGCGAGACCAGAGTGAAGGACAGCATCCGCTTGATACCCGCCTGGGACATCGCGCCGAGAATGCCGACCAGCATCGTGACTACGGCGACCACCAACAGCAGCGAGCGCAGGTGCGCCCCCGGGAAGAGCAGCGTCTGGATCCGTAGGATCGCATAGATGCCGACCTTGGTCAGCAACCCGGCGAAGACCGCGGTGACCGGCGCGGGTGCGTTCGGATATGAATCCGGTAGCCAACTCGACATCGGCCAGATCGCCGCCTTCACTCCGAAGGCGACCAGCAGCATCGCTTGCAGGACCAGGATGATGCCCGAGGGCAGCGTCCCCAGCTTGCCCGCCAGGTCGGCCAGGTTGACCGTTCCGGTGCTGGTGTAGATCAGCGCGATCGCGGACAGGAACACGATCGAGGACAGCAGCGACACCATGATGTACGGGGCCCCGGCCCGTAGCCGTTCGCGGGTGCCGCCCAGCGTGAGCAGTACGTAGCTGGCGGTCAGCAGGATCTCGAACGAGACGAAGAGGTTGAACAGATCACCGGCCAGAAAGGCGTTCGACACCCCGGCGGCCAGGATCAGGAAGGCCGGATGGAAAATCGAAATCGGCGTTTCGCTGTCGTCCCGGTCCGCATGGCCGGCGGAAATCGCATACGCCAGGACCGCGAGGGTCACGATCGAAGAAACCACCAACATCAGTGCGGAGAGCCGGTCGGCGACCAGGGTGATGCCGATCGGTGACCGCCAGCCACCGACGTGCATCACCAGTGGCCCGTTGGCGTCGACCTGCAGGAGCATGATCAGCTCGGTCGCCAGCTGCGCACTGATGGCGGTGACCGAGATACTCCGCTGCAGCAGCGGTCGCCGGCCGAAGAGCAGGGCCAGCGCGGCGCCGAGCATCGGCAGCATCACCGATATCGGCAGCAGGCCGGTGGTCACTCGCCACCTCCGGCGTCGGCGTCGGCGGCGCGTAGCCCGGCGTCCTCCGGGTCGTCGGTCAGCTCGGCCAGTCTGGTCAGCCGGTAGTTGCGGTAGGCCATCGCCATCAGAAAGGTGGAAACCGCCAAGGTGATCACGATCGAGGTCAGGATCAGGGCCTGTGGAATCGGATCCGCCGACTCCCCCGCTTCACCCACGATGGGCGCGCTGCCGGATCGGCCGCTGGACAACAGCAGCAGATTGGTGCCGTGCCCGACCAGCAGAAAACCCAACAGCGCGCGGATCAGGTTCCGCGACATCAACAGGTACAGCCCGCAGGCGAACAGGGCCCCGATGGTTACCGCCACGACCAGATTGCTCTGCAACAGCGAGTCCATCAGCGCCTCCCTGACTTCGCCGGGTTCGCTGTACTGGAGCCGACCGAATCCAGCATCGTCTGTTCGTCGAGTCCGGCCCCCAAGGAGCGCAGGACATCCAGCACCAACCCGATCACCACCAGGTAGACACCGATGTCGAAGATCGAAGAGGTGACGAACTTGAGGTGGCCCAGGACGGGCACGGTGGCCTCGAGCACGGTGCTCTGCAGGGCCGAGCCGCCGAAGACTATCCCGCCGGCCGCGCTGCCGACGGCCAGCAGGACACCCAGACCAAGGATCTTGCCGACATCCCACGGCGCCGACTCACCCAATTCGAAGGCGCCGCCGGCCACGTAGCGCAGGGTGAGCGCCAGACCGACGATCAGACCGGCGGCAAACCCGCCACCCGGGGCGTCATGACCGACGAACAGCACATAGACCGAGAACACCACGATGGTATGGAAGAGCAATCGGGTCACGACTTCCAGCAACAGGGACGGACGTGGGCTCGAGTTGGTGGCCAGCCAGGGCGACACCGCACCGGTGTCGGCGGCGATCTGGGGGTCCTGCGGTCCACGGGGCGCCGCGCCGGTTCGTCGGGACAGGAACACCAGGGAGGCCACGCCGGTGGCCGCACACACCAGCACCAGGATTTCACCGAAGGTGTCCCACGCGCGAATGTCCACCAGGATCACGTTCACCACGTTGTGGCCACCGCCGACCTCGAGCGCGGGCCCGGCCATCTGATCGGACACCGGTGCCTGGCTACGTACTCCGGGCATCACCAACGCCAGCGCGGTCATCAACGCACCCACCCCGGCCGACAGCAGCAGCCGGGTCTTGTTGCCGCCGACGCCGGCGTGCAGTGCGGTGTCCGGGAGCCGGCGCAGGACCAACAGCGCGGCCACCAGCGTGATGGTCTCGACCAGCAGCTGGGTGAGCGCCAGATCCGGGGCTCCCCGCAGAATGAACAGGATGGCCACCAGATAGCCGATCCCGCCGACCAGCAGCACGGCCGTGATCGCGCGCTTGCACCGCAGAACGAACACCGCCAGCACTGCCATCAGCAGGCACAGACCGAGCTCGGCCGGGGAGGCCCAGATGCTCTGCACATTCCTCGGGCGCACTCCGGAGAGGACGATCAAGGTGCCCGGAAAGGCGATCAGCACCGCCAGGATCGAGCCGAGCGATACCGGTAGCGAGCCGCGCTGCGTCGCGGCCGTGAACCGGACCGCCCCCCGCTCCAGGTGTGCTACCAGGAACTGATAAACCGTTCCGGGCTCTGCGCCCGGGGCGGCGAGGGTGCCAGCCGACTCCCGCCGACGCTGGGCGAAGTAGAGCCCGGCGCCCACTGCCCAGGCCAGTGCGGACAGACCCAACGGCAGGTTGAATCCGTGCCAGAGCGCCAGCGGGTGCGCTTCGGTGGCACCGGCCACCCCTGCATAGGAGCTGACCAGCGGTTCCAGAATTGCCGGGGCAACCCCGAGGACCAGACCGATGGCCACCAACAGGGCGGTGGGACCGAGCATCAACGCCGGTGAGCGGAAGTGGCCGGCGGGCGGCACGGCCGCCTTGGTGCCGAAGGCGCCCCACAGGAAACGGGCGGTGTAGGCGACGGTGAGGGCTGAGCCGATGACCATCATGAGGAGCCCGGCGGTGCCCCAACCCCCACCGCGCAGCAGCCCGGCGTAACCGGCTTCCTTGGCCGCGAAACCGATCATCGGCGGAATGCCGGCCATCGAAATCGCGGCCAGCACGGCCAACATGAACAAGACCGGCTTCTGCCTGCCCAGCCCGGACAGTTTGCTCAGATCGCGGGTGCCGGCCCCGGTGTCGATGATGCCGACGACGAAGAACAAGGCCGCCTTGAAGCTGGCGTGGGCGATCAGCATGGCCAGTCCGGCCAGCAGCGAGTCCGGGTTTCCGGCCCCGAGCAGCAGGGTGAGCAGACCGAGTTGGGAGACGGTCCCATAGGCGAGCAGCAGCTTGAGATCGCGTTGTCGCAGGGCCTGCGCCGCACCGTAGATCAGGGTCAGCCCACCGAGCGGGACCAGTATCCAGGACCACAGCGGCAGCGCGGCGAAGGCCGGGGCCAGCCTGGCGAACAGATAGACGCCGGCTTTGACCATGGTGGCCGCGTGCAGGTATGCACTGGCTGGAGTGGGCGCGGCCATCGCACCGGGCAACCAGAACTGGAACGGGAAGATCGCTGATTTGGCAAGTCCGCCGACGATCAGCAGCGCGACGGCCACCGCGACGGCCGTGCCGTGCGGCGGGTCGGCTATCACCTCGCTCAGCACGAAGGTGCCCGCGGCGTGGCCCAGCAGCACCGCACCGACGAGCATGGCCAGCCCGCCGGTGGTGGTCACCAGCAACGCCTGCGCTGCCGCTTTACGGGCGGCGAGCTTTCGGTAGCGCAGCGCTATCAGCAGGTAGGACAAGATGCCGGTGAGCTCCCAGCAGATCACCAGCAGGATCAGGTTGTCGGCCAGAACCACCCCGAGCATCGCGCCGGCGAAGGCGATCAGGGCACCCGTGTAGCGGCCTGTTCCGTCATCGCCGGCCGGGAAGTATCTGGCGGAGTACAGCAGCACCACTGTTCCGATGCCTGCCACGACTATCGTCATCGCCGCGGAGAGCGCATCCCATCGAAGGTCGATCCCCAACGACAGCGCCGGAATCCAACTCAGGTGCGTCCGGGTGTCATGCCCGGCCAACGCCGACGGTAACAGCAGGATGGCACCGAGGGTGGTGGCGGCCGGCAGCAATGCCAGCCCTGTCAGCAGGTCACGGCCGAAGCGACGGACCAGGGTGGGAGTCACCACCGCGAGTGCGGCATAGGCCAGGAGCATCGGTCCCGCCAGCGAGAACAGCCCGGTCGCCGGTTCACTCATACGCGTGACCGATGTCCGACCACGAGGCCAGAGTTTTCATACGCGCATCGATCTCCCGATTCGGTGGCCCCGGCCCCGCAGTTTACCGATCTGTCGGGCTGGCCGGGCCAACAGGTGGCGGGACACCGCCCCGGGCACCGGAGGCAGTCCAACCGAGTACAGAGCAGCACAGGCACAGCTCAAAAAAGTGCCGTGGCCGACTCGTCTTCATTTCCGGTCACCCCCGCACCGATCGCCGACCGCGGCCGCGGCCGCGGAACTGCGGGGTTCGACTCATCTGCATCGGGGTGATCGGGACCTGGCTGATCGGTCGCAGGCTGATCGGAGGGTTTACCGAGGGAATCCGGATCGCCGGCCTTGTCGTTCCGCAGCCTGGCGATCTCGGCGGCGAAATCGTCAACGGTGTCGAAGGACCGATAGACCGAGGCGAAACGGAGATACGCGACCTCGTCCAGGTCCCGCAACGGACCCAGGATTGCCAGACCCACCTCGTGGCTACTGACCTCGGCCGTTCCCTTGGCCCGGATCACCTCTTCGACCTGTTGGGACAGCAACGCCAGCGCGTCCTCGCCCACCGGCCGGCCCTGGCAGGCCCGGCGCACTCCGACCACGACCTTGGCACGGGAGAACGGCTCAGTGACGCCACTGCGCTTCACCACGGCCAGAATCGACTCTTCCACCGTGGTGAAACGGCGTGAGCATTCCGGGCAGGACCGCCGGCGCCGAATGGCCTGCCCGTCGTCGACCTCTCGCGAGTCGATCACCCGCGAGTCCGGGAAACGGCAGAACGGGCACCTCACCGGCAGGCCTTTGCTTTCTTCACGCGGCCGGTCGAGCTGCGGGCGCAGGAGATCCGGTTTCCGATCCAGCGAGGCGCCAACCACAGCACCGCTGGCACGCGCTGCGGGTCGATGCCTACCGGTGGGATCATACCCTGCCCTGACCACCACATCTAGGGCTCCGGCCGCGACATTCAGGGTACCTACGGGTCTCAGCCGGCAGGCACGGTCAGCACCAGCCCAACCGAAATCGTCGACGATGACAACCCGTTCAGCTGCTCAATCTGCGCGATCACGTCCCGCGGGTCACTCTCCGGCGCGATGTACCGGGCGATCGACCAGAGACTGTCCCCCGAGGTGACGGTCACCGTCCCGGTCACCGCGGGAGTCGCACTTGGACCCACCAGCGCACCGATGCCGACGATGAGGGCGGCGGCCAGCATGGTGAGAGTGATCGCCAGCCGGGCCCGCCGGCTCATCCGGTACGGACGCTCGGCAAACCGTTCGGGACACTCGATGTTGCCGCTGAGCGCATAGCTCACCGGCACCAAGCCGGAGGCCGGCCGACGCGGATTGCGCACCCGCTGGCGACGCCTACTCGGCGCGCAGGGCCGCACCGGGCGGCGAACCGCTCCCACCGGCATCCGAGCCGCCTGCTCGGTGCCGCTCAGCTCGGTGCCGCTCAGCTCGGTGCCACTCAGCTCGGTGCCGCTCAGCTCGGTGCCGCTCAGATCGATCGTTTGGGTAGCCATTTCGTCTCTGGTCCTCTCCACACTGGCCCGCGCTGCGCCGTCTCTCAGTGGCGGCTCAGAACTCCACCGAGCATCCGCTGCCCGAACGGACGTTCTAATGAACGTCTGTCCATTTTCTACACCGAGCCACCGACAGTGTGAAGAGAGATCGGCGTGTTGATCGAACGAATGTTTGAATTGTGATGTTCGGGCACCTAGTCTGGAGCCATACCGAGCGCTGATCGAGCGCTGTACGAACAGGGTACGAACAGGGTACGAACAGGGAACGAACAGGGAACGAGCGCGGAACGAGCGCGGACCGCGAGGATCGGAGTCAACACGATGTCAGGTGTACGGGAGTTACCGGGTGACGGCACGGCGAGCGACGCCGCCGACCTGGTCGGGGGCATACCTGAAGTCGCCCTCGATGCGCTACTGAAGGCGCCGCCGGGCATCGGCCAACAGAGCGCGCACGACAATGTCGGGCCGGACGGGCTGCCACCCGTGGTGCTGACGCCTCGTCAGCGCAAGGTGTTGCGCTTCATCCGCGAATCGGTCACCAAGCGCGGCTATCCGCCCAGCGTGCGCGAGATCGGCGAGGCGGTGGGACTGAAGTCGCCGTCGTCGGTGGCCCATCAGTTGACCGTGCTGCAGCGTAAGGGCCTGCTGCGTAAGGATCCGAACCGGCCACGTGCAGTCGATATCCGGCCGGTCGAGGAGACGACTGAGGAGTGGGCCAACCGACCGACGCCGGCGTTTGTGCCCGTGGTCGGCCGGATCGCCGCCGGTGGACCCATCCTGGCCGAGCAGACGATCGAGGACATCTTCCCGCTGCCGCGAGAGCTCGTCGGCGAAGGCACCCTGTTCCTGCTGAAGGTGGTCGGCGAGTCAATGATCGAGGTGGCCATCATGGATGGCGACTGGGTCGTCGTGCGGCAACAACCGGTGGCCGACAACGGGGAGATCGTGGCCGCGATGATCGACGGCGAAGCGACGGTGAAGACCTATCGCCGCCGCGACGGTCATGTCTGGCTGATTCCGCACAATCCGGCGTTCGACCCGATCCCCGGCGACGATGCTGTCGTACTCGGACGGGTGGTAGCCGTCCTGCGAAAGGTCTGATCAGCTCAGCCGGGCGGTGAGAGGCCGCGCAAAAAGGCGTTGGTGCGGTCCGCTCGAACCGGACCGCACCAACGCCTTTCACTGCGTAGGCACATTCACTGCATAGCGATTCACTGCATGGCGGTCAATGACCGGAGGAATCCAGGGGCCGCCCATTGATCGTGATCTGTGCTGCCTTGATCGGCTGCACCGGCGGAATCGGTTGCACCCCTGAGGGCATCGGCTGCCCGGCGTAGGGCGGCGCCGGTGCGGCTGGGGGCAGCGGCGTCGGGTTCACCACGACGACCGGCGGAGCAACGCTGCCATCGGCGACGTCATCAGCCTTCTTCTCGTCGCTCATCGCGCCGACCTCGGCCTTGAGGATCCGCATCGAACGACCAAGTCCGCGCGCGGCCTCGGGGAGCCGCTTGCCGCCGAAGAGCAGCAGAGCGATAACGACGAGCACGATGATGTGCCACGGCTGCAAATTCATGACTGCAGATCCTCCACCTTCTTCATGCAGACACACCGCCTGCGGAATAGTCTCACCTGTTCCGAGGGTACCTGTCGCGCGGACCCGGAACTATGCCGGCGCTGTGAACTTGATGAGGTCGTCGAGTTGACCGGCAAGGTCGGGACCAACCTTGGCCCGCATCCGGGTGCCGTGCTCGGTGTGTTCCTGATCCAGCACGGTCCCCTCGCTGTGAATGCGGCCGACCAGAGAACCCTGGGTGAACGGGACCAGTACGTCGATGACCACGGCCGGATCGGGCAGCGCCTCGGCGATGAGTTCACGCAATCGAGCAAGGCCTTCGCCTGTCCGAGCCGATACGAACACCGCCGACGGCAGCAGGTGCCGCAGCCTGGCCAGCGAAATCTGGTCGGCCGCGTCGATCTTGTTGACGACGAGCAACTCGGGAACCGCAGAGGCATCGATCGACTCGAGCACCTCGCGAACCGCGGCCACCTGATTTTCCGGCTGATCGGCGGATCCGTCGATCACGTGCAGCATCAGGTCGGCGTCGGCGATTTCTTCCAGGGTGGACCTGAAGGATTCGACCAGTTCATGCGGAAGGTGCCGGACGAAGCCCACCGTGTCGGTGAGCGTGAACAGGCGACCGTCGGCCGTGTGCGACTTGCGGGTCGTCGGATCGAGGGTGGCGAACAACGCGTCCTCGACGAGGACGCCGGCGTCGGTAAGCCGATTCAGCAGGCTCGACTTGCCCGCGTTCGTGTAGCCGGTAATTGCCACGGCGGGAACCGCGTTGGCCCGGCGCCGCGAGCGCTTGGTGTCCCGGATCACCCGCATCGAGGCCAGTTCCGCCTTGAGCAGGGCGATTCGCTTGTGGATCCGCCGGCGGTCGATCTCGAGCTTCGTCTCACCGGGACCACGCGACCCGATGCCGGCTCCGGCGGCAACCCGACCACCGCGCTGCCGGGAGAGCGCCGCGCCCCAGCCACGCAGTCGCGGAACCAGGTAGTTGAGCTGAGCCAGTTCGACCTGGGCCTTGCCCTCCTTGGACCGCGCATGCTGCGCAAAGATGTCCAGGATCAGCGCCGTCCGGTCGACCACCTTGATATTGATGCGCTCTTCCAGGTTGCGCAGCTGGCTCGGCGAGAGTTCGCCGTCGCAGATCACCGTGTCGGCGCCGTTCGCCTCGATCATCTCTTTGAGCTCGATGACCTTGCCGGATCCGATATAGGTGGCGGCATCCGGGCGGTCGCGTCGCTGGATCAACGAATCGAGTACCACGGAACCGGCAGTCTCGGACAACCTGGCCAACTCCTCCATCGATTCCTCGGCGGCGGCGGCGCTGCCACTCGGCCAGACACCTACCAGGACGACCCGCTCGAGCTGCAGTTTGCGGTATTCGACCTCGGTGATGTCTTCGAGCTCGGTGGACAGGCCTTGAATTCGGCGCAGCGCCGCCCGGTCGGAGAGGTCGCGGTCGCCCTGGGTGCCGGCGGAGGTGCCGAATGGCTCGTCGCCCGGGATGTCATGTGTTGTCATATGCAGTCCAGAGTGCCACGTCTGGCCAATGATTTTCCGAGAATGGCCCGTGATCTGGGGCCACCGCCACCGCTGCACCCCGGTGACGGCGCGGTTCAGCCGATCCGGGTCCACCAGCGCGGGTCGATGGTGCCCGATCCGACGATCACGGCCGGGCCGGTCAACGTGCTCTCGTGGGCACCGATCTGCACGGTCACCTCGCCGCCGGGCACTCGAACGGTGATCTCGCCGGATTCTCTGCCCTGGGTGGCCAGGTAGGCGGCTCCCACCGCGACGGTGCCGGTGCCGCACGATCGGGTTTCCCCCACGCCCCGTTCGTGGACCCGCATCGACACGGCACCGCGTCCACTCCGGTTGACGAATTCAATGTTCACGCCGTCCGGAAAGTCGGCGTCGGAGTAGTTCGGGCCGACCGCAAGATCGAAGTCGGCGATGTCGCGATCCGTGATCACGACCAGGTGCGGGTTACCGACGTCGACTGCGACGCCGCTGAACATCGCATGTTCGCCGCCGTGCATCAGTGCGTAGGTCTCCACCGCCTGGCCGACCGTGACCTGACCCATGCCGATCTCGATCTGCCCGTCAGCCTTCTGCGCAGCCCGGCGGACCCCGCCGCGGGTCCCGAAGCTGAACGGGCCCGCCGGAACCCAGCCGTGGTCGTACAGGAACCGGGCGAAGACCCGCGCACCGTTGCCACACATCTGCGCCAACGAGCCATCGGCGTTGCGATAGTCCATGAAGAAGCCACCATCCCGGTCTGGCGCGATCCGCAGGATCCCGTCGCCGCCGATGCCGGCCCGTCGGTCACACAGTGCTTGGATCTGGGCGGAAGAGAGCGTCAGCCCCCCCGCCCGGTCCGGGATCAGGATGAAGTCATTCTCCGTGCCGTGCCCCTTCAGGAACCAGATTCCGCCGTCATCAGCGGCGGACTCCGGTCCGTGGTCGGTGCTCACGGCGTCAAGCGTAGAGCGCCACGTGCGGCTGACACGACCTGGTCGCGCAGATCGGGGTCGCTCGCGGCCAGCCAGGTCTGCCGGTGATCGCGGCGGAACCACGACCGCTGCCGGCGAACGTACCGCCTGGTCCCGGACATCGTATCGAGCATCGCCTGGTCCAGGGTCAGCCGGTTGTCCAGCACCGCGAGCATCTGTTGGTAGCCCAGCGCGCGGGAGGCGGTCACGCCGTCCCGCAGTCCGCGGTCGGCCAGCGCGCGGACCTCGTCGAGGAAGCCGTCGGCCACCATCTTCCGCACCCGGTCGGCGATTCGCGCATCCAGGTCGGCAGTTTGCCGGTCTACGCAGAACCAGGCGGCCGCATACCGGAACGGGCCGCGGGTGGGCATCGACGCCGAGAACGGCCGTCCGGTCAACGCCATCACCTCGAGCGCGCGCACTACCCGGCGGCCGTTGAGCGGCTCGATGTTGTTCGCGGCAACAGGATCGGCGCCGGCCAGCCGTGCATGGAGAGCGAGCGGGCCGATCCGGGCGAGTTCAACCTCGAGTTCCGCGCGCAGGCGTGGATCGGTCGCGGGAAATTCGAGGTCGTCGACCACCGAGTGCAGATACAGCCCGGAGCCGCCGACCAGAATAGGGGTCCGCCCGCGCCGCAGAATCTGCTCGACGATCGCCCGGGCCTGTGCTTGGTAGGTGGCCACCGTCGAATAGTCGGTGATCTCCAGGACATCCAGCAGGTGGTGTTCGATTCCGCGACGCTCGGCGACCGGCAATTTGGCGGTACCGATATCCATTCCCCGGTACAACTGCAGAGCGTCGGCGTTGATGATTTCGCCATCGGTGGCCTCGGCGACGTCGAGCGCCAACTGCGACTTACCGGCCGCTGTCGGGCCCGCAATGACGATCAAACGGCCGATCGCCGAACCCTGGGTCACTCGGTCAGGCTATCCTCCTCGCCGCCGAATCTCCGCAGACGGACGCCTTTTGCGCTGCGCGACCAACCCGAAGGGCTGTGGTGGCCGGGCTATCCTGGGCCCTCGACTACCCGATAGGCGAAGTAACGGGCAGACTCATGGCAAGTCGAGCCGGCCACAATGCCGGTGTCGACTCGATCGCAGCAGGGAGCGCGTTTTTGCGCCCGGAGGTTGACGCCTCCTCGTCACGCAGTAGGAAGGTCCGAGCACATGAGTGAGCAGTCAACGTCGGTGACGGGAGGGGGCCTCACCGCCCTCCCGCAAGAGGGTCCGGAAGCCGACTCCCAGACCGCGGATATCGAATTGGAGATTCCAGCGATAGCGGCAGGGGCTGCAACGGTTGAGCCCACCGAACCGATCACCGGGGCTGGGCATCACGATCTGAGCCACCTGACGCCTGCGGAACTGGCGGCAGTCATCGCGTCGACCGAAGAGATGAACGAGGCCGACGAAATCTACGCGGCGACCATTGCCGAGCTCGAGGACGAAGGGTCACCTGCCGAGGCGGAAGTCCCCGAGGCGGAAGTCCCCGACACGGAAGTCCCCGCAGCGGAAGTCCCCCGGGCTGCTCTCCCCGAGGCGGAGGCGGTCGAAGCCGCCACTGCGGCGACCCGGCACGTGGTGCCCCACTCCCCCGCCGGCGGTGGGCGCCCCGGGCAGCCCGGCGGCAAGCCGGGCGCGCCCCGCCGCGCGTCACCGACCCCCCGGCCGGCAGCCGGCCACCAGGGCGGGCACACCGCGCCGGTGGTCACCGAGCCACTGGTGGAAACCTCCGATCCGACTCCCTGGGGCCGGGTCGATGCCGACGGCACCGTATACGTGGTGACCAGCGGCGGCGACCGGGTCGTCGGATCGTGGCAGGCCGGCGACCCAGCCGCTGGATTGGCCCACTACGGCCGGCGCTACGACGACTTCATCACCGAGATCGCGCTGCTCGAAAAACGATTGACCAGTCGCTCCGGCGACGCCAAGGCGACCCGTACCCATGCGCAGATGCTCCGGGAGAGCATCGACACGCTGCCCGCGGTCGGCGACCTCGATAGCGCGGCAGCCCGCCTGGAGACCCTGATCGGCGCGGCCGAGCAGGCCGTCAGTCATGCCGCCCAAGATCGCGCGAACGCCAAGGCAGCGGCAGTGGCCACCCGCGAGGCGCTGTGCGTCGAGGCGGAGGCATTGGCGGAGTCGAATCAGTGGAAGGCCGCCGGCGATCGCCTGAAGGCTATTCTGGAGGAGTGGCGCACCATCCGTGGCATCGATCGAAAGACCGATGACCTGCTCTGGAAGCGGTTCGCGAAAGCTCGGGACACCTTCACCCGTCGGCGGGGCTCGCATTTCGCCGAGCTCGACAAGGAGCGTGGTGCGGCCAAGGACGTCAAGGAGAAGCTGATCGCCCGGGCGGAGGAGCTCGCCGATTCGAACGACTTCGCCGAGACAGCCACCGAATATCGGACGCTGATGTCTGACTGGAAGGCGTCGGGTCGAGCTCCCCGCGACGTGGAAGATGCGTTGTGGGAGCGATTCCGCGACGCCCAGGAACGGTTCTTCTCGCGTCGGCAGAAGACCTTCGCCGATCGGGATGCCGAGTTCGAGGCGAACGCGACCGTCAAGCAAGGCCTGCTCGCCGAGGCGGAGAAGATCGATCTGGGCCGTGGGCTGGACGCGGCGAAGGCCTCGTTGCGGTCGGTACAGGAACGCTGGGAGGCGGCCGGCAAGGTCCCCCGCGAGCGGATCCGCACGCTGGACGCGGGGCTTCGGGCGGTCGAGGACCGGATCAAGTCCGCCGAGGATTCGATGTGGCGCAAGACCGACCCGGAGACCACCGCCCGGCTGGCCCAGTTCCGCTCCCGGTTCGAGGCCTACCAGGCGCAAGCGGACAAGGCCACCGCCGCCGGTGACGCGAAGCGCGCAGCCGCGGCCCAGGCGCAGGCCAATCAGTGGCAGGAGTGGCTTCGCGCTGCTGAGAATGCTGTCGACTGAGCCGGACGGCTGGCACAGTCGGGTGAAGGCGACGAAGATCTGCCTGATGATCAGCAGCGCGTTCGCCGAGACCCGATGAACCTGTCGGAGGTGCCGCACAGCGGGTGCGATCCGGTGATGCTGGCCGACCTCATCAGGCATCTTGCGATCGGCCCCGGTGGCCACCCACATCGCGTGATGATCGGCGTCGCCGGCGCACCCGGTGCCGGCAAATCGACCCTGGCGGCCCAACTGGCCGAGCAACTCGGATCTGCGGCCGCGCTGGTGCCGATGGACGGGTTCCACCTTGCTCAATCGGTTCTCCGTCGCCGCGGGTTGGCCGATGTCAAGGGCGCGCCGGAAACATTCGACGGGTTCGGATTCTCCGCACTGTTGCAACGGCTGCGCGGCCACCCCGCTGAGACGGTCTACGCGCCGACCTTCGACCGCGAGCTCGAACAGCCGGTCGCCGGCGCGATCGAGGTCACTTCGGCCATTCAATACGTGATCACCGAGGGCAACTACCTCTTGCTGGACGGCTTGCCGTGGGAAGAGGTCAAGGGTGGCCTGGACGCCGTCTGGTACCTGGACACCTCCGAGGCGATCCGGGTCAACCGGCTGGTGCGCCGGCACATTCAGTTCGGCCGAACCCCGAACGACGCGCTCAAACGCGCGACCAACGGCAGCGATGCTGACAATGCGGTGCTGGTCCGCGAGTCACGCAACCGCGCCGACCTCATCCTGGTTCCCTGACGGTCCTGGGGCCGCCGATCGGTCAGCGCGCGCAGGCGCTGACCACCGATGTCGTCGTGGGACGACCGACTCCGGGGAGGCCGAGTCCGACGCCGGGCGTCTGGGCCGTGATCCCGGCTTCGTGCCGATCGCCGGCCGTTGTCCGGCGGTGAGAGAGCACCGGGCCGTCGGCCACCAGGTGATACGGCGCGGCGTAGCCGATCTCCGTGGTCACCACGTCGCCGGGCCGCACCGAACGGTCGACAACGGCCCCGGCGGGGCTGAAGTGCACCAGTCGGCCGTCGCGCGCCCGGCCGGACCGCCGCGCCGTCGCGATGTCCTTGCGCCCCTCACCGGCGGCAACCAACACCTCCACGGTCCGCCCGATCTGCGCCAGGTTCCCCCGCAACGCGACCTCTTCGACGACGGCGTGCAGGCGCTGATATCGATCCTTGACCACCTCGGGTGGGACCTGGTTCGGCATCGACGCCGCGGGTGTGCCCGGTCGGGGCGAGTATTGGAAGGTGTAAGCGGTCGCAAAGCCGACCTGCTCGACAACGTCAAGCGTCTGCTGGAAATCGTCCTCGGTCTCGCCGGGAAAGCCCACGATGATGTCGGTGGTGATGGCCGCCGGCGGCATCGCCGCACGCACGCGATCGATGATTCCCAGGTACTTCTGCCGGCGATAGGACCTCCGCATCGCCTTGAGGACCTGATCAGACCCGGACTGCAACGGCATGTGCAGCTGCGGGCAGACGTTCGGCGTCGCCGCCATGGCATCGATGACGTCGTCGGTGAAGTCCTTCGGATGGGGTGATGTGAACCGCACGCGTTCCAGGCCGGGCACTTGCCCGCAGGCCCGGAGCAACTTCCCGAATGCCTGCCGGTCGCCGAATTCGGCACCGTAGGAATTGACGTTCTGACCGAGCAGCGTCACCTCGAGCACACCGTCGGCGGCCAGCATCCGCACCTCGGCGAGCACATCGTCGGGCCGTCGATCGGCCTCCCGTCCGCGCAGGCTCGGCACGATACAGAAGGTGCAGGTGTTGTTGCAGCCGACCGAGATCGACACCCAGCCGGCGTATGCGGACTCTCGTCGGGCAGGTAACGAGGACGGGAAGACTTCCAACGAGTCGAGAATCTCGATCTCGGCCTGTTCGTTGTGCCGGGACCGCTCAAGCAGGGTCGGTAGCGAGCCCACATTGTGCGTGCCGAAGACGACGTCCACCCACGGCGCCCGCCGCTGAATCTCGCTCCGGTCCTTCTGGGCCAGGCAGCCGCCGACGGCGATCTGCATCCCCGGCCGCCTGGCCTTGACCGACGCCAACATTCCGAGGTTTCCGTAGAGCTTGTTGTCCGCGTTCTCGCGGACCGCGCAGGTATTGAAGACCACGACGTCTGCGACGCCACCCGGATCGACCGCTTGGTAGCCCGCCTCTTCGAGCAGTCCGGACAGCCGCTCCGAATCGTGCACGTTCATCTGGCAGCCGTAGGTTCGCACCTGATACGTACGCGTTTCACCGGTGCGGCCGATTGGTCGGTGCGTTTCACGGCCGGTACTCATCACGCCGATCAGACTACGTCGGCCGGTCCCACACACCGGACCAGCCGGAGCGGGGTTCGGTCGGCAGAACCCCCGTCGCGCCGATCCCGTCAGCCAAGCTTCGGTAAAGACTGGGTTTCAGATTGCCGCCCCAGTCACCCCCGAACGCCTCTGATGTGTCAAGCTCCGAGGAGAAGCGTCGGGGGATCCGCACAACGGCGTCCGTCAGCAGAGGAGCATGCCTGAGCCGAATGGTCCACAGCGTCCCTCGATGGGGGCCGTCGGGCGGATTCCAGTGACGGCCACACTGCCCAGAAGCGCAGTCAACCATCGACAGTTCGTGACACAGTTCGCAACACGGAGGGACCTGAAGTGACAGTTGCTTCGAGCACACCGATGGTGGGCATCTACGACGTCCAAAAGCACTTCGGTTCGCTACATGTGCTGAAGAACATCAACCTGCAGGTACCAGGTGGACAGGTGCTGGTGGTTCTCGGACCGTCCGGGTCCGGAAAATCGACCCTGTGTCGCACCATCAACCGGCTGGAGCCGGTCGACGAAGGCCGGATCGAGATCGATGGGGTGAAGTTGCCCGCCGAGGGAAAGGCGCTGGCCGGGCTGCGCGCAGACGTCGGGATGGTTTTCCAGTCGTTCAATCTCTTCGCCCATAAGACGATCCTGCAGAACGTCACGCTGGGACCGATCAAGGTCCGGAAGATGTCCAAGAAGGCGGCCGATGACCTGGCGGTTTCGCTGCTGGAGCGGGTCGGTATCGCTTCCCAGAAGGACAAGTTGCCGGCCCAGCTGTCCGGCGGCCAGCAGCAACGGGTCGCGATCGCCCGAGCACTGGCGATGAAGCCCAAGGTCATGTTGTTCGACGAGCCGACCTCAGCCCTCGACCCCGAAATGGTCAACGAGGTGCTGGACGTGATGACCTCCCTGGCTCAGGAAGGTATGACCATGCTGTGTGTGACCCACGAGATGGGCTTCGCGCGCAAGGCTGCCGACCGTGTCATTTTCATGGCCGACGGCGAGATCGTGGAGGACTCGACCCCCGACTCGTTCTTCGCCAACCCCCAATCAGCGCGCGCCAAGGACTTCCTGTCCAAGATCTTGACCCATTGAGCCGTAGCGAACCGGAAGTGCCGCAACAGTCGTACGTATTGCTGTGACCCCGAGCGGGAAAGTCCCGCCACCACCACCTGGAGGTATGCCCATGAAGTTCCGCACACTCGGACCGGCCGTTGCCGGTCTTGCCACCCTCGCCCTGGCGCTCAGCGCCTGTGGCAGTACGACGCCCGCCGCCGTCAGCAACTCCGCGACCTCGGCCGCGAGTGCCGCGAGCTCGATGGCCACCTCGGCAATGACCGAGATGAGCTCCAAGGCCAGTGAAGCGATGTCCAGTGCCACCGGAGCCGTCGACGCCTCGGCCTCGAAGGTGCTGACCAGCGCCAAGGGCGGCAAGCTCAAGATCGGTGTCAAGTTCGACCAGCCCGGCCTCGCCCTGAAGGGAGCGGACGGAACATTGACCGGTTTCGACATCGACGTCGCCAAGTACGTCGCCAAGACCCTCGGCGTCCAGGAGAGTGGCATCGAGTTCGTCCAGGCCAAGTCGGCCGAGCGCGAGGACCTGATCTCCACCGGGCAGGTTGACTACATCGTCGCGACCTACTCGATCACCGACAAGCGCAAGGCAGTCGTCAGCTTCGCCGGACCGTACTTCGTGGCTCACCAGGACCTGCTGGTCGCGGCGGCGGAGACGTCGATCACCGGCCCGGAAGCGACCACCGGCAAGCTGCTGTGCTCCGTCACCGGCTCCACTTCCGCGCAGAACTTCGCCACCAAGTACCCGGGCGTGCAGCTGCAGGAATACGGGTCCTACTCCGAGTGCGTCGATGCGCTGCTGTCCGCCTCGATCGACGTGGTGACCACCGATGATGTGATCCTGGCCGGCTACGCCGCCCAGCACCCCGGTCAGCTCAAGGTCGTCGGCAACGGGTTCTCGGACGAGAACTACGGCATCGGCCTGATGAAGGGCGATACCGCAGGGGTGACCGCGATCAACGCGGCGATCACCGCGATGATCGCTGACGGCTCCTGGAAGGCATCGCTGGAGAAGAACGTGGGACCGTCGGGATACACCATCCCGTCCCCGCCGACCATCGCCTGACCCTGAGTGGCTCGTGGGGGCGGAGCCCGGAAGTTCCGGTGCCCCGCCCCCACACTCATTTCTGAGACGTTCACACACGCCATGATCAGGTGCGATGAAAGAGGGTGCGCGAGATGAACTTCGATTTCCTGTCGGGTTACAACATTTGGGCGGCGTTCTGGGTAACCATCCAGCTGACGCTGTACTCGGCCATCGGAGCCCTCATCTGGGGCACAATTCTGGCTGCGATGCGGGTCAGCCCGGTGCCGGCGATGCGCGCCTTCGGCACGCTGTACGTGAACATCTTCCGCAACACCCCACTGACCCTGATCATCCTGGCCATGTCCCTGGTCATCTCCAACAAGCTGCTGATCACCTTCGCGAACCGGCGGGCCCCCGGCGGGTTGGACCTGAACAACTTCCGGCTGGCCATCGTCGGCTTCATCATCTACACGGCCTCGTTCGTGTGCGAATCGATCCGCTCCGGGATCAATACGGTGCCGGCCGGTCAGGCCGAGGCGGCCCGCGCGATCGGGCTCAAGTTCACCCAGGTCCTCGGGGTGGTCATTCTGCCCCAGGCGCTCCGCGCGGTGATCGCGCCGCTGGCCAGTGTGCTGATTGCGCTCACCAAGAACACCACCGTCGCGGCGGCCATCGGCGTCGCCGAGGCTGGATCGCTGATGCGGGTCATGATGGAGAACGAGTCGAACGCGCTGTTCGGCGTGTTCGCGATCTTCGCGTTCGGCTTCATCGTCCTGACGTTGCCCATCGGATTGATCCTGGGCAACGTGGCCAAGCGATTGTCGGTGAAACGATGAGCGCGCAGGCGGTGCTGTACGACCACCCGGGACCCAAGGCGATCGTGCGCAACCGGGCGATCTCGGTGATCTTCATCCTGGTGATCGCGGCCGCGCTCTATTTCGTGATCAGCGGGGTGGGCGGCAAGGGCGAGCTCGCCGGCACCAAGTGGAAGCCGTTCGCCAGTGGCGACGTCTGGACGAACATTCTGCTGCCGGGCCTGTGGGCCACCATCAAGGCAGCACTGATCAGCGTGGTCATCGCGCTGCCGATCGGCGGCATTCTGGCCATCGCCAGGCTGTCCGATCACTTCGTCGTCCGGGCGGTTGCGACGGCGATCGTTGAGTTCTTCCGGGCCATCCCGGTCCTGCTGCTGATGTTCTTCGCCTACCAGTTCTACATCCACGTAGTGGGGCTGGATCCGAAGAACCTGCCGCTGTATTCGGTGATCACCGGATTGGTGCTCTACAACGCCACTGTGCTCGCGGAGATTTTCCGCTCCGGAGTGCACTCGCTGCCCAAGGGTCAGACCGAGGCGGGAGTCGCGATCGGTCTGCGCAAGGGGCAGCTGATGACGATCATCCTGCTTCCGCAGGCGCTGACCGCCATGCTCCCCGCCATCGTCAGCCAGCTCGTGGTGATTCTCAAGGACACCGCGCTGGGCAGCATCCTCGTGCACTACCCGGAATTGATGGATACCAAGACCCAGCTGACCTCCAACGGCGCCGGCGTGGTGGCCACCTATGTGGTGATCGCGCTGCTGTTCATCGCGATGAACTTCACCCTGACCGAGCTGGCCGGGTTCCTGGAGAAGCAGCTCCGCAACCGAGGTGGCGCCAGGAAGGGCGGGCCGAGGGTGGACATCGCCGTGGCCGCATCGCTGCCGGTTGAGGTCGATCTGACAAAACCCTGACCTACGGCGTCGGCACGGCGCACCAGCGAGCTTCTCGCTGGTGCACTGGGCGGACGCCGTCGGGCGGTACGGCGGGTGTGGCTATCGGGCTATCTCGGTCGCTCTGGATTCACGGATCACGGTCACCCGGACCTGACCCGGGTAGGTGAGCTCCTCTTCGATCTGCTTGGCCACCTCGCGGGCGATCAGGTGCGCTTCGATGTCGTCGACGACCTCCGGCTTCACCATCACCCGCAGCTCGCGTCCGGCCTGCATGGCGAACACCTTCTCCACACCCTTCTTGGCACTCGCGATCGCTTCGATGCGTTCCATTCGCTGAACGTAGGACTCCAGGGATTCCCGGCGAGCACCTGGCCGACCGCCCGAGCACGAATCAGCTGCCTGGGTCAGCACCGCCTCCACGGTGCCGGGCATCACCTCGTCGTGGTGTGCCTCGATACAGTGCGCGACCTCCTCGGTCTCGCCGTAGTGCCTGGCCAGCTCGGCACCGACGATGGCGTGTGAGCCTCGCGCCTCGTGCGTGAGCGCCTTGCCGATGTCGTGCAGGAATGCTCCCCGAACCAGCACGGTTGGGTCGACACCGAGCTCATAGGCCATGCCACGGGCGATGTGGGCGGTCTCCACCATGTGCCCCAGGACATTCTGGCCGTAGGAGGTGCGGTATTTCAGGTGGCCGAGCATGGTCATGATCTCCGGGTGCACCTCGCCGATACCGACCGCGATCAGCGCGTCTTCCGCGGCCCGCCGGCACAGGGCTTCCACTTCGTCCTGCGCCCGCTCGTAGGCCTCCTCGATCCGGTGCGGATGGATCCGACCGTCCTCGATCAGCATCTGCAGAGTGACCCGGCCGATTTCGCGGCGGACCGGATCGAAGCAGGACAACAGGACGGCCTCGGGCGTGTCGTCGATGATGACGTTCACCCCGGTCACCGTCTCGAAGGTGCGGATGTTGCGACCTTCGCGGCCGATGATCCTGCCCTTCACCTCTTCGGCGGGCAGATGCACGACGGACACGACGGACTGTGCAGTCTGGTCGGATGCCACCCGCTGGACGGCGTCGGCGACGATGCTTCGCGCCCGCTGCTTGGCGGTGGCCTCGGCCTCGGCCTCGATCCGTCGGCCCATGATGGCGGCGTCCCGGCGGACGTGCTCCTCCATCCGGGACAGCAGTGCCGCCTTCGCTTCATCGGCGGTCATGCCGCCGATCCGCTCGAGCTCTCGATCGTGCTCGACCAGGCGAGCATGCACACTGTCGGCCTGCGCCTGCAGTTCCTGCTGCCGCCTCGTCAGCTGTTCGGCCTCGGCCTGGAGCGCCGTGTCGCGTTCCAGAACCACTCGCTTGGCAGCCTCCGCATCGGCCTTGTCTGCGGCGAACGCGAGCCGTTCACCCTCGATCCGCCGACTCTCCGCCGCCAGTTTGGTGCTGGACTCCTTGAGCAACTGCTGCGCCTGGATGAGGTCGGCCCGCTCCGCCTTGAGCGAAACGGTCGCGAGTTCGGCGGCCCGGCGACCTTCGTTCTCGGCGCGTTGGCGGATTCGGTCAAGCTCACCGGCCAGGTCCTGACGCTCGCGTTCGACCTCAGCTCGGGCCGCCTGCCTGATTTCCTCTGCCTGAGATGCTGCCTTCGCGCGGAGTTGCTCGGCGGCGGCGATGGCCGACGAGCGACTCAGGTCGGCATCGGCCACGGCAGCGCGCCGAAGGTCGGCCGCCTCGGCACGCGCCTGTTCCGCATCGGCGGCAGCCAGCGCGGATACCGGTCCCGCGTGTCCGGTGGGAGCGACGGACATCTGAGCCAGCAATCTCTGGGCGAATTCATCGGTCAGGATCGGCGCAGCATCGGCGGGGCGTCGGCGGATCAGAATAACGAGCAGCGCGATGAGCAATACGACAATAACGACGGCCAGTACCACCAGAAATGGGCTATCCATGACACCTCCTCTATGGTCACCGCCCGGAAGGACGGCGAGGAGGATCGGACGCTGGCGCGCACCAGTTCCAGAATCCGGTACGAACACCGGATGGATCGCCACTAAAGAGTGACGCCATTATCTCGAAAGAGTACGTAAGGCTGCTCATGCGGCTATCGGGTCGCGCTTCGCAAGATCTGCGATCGGTTTGTGATCCTCCTGTGATGTCGAGGTTAAGGACGTCGTCGTTGTCGGTCAAGGCGACCCGCTCCACGGGTCGTTCCGCACTCGTTTGCCATCGGGGCGCTACCCCTGGAGTCGCTCGGAAACGCCGGTTCAATTCGGCGGTGCGGCCACCGCGACGTGGGCGGCGATGGCCGAATCGACAACCTGCAGGGCGGTGTCTGCCGGGTATCCGCGCCGATCGAGCAAGCCGAGCAGCCGTCGACGGGCCGCCTCCGTACCGGCAGCCATGGCCGGCCCGATCCGCCGCGAGATCAGCTCGGTCGCTCGCGCCAACTCGTCGTCGGCATCCAGCATCGCCACTGCCCCGATGGTGATCTCATCGTCGATGCCCCGACGACTCAGCTCGGCCCGAAGCGCTCGGCGACCGAGCGCGCGTTCGCGATGCTTGCTGCGCACATAGGCCTCGGCGTAGGCCCGGTCGTCAATGAGGCCCAGTTCGGAATAGCGGTCCAGCACCTGCGCGGCGGCCTCGGCGCTGATCCCGCGGCGATGAAGTGACTGCTCAAGGCTGGCTCGGGGCCGCGCAGAGTCGGCCAGCAATCGCAAACAGATCTCCCGGGCTGTCTTCAGTTCGTCGCCGGGCAATTCTTCGGGCAGTCCGCCCGTCGCGTCGGCGCCGATGACGGATTCCCCGGCGCTCAACTCGTTGACGCGGCGCCGAAGGTCCTCCAGTGATGTCGCCTGCTGACCTGATCCCTGCTCACCTGCCGCCTGCGCCGCTGCGGGAGTGGCATCCCTCCCGGATGCACCACCACGCGGCCGGCCTTCCGGGGCGGTCGCCGCCGCCCCGGAACCATCCGAGGTCGCCATCGTGAGCGGACTCAGAAGTCGACCGGGGCTGGGACCGGTTCATCCAGGTCGATCCGGGCGCCCACGCCCAGCTTCTCCTTGATCTTCTTCTCGATTTCGTTGGCGACGTCCGGGTTCTCGGCCAGGAAGTTGCGCACGTTCTCCTTGCCCTGGCCGAGCTGCTCACCCTCGTAGGTGTACCAAGCGCCGGCCTTGCGGACGATGCTCTGCTCCACCCCGACGTCGATCAGCGAACCCTCGCGGGAGATCCCGTGGCCGTAGATGATGTCGAACTCTGCCTGCTTGAACGGCGGAGCCATCTTGTTCTTCACGACCTTGACCCTGGTCCGGTTACCGACCACGTCGGTGCCGTCCTTCAGGGCCTCGATCCGCCGGATGTCCAACCGAATCGATGCGTAGAACTTGAGTGCCTTGCCGCCGGTCGTGGTCTCCGGCGAGCCGAACATCACGCCGATCTTCTCCCGGAGCTGGTTGATGAAGATGATCGAGGTATTGGTGTTGCTCAGTGCGCCGGTGATCTTGCGCAATGCCTGGGACATCAGCCGGGCCTGCAGGCCGACGTGGCTATCGCCCATCTCGCCCTCGATCTCGGCCCGCGGCACCAGCGCAGCCACCGAGTCGATGACAACCAGGTCGATCGCCCCGGACCGGATCAGCATGTCGGCGATCTCCAATGCCTGCTCTCCGGTATCTGGCTGGGAGACCAGCAGCGCATCGGTATCAACACCGAGCGCCTTTGCGTAGTCCGGATCGAGCGCATGTTCGGCATCGATGAACGCGGCGATCCCGCCGGCGGCCTGGACGCTGGCCACCGCATGCAGGGTCACCGTCGTCTTGCCGGAAGCCTCGGGGCCGTAGATCTCGATCACCCGGCCACGCGGCAGGCCACCGATACCCAACGCGACGTCCAGCGCGATGGAACCGGTCGGGATGACCTCGACCGGCGCGCGGCTGTCATCGCCCAGGCGCATCACCGATCCCTTGCCGAACTGCTTCTCGATCTGCGCGAGCGCGATGCTCAGTGCCTTCTCGCGATCCGGTGCTGCTGGTGCCATGACCCACCCCGTGCCTCTCGTTTTCGTCGATGCATCCGCCTGCGTCTGCTGCTGTGCGGTGCTGATTACGGTCCTGATGTGGTACTGCCTGTGAAGCTACGACGAGGCACCGACAGTGACCTGACAAGCGGCCGGCAATGTGGATGAATTCCCTCTTGTGGACAAGAGTAGACGTACAGGTGTTCGAGGTGTCAACGAGCTGCTGGCGTGTCGCGAGAATTTCGGCAGGCCGCCGAACCGGGGACCGGCCGACCCGATCAGTCCGGTAGACCCCAGCGCAAGGCATCGGGCACATCGAAGGAGTCGCAGACCGCGAACCACACCTCACGAGCGGGAGTCCCGGCGGCCAGCGCCTCGTTGGCGGTGCGGTTCTGCAGCGCGCCGAACACGTGATCCTTGGCCACCGAAGGGGCTCGAAGCGGACCGAAGAACTCCTGCATCAACGCTCGAAACTCGGTAAGCCGCACGGTGCTTGATTCTACCGGGCAAGCTGGACGACATGGACCTGACCGATCCCAATTCACCGATAGTGAAAATCATCCTGATCGCCGGCCTGCTGAGCCTGCTCGCCCTGATGATCAAGCGGTGGCGCGACATGAAACGCCAGTAGCCGCGGCCACCCGGTCACCGCCGCGAGGCGGCCAGCAGGGACGGTTCAGGGAGAAACGGGGGGCCCGGCGGCCAGCTCTCGCATTCCCTGTGCCAGGCCGCGCAGCCGATCGGTCCGGTCGACCAGTTCGTCGACGGGGGCCGGCTGCAGCGCACGCCCGGCCACCACGATCTGGCTGACCGCCGTGACCAGGTCGCCGTAGTCCGACACTCCGGCGCGGATCTGCCCGGCCAATTCGTCGGCGACCACCCGCAACCCGTCCCGGGCATCCCGGGGAGCCCCGGCAATGGCCTGGTCGATGCCGGTCAGCTCGGTGGCCCGGCGACGCAGGGCCCGTTCGGCGTCGTCGGCGGCCGACACGATGTCCTGGCGTAGGTCCTGGGCCAGCACCGACGCGGGATCGATGCCGGCCAGCCCGGCGAGCTTGCGCAAGCCGTCGCTGTACTCCCCGAGCTGGGTGATCTCCGGACGGATCCGCGCGGTCACCACGGTCCGGGCCGGCGCGGGCGGCGGCAGCGACCGTTGCACCTTGGTCCGTTGCCGCAGCTCTGCCGCAGCCCGGATGAGCCCGGCCAGGCACACCACGAGCAGCACCAGGTAGATCATGGTGCGCAGGATCAGTGCGCTGCCGAAGGCGGCCGCCCCATCACCCAAAAAGACGCTCAGGGCGCCGGTCGCCGGGATCGCCGCCCCGGCAGACCACAGCAGCGTTCGCCGCTTGGCGCTGTGCACCCGGCGGGCGGCGATCACGGCAGGCTCTCGCCGGACCCGCATCATCTCGCCGGCCGCCGAGGTTGCATGACCGGCGATCCCGGAGCCGATGGCTTTCGCCAGGGCCAACCGGACCGCAGCCTTGCGCATCGAAGCCGCCAGCTATTTCGTCAAGCCGGTGGTGTTCGGCTGGGCGAGCGGCGCCTGAACCGGCGGCGTGCTCACCGAAGCACCGTCGATCGCCCGGGCCTGCTGGCCGGCCAGCTCCGGATGCAACTGCGCGCGCAGCTGCTCCAGCCGGGACGTGCCCGCCATGTCCATGGTCGACTTCTCCACCTCGAGCATGCGGCCTTCCACCGAACTCGCAGTCAGCTCGGCCGCACCGAGGGCGTTGGCGTAGCGGCGTTCGATCTTGTCGCGGATCTCGTTCAGGGACGGGGTGTTCCCCGGAGCGGTGAGCTCGGACATCGAGCTCAGCGATGCCGACACCTGCTCCTGCATCTTGGCCTGCTCCAGCTGCGAGAGCAGCTTCGTGCGTTCGGCCAGCTTGGACTGCAACTGCATGGCGTTCTGCTCGACGGCCTTCTTGGCCTGCTCCGCCCCGTGCAGCGCCTGATCATGCATACCCTTGAGGTCTTCCATCTGCTGCTCAGCGGCGACCAACTGGGTGGCGAAGGCGGTGGCGGTCTGCTCGTACTCGGAGGCCTTGACCGCATCGCCCTTGGCGCGCGCTTCGTCGGCAAGAACGAGTGCCTGCCGGGCCGAGGCCTGGAAACGCTCCACCTCACCCATTTGACGGGTGAGCTTCATCTCCAGCTGGCGCTGGTTACCGATGACCGCGGCAGCCTGCTGGGAGAGCGCGGCATGCTGACGCTGAGCGTCCTCGATGGCCTGCTGAATCTGCACCTTGGGATCTGCGTACTCGTCGACCTTCGATGAGAACAGAGCCATCAGGTACTTCCAGGCCTTCACAAACGGGTTAGCCATCGGTTGCGTTTCCTCTCGATTCTGCTGGCCTTGCCGACCTGTTCGGTCACTGCCTCCTTCCATGGTGTCAGGTGAACGCTCAAGCTTCCAGCAGATGGGCCATCCAGGCGGCAAAATCAGGGCAACCCTGACCCGACCGCCTCAAAAAACCCCGGTAACCACCCCGGTAATCGCCCGGCGACGCACCGGGCAACCGACTGGGGCACAGCGGCCCGTAGCGCACTGGTCCCGTCCGGCGGGGTGCGCTCGTTAGAGTGGCCTGGTGACGGCGCAACCGCCGCCATCCAGGGCCGAAAGGATGGGCATGGGGCGCCACGCCGACGAGGGCCGCAAACGTGGGGTCGCCGCGTGGCCCATCATCACGGCGGTGGCGGTACTCCTGATCGGTGGTTTGATCGCCGCCTACTTCATCTGGTTGCGCAGCGATGCGGGCTCCGGTGCCGTCGATCAGGGTTGCACCGGCAGCGTGAAGATCGAGATCGCGGCGGGTGACGCCTCGGCTGCCGCGATGAAGGCGGTCGCCGAGGCGTTCAACGCGACCAAACCCACCGCTCGTAGCGCCTGCATCGTCGCCGAGGTCACCACCCTCGATTCGGCCGTCGCGGCGGCCGGCCTGATCACCGGCTGGACCGGTCAGGCCTATCCGGAGCCGGCCCTCTGGCTGCCGGACAACGCCGCCGATCTGAACCTGGTCAGCGCCAAGGCACCCGATGTCGTGGCCGGATACAACGACGAGCCCATCGCCACCAGCCCGGTCGTGCTGGCCGTCGCGGCGAGAAACGCCAAGAGTTTCCCGGCCTCCTTCAGCTGGGCCGGGATTCTGGCGGATGCCGCCGCGGGAAAATCGGCGACCATGGCCGATGGTTCCCCGCTGACCCTGGCGATCGGTGATCCGCGGACCGACCGGGCCACCCGGTATTCGATCGAGTCGATGCTCGCCGGCGCCACCGGAGCGGCCGTCACCGCCGAGCAGGTAACCACAGCTGCCGGCGGTTTGAGCGCGCTGTTCGGCAAGTCCGCGTTCTCGGCGACCACCAGAGGCCTGCTCGGAGATCTGGCGGGCAGCAGCACCTCGTTCAACGCGGTCGCCGTCGTCGAAAGTGCCCTGATCAGCTTCAACGCCACCGCGACCAGTCCACTCACGGCGATCCGTCCCGCTGGCGCCACCGGCGGCGACTCCATCACCGCCGTGGGGCTCAGTGCGGACTGGGTGAACGCCACCCAACAGGAGGGTGCCGCGGCGATCATCGCCTACCTGCGGACACCGGCGGCGACCGTCCTGCTGCAGGAGTCCGGGCTCCAGGTGCCCGGCACGAACGCTGCCGACACCAACGCTGCCGACACCAACCCTCCCGGCACGAACGCTCCCGGCACCGCGAGCGGCGTTGCCGACCCGAGCGCCACCGGGGGCACCGAGTCGCCGCCGACGCCGACCGGGCCGGGCCAGATCCTGCCCGCCGCCGGTCCGGAGGTCGTCCAGGCCATCGCGAGCGCCTTCGGTCTGCCGAGCCAGGAAGCGACCACGGGGGGGACCACGCCCGAAGCGACCACCACTGGCGGCTGACCTGCCCCGACCCGCGGTTCAACGCACCGGCAGCGGCCGATCACCCAGGCCGACCACGCTGCCGACCAACTCACCGGAACCGTTGAGTGTCACCACGCAGTCGGGAACCAGCCAGCCCGCCGGCACCGCCAACTGGTTGGCCCGGGCCGACAGCTGCCACACCGACTCGGTGACGATCGACAGCCGGCCACCGTAGGTGGGGTCGGCCGCGCCGGTCATCACCACGGCCAACGCAAAACACAGTTCATAGATCTGATCGCCGCTCAGGGTCACCTCGACCGAACGGTTGACCATCATGTCCTGGGTCAGACTTGCCCGGGCGAGCAACTCGGCGGTGTGGCCCTGAGTGCACTCGGGGAAGGCGACCTTGGCGTGGCTGGCACTCAGACAGACCGAGACCGCATCGGGCCGGCCCCTTTCGTACTCATCCGCCGCGCCGCGAACGGTCCCGACGTAGAGCTGTGCGGGCGTCTGGACGACACAGGCCGTCCAGTGCCGATCGGGCAACCCGTAGCCGGCGGGTGCGGTCAGCAGCCGACCGACCACCAGTGGCGGATTCGGGATCCACAGGTCCGCATCGTGGGCCTCAACATACCTGGTCCAACCGACATAGTCGCTGATCCAGCCATCACACCTGGCATCGGCGGCGGCGGCGGTCAGCGATCGCGTCAGATGGAAGGTCATCCCCCGGGCAGCCGCCGCGGGCTTGGCGGACGGGATGTGGCCGGCCGGCCAGGTCATCGCGATCTCACCGGAATGGGGTTCGTCGCAGCTCACCAGGCGGACGGAGCTGGGCAGTTTTCGGTCAACCCGGCTCGGGGTGCCGAGAACCACGCAGGATCCGATGGCCGGCGGCAGCGGGAGCGCCACCGCCTGCGGCCGGCCGACGGTGCCGGGATCCAACGCCGATGGGACGACGACAGTGGCGACGGCAGCCAGCAACAGGACGAACAGACCCGCCACTCGTCGGGTCGGCGTCGATGCCCGCCGGACGGTGTCCGTTGCCGGTTCTTCGGTGGTCGTCGTGTCCACCAGGTTGAACCGGGAATCGGTCCCCATGGCGCGACGGTACGCCGCGCCGGCAGGGCCTGGCCAGGCTGCACCGATCCAGCGGTCACAGACCGATCAGCTGATCGGTAGTGGGTTGTTCCCCAACCCGACGATGCTGCCCACCAGGGTGCCCGCACCGGTCAGCTGCACCAGACACTCGGCCGGGTCCGCTGGGTCATCCGGCGTGACCTGCGCGGTTTCGGCCATGGTGAGGGTGCGCAGTCGCAAAGCGTCGACGGCGATTCTCAGCTGCCCGCCGTAGGTCGGATCGACGGATCCGGTCCGTTTGGCCACCAGGGCACTGCATTGGGCCAGCGCATCGGCCTGCTGCACCGGGTCCGCAACGTTCAGCCGGGCACCGGCGTCCACCGCCATCGGCTCGATCAGGTGCGGGTCGGCGCAGGATCCGTAGATGAACTCGGTTGCGCCGAACGCCGACCGGGTCAGACAGGACCCGAATTCACCGGGCCGCGGCTTGCTGGAGTCTTGTCCGGCACCCCGGATCGTGCCGACGTACGTCGGATGACTGGATGAGGACAGCGGCCGCACCAGACAGGCCGACCAGAACAACTTCCCCGCCCGCTGACCCGGCGGTGCGTAGATCATCTCGCCGCTGTATGACGGCGGCGCAGACGCCCAGAGTCCGCCGATCGATCCGCGCTCGGAACCGACGTACTCGGTATTCCAGCCGTAGCACTGGAAATACACGAACCGCGATACCCCGCCGCCGCTGCGATAGGAGTATTCGTTGGCTTCGGCGGCACCACTGGCGGTGGGGTCCTCGCCGGCCGTCCACGTCTTGGTGATCTCGCCGCTGTGCGGCTCCTGACAGGACACCATGGTGACACCGGCGTTGTAGCCCGCCCCGGTGACCACCACACAGCTGCCGACGGGGGGCGGCAGCGGCAGCGGCTCAGCCGAGGCCCGCCCCTGCTGCCCCAAACCGAACAGGCCGGGTGCGCTCAGCGCGACGGCTACGGCAAGTGCGAACACGATCAGCGCGATCAACCGACGGTCGGCTGCCGCCGGCGCGGGATGCTTCTCGTCGAAATCCATGGTGACGCGTGGATCGATCAGGGCGCGATCAGTCACCGACCATCCGGGCAGCGCCCGGTCGGGATGTGTGAGATCGGCCTTGATCCGCCCCATCACGTCATTCTACGCGCCGGCGCCCACCTCGTCGCTGGTTCCGGCGGTCCAGAATGTGGTGGCCTAGCCCAGTGGCAGCGGTGCTTCCCGCAGGCCGATGACCGTGCCGACGAGCCGGCCGGAGCCGACCAGTTCGACGCCGCAGCCGCCGACCGAGACCACCCGGGTGCCTATCTCGGCGGCGCCCGAGACATCCGCGAATACGTAGGTTGTGCCCGACGCCGGCTGCACCGTGACGGCCAGCCGACCGCCCCGAGTCGGATCGGTGGTGCCCATCACGGTTGCCGCCAGCCGTCCGCAGCTGGCCAGGGCCTTCTCACCGGCGGTCTTCTCGTCGCCCGTGGTCTCGTCGGCGCTGCCCCGGTCGGCCCGGATGGTCGTCGTGTCGGCCGTCGAGGTGGCCAGGATCTCCACCCGATGCGGATTGTCGCAGGTGACGGTCGGCGAATCGCCCGGTGACCGTTCGCCGAGCGCCACGCACCGGGTGAACGCAGCCGGCCAGGAATGGTCGAAGGTGTGGGCCAGCGCGCGCATCGATCCGCTCACGGCGTCGCCGTGCTGGGTGGTTGCCACGCAGGCCGACCAGCGCTGGTCACCGATTCCCTGGTCCGCGGGGGCCACCAGGTACCGGGCCATCGGCGACGGCGACGGCACGTACCACGACTCGACCGTTGTCTGCTGGTCGACGCCGACGTATGCACGGACGACGGGCAGGCATTCCTGATCGCGGCGCGGCACCTCCCGGTTCAGGTTGAGCGGCTCGGCCAGCACGCTCACCGCAGGAAGGTCGACCTTTCGTTCCCCGGCCCGCCAGGCGGTGACCACCTCGGCCACATGCGGCTCGGCACACGGCACCACGAGCACCTCGTTCGCGGAACCGTTCAGGCAGGAACCGACGGCCGGCGGCAGCGGCAACGGGGCCGCGCTCGCCCCGCCGCGGATGCCGGGCGACAGCAGCCTGGGCCCCACCACCGCCACCACCACTGCGACCAGAAGCATTGCGAAACCCACCCATGGACGCGCCGAGTCCGTCGACCGTCGCCCAGTCGGCTTCATGTCAACGCAGCGGCAACGGCGCGCCGCCGAGCCCGATGACGGTCCCGGTCAGCTCACCCGCGCCCACCAGTTCGACGAAACAGTCCGGCGACACCAACCCGGCCTGCATCCCGACAGTGGCCGGACCGCCGAGGCTGCCCGAAGCCCCCCCACGGGTCCAGAGGGCCTCGGCCGTGACGGTGAGCCGACCGCCGTGGGTGGGGTCGGTCGTGGACATCATCGTGGCCGCGAGCTCTGCGCAGCCGGCCCGGATCTGCTCGGCGGTCACCCCGGTTTCCACTGAGCCCGCGCGGAGCATTTCGTCGGTCAGATTGAAGAATCCGAGCATCTCGATCCGATGCGGGTGGTCACAACTGACGTAGCGCAGTTCGGCCAGCGCCTGATCGCCCAGGGCCAGGCAATCGGTGAGGGCCGCCGGCCGTTGCCGATCGAAGGTCGCGCCGATGTCCCGAACCGAGCCCGTCAGCGTGTCTGCTGACAGCAGCGCCGTCACCACACACACCGACCATCGCAGCGCGCCGACCCCCTGGTCCGTCGGCGCAGACAGGAAGCGAGCGCCGGGCAGCGGTGGTATCGCGATCCACAGGCCGATTTCCGGGTTCACCGCCGGGTTCACCTGAGGGATCCCCAGGTACTGGATGACCGGGTCGGAGCAATCCTGATCGGACTGCGGATGCTCTGTGCCCAGGGGCACCGGCAGGCCGAAGACACTCACGGCGGGGCGACCGAACCCAGTTTCGCCGGCGCGCCATTTCTTGACCACCTCGGCGGTGTGCGGTTCGCCGCACGGTACGACGAGGACCTTCTCGGCCCGGGTGTCCAGACACGAACCGATGGCGGGCGGTTCCGGCAGTGGAGCCGCGAAGGCCTGCCCAACGAGGTTGGGCGCCAGGATCCTGGGGACCACCAGGGCGGCGATCACCGCTACCGTCAGCACGCCCATACCGAATTTTCGCCGGCGGGCGCCGGTCGACGGGTCCGATCCACCGCGCTCAGCGGCGGCGAACGACACCACGTCAGCCGATCCGTCAGTGCCACGCCGCATGCCTTCACAGTACGACGAGTCACCCTGCGACGGCCGTTGCCGGACCTCCTCAGCCGAGCGGCAACGGGCCGTCCCCCAGGCCGACCACGGTTCCCGCCAGGTCGCCGGCGCCGACCAACTCGGCGAAGCAGTCCGGGACGACCAGCTGGGACACGGCGGTCCCGGCGGCATCCACGTAGCCGCTGAGCGAGTTGAACAGCGGGCGGGCCGAGATCCGGAGGCGGCCACCGTACGTCGGGTCGGCAGATCGGGTCATCCGGCTGGCGAGTGCCGTGCACGAGTCCTGAATGTCCTGCGCGGTCATTCCGGTCTCGATGGATCCCGCCTGGAACATGGCCATGGTGGGGTTGAAATAGCCGAGCAGCTCGATCTGGTGCGGACCCGCACATCCCACCACGCCGACGACGGATCCCGTCCCGGACCACACGCAGCTGCCGAAAGGCGCCGGCCGCAGCGAATCAGGAGCACCGGCGTTCCGCAGAGTTCCGACGAACTCCTGCCCGGACGGCGCCGTCAGGACGCAAGCCCGCCAACGCCGCTTTCCGGCGGACTGCTCGGCCGGAGCCGAAATGAACCGCGGGACTATCTGCACCGGAATGGCGATCCAGACCGCGGTGGCATCCAGCGGCGGGATGGCCAGGTAGTCGTCCATCGCCGGCCAGCACATGTCAACCGACTGCGCGAACCACGCATCGCTGCCGTACGGCTCCCCTTCCAGCGGCGCCGGACGGCCATCCAGGGCTGTCGCACCGTCCGGCTGCCGATCTGCCGGCCACGTCTGGAGGACCTCCGCGGTATGCGGCCGGTCGCACCCGACGACCTCCACCGTCTCGATGGCCAGCTGCAGGCATGATCCGACCGGCGGCGGGGGCGGCAACGGGGCGGCCGACGCCGCGCCGACCACGCCGGGGGCGAGCAACCTGGGCAGCGCCAGCGCCGCAACAACGGCCACCACCAGCGCACACGCGCCCAGTTGGCGACTGCGAACGACGGATCGGCCGGTTGCCCCGCTCCCGCCGACATCGAGCATCGCCGCCTCACCCGAGCCGAATGTGCCGCGCCGCATTTCTTCAGATTACGACCGGTCCGGGGCAGCCGTCACTCTTATTTGCAGTCACCCGGGCCGAGCGTGGGCTCAGCCGACCGGCAGCGGGGCGTCACCCAGCCCCATCACCGTGCCGACCAGTTCGCCCTCACCGACAAGTTCGCCGAAACAGTCCGGCACCGCCACCGCAGAAGATCCGGGGAGCGGTGGATCCGTGGCCACCCAGGTGAGCGGGCGGGCGGAGATGCGGAGCTGCCCGCCGTAAGTCGGGTCGTCCGCGCCGGTTACGGACCGGGCAAGATCCACGCAGCTCTGCTGAATCTGCGCCGGCGGAGGGAGCACGAGCGTTCCGTCGGCGACCATCTGATCGCTGACCTGCAACCAGCCCAGGATCTCGATGCGGTGTGCATGATCGCAGCTGACGATGCCCACACCGGTGCCCGAACCGGATACCACGCAGCTCTGGAATTTGGCCGGAGCGGGGTTTCCCGGAACGCCCCCGTTGTGCATGGTTCCGACATAGGCCTCACCGTCCGGAGCGGTCACCACGCAGGCGGACCACCGATGTCCGCCGACACCTTGGTCGGCCGGCGCGGTGATGTACTGCGCAACAACCAGCATCGAAGCGCGCGCCCACAGTGCGTCCTTGGAAGTCGGTGCCGCACCCAGATAGTCGCCGATCAGGGACATGCACAGTGACCCACCTGCAGGCGGCGTCCCACCGCTGTGGTCGGTGTCTACTGCTCTCGGCACTGCACCATCGCCGGATGAGGCCCATCGATCGGTGAACAGATCGGGCGGCCACGTCTGGTATACCTCAGCCCAATGGGGCTGATCGCAAGGCACCACGCCCGGTCCATCTGCGCCGATCGCCAGGCAGGAACCGATCGCCGGCGGTGGTGGCAACGGCGCGGCCGAACCCTCTCCGACCACCCCGGGAGCGAGCAGTCGGGGCGCTGCCAGCGCCGCTATCAGCGCCAGTAACAGGGTGAATCCGCCGATCATCCGGCGGCGGCCGGCCAAGCCCGACACCGCGACGGGATCCGCGGAAAAGGCAGTCGTGAGCCCGCCATCGGGCCGGGCGACGTCGTGACGCACACCGACCACGGTACGACGCCGGTGGTCAGGATCACCAGCGGTCAAGCCTGAGCCGGGACGCGATTACTCCTACTGGTAGTCCGAGACCGGCGGGCAGGAGCAGACCAGGTGCCGGTCGCCGAAGGCGCCGTCGATCCGGCGGACCGGCGGGAAGTACTTGTGCGCCGGCACGACTCCGGCCGGGAACACGGCCTCGGCCCGGGTGTAGGGGTGTTCCCAGTCGCCCGCCAGCGCGGCCGCGGTGTGCGGGGCGCCACGCAGCGGGTTGTCGGTCACTGGCCAGGCGCCGGTGGCGACCCGATCGATCTCACCCTTGATGGCGATCATCGCGTCGATGAACCGGTCGATCTCGGCCAGGTCCTCACTCTCCGTGGGCTCGACCATCAGCGTGCCGGCCACCGGGAACGACATGGTCGGGGCGTGGAAGCCGTAGTCGGCCAGCCGCTTGGCCACGTCGTCCACAGTGACACCGGTCGCCGAGGTGATCCCGCGCAGATCCAGAATGCATTCGTGCGCGACGAACCCGCCGTGGCCGGTGTACAGCACGGGGTAGAACTCGTTGAGCCGGGCCGCGACGTAGTTCGCGGCGGCGACGGCGGTCAGGGTCGCCCGCCGCAGGCCGTCGCCACCCATCATCCGGATGTAGGCCCAGGAGATCGGCAGAATCGACGCGCTCCCCCACGGCGCCGCGGCGACCGCACCGATACCGCCCACCGGACCGGCCAACGGCTGCAGCGGATGCGTCGGCAAGAACGGTGCCAGGTGCGCGCGGACGGCGACCGGGCCGACGCCGGGGCCGCCACCGCCGTGCGGGATGCAGAACGTCTTGTGCAGGTTCAGGTGCGACACGTCCCCGCCGAACTGCCCCGGTCGCGCGAGCCCGACCAGCGCGTTCAGGTTGGCCCCGTCGACGTACACCTGTCCGCCGGCGCTGTGCACGGATTCGGCGATGTCACTGATCGTTTCCTCGTACACCCCGTGGGTGGACGGGTAGGTGATCATGATCGCGGCCAGGTTGGCGGCGTGCACGTCGATCTTGGCGTGCAGATCGACCAGGTCGATGTTGCCCTCGGGATCGGTCCCGACGACGACGACCCGCATGCCCGCCATCACCGCGCTCGCCGCGTTGGTGCCGTGCGCCGACGCCGGGATCAGGCAGATCGTCCGATGGGACTCCCCGCGGGAGGCATGGTAGGCGCGGATCGCGAGCAGCCCGGTGAACTCGCCCTGCGAACCGGCGTTGGGCTGCAAGGATACGGCGGCGTAGCCGGTGATCTCGCAGAGCCAGGTTTGCAGCTGGCCGATCAGGTCCAGCAGGCCGGCCGCATCCTCAGCCGGGGCAAACGGATGCAGCCCGGCGAACTCCGGCCAGGTCACCGCTTCCATCTCCGCTGTCGCATTCAGCTTCATCGTGCAGGAGCCCAGCGGAATCATCGAACGATCCAGCGCCAGATCCATGTCGGACAGTCGCCGCAGGTAGCGCAACATAGCGGTCTCGGAGTGGTGCGTGCGGAAGACCGGATGGGTCAGGAAGTCCGAGGTCCGCATCAGCTCTGCCGGAAGCGCCGCGCTGCCCGTCCAGCCGGCCGTCTGCCAGCCGGGGACGCTCGCCGCGAACGCGCCGAGGACGGTAACGATGTGCTGATCGGTGGTCACCTCGGACACCGAGATCTGCACCGCGTCGTCGCCATCGGCCCAGAGGTTGATGCCGGCCGCACGGGCCGCGGCCACCACGGCGGCGGCCCTGCCGGGCACGACTGCCCGGACGGTATCGAAGAAGGCTTCGTGCGCCACCGAGACGCCGCCCGCACGGAGCGCCGCGGCCAGTCCACCCGCCTGGGTGGCCACCTTCGAGGCGATCGCCCGCAGCCCGTTGGGCCCGTGATAGACCGCATACATCGACGCCATCACCGCCAGCAGCACCTGCGCCGTGCAGATGTTGCTGGTCGCCTTCTCCCGGCGAATGTGCTGCTCACGGGTCTGCAGCGCGAGCCGATAGGCGGGCGCTCCGTCGGCGTCCTTGGACACTCCGACCAGCCGTCCGGGGAGTTGACGCTGCAGCTCCGAGCGCACAGCCATGAACCCGGCATGCGGGCCCCCGAAGCCCAGCGACACCCCGAACCGCTGCGAGCTGCCGACCGCGATGTCCACGCCGATCTCGCCGGGTGGGCGGAGCAGGGTCAACGCGAGCAGGTCGGTGGCGACGGCCACCTTGGCCTGCCGCTCATGGGCCGCGGTGACCAGCGCGGTGTGATCGCGCAGCGCGCCGGACGCTCCCGGATAGGACAGCAGCACCCCGAAGCAGTCGCCGACGGGCAGGCCGTCGGTCAGGTCGGCGACCAGCACCTCGATGCCCTGCGGCTCGGCGCGGGTGGCCAGCACGGCCAGCGTCTGCGGCAATGTGTCGGCGTCGACCACGAACCGCTGCGACTTGGACTTGGACGTCCGGTGCGCCAACGTCATCGCCTCGGCGGCGGCGGTGGCCTCGTCGAGCATGGACGCGTTGGCGATCTCCAACCCGGTCAGGTCGGCGACGGCGGTCTGGAAGTTCAGCAGCGCCTCCAGCCGGCCCTGCGAGATCTCCGGCTGATACGGCGTGTAAGCGGTGTACCAAGCAGGGTTCTCGAGCACGTTGCGCTTGATCACGCCGGGGGTGACGGTGTCGTGATACCCGAGGCCGATCATCTGGACCATCGGCCGGTTGCGGGCCGCGAACGCACGCAGTTCGGCCAGCGCCTCGACCTCGGTCGCCGCGTCGGGCAGGTTCAGTAGATGCCCGGCGCCGTGCGGCCGGATGGTCGTCGGCACAGCGGCGTCGGCCAGTTCCTCGAGCGAGGTCAGACCGAGGTACTTCAGAAAGGTGCCGGCTTCGGCTTCATCGGGACCGATGTGCCGTTCGGCGAAGGTGGGCAATGCGGATAGATCGTGGTGGCTCACGCTGTCCTCTCAGGTCCTGCGCAGGGCTGGAACCCGGGCGCTGCGCGCCCGGCCCTCCCCTTCTGTCACGGAACCTGAGAGTGTGGCCGGGATCGCCGGTTTGCTCCGTCGGTGAGATGGCTGGGCCACCTGCTCTCCAGATGTGTCTGCTCCCCGCGGTGCTGGGCCTGAGAGATTCCAGGGGAGGAATTGCACCTTCGGCGCCGCCCGGATCACCGACCCGGACGGACTCTCCCACGGGGGGTGGTCGACGCTTACAATCTACCAGCGCGCCGTTCGCACCCAGGGATCTGCCGCCGCGACGACCCCGTCACAGTCAACCGAATAACAACAGAAGAATTCGCCGGTGGACCCCCACGCGGGCGGTTGCGCGGTCAGCCGGCCTGGCGGGCCTGGCGGCGCAGCGACAATTCGTCCTGCTCGACCGAAGCGGTGCTGCCCTCGATGCGCTCACCCGGGAATTCGGCGAGCTGGCCGGTCATCTCCCGCATGGTGCCGCCGACGGCGATGCCGAACACACCCTGGCCACCCTGCAGCAGATCGACGATCTCCTCGGGGGAGGTGCATTCGTACACGGTGGTGCCGTCGGAGAACAGAGTGACGCCGGCCAGGTCTTCGATTCCGCGGGCCCGCAGGTGATCGACGGCGACGCGAATGTTCTGCAGCGAGACACCGGTGTCGAGCAGGCGCTTGACGACCTTGAGGACAAGCATGTCCTTGAAGGAATACAGCCGCTGCGAACCGGAGCCGGTCGCGCTGCGGACCGTCGGCACTACAAGGTCGGTGCGCGCCCAGTAATCGAGCTGGCGGTAGGTGATTCCGGCGGCCTGGCAGGCGGTCGGCCCGCGGTAGCCGATGTGTTCATCCGGCAGCTCGGTGTTCTCGAAGAGCGCACCCTGTCCGCTCTCGAGCATCGCCCGACCGCCTTCCCGAAGTTCGCGACCGCTGCGATGGATGAACCGCGACAACGGGGCGCCATGCCGGTCCGCTGACTGCGGAGCCGGTACCTGCCTGCAAATCACAAGCGCGTGACTTGTCTTGAAGGTAAGCCCCGTCGGCGGCGCGGTCAATCCTCAGGCTCGGCGTGTTCTAAACCTTACCTTGAGGGTTACTGTGGCTTCTTCGCAGTCCCGCTACTTCTGGCCCTCTTCGAAGTCTTCTGGCGAGATCGTGTCCAGGAATTCACGGAAACGCTCGACCTCGTCCTCGCTCTCCTCCTCGGGGAGCTCATCCTCGTCCTCGTCCTCGGGCACGATCACGCCGGCCGAGTCCAGCACAGCCGGGTCGACGTACACCGGGATCTCGATGCGGACGGCCAGCGCGACGGCGTCCGACGGGCGCGCGGACACGGTGGTCCCGTTCTCGAAGACAAGTTCGCCGAAGAAGGTGCCTTCCCGGAAATCGACCACGCGGACCTGCTGAACGGTGTGCCCGAGCGCCGCGATGACCTGGCCGAGCAGATCATGGGTGAGCGGCCGGGCCGGCCGCATGCCCTGCAGATGCATGGCGATCGCCGATGCTTCCGTAGAGCCGATCAGGATCGGCAGACTGCGGTTCCCACCCAGCTCCGCAAGGATCAGGATTGGCTGTTGACTGGGCATCTCGATACGGACGCCGACGATACGCATTTCGATCATGTCGCGCAGCCTTCCTTCTTGGCTCTCACGCTACACAATCGCGCCGCGATCGTTGGCGCGGTCAGCCGCCGAGTTCGCGCCGGATGCCGGATTTCACCAACAGCGCATGCAACCGCATCACGGTGTTGGCCAACTGGGCGGCCGTGTGCTCCGCGCGCTCGCGGGCGTCGGGGTTCTTCTGTCGGGCCTGGGCCGAAACGAGCTGGCTCACCAGGGCCGCTTCGCGGTCCGCGGCGATCCGGAAGGGGCGCAGATGCCGCGGTTCCATTCCTGCTTCGATCAGCTCGCCGACGGTGTTGGCCAGGATGGCGGCATCGGCGTCGAAGTATCCACCCGGGCCGGCCTGGATCAGCCCGAACTGCTCGAGCTCACGCAGCTGGCCCTGGTCAAGCCCCGAACTGGACAGCAGTTCCGCCCTCGTCATCCGGACAGCAGGCGTGCCGGCGAACTGGGGTACGTCCGGGGTGCCCGCCGCGGCCAGCGCGCGCGGCAGCCGGGCACTGGAACCATCGGGCTCCAGTCCACGGTCGATCGCGTCAAGGTTGTCCTTGATGACCTTCAACGGCAGGTACTGATCACGCTGCGCCACCAGCACGTACCGCAGTCGATTCACGTCGTTGACCGAGAACTGCCGGTAGCCGGCAGGCGTCCGGTGCGGCGTGACCAGACCCTCGGATTCGAGGAATCTGATCTTGGAGATGGAGACGTCGTTGAACTCCGACTTGAGCTGTGCCAGCACTGCACCGATGCTGAGCCAGTTGTCGTCTGACGCCAGTCCAGCTGCGGTCATGACTCGGCGGAGTTCCCAGCACTGCCGCTCGGGCTGCCGGTCAGGAACACCAACCGGAACTTGCCGATCTGTACCTCGTCACCGTTGGCCAGCGAGGATGACTCCACTGCTTCGCGATTGACATAGGTGCCATTGAGCGAGCCGGTGTCAGCGACCTCGTAGCCGTCATCTACCAGGGTGAACTCGGCATGGCGACGGGAAACGGTGACGTCATCGAGGAAGATGTCGCTCTCCGGATGACGGCCCGCGGTGATCACGGGTTTGTCCAGGATGAATCGGGATCCAGCGTTCGGACCGCGCTTGACGACCAGCAGCGCGGTGCCCGAAGCCACCGGCTCCATGCCGGTCAGCGTCGCTTCACTGGACTCCGGCTCACTCTGGCCCAGCAGGCCACCGGCGAAGATCGAAGTCGAATCCGACCCGTTGTCGCTTTCGGTCACGCGGCACTCCCTCCATCGCCCATTCGCAGCGACGTGTCGCCTCGCCGCGAATCTGGTTTGTGTTCTCTGACCGTACCGTGCCTGCCGCAGCGCGCACGCCGTCGGTAACTGCTGTCGTGACGAAAACTTCGCCGCGGCCGGCGAGGGTCAGCCTCATTGTTCGGCAGCCGATCAGCTCTCGCCGATGAGCTCGGCGTAGGAATCGGCGTCGAGCAGATCCGCGATGGCCGAGATCTCGTCCACGTCCAATTCGAAGATCCAGCCCTCACCGTACGGATCGGCGTTGATCAACTCCGGAGCGGACTCCAGCGCGTCGTTCAGCGCTACCACCGTGCCGGAAAGCGGTGTGAATATCTCGGAGACCGACTTCGTCGACTCCACCTCACCGATCGAATCCCCAGCAGTCACCACCGCACCGATTTCGGGCAGTTGGACGTAGACGATGTCGCCGAGGGCCGCCTGCGCGAAGTCGGTGATGCCGATCCGCACGGCAGTCTCGCCGGCCGAGCGCACCCACTCGTGTTCGGCGCTGTAGCCCAGTTCGTCAGGAATCAACGACGTACCCTTCTGTTCGGTTCAAGGCAGCTCGGTCGGCTGCAGCTCATCGCGTGCTGGGAGTGAATCGGGGTGCCTTCAACCGCAAGCTCAGAGGCGGACGCTCAGCCACCCGCGGGCCGAGCGTATGTGTTCGTGCGCAACGGTCGCAAGGCGTCGATGGTCACCGTGTCCCGCGAAGTGATCACCAACGAGCCACCCGCTCGTTTGGCCGTGTCGCTGACGCCACCGGGAATGTTCATCGCCGCGGTCAGCGTCGGCGGGTCGCCGATCGCCAGAATGACGTAGGGAGCGGTCAGCGCCGTCCCGTCGGCCAGAATGCCGCCCGCACTACCGGTGAACGAGGAGTCGACGCCCATCCGCACCGCGCCCACCTGAACCGCCTCCGCGCCGGCGTTGCGCAACTCCTGCAGGGCGGCCAGCAGCACCTCGGGCGTCACGCCGACCGCTGGGTCGGCCATCACCATGCTCACGCCGGGACCGGTGGCCACCGCGGTGCCGGCCAGGATCGCCAGCTCTTGAGCGCGGCGCTGGGCCTCCGCCAGGGCCTCCTGGGAGGAGGCGCCGCCACTTCGCAGCGTGGCGAGGGTCTTCTGCAGCTCGGCGATCTCCGCGTTCAGATCGTCCTGGCGGCGCTGCAGGCCGTCGAGAATGACCACCAGGTCGGCGGGCCTGGCGGTCGCCAGGGCGTTGCCGTCCCGAGTCGACTGGACCTGGATGACGATGCCGAAACCGAGGATCGCGCAGAGTGCGGCGATCAGTAGGTGCGACTCGATCCGGGACCATCGGGTGCGGTTCTTCGGCTCCGGCGGCGTTTCAGGTGGCGTGTCAGGTGTCATGTCAGGCCTTGAAGATGTGCCGGCGGATGGCCGCGGCGTTGCCGAAGATGCGGATGCCGAGTACCACCACCACCGCGGTGGACAGCTGGGAACCGACGCCGAGCTGATCGCCCAGGAACACGATGAACGCGGCCACCAGCACATTCGCGATGAACGAGGTCACGAAGACCTTGGCGTCGAAGGTGTCGGCGAGCTTTGCCCGCAGCCCGCCGAGGACCGCGTCCAGGGCGGCGACGACGGCGATGGGCAGATAGGGGCCCAGCCAGTCGGGCACGGTCGGCGAGGTCAGGACCCCGACGACGATGCCGATGGCCAAGGCGATCACGGCGTACACATGGACTCCCTGGTGGTGCTGATCGGTTCGTTCATCAACTGGTGGGCGCGGCCGGCGTGGTCGGCGGTTGGGTGGTCGGTTCGGTGGTCAGCGGTTCGGTGGCCGACGGCGAGGTTTCGATGTACCGGTTGTCAACGGCTGCCGCTGCCGGTAGGGACAGCGACTCGGCGGCGGTCACGTCGAACCCGACCCCGTAGAGCTGGACAAATGAATTGAAGCGGCCATAGCCGGCGGTGGAGATGAACTTTTGCTGGATGTTCCTGGGATCCCCGATGGCCTCGATCGTCATCGGCCAGGCCACCGGACGGTTGTCGACCAGGATGGCGCCGCCCGCCTGCCGGATGGCGCTCGTCACCCGTAGCCGGACACCGCCGACGGCGATGGCCTCGGCACCGGACGACCACAGTCCGTTGACCAGCAACTGGATGTCCCGGTCCAGGATGGCGCTGTCGCCGGTGGCCGCCCCCGGATCGTTCAGGATGACCCGCAGCCCCGGCCCCGTCACTGCGACCAGCGCGTTCATCTCCTCCAGCACATTCAGGGTGGCCAGCGGTCCGGTGTCGGCGGCCCCGGACTGAGCCGACCGGACCTGAGCGGCAAGTCCACTCACGGACGCCGCCAATTCGGCCTCCCGGTCCTGTGCGTTGGCCACGTCGAGGTTCAGCGCATCGCGCGCCTGGTCGACACCTGCCGAGTTGGCATTGGTGTTCTGTAACGCCACGCCCAGCAGCAGACCGACCACCACGGTGCCGGCGATCAGCCACGTCCGGCCGGCGACTTTCGACGACCCGATCCCGGCCTGTCGCCGCCGGGCGGCCCGCTCGTAGCCCGGGTCAAGGGTGTCCCGGGTAAGCGAGTCCAGCAAGGCAAAGGGCGCGGCGGGGTCGTCGGTACCTGGCCGACGGTCAGCCACCCGTCACGCTCTTCACCGTCGGCCGCTGCGCCGGCGGCACCACCGGGGTATTGCGGACCACCCACCGCACCTGCTGCAGGTACAGCGCACCCGCCCACAGGTACAACAGCACGCCCCAACCGGTGAACGCCAACGCCAGCGGCCGGGCGATCTGGGCGAGCACTGAGGTGCCCTGGGCCAACAACAGCAACGGCAGCGCGTAGAGCAGACAGAAGGTTGCGGCCTTGCCAAGGTAGTGCACCTCGAACGGCCCGTAACCATGTCGACGCATGATCGGCAGGCACGCGCTCAGGATCAGGTCACGGCCGACGATCAGCGCCGCCAGCCACCACGGGATGAAGCCGCGGATGACGAACCCGGCCAGGGTGGCCACAATGTAGAGCCGGTCCGCCGCCGGATCCAGGATGGCGCCGAGCCTGCTGTACTGATTGAGCAATCTGGCCAGTTTGCCGTCGGCCCAGTCGCTGACCGCACTGAGCGCCAGGACGACGAAGGCCCAGCCGTCGGCCTGCGGACCGAGCAGCAGCCAGAGGAACAGCGGTACACCCAGCAGGCGAAGGAACGACAGAGCGTTCGGCACGGTCCAGATTCGGTCGCCGGCCACCGGCATGGCCGGGGCAACGCTGGGTTCGGACACTGCTGTCCCCCGCTCCTGCCGCACAAGCAACTCGACCCGGACCCCCGATAGGCCCATCCGCGAAGCCTAGTGGTCAGCCCGTGGCACCGTCCCGATGCAATTGCAGCAGCTGGTAGGCCGCGATCGTCGGGCTGTCCCCGATCCGGCCATCGGCGATCATCTGCCGGAACTGCGACTCGCTGACCACATGGTGGACCATGTCCTGCTCGGTCTGCTCGCGGTTGTGCGGGCCCGGTGTCAGGTCGGTGGCCAGGTAGATGTCGAATCCCTGCGAGCTGTAGCCGGCGGACTGGATCAGATGCCCGAGGTGCGTCCAGCCGGCCGCCGTGAGTCCGGTCTCCTCGACGAGTTCGGCCTTGGCCAGATCCTCGGCAGCGCCGGACTTGCCCGCCGGCCAGCCACCCATCGGGAACTCGATGGTGCGACGCGACAGCGCGTACCGGTACTGCTCGACCAGGTGGAAATGGCCGTCCTGCTCGGCGATCACGACGGCGTAGTCATCCTTGTCCACGACGCCGAAAATACTGGTCGTGCCATCGGCGAATTCGATGCTGTCCTCGCGGACGGACAGCCACTGGTTGTGGTAGGCGACCCGGGATGACCGGGTGCGGATCGGCGGAGCCGACTCGCCGTCGGGCTGGGCGGACCGGTCCTGATCATCGTTCACCGGGGCAGTATCGCGCGTCACGGTTGAAGCCGGAACACTGCGGTCCCCTACGGTGTAGCCCATGGATGGCCAGCCGTGGGCGTACTTCGGCGGAATGCTGGCCACCGATCTGGTCGCGGTCGCCGACCTCGCCGTCGACCCGACGACGCTGGACCGGGGCGGCTGGTGGGCCGTCGTCGGGACCTTCGAGGGCCGACTGACCGGGTACCGGTTCGGCGATGTCCGGCCGGCTCCGCTGCCCGCGGCGAAGGAGGCCTGGCCCGGCCCGGACTCGGCCGGCTGGCGTTCGTCGCTGGCGCAGGATCGCTACACCACGCTGGTTCGGCGGATCCAGGCTTACATCGAGCTCGGCGAGGTCTATCAGGTGAACCTGTGCCGGATGTTGTCCGCGCCGCTGTCGGACGGCGCCGATCCCGCCGCGCTGGCGGCGATTCTGGACGAGGGCAATCCCGCGCCGTATCAGGGGGTGGTGCACACCGAGACCGACTGGATTGTCTGTGCCTCGCCCGAGCTGTTTCTGTGCCGGGACGGCGACATCATCGAATCGGCGCCGATCAAGGGGACGGCGCCAACGGCGGACACCTTCGCGCACAAGGACATCGCCGAGAACATCATGATCACCGATCTGGTCCGTAATGACCTCAACCGGATCTGCCGGCCGGATTCGGTGCGGGTGCTGTCGCTTTTGGAAACCCAGTTGCACCCGGGGCTGGCTCACCTGGTCTCGACCGTCCGGGGCAGCCTGCGGCCCGCTGTCTCGTGGGGACAGATCTTCGACGCCACCTTTCCGCCCGGCTCGGTCAGCGGCGCCCCGAAGATCCGCGCATTGCAGGTGATCGCCGAGCTGGAGTCGACGCCGCGCGGTCCCTATTGCGGAGCGATCGGCTATGTCGACGCCGATCGGCACCGAGCCGAACTGGCCGTCGGTATCCGCACCTTCTTCCGGACCGGCGATCCTGGTGAGCGCACGCTCAATTTCGGCACCGGAGCCGGCATCACCTATCCGTCCGATCCGGCACAGGAGTGGCAGGAGACGGAGTTGAAGGCCGCTCGACTCATCGCGCTGACCTCGCGCCGATAGGTCCGTCGGAGTGCAGATCACACCGAACCTGGACCGGGCACAGTGCGCGATCTGCGATTATCTGAGTTGATCTGATGGTCGACGTATTCGCCAACTGACGAGCAACTGACAAGGACGGGTATTCGTGCCGAAGGTAACGAAGGCAGTGATTCCGGCAGCGGGGCTGGGCACCAGATTTCTCCCGGCCACCAAGGCGATGCCCAAGGAGATGCTGCCCGTCGTCGACAAGCCCGCGATTCAGTACGTGGTCGAAGAGGCCGTCGGTGCCGGCCTGGACAACATCCTGATGATCACCGGTCGCAACAAGCGGCCGCTCGAGGACCACTTCGATCGCAACTACGAACTCGAGACGACGCTGGCGGCCAAGGGTGAGACCGCACGGTTGGCCGCGGTCACCGAGTCGAACAACCTTGGCAACGTGCACTATGTCCGCCAGGGCGATGCCCTCGGACTGGGGCACGCCGTCTTGTGCGCTGAGCAGCATGTGGGCGAGCATCCGTTCGCCGTGCTGCTCGGCGACGACCTGATCGACGAACGCGACCTGTTGTTGCAGCAGATGATCAAGGTTCACGAGGCGACCGGGCAAAGCGTCATCGCGCTGATCGAGGTGCCCGCCGCGCAGATCGGTCTCTACGGCTGCGCCGCGGTCACCCCGCTGGCGCGGGACCTTGATCTCGGGGATCCCACGCTGGAGGTGCAGCAGGTCACCGCGCTGGTCGAGAAGCCGGAACCCGCGCAGGCACCGAGCAACCTCGCCGTGATCGGCCGGTACGTGCTGACCCCCCAGGTGTTCGCGGTCTTGCACCATACCGAGCCCGGACGCGGCGGCGAGATCCAGCTGACCGACGCGCTGGCCACGCTGATCGACATGGATCCGGCCGAAGGCGGCGGCGTCGTCGGGGTGGTTTTCCGCGGTCGGCGGTACGACACCGGGGACAAGCTGGACTATCTCAAGACGATCGTCACGCTGGCCGCCGAGCGTGCGGACCTGGCCGAGCCGTTCGTGGCCTGGCTCAAGGAGTACACCGCCACGCTCTGAGCCCGGCGTCTCATTCCGCAGGTCAGTGTGTCGAGGCCTGAGCGCCGCGATGCCGTTCGAAGATCAGATTCGTCTCGGTCAACGCGACCTCCGGGTGGGCCGACAGCTCCTCCACCACGAAGTTACGCAGCTGCTCGGCGTCGGCCGTGCAGACGTGCAGCAGAAAGTCATTGGCCCCGGACAGGAAGAACACGCTCTGCACTTCTGGGCGGCTACGCACGCGTTCGGTGAAGGCGCCGATCCGACCGCGCGCGCCGGACTGCAGCCGAACGGCGATCAGCGCCTGCAGCCCCTGGCCGATCGCCGCCTGATCGATGTCTGCGTGGTAACCGCGGATCACTCCGGAATCGCGCAGCGCCCGGACCCGGCTCAAGCAGGTGGACGGCGCGATCCCCACCTCGGCGGCGAGCGCGTTGTTCGGAATCCGGGCGTCCGCGGCGAGCAGCGCGATCAGCGCCCGATCAATGGCGTCCAAGCCCTGAACAGGCTTCGGCACACTCTTCGGCACACTGCCCCGTTCCGTGCCGATTTCCGAATTTTGCCGCACCATTTGACTAGCTTAGCGAATCCTATTCGTATCTCTTCCCAACAACCAGTCGAAAGTTCCATACTGTGTCGGCTGATACTGGATCAGCGTCAACCTGAAAGGTCCCTCATGCGCATCGGCGTGCCTCGTGAAGTCAAGAACAACGAATTCCGGGTTGCGATGACTCCCGCCGGCGCGCATCACCTGGTCATGCAGGGTCACGTGGTGCTGATCGAGACCGAGGCCGGCAGCGGGTCCAAGATCACCGACGCCGACTTCGTGTCGGCCGGCGCGACCATGGTGCCAACCGCCGACGCGGTGTGGGAGCAGGCCGAGCTGATCGTCAAGGTCAAGGAGCCGGTTGCCACCGAATACCACCGGCTGCGCGCCGATCAGGTCCTGTTCACCTACCTGCACCTGGCCGCCGACCGGCCGCTGACCGACCGGCTGCTGGCGGCCGGCACCACTTCCATCGCCTACGAGACCGTGCAGTCCGCAGACCGTTCGCTGCCTCTGTTGGCCCCGATGAGCGAGATCGCCGGCCGGCTGGCCCCGCAGGTCGGCGCCTATCACCTGATGCGCAACGAGGGCGGCCGAGGCGTGCTGCTCGGCGGTGTCCCCGGGGTGGAGAACGCCAAGGTGGTCGTCCTGGGCGGCGGTGTCGCGGGTATGCACGCCGCGGAGATCGCGGTCGGCATGCGCGCCGATGTCACGGTGATCGATCTGTCCATCCCGACGCTGCGCCGCCTGGACGCCCAGTTCGACGGTCGGATCAAAACCTTGACCTCCAACGCCTTCACCATCACCGAAGCCGTCAGCCAGGCCGATCTGGTGATCGGCTCGGTGCTGATCCCCGGCGCCAAGGCGCCGAAGTTGGTGACAAACGAGATGGTTTCCCAGATGCGCGACGGCTCGGTGCTGGTCGACATCGCCGTCGATCAGGGCGGCTGCTTCGAGGACAGCCACCCCACCACGCACGACGAGCCGACCTTCACCGTGCACAACTCCGTCTTCTACTGTGTGGCCAATATGCCGGGCGCCGTTCCGCGGACGTCCACCTACGCCTTGACCAATGCCACGCTGCCGTACGTGTCGGCGCTGGCCAGCCACGGCTGGGCGGCTGCGCTGATGGCGGACCCGGCGTTGTTGAAGGGCCTCACCACGCAGGGCGGTCAGCTGAACAGCGCCCCGGTGGCGGCCGCGCACGGGCTCGATTGCGTCTCAGCGGAGTCCGTGCTCGCACGCTGAGCCGGCCAGCCAGCGACCGAGGTCACACGCGCCACCGGAATCACCGGCGGGATGACCGCGCTGACCACAGGTATGAGCCTGCTCTTCACACCCCTGACAGTGCGTTCCACGACCTTCGCGAACCGAGTGTGGCTGGCCCCGATGTGCCAGTACAGCGCGACCGACGGGGTGCCCAACGATTGGCACCTGGTGCATCTGGGCGCGCGGGCCGCCGGGGGGTTCGGACTGTTGCTGACCGAGGCCACCGCGGTGCTGCCGGAAGGCCGGATCAGTCCACAGGACACCGGGATCTGGAACGCCGAGCAGACCAAGGCCTGGGCACACATCGTCGATTTCGTGCATCAGCAGGACACGAAAGTCGGCCTCCAGCTCGCGCACGCCGGCCGGAAGGCGTCGACCTACCGGCCGTGGGCGGCGGCTCGCGGCAGCGTTCCGGAGTCCGCTGGCGGCTGGACCTCGGTCGCACCGTCGGCGCAGGCGTTCCCGGGCTATGTCGAACCCAAGGAACTCAGCCCTGCCGAGATCGCCGACATCGTCAGCGCTTTCGTGGCCGCGGCCGAGCGGTCCGCGCAGGCCGGCTTCGACGTGATCGAGCTGCACGCGGCTCACGGCTACCTGCTGCACCAGTTCCTGTCGCCGCGCTCCAACACCCGCACCGACGAGTACGGTGGCGACCTGGCCGGCCGGAGTCGGCTGCTGCTGGAGATCGTGCACGCCGTTCGTAGAGTCTGGCCCGACAAGCCGTTGTTCGTCCGGCTGTCCGGCACCGACTGGGTGGACGGTGCGTGGGACATCGACCAAACCGCCGAACTCGCGGGGTGGTTACGCGAGGCAGACGTGGATCTGGTCGACGTGTCCTCGGGCGGCAACGAAAGCGGCGCGCAGATCCCGGTTGGCCCCGGCTATCAGGTTCCGCTGGCCCGCCAGGTCCGCGAGATCGGGAAGATCCCGACCGCGGCGGTCGGTTTGATCACCGACCCGCTGCAGGCCGAACAGATCCTGCTGGACGGCCAGGCCGACGCGGTGCTGCTGGCCAGGGCCGCTTTGCGTGAACCGGCCTGGCCGCAGCGCGCCGCCCACGAGCTGGGCGTGACGGCCGCCGACATCCGTTACCCGGCGCAGTACGCCCGCGGGGCATGGAACTGAGCTGACCGCGCGCTCGAGCTCACTTGGCGGACCGAACTCCCCTTTGCGGACGAAGCTGCGTTCGCGAAGGCGAGCTGCGATCGCAAAGTGATCGCAGCGAGGTGGTTACTCGAACGTAAGTCCAGTACGCGTGCTCGCCGATCAGTCGTCCCAGGCGGCCGGGGTATTCCGCGTCGCAGTACCAACAGGAGCACCTGCGGCGCAGCATCGGCTCTGGACTTCGTCAAGAAGCACTCGCTAGGCTGCCGGCAAATGGTCTCCAGCGCCGGCATCCTGCTCTACCGGGTCGATGATCGCGTTGTCCGGGTACTGATAGCGCACATGGGTGGCCCATTCTGGGCGCGCAAGGATAACGGCGGGTGGTCGATCCCCAAGGGCGAATACGCGGAAGCCGAAGAACCCATGGCTGCTGCGGCCCGCGAATTCGCCGAAGAGATGGGCAGCCCGCTGCCCGCCGGGACCCTCGAGATCCTCGGCACCGTGAGGCAGTCCAGCGGCAAGCGGGTGACCGCCTTCGCGTTGGCCGCGGATTTCGACGCCGACCACATCCGGAGCAACCTGTTCGAGCTGGAATGGCCGAAAGGGTCGGGGCAGCTCAAGAGTTTCCCCGAGATCGACCGGGCGGCCTGGTTCGATTGCGCCACCGCTCGGTCGAAACTGGTCAAGGGTCAGGTGCCATTCCTGGATCTGCTCATCGACAAGCTCCGCGCCAGGGGCATCGACGTCGCCGAAGCCGGCTAATCCACGTCGCGGACAGCCAACAACTCAATGTCCGCGCCCGACGACAACAGCAGTGGCTGGGCGGCCATCCGCTGCTCGTAGGCGTCGAACTACTCCAGCCCGGCCGCGGTCAGCCGAGCCATTGTCAGTACGTGACACGCACCGCGGTCAGCCCGCCGGGTCCCGGTCATCCATCCCTGGCGCCACCCCTGGCTCGGCGACGGCGCCACCGGCAGCCGCCAGTTCGCTGATCCGGCCGGCGAGGTCGACGTCCTTGGCGGTGATCTGGTCCCCGGCCTGATGGGTGGTGGTCCGGACGAAGACGTGGTCGTAACGCCAGTCGACGTCGGGGTGATGGTTGGCCGCTTCCGCCGCTTCGCCGATCGCGGCGATCAACGCAAGCGCGCCGGCGGCCGACCCAGCTGCATAGGCGGTTTGCAGAAATCCGAGCCGGGCCCGCCAATCGGGCAGGTCAGCCATCGTCGCGGCGAGCTGGGCTTCACCAAGAACTGCGGGAGTTTCGGTCATCGGTACAGTCTGGACGCCGCCGGCCGGGCCCGCTCAGGGTATGGACCCTGATCGGCGGCGATCCGGTCACGAATCGACGGATTGACCGGGGTCACGATAAAGCCGTCTTCCGCGGTTCCCAGAACCGCCGTCAGACCGGGGTTCCGCGTCCAGAACAGGGCGACGTACGCACAGACCACTGCATCCAGGCTGTCCTCGATCCGCGACAGCCCGGCCTTGGTCGTCGCGGTTTCCGCCTGGTGCCGCACACCTGCCCATTCCGGCGCCGCACGGACCTCAAGCCGCACGGCCGCGGTCGCCAGTCCCTCGAGATGCCTGATCAGCTCAAGCATTTCGAATCGACGGAGCTCGAGGGTGCGGCCGGGCTTGTCCTTGTATCGCAGGATCCTGGGCAGATCGAACAACGCCACGATCGCCGGATGCGGATACACCTCGAACCCACGACGGTCGGAATCCGGGCGCAATCCGATGTCGAGGCCGAGTTCGCGGCTCATCATCAGCGCTCGGCCGCCGTCAGCGAACCACCGGTTGGCCCGGTTCGTCGAGTGGCAGAAGGCCTGAAAGCGACCGAAATGGCGGGCGACCAGACGTTCCGCCTCGCGGTTCCCGGTCTGGTTGTTGACAATCACCGGCGCGTCGAAGGCAACGAAGGCTGGGCCTGCCGCGTGCTCGGAAAGCCAGCCGAGGATCTCGCCGTCGGTTCGGCGCTGGGTCAGGGTGATCAGCGCGCCGTCGTCGTCAACGGCCGCCAGCCCGGTCGGGTGGGTCTGCCCCCACGCTAGGTCGACCCCGATATACATCGGTCGGACCTGGCTCACGAGCCGGACATCACCTTCTTGGTGGATCGCCATGACATCACCGACCAACGGCAGACCGTGGACAGCGCGCTGCCCACACTGACGAAGGACCCGATCGATAGCAGCGAACGATCAGCAGACTTGGGCTTTGCCTTCATCTCCAGCTCCCGAAGTTGTGGAAGTCCGTCAGCGGACTTCGCCGATGGTCAGGCCTGGTCACGCCGGGCCGTAAAATCCCTGGAGTGAGTATCGACCCCGATCGGCTCGCCCGGTGCCTCGAGGTCCTCGACGAGGTCGGGCGCCTGCCCGACGACCATCCCGACGTGATCGCCGCCCGACGGGCGACCGCGAAGCTGTTCAAGTCGTTGAAGAAGCAGCGCCGGACCGACAAACGGGACGCCATCTCGGCCGCCGACCGCTCGGTCATCGCCGCCACTGCGACCGGCTCCCCGGACCGGATTGACGACGAGACCCAGGGCATCCCGCTGGTCTCGAACATCATCGGCGCCACCGCCGGCACGTTGATCCGAGCCAGGCCCTGCTACACCTGCAAGCAGCGCTACCAGGTGGTCGACGCGTTCTATCATCAGCTCTGCCCCGACTGCGCGGCCAAGAACCGCAGCCGACGGGACGCCGCCGTCGACCTGACCGGACGGCGGGCCCTGCTGACCGGCGGCCGAGCCAAGATCGGCATGTACATCGCGCTGCGGCTACTGCGGGACGGGGCGCACACCACCATCACCACCCGATTCCCGCAGGACGCCGCTCGGCGGTTCAGCGCGATGCCCGACAGCGCCGACTGGTTGCATCGGCTGCGGATCGTGGGCATCGACCTGCGCGACCCGGCGCAGGTGGTCCGGCTGGCCGATTCGGTCCTGTCCCGGGGCCCCCTGGACATCCTGATCAACAATGCGGCGCAGACGGTTCGCCGGTCCCCCGGCGCCTACGCACCGCTGGCCCGCGCCGAGTGGGAGCCACTGCCGGGTGGCCCGCTGCCCGAGATGATCAGCTTCGGCCACACCAACGACGAGCATCCGGTCGCGTTGAACGGCTCGGTCCCGCACAACGACCTGCCGGGCACTGGGATTCCGTCCGCCCGACCACGGCGCGGGGTGCTGCTGGAGCGGGCGGCCCAGGCGACCGGTACGCTGACCGCGCGGCAGGTCACCGAGTTTGCCCTGGTCAGTGGGTCGGCGACGGCGGAGCGGATTGCCGCTGAGTTGGCCATCGACGCCGGCGGGCTGGTGCCCGACCTGCACGAGGCGAACAGCTGGACGCAGACGGTGGACGAGGTCGACGCCCTGGAGATGCTCGAGGTGCAGCTCTGCAACACCACGGCGCCGTTCATTCTGGTCTCGCGGTTGCGGCCGGCGCTGGCCGCATCGACCGCTCGCCGCAAGTACATCGTGAACGTGTCCGCGATGGAGGGCCAGTTCAGCCGGGCCTACAAGGGCCCCGGGCATCCGCACACCAATATGGCCAAGGCCGCGCTCAATATGCTGACGCGAACCAGCGCCGGCGAAATGCTCGAGGACGGCATCCTGATGACCGCTGTCGACACCGGGTGGATCACCGACGAACGGCCGCATCCGACCAAAATGCGGCTCGCCGACGAGGGCTTCCATGCCCCGCTGGACCTGGTCGACGGCGCTGCCCGGGTCTACGATCCGATCGTTCGTGGCGAAGCCGGCGAGGACCTGTACGGGTGCTTTCTGAAGGATTTCGAACCGTCTGCGTGGTGAACGGTCGATTGTTGCCGGTCACGCTTCCGTCGTAATCTGATCGCATGGGCAAGCTGCGCATTCGTCAACGACTCACCCGGGGAATCTGGAAGGTGACGGGTTGGCGATTCGTCGGGGATCCGCCCACCGAAACGGCGGGCATCATGATCGGCGCCCCGCACACGTCCAACTGGGACTACGTGGCCATGCTGATGATCAACTGGCATGCCGGGCTGACGCCGAAATTCCTCGGCAAGCTCGAACTGTTCAAGTTCCCGCTGGGCATTCTGACCCGCGCCACCGGTGGCATCCCGGTCGACCGGGCGAACCCGTACGCCTTGGTGCCCGAGCTGGTTCGCCGGGTCGACGCCGGCGAAAAGTTCTTCCTGGTGATCGCCGCCGAAGGCACCAGGACCAAGAAGAAGTTCTGGAAGTCCGGCTTCTACCGGCTGGCCCAGCAGACCGGGATGCCGATCTCGCTGGGATTCATCGACCGGGCCTCCAAGACGGCAGGCTTCGGCCCCACTTTCCACGTCACCGGGAACGTGGCCGCCGACATGGACATCCTGCGTGAGTTCTACGCGGACAAGGGCGGCGTACACCCGGAGAAGAAGACCGAGCCGCGATTCCGCGACGAGCGCGGCCTGGCGCCCGTGGTCGCCGACCCGGTCGAGCCACCGGACGCCTGACGCGTTCAGATCGGGGAGGATTCTTCTCGCTGAGCGATAACTTTCCTACCGGATTTGATCTGACTCACTGCGGCTGACCTGCAACGGGACGAGGCCCACCCGGCGCGCGCTAGGGTGGATCGCACCGTGTCAGCTCAACACAGAGGTCGAGTGGACCAGGTCCGCGCAACCCACCAAGATCACGACCGGTTCCTCGAGTCCGGCGCGGTGCCGGCGCGCGTCCGTGACCTGGTGGCCGAGTCCTGGCGCCGCAGCGCCGCGGCCGGTGTCGACGCCGGATCCTGTGCCCCGCCGTTGGCGCTGCCTACCGATGAACTGGCCGATTATCGGCAGGCGCATCCGCTTTCGTCCGTCTTCCCGCTGCTCTACGACGTGCTCGGCCGCAGCGCCGAGGAGCTGGACAGCCTGATGGCGCTCGGCGACGCGGACGGTCGACTGCTGTGGGTGTGCGGCAAACCAGGCGTACTGGCGGAGGCGGATCGGATCAACTTCTCCGAGGGAACGCTGTGGGACGAGGCCCATGCCGGGACGAATGCCCCGGGCACCGCGCTGCGCCTCGACGCACCGGTACAGATAGCGGCCGCGGAGCACTTCAGCGTGCCGGTTCAACGGTGGAGTTGTGCCGCCGCACCGATTCACGATCCGGTGACGCAGGCCGTGCTGGGCATCGTCGACATCACTGGAGGACCGCAGCTGGCCTCACCGCAGACCATGGCACTGGTCCGGGCGGCCGCGCGATTGGCCGAGGCCGAGCTCGGCAGGATGGCCGCGCTGTCCGGATCGCAGCGCTTGTGGACGCCGGCCCCAGGAACCAGCAGCACGATCGAGGCGCTCGGACGCCCCGACTGCCAAGTTCAGGTCGGTCACCGGACGCAACGGCTCAGCGCCCGGCACAGTGAAATCCTGGTCCTCCTGGTCGACCACCCCGACGGCCTCACCGGCGATCAGCTCGCCGTCGAGTTGTATGCCGGCGAGGTGAGCCTGTCGACGATCCGCGCCGAGCTGACCAGACTCCGATCGCTGCTCGGGCCCGATCTCCTGGATTCCCGGCCGTATCGGCTCCGGGCGTCGCCGATCTGCGACTGGCTCACCGTCGGCAAGCTACTGGAGGCCGGCCGCACCGCCGATGCGCTGCACGCGTATCGCGGCCCGCTGCTTCCCCAGTCGGATGCCCCCGGGGTGGTCGACCGCCGGGAGCGACTCGAGCGCCAGCTGCGCGCCGCAGTGTATGGATCGGGCGAGCTCGATCTGATGATCTCTTGGACCCGAACCCGTTGGGGCGCCGATGATCTGGCTATGTGGCAGCGTCAGGCCGATCGGCTGCCGGAGGGTTCGCCGCTGCACCCGCTGGCCCAGGCCGAAGTGCTCCGACTGAATCGCGAACTCGGACTTCCCGACGGTGACCGGCGCTGGGTGCAGCACCGCCGGTAGGTCGAGTGCGCACGGCGAAACGTATGTGCGCGCATGCAGCGTTGCTGCAGCGTTCGACTTTCTACTCTCGGCGTAGCCCGCCGAGGTGGCAGGCGTCACAGTCCGCAGCGCCCGGCAACGAGTGCTCGTCCAACGGAGGTCAACGTTGACTATCTATGCCCGCCCCGGTTCATCCGACAGCCCGGTCACCGTCCAGTCCCGCTATGGCAACTTCATCGGGGGCGAGTGGGTTGATCCGGTCAACGGCGAGTACTTCGCCAATCCCTCACCGATCAACGGCGAGAACTTCACCGAAATCGCCCGCGGTACCGCCGGCGACGTCGATCTGGCGCTGGACGCCGCGCACGGCGCGAAGCGGTCCTGGGGGAAGACGTCCGCGGCCGACCGGGCGAACATCCTGAACAAGATCGCCGACCGGATGGAGGCCAACCTGGAGTCGCTGGCCATTGCAGAGTGTTTCGAGAACGGCAAGCCGGTCCGCGAGACGCTGGCCGCCGACCTGCCCTTGGCGATCGACCATTTCCGCTACTTCGCCGGCGCGATTCGGGCGCAGGAGGGCGGGATTTCGGAGATCGACGCCGATACTGTCGCCTATCACATGCATGAACCGCTGGGCGTGGTCGGCCAGATCATCCCGTGGAACTTCCCACTGCTGATGGCGATCTGGAAGCTCGCACCGGCGCTGGCCGCCGGTAACTGTGTCGTCCTCAAGCCGGCGGAGCAGACACCGTGGTCGATCCTGAAGCTGATGGAACTGGTCGGTGACCTCCTCCCCGCCGGTGTGCTCAATGTCGTCAACGGCTTCGGCGTGGAGGCCGGTAAGCCGCTGGCGTCGTCGAGCCGGATCGCCAAGATCGCGTTCACCGGCGAGACCACCACCGGCCGGCTGATCATGCAGTACGCCTCACAGAACCTGATTCCGGTCTCCCTGGAACTGGGCGGCAAGAGCCCCAACATCTTCTTCGAGAACGTCGCATCGGCTCGCGACGACTTCTACGACAAGTCCCTCGAAGGCTTCGCGATGTTCGCGCTCAACCAGGGCGAGGTCTGCACCTGCCCGTCACGGGCCCTGGTACAACGGTCGATCTACGACCAGTTCATGACCGATGCCGTCGCCCGGGTGCGGACGATCAAGCAGGGCAACCCGTTGGACACCGACACCGCCATCGGCGCGCAGGCCTCCAACGATCAGCTCGAGAAGATCCTGTCGTACATGGACATCGGCAAGCAGGAAGGCGCGAAGATCCTGACCGGCGGCGAGCGTTCCGATCTGGGCGGGGACCTTTCTGGTGGCTACTACATGCAGCCGACGATCTTCGAGGGCGACAACTCGATGCGGGTCTTCCAGGAGGAGATCTTCGGACCGGTGGTGTCGGTGACCAGCTTCGACGATGAGGACGACGCGCTGAAGATCGCCAACGACACCCTGTACGGGCTCGGCGCGGGCGTGTGGTCCCGCGACGGCGCCCAGGCCTACCGGGTCGGCCGGGAGATCCAGGCCGGTCGGGTGTGGACCAACTGCTACCACCAGTACCCCGCCCACGCGGCATTCGGCGGCTACAAGCAGTCCGGCATCGGGCGGGAGAACCACAAGATGATGCTCGACCACTACCAGAACACGAAGAACCTGCTGGTCAGCTACTCGCAGAAGCCCCTCGGCTTCTTCTAAGCCATGACCGAAGTCTCGAAGGTCGACCGGACGGAGGCGGCCGCGGAGTTGCTCCGCCGGCTCACCGTCCGGCACGGACCGTTGATGTTCCATCAGTCCGGTGGCTGCTGTGATGGGTCGTCGCCGATGTGTTTTCCGGACGGCGACTTCATCACCAGTGAAGCCGACGTCCATCTCGGGGAACTCGAGGTCGGACTGGATCGAACGGTGCCGTTCTGGATGTCGGTGAGCCAGTACGCGTACTGGAAGCACACCCACCTGACCGTGGATGTGGTGCCCGGTCGGGGCAGCGGGTTCTCCGTGGAGGCGCCCGAGGGTGTGCGCTTCCTGATCCGATCGCGGTTGTTCACCGACGAGGAGTACCAACGGGCGGAGGCCGACGCTACGTCGTCGGGTGCCTCGACCGGCCCGGGCTCGGGCGCGGCCTGAGGTTCCCCGTTGGCGGTGACAACGGCTGATCGGATCGGCGTCGGGGCCGATCCGATCAGCGCGCACTGCTGACTTCGGACTGCGGATCAGCCGGTGCGGCTGCTGTCGATCGTCCGCCGCACCACCTTGCCGATCCACTGCGACCTGTCGATTTCGCGGACGACGACGCGATCCACCTCCGGTACCAGCTTTTTCAGCAGCGAGGTGGCGTTGAGTAGCGAGATCAGGGCCGCGGTTCGGGAATGCACGGCCCGCCGACCAGGGCGAGACCGACGGTCGATTTCGTCCGCTCGGCCAACAACCGGTCGAGGGCGCCGTAGTGCGTGGTGCTGAAGATGCCGAGAGTCTTGGAAACTTCGATATCGACCAGGCCCAGGGCCGCGAGGCGGGCGAATACCTCTCGGCGCAGCGTCAGGGTGCCGAGCCGCCGAACCCAGGACTGAGCGCGACGAGGCTTCGTGGCCTGGACCATCGTGGCCAGGACGGAGTCGATGATCGGCTCGCCAATCGGCGTCGGGTCCAGGACCACCAGTGCGTTGTCGACGAGGTTGATCCGCTCGGCCAGCCAGAGGTCCGCCAGGACCGCGCCGGCCAAACCCGCCTGGACGCTGATGCTGTCCACCCGCAACCGACCCGGCTCGTCCCGAACGGCCGCAAGCGCCAGCTCATCGGCGAGGGTGAGGGCGCGTTGCGTCATAACTTGACCATACTGACCACTCGAGCCGGTGGTCTGGAGGTCGGTAGGGCTGAGGTAATCTTGACCGGCTTGGTTCGCCAGGCCTGGCCGGGATGTGGCGCAGCTTGGTAGCGCACTTGACTGGGGGTCAAGGGGTCGCAGGTTCAAATCCTGTCATCCCGACAGCTGAGAGGGCCCGTCACCCGCGGAGACGCCGAGGACGGGCCCTTCTCGAATTCGGTTGGGTTCTCCCCGATCGCTACCGAGCGAGTAACTGTGGCAGTTGTGCAGTCGGGAAGCCGGGGCTCCGGTGGCTGTCACGGCCGATCATCGTCTGTCCGGCGACGACGACGTTGAGGACGGTTTCTTCCACACATTGCACGACGGCTTCGTAGAGCGCGTCCAGCTGTCCCCAGGGGATGAATTCGAGCGACGGCAAGGTTAGGTGGCTCTGGACGGCACTGTCGATGGAGCTGTCGAGCGCGCCGACATTGGTTGCGGAAAAGGCCAGGAACAGGTCGCCGGAGAAGTGGCTGCCGGTGGTGCCGGTCCGGGCGAGCCCGAGGGGCACCCGCCTGGCGAGCGCTTTGCACTGGCCTGGCAGCAGTGGAGCGTCGGTGGCCACGATGGTGATGCACGATCCCGAGCCGGGTGGCGCGAACCAGTCGCTGTCCTCCATCGGGTTGTCGTCGAGCAGTTTCGCGCCGACCCGGTGCCCGGCGATGGTGAGCTCCTTGCGGCTGCCGAAGTTGGCTTGCATGAGCGTCCCGACGGTGTAGGTGCGGCCGCCGATCCGCACCTGGCGGGATGCGGTGCCGGTGCCGCCCTTGAACGAGTAGCAGTTCATTCCGGTGCCGCCGCCGACCGATCCCTCCTCAACCGGTCCGCTCGCAGCGGAGTCCAGAGCGCGCATCGTCCCGTCGCCGGTGACGTGCGGCCCGTTGATGTCGTTGAGGTAGCCGTCCCAGGTCTCGGCGACCACGGGCAGATGCCAGCGAGGCGCCAGCTCAGGCCTCTGCCGGATCGACCAGTCGATGATGCCGCGGTGTACGGCCCCGACGGCGTGAGTATTGGTGATGCCGATGGGCAGCGACAGCGCACCGACCTCGTCGAGCCACGCCGTCCCGGTCATCTCACCGTTGCCGTTGAGGGAGTACCAGCCGGCCGGGCAGGACCGTCCGATCCCTTCCCTGCCCAGCGGCAGGATCGCGGTGACTCCCGTACGGACCGGGCCCCGCCCCTGATCGAGGGCGCCGTCACCGTGAATGAGAGTTTCGTAGCCGACTTCGACGCCGGCGACGTCGGTGATCGCATTCCAGGGGCCAGGGGTGCCGTCTAGTTCGATTCCGTAGTCACGGGCTCGGCGTGTCACCGCAGGGCTCGGTTCGGGCGCGGTCATTTGCTGACGTGCGCTGGTTGCGTGGCGCCGGGGGGATCGATTTCGGTTGCGGGGCCCATCACGACCGCGCCGGCGTCATCGGCGGCGTGTTCGTCGTGGGCGGCTGCGGGCATCGTCCAGCGGGTCGCCCGCTGAGGGTAGAGGTAGACGTAGTAGTAAAGATAACCGACGGCGAGTGCACCCACGGCGATGATCACCTGCCACGGGTTTCCCTGCCACAACTGGTAGGTGACGTAGGCAAGGGAAAGGATCACCACGACCGGCGCGAGCGGCCACAGCGGCATCTTGTAGTGGGCGCGCGAGCTCGTGCCGTTGAGACGACCGACGATCGCTGAGAGAGCCACAATGACGTAGAGCGCGACGAGGGTGGCGCCGGTGGCGATGATCAGCGAGTTCAGCGGGACGATGGCCGCGATGACTGCTGCGACTGCCCCGACGAAAAGCGTCGCCGGCAGCGGAGTCTGCAGCTTGGGGTGAACGTAGCGGAACAAGTTGCTGACCGGGTCGGGATAGGCCCGGTCGCGGGCCGAACTGTACAGGGTACGACCGCCCTGGAGCGTGATCGCGACGACGGCGTTGATGATCGCGATCGCGATGGCGAGACTGACGACCGTGTTCAGGGCGCTGCCACCGCGTGCCGTGACGAAGTACTGCATCGGTGCGGGATTGCTGATCAGAGCGCCCAGATCGGGCGCACCGAGAATGACCGCGGTCAGCGGGATTATCTCTGCTGCGACGGTGATGCCGAGCGACCACAGGATCGCCCGCGCGATTCCTCGGGCAGCATTGCGGGTTTCCTCGGCGAAGTAGATCGAGGCACCGTAGCCGTTGTAGGCGAAGATGGCGGTCGCCATCTGCGCTGCGACCAGGCCGAGTCCGACACCGGTGAGCACACCGTCGCTGTCCGCACTCTGGGCGTGGAACAGCACGCTGACTGGCCGAGACACGTGCAGGAAGCCGAGAACGGTCAGCACCACGAGTGCGGCCATTTCGAACACCAGGCAGGTACCGGTGACCCAGGCATTCGTGCGAATGTTCAGGACCGCGATGATCGCGCACAGCACGATGACTCCGACACCGACCCATTTGGAATCGGCTCCGGCGACGGCGGCGGCGAGGTATTGACCAGTCCCCAGGGCGATCACGGCGATGATGAGAATGATGCTCAGAGTGTTCATCAGGAAGAGCGCGAACCCGGTGGCTTTGCCCAGCACCCGTGCGGCGAAGGAGTACTCGCCGCCAGCGATCGGGAAGGCCGAGGCGAGCTCGGCGTAGCAGAAGGCCATGAAGATTCCGACGATTGCCGCGGCGAGAAAGGCGACGAACGAGGCGCCGCCGACCGCGGCCAGGACGACCGGAATGATGATGAACACGCTGGAGGCCGGTGTGACGGCCGAGAGTGTGATCAGAATGTTGCCCCCGAGGGACAGCGAACGCGAGAGCTCCTGGGTGTAGGCCTCGGGATTGGTGGCAGCGCCCGATGGGGTGGTGCTCATCGCGTGCTCACCGCCGGCGGCGTGGCCGCGCAGTTCTCGGATCGTGATGATGCGTTCATTGTTCAAGTCCTCTCATGGAGCGCTTCGGACGACACCGGGGGTGGGGTTGCTCGGTCGAGAAATCAGGCTCCGGTGTAGTACCGGTCGGCGACGGACAGCGCTACGTCCAATACGTGGAGACCCTCACGCGCTTCGTCCGGCGTGGTGGTGCACGGCGGGACGATGTGGGTGCGGTTGAAGTGGGTGAAGGGCCAGAGTCCGGCGTTCTTGCAGGCGTTGGCGAATTCGACCATCGGGATGGCCGCGGCGCCGGTGGCATTGAACGGAACGAGTGGTTCACGGGTCTCCCGGTCGCGGACGAGTTCCAAGGCCCAGAACACGCCGAGGCCGCGGACCTCCCCGATGCAAGGATGCCGTTTCGCGAGTTCCCGCAGGCCGGGCCCGATCACCGTGGTCCCGAGAGTGCGGGCATTTTCGATGATGCCTTCGTCGCGGAAGATGGTGATCGAGGCGACCGCGGAGGCACAGGCCAGCGGGTGACCGGAGTAGGTGAGCCCGCCCGGAAACGCACGGGTGCTGAAGCTGTCGGCGATCTCGTCCGAAATGATCACACCGCCGAGCGGGACGTAGCCCGAATTGACGCCCTTGGCAAAGGTGATGAGATCCGGTGTGACGTTCCAATGATCGAGGGCGAACCATTCTCCGCAACGACCGAAGCCGGCCATGACCTCGTCGGCGATCATCACGATCCCGAACTCGTCACACAGTGCCCGGACCCCCGCGAGATAGCCGTCCGGCGGCACCAGGATGCCGTTGGTGCCGACCACTGTCTCCAAGATGATCGCTGCGATGGTGTGCGGCCCTTCGACCGTGATCAGATCCCGCAGATGCTGAAGTGCTCGCTGTGACTCCTCAGCCTCCGTCTGAGCGTAAAACGCCGAACGGTAGAGGTAGGGGCCCCAGTAGCGAATGGTCCCCGAGACTCCGGGCTCTGATGCCCAGCGGCGCGGATCACCGGTGAGCGCAATGGCGCCCGCGGTCGCGCCGTGATAACTGCGGTAGGCCGCCATCACCTTCTGGCGACCGGTGTGCAACCGCGCCATCCGCACCGCATTCTCGTTCGCCTCCGCTCCGCCGTTGGTGAAGAACACCTTGTCGAGACCTGACGGCGCGACTTCGGCGATGAGCCGAGCGGCCTCGCTACGCGCGTCGTTGGCGAATGGCGGCCCGACGGTGCACAGGTTCGCCGCCTGCTCCTGGATCGCCGCAATCAGTTTGGGGTGCTGGTAGCCGATGTTGACATTGACCAACTGGCTGGAGAAATCCAGATACCGCCTGCCGCGGTAATCGGTGAAATAACTGCCCTCGGCCGAAGCGATCGGCAGCGGGTCGATGAGCGCCTGCGCCGACCAGGAATGAAAGACATGGGCCCGGTCCGCAGCGCGGATCTGGTCCTCTGTGGAGGATGGGAGCAGGGATGGAGTGGCCAGCGTGTGGGTCATGACTGTGTTCCTTAACGGTTGCGCGGGAAGCCGAGGTCCACCGTCGACGTCGCCGGGTCCGGCCAGCGCGAGGTGACGACCTTGCCGCGGGTGTAGAAGTTGATCCCTTCCGGGCCGTACATGTGCGTGTCACCGAACAGCGAGGACTTCCAGCCGCCGAAGGAGTAGTAGGCGACCGGGACCGGGATCGGCACGTTGATCCCGACCATGCCGACCTCGACGTCGAACTGGAACTGCCGGGCAGCCCCGCCGTCGCGGGTGAAGATCGCGGTGCCGTTGGCGTATTCGTTGGCGTTGATGATGGCAAGCGCGTCGTCGTAGGTGTCCGCCCGGACGACCGCGAGCACCGGCCCGAAGATCTCGTCGGTGTAGACCGACATGCCCGTGCTGACGTGGTCGAGCAGCGTGGTCCCCAGGAAGAACCCGTCGGCCGGAATGTCGGCCCCGAAACCGGGACGGCCGTCCACCACCACGGTGGCGCCGCACTCGGCGCCGGCGGTGATGTAGCCGGCCACCTTGTCGCGGTGCTCGGCAGTGATCAGCGGACCCATGTCGGTGTCGGGATCGGCACCGTTGCCGATGGTCAGCTTGGGCAGCCGGGCCGCGATCGCCTCGACCAGCCGATCGCCGATGCCGCCGACCGCGACCGCGACCGAGATCGCCATGCACCGCTCGCCGGCCGAGCCGTAGGCGGCGGAGACGGCGGCGTCGGCGGCCATCTGGACGTCGGCGTCGGGCAGCACGACCATGTGGTTCTTGGCGCCACCGAGGGCCTGTACCCGCTTGCCGTTGGCGGTGCCGGTCTCGTAGATGTAGCGCGCGATCGGGGTGGAGCCGACGAAGCTGACCGCTGCGACCTCCGGATGGGTGAGCAGGGCGTCCACAGCCTCCTTGTCGCCCTGCACGACGCTGAAGACTCCGTCCGGCAGGCCTGCGTCTGCCCACATCTGGGCCAGGAACATCGCCGCCGACGGGTCTTTCTCGCTCGGTTTGAGGACGAAGGCATTGCCGGTGGCGATGGCGTTGGCGCACATCCACAGCGGCACCATCACCGGGAAGTTGAACGGGGTGATGCCCGCGACCACGCCCAGGGGCTGGCGGATGGAGTAGACGTCCACGCCGGTCGCGGCCTGCTCGGAGAATCCGCCCTTGAGCAGGTTCGGCACCCCGGTCGCGTACTCGACGTTCTCCAGCCCGCGGGAGATCTCGCCGACGGCGTCGGAGAGCACCTTGCCATGCTCGGCCGTCACGATCGCGGCCAACTCGTCGGTGCGGGCATGCAACAGTTCCCGGAAGGCGAACAACACCGCGGAGCGCCGCGACAGCGAGGCTCGGCGCCATTCGCGCCCAGCCGTGGCCGCCGTGGCAACGACGGTGTCGATCTCGGCTGCGGTGGCCAGGTCGACCTCGCCGGTCTGAATCCCGGTCGCAGGGTTGTACACGGGAGAGGTCCGTCCGGACGTGCCTGCGGTGATGCGGCCGTCGATCCAGTGCGAAATTCGTGTCGTCATGGCGGGAACAATAACCCCGGACTGTTGCCAGCACAATACACCGATTGATATAGTACAAAAATGACCGACATCGTCACCGGCATCGGCGGTTACCTCGAAAAACCCACCGCGAGAGGGCTTGCCAATGCGGTCAGCCGCGGCATTCGGGACGGCACTCTCCCGCCAGGAACGAAGCTCCCGCCGATCCGCGTCCTCGCGTCGGGCCTCGGTCTGGCTCCGGCTACCGTCGCGTCGGCGTGGGGGCTACTCACCCGGTCAGGCACCATCCGGACTGATGGTCGGCGCGGCACCACCGTGGTGGACACCCAGACGCTCGAATCGTCGCGCTACCGCCGCGCGCTCGAGCACAGCACCGAGTTCCATCAAGACCTGTCCACCGGCGTACCGGACCCGGTTCTGCTCCCGGACCTGACGAGAGCTCTGCAGTACCTCACCACCGCGGCGACGCCGGGCAGCTACCTCGACGACCCTGTGCTAACCGAACTCGAAAACGTCCTGCGCAAGGACTGGCCCTACGACAGCGAGGCGCTCACGATCGTCGACGGCGCTATGGATGGCCTCGAACTCGCTGCGCGGACCTTGGTCCGCTTCGGTGATCGGGTCATCGTGGAACACCCGTGCTTCCCGCCGCTGCTCGACCTTCTCGAAGCGATCGGCGCCGACATTGTCGGCATCCCGCTCGACGAACACGGCATGCGGATGGATTCACTCACCGAGGCCTTGTCCTCACCGGTGAAGGCAGTCTTCATCCAGCCCCGCGGCCAGAACCCCACCGGTGTCTCCCTCGACATCACGCGGGCCCGGCAGATCGCTGCCGTCCTCGAACGCCAGGGCGCCCCCGTGGTGGAAGACGACTCGGCCGGCGCCGTCGCCAGCACGCCGGCAATCAGCCTCGGGTTATGGATACCGACCAAGACCCTGCACATCCGCAGCTTCTCCAAGTCCCACGGCCCCGACCTGCGACTCGCCGCGATGAGCGGACCGAGCACACTCATCAATCAGATCTCCCACCGGCGGCAGTTGGGACAAGGATGGAGCAGTCGGCTCCTGCAGCGCATACTCCTGAACCTGCTCACCGACCCCCACACGGTTGACGTGGTCGCGCATGCGCGGGATGAGTACAGGCGCCGACGAGAGGCACTCAAGCACGCGCTGACTCGCCACGACATCCAGGTCGGCGGCAGCGACGGCATCAACATCTGGATTCCCGTCCACGACGAGACCGCAGCCACCGTCAGGTTGGCAAGCCAGGGCATCGGAGTCACACCCGGCTCGCCATTCAACGTGCTTCCCGACCGCGCCCAGCACATCCGAGTGACCTGTGGGCTCGTCAGCAGCGGACACCAGGACCTCGCGGGCAACCTCGCCAGGGCGGCCACCGCGGGCTTCTCGCGCCTGACTCGTTGATTCAGCCCGCCGTGGTCAGCGGTACCGACTCGAGGACAACTACCTGCACATCTGGCCGCACAGTGTCGTGGACAACGGCAGGGACCACAGTGCTGAAAACGACCGGTGTGGGAATGGGAACTGTCGGCGCGGCCGGTGCGGTCGAGGCCGCACAGGCGCAGAGAACTCCGGTTGCGATGACGGCGATGAGGATGTGCACTCCTGCTCGAAGCGCGGCGGTCATTTCTGCTCCTTCACACCCTGATGGCTGACACTCACGACGCTAGGCAGTCGGGGCACGAGCGGAAGCCGTGCTGCCACGGCAACATGGGGTCCAGCGGTCGGTGCTGGCACGCAGGCAGGTGCAGACCCGTCGCGGGACGATGGTCAGCGGACGCGGGTCGGGCTGGATTCGAAAGGCTGATGCATGACAACCGTCGCAGTGCTCGTGTGGTCGGCCGAGCAGGTGCCGCTCGATGTCGCCGAAAGGGATGCCGTGAACACCCAGCACGGTCGATTCGATGCCCAGGAAGAGCTGATCGTGTTTCCCGGTGCCGCCGAAGCAATCGGTGCCGCTGGGGCCCTTCTGCGGGCCGGCCGCTCCCCGCGCGTCGTCGCCATCACCCTGACCGAGGTGGAACGCGACGCGGATACCGCGGTCGCTGCCGCCGCGGCGCAGATCCGGCCGCTGCTGACGCTCGCTGCTCCCGGCGATATCCTGGCCACCGAACTCGTTCGCTTGCTCCAGCCGCAGCCCGTTGTCGGCGTGTGGGCGACGACCGACCGACCCGGCGTGCACCGCTTGGTATGGCCTTCGATCACCGCGCCTGCTCGGATCTCGGTGGTGGTGGCCGAGGATGTCGCGATCATCCGGGCGGGCATCGTCAGTCTGCTCACCGCCGAGGGCATGGACGTTGTCGGCGAGGCAGCGGACTATCAGACAATTCTGGACACCGTTCGGGCAACGAGGCCTCGGCTGCTGATCACCGATGTCCGGATGCCGCCCGAGCAGGGCGACGAGGGTCTTCGGGCTGCGGCGTTGCTGCGGAGCGAAAATCCGGAACTGGCCGTGTTGGTGTTGAGCCAACACGTCCAGGCGTCAGCGGCCGCGGATCTGCTGACCCGTCAGACATCGGGTCTCGGGTACCTCCTCAAGGAACGGGTCACGGCGTTCGACGAATTCCTGCAGGCTGCCCGCACGGTCGCCGACGGCGGGACGGTGATCGATCCGCTGATCACTCAGCAGTTGCTGGCGAAGCGCCGATCGAACAATCAGCTCGACGCGCTGGGTGACCGGGAGCGCGCCGTACTGGAATTGATGGCCCAGGGGCTCTCGAACGTCGCCATCGCCGATCGGCTGACGCTGTCCGGACGCACCGTGGAGTCCCATGTCAGATCCATCATGACCAAGCTCGACCTGTGGGAGGACCCGACGGGCAACCGTCGGGTGCAGGCTGTCATCCGGTGGCTCGATCAGCACTGATGGCGGTCGGGACGCCGATCGACCACCGGTCGCCGCGGCGCTGGACGAAGCCACCGAGCGCCACCACCCGGTCGTGCACGGCAGGAGCCGGTTGGCGGCCGCAGCCGATCACCAGCAGCGATCTGTCCTCGGTGACCGCATCCACGAAGTGCGCAGTCGGGTCACCGACAGCCGCCAGATACGCGGTCAGCTCGACGACTGCGGGGTAGCGATGATCGGGCACATCCGAACCGGGTAGCGCGGCCGCTAGGCCGCCTGCGGACAATGAGCTCGGGAACAGTCCGTGCGAAATCAGTCGGACCTGAGCCGCCACGTCGTTCAACCGGGCGATGACGTCGGCGATCGGGGCGCCGGCCGCGAGTTCGGCAGCGACCTGTTCGAGCCGGTGCAGCGGACCTTCGACGAGTTGTCGACGCAATTCGGCCCGTGGCTGGTCGGATGCCGACAACAGGCGTGATGCCAGCACCCGGCTCCGCTCGAGGTCCCGTCGTGCGTCGGCCAGCAGACGCTCGGTCTCCATCACCAGGCCCGCACCGGTGGCGACCAGTTCGACCGCATCCGGTCGGGTACTGGTCGCGGCGTCGTGCTCGATCAGACCGATCACCGCGTCACCTCTGCTGATCAGGGTCGATGCCCGATCGGCGGCGGTGCCATCAGCTGCGGCGGGCAAACCCTGCACGTCCACCCACCGTTCGGCAGCGTCCGCACCGGCTGGGTACAGCACCCTGATCGTTGGGTCCGCCAGCGCCCGTGACAGCAGGTCTTGGACATATCCCTGCGGATACCAGCCAGGTGCGGCGTCATCCGGGACACCGATGGCGGACGGACGCCGTACCATCAGCTCGATCCAGCCGATACCGCCGGCGAGCAGAACCATCAGCACCGCGGGCAGCATGATGAACAGCGCCACCTGTGCATCGTTCAGGTCGTCCACAGCCGACACGGCGAGCCCGGCCACCAAGGTCCAGACGGCGCCGCCGACGGCCGCCAGCGACCAACCCGCCAGCGGAAACACCATCGGCCGCAGCGCGGGGCGGCCCCCACGGGGCAGCGCTCGGTACCCGCTGATCGCCACCACCACAGTCAGCAGCCCACCGGCCACGACGGCCCCGGTATGCACGGACATGGCGATCGTCCCGAAGGCCGACGCGGGCGCCGGATGGGTTGACCCCCACCACGGGGCCGGGATTTCGTCCGGCGGCGCACTGACCGCGAGCAGGCCGCCGGTTGCCGCGGCGGTGACGGCGCAGATCACGATGGCCCGGACCGCGCTTGGCGGCGTCTGCACGAAGGGATGTCGTAGTGCGACGACGGCGGGAAGCAGCGCGGTGACCAGCGCAACCGTGCCGGCGGCGAATGCGAGCGCTCCGCCCGTTCCCCGAGCGCCACCCAGCATCGCCGCCAGCAGCGTGACACCGACCAGCGGCCCCGTCCATTCGTCGGGGTGTCGGCGGACGATCGCCCAAGCCAGCACTGGCGCGGCGAGCGCGGCCATCGTGATGAACACTGCTCCGCCGCTGTCGCCGGCCCTCAGCCCGAGTGGGTTCAGCAATTCCGCCCAGCCGCCTGCCACCACCAGTACGGTCAGGGCAGTCAGGACAGCGACCGCCGTCGACGGGCGGGTCACCTCGCACCGACGGCAGTCGGGTTGCGGACCACCTGAATGCTGACCGTCGTCCCGCCACCAGGTGGGCTGTGCACGGCAACCGTTCCGTTCCATTCGGCGGTACGGCTTGCCAGACTCGGCGGCGGCTGGTCAACACCACCGACGCCGTTGTCGCGGACGGTCACCAGCGCTTCGGTGCGGACGCTGAGGCGCACCTCGAGGCGGCTCGCCTGCGCGTGCTTGACGGCGTTCGCGATCGCATCTCCTGTTGTCAGATACAGCGCGAGCGTCAACGGGTCGTCTGCGGTGAGATCGCCATCCGCGGCAAACGTGGTGTTCACCGGGCAGACCGCCGCAAGCGAGGACAACGCCGAAGCGAGACCCTTACTCAGCGCGGCCGGCGTACTCGAGTCGATCAGTTCCAGAATTTCCATCCGCACGTTGCTGATCTGCCGGATCAGGGCCGACGTCACCTCGGCGCGCGAATCTGCCTGCGTCGCCGCTTTCCCATGACGAGCCGCCAGACCAGCACTGAGCGCCAGGCCCACCAGCAGTTGCTGGGCGCCATCGTGCAGATTCCGCTCGAGATTCAGCCGCCCCGCATCCGCTGCAGCGACCAGATCCTGCGACCTCGCGAGCACCTCCCGCCGGCGGGCCTCGGCCATCGCGGCGGCCCGCTCGTTCGCCAGCCTGGCCGCGATCGTGGTCAGGGCCAGATCGGCGAGCAGCGGCGGCACCGACGTGGCATCGGACAGTTCGAGCGCCGCGATCACGTTGCCGGCGCCGTCGCGCAGTGGTAACTGCTGGCGACCGGTGGCGGCCGGGGTCAGGATCCCGCCGGACGCATCAATCCACTCACCGTCGGGCCGGCGGTAGCGGACAGTTGCGGTCGGGTCGCCGACCAGCGCGGCCGCCGCCGCGGACGGGCTGATCACGGGTGCGGCTGTGCTGAGGTCGACGCGCAGCTGCCGGGTCAGGCCGTCCGGGAATGCGGTTCCGACATGCACCGCTCGACGGCGGCGGGTGGCGCCGATCAGCACACCGACCGCCACGATGCCTACCTGGGTGTAGACGCCGACCAAGAGCATGAAGCGAATGATGCTCACGTCGAACTCGTCGGCGGGCAGTAGCGCGCCGAACAACTGGTACCCGACGTGCACCATCAGATAGGACACGCCGACGACCACCCCGGCAACGGTGATCGGGGTGACGGCAGGCCGGATCGCGGGCGGCAGCGCCCGCCGGCGACGGACCAGGGCGACGATGAGCACCGCGGCCGGGACGGCCGAGAAGGCCAACGCCTGGATCGCGTCCAGAACGGCTGACGCCACGGGCGCGGAAACCAGCGCATAGATCAGATCCGGAAATCGCGCTGACGGAACCGCGGATTTGTGCAGCACCGTGCTCGCCGCGCTGGTCACCGCGGCCGCGGTGACCAGCAGGATCACTGCACGACGCAGCCGGCCGCGCGGCCGTCCCGTTGGCCAGCCCAGCACGATCAGCGCCAGGCAGGCCGGGACCAGCGACCAGGCGAACATCAGCAGGCGTACCCACGGCGCCCCTGGCCAGTTGGCGCCGATCAGCCACAGGCATTCGCCCAGGGTCGCGAGGTAGAGCAGTCGGCCGGTGGGATTCGCCGGTGCGCGCCACCACCACCAAGCCCCGACCGCCAGCCCCAGCGCGTCCGCCACGATGCGCAAGCCCAGCAGCACACTTATTTTCGGCGTCATCGGAGATCCGCGCATCCAGTACTCGAAGCTCAGCAGCGCAGCGGATGCCAGGAGGGCGCCGCCGGCGACCAACGCGGCAAGAATCCAGCGCTGCTGGCTGGGCCGGGAGTTCGCAGATGCCGACGACTGCACGGTCAGCTCACGCATTCGCGTTCCAACCTCTGGATCTCGGTGCATGGGCGGGACCGGCGTCCCGGGCGGACGCCGCTCGTCAACAGTGCGCCAAGGGCGGCTCGTTGGATATCCGTGCTGGCACCGAATATCAACCCACTACGGGCCTACCGGCACTTCCCGCCCGTCGGTGGTCAGCACGGTGAGTGCGAGCGATCTGCCCCAGGGTCCGCGCAGCAGTGCCAGGAACCTGCCGTCGGGGGCGACGTCGACGACCGTGCTGTCCATCGACGTTTCCACCCGAACGCGCACCGCATCGAGGGCGGCGATTCCGGTCACCGCCTGCCAACCGATGGTGGGTCGCTCGGTGAGCAGGCGTGAGTCACCGTGACCGGCCGAGTGCAGGTTCTGGATCACCTGCGGATCTGCGCTGACGGCAGTGCGGGCAACGCCCGCTTCGGTGCCGGAGCCGCCGACGATCTGGTCCACCGTATTCACACCCTCGCGATGATCGACGAATACCAGCCACTCGGTACCGGACGCGTCCGCCGCCAACACCACGGACATCTGCTCCGCGTCGGCCGTGGCTATCAACCGGAGCCCCGGCCGGCCGAGCGCTTCGAATGCGGCATCGACCTCGGACTGGCTCATCATCGGACCCTAGCCGGGATCGGGTTCATTGTCAGCGGTCTGCTGTGCGCAGTCTGGGTTGCTGTTGCCGGCCGGGAGTTCAGCGGCCTCGGTGACGGGGTGGGTAGCGTCGCAGTGACCAGAATCAGCTCCGGTGTTGTAGACCACCTGCCCAGGATTTCTCCGTGCAACCTGCCGTCGTATGCCACCCGCGCGGTCTTCGGGTCGATGAGCGTGGTGAACGTCTGTGTCGTCGGATCGATGGCGATATGGGCTTGGTGGAATCCGAGTGGTTGCCCGGTCTGGGGGTACCAGACCTTGTACACGGCTTCCTTGCAACTGAACAGCAGCCGGTCCCAGGCGGTGGTGGGGTACTGCTGTCGGAGCGCAGCCAGTTGACGCAGTTCCGCGGGGGTAGCGATCAATTCTTCCAGCCGACGGGGCAGCCGTCGGTGCGGCTCGGCATCGATCCCCAGCCCGTCGCACACGGCGCGCGGTGCGACCGCCGCAGCGCGGTAGCCACGGCAGTGCGTGATGCTGCCGATGACCCCTTCAGGCCAGCGGGGTTCCCCCCGTGACCCGATCAGGATGGAGTGTGCCGGCCACCCCAGGTCGGTCAGGGCGAGATGGGCGCAGTGCCGGCCGGTGGTGAATTCACGTCGCCGTTGGCTCGATACCCCGTCGATGAGTTGCTGCTCTTCGGCAGTCAGCATTACCCCCGGCGGGTCCGTCCAACGCTCGTGCCCGATCGCTGCGCGCGGCAGCAGCCGGGCAATCATCTCCGGGCGGCTCCGGCTATCTGTCATCGAACCGGATCCGGACGGTGCCCTTCCCCAACCGCTGCATCAGGTCGTTCAACAGCACTTCGACCCCGCGCACGTGTCCGATGGGGCGCACCACGATCTCGGCGCTGTGGACGGCGAACAATGCCTGCCAGGTTCCGGCGACCTGCGAGTCCCGGAGAATTACGCCGGCTCCGTCGCCGCCGTGGTCATAGACCACTTCTGGGCTGACCGCACCCAGAATCCGTCGTCGACCCGTCGGTGCGTATCCCATCGTGAGGGCATCCCAACGCGGCAGCACACACACGGTCGGTCGCGGGATCTTCCGGTATCCGCGGTAGTCCTGCTCCTGTTCTCCGAGCAGGAGGAGACCGTCATCGAGATCAACCATCTGGTGGCGGTTGATGGCCGCGCGGCACCGTTTGACCCCAAGTCCGCTCCACCAGATGAAGTCAGCCATGCTGGCCGGCCCGTAGGCCCGCCAGTACAGCCGGACCAGGTCGGCCAATGCATCGGCCGGGTCCACTATCGGCAATGGTTCACCCAACCACGCCCGGGCCGCCGTGTAGCGGGTCCGTCCGAACCCGCTCAGACGCAGCAACAGACCCTGGTCACACAGTGGTTCCACGAACCCGCGGCGCCGCGGATCACCAGTTGCCGCTGCAAGTTCCGCGGCCGTAGCGGGTTCCGCGGCGGCCTCCAGGATGTCTGTCGTGAGCGCCGCGATTTCCCGGACCGGCAGGCTGCCCTGGCGTCGGCGCCCAAGATGACAGGCCGAGATCAAGGTCCCCGCGAGCGCGGTAGGCACGAGGAACACGGAACCGCGCATCGCCGGGATACGAATGGCGGCCCGGGTCGTCTGCAGCCGCTGCACGTCCGATGCGGTCGATCTCGGCGACCGAGCGAGAATCGACAGGGTCGCGGTCGGTTCGAAGTGATAGATCCCCGGCACTGTCGCCAACACGTCCTGCGGCGTGCAATCGTCCCCATCCAACAGGTGCCGCGTGCTGGTCCATGCCGCTACCGATCGCCAGTCATCCTCGGTCACGGATCGCTCGCCGCGCCGGCGGCCCCTGGCGACAGCCCGACCTGGGACCCCAGGTCGGATGGCCCCAGCCCAGCCACGGCGCAGTCGTCGGGTACCTCGTCGTCGGCATCACCGCGGTGCCGCATCCCGATGATCATGATCAGCCCGATGATGACGGCCATCGGCACCGCGACCACCAGCGCCTCATCGACACCGAAGGCGCCGCCGTGGGCCAGATACGTCGTCGCGGCGGTTATCATGTTCCGGCCACCAGCGCCAAGCCACCGACGGTGTACCCGACCATCACTGTCAGCAGGGCATACTGGCCGCGGATCCGCACCGACCGCGGGAACAGTCCGATGGCTCGGTCATGTGCGGCAATGACCCCGAGGATATGGCCGATGACGACCCCGCAGATCTGCACGGTCGCGATCGTGGTCGCACTCAGCACGGCGTAGTTGATCTGAGTGGAGTGCAGGCCCAGTAGGTTCCAGCCTCTGCCGAGCGGGTCGGTCGCCAACAAGTACCCGGCCTGCCCCTGGAACACGGCGAATGAGAAGTAGTGGGCCACGCTGTAGCCGAGGGCGATCGGCAGCAACGAATGTGCCAGCTCCCGATCCAGCCGTAGGTCGGCGCCGACCCTCAGGTGGGGTTCGGCCGACCTGGTCGCCAGGAGATAGGTCGCCAGAACAGTGCAGACGGTGATGGTCAGACCGGCTGTCCCGATCAGGATTCGCGGGGTCCGGGTCACGTCAGCAACCAGGTTCCGCCAGATGCCGTGCCGGCTGAGACCGTCGAAGGCGGTAGCTCCCAGGACCAGGCAGGTGAATGCTGCAACACCAGGAGTTCTGGGCACAGTAGCCAAGCGGCGCAACGGGTTGCGAAGGCCCAATCTGCCGTTCGGGCGGCGCCAGATCGGCGAGAGGTACCCGAACAACGTCGAGTAGACCTCGAACCCGTCGGCCCGACTGCACCAATCCGGACCATAGCGGATTCCACCGGCCACGATCACGGCCGAGTAGCCGATGATGAATGCCACGATGACACCCGGATGATCAGATCGGTCGAAGACCAGCTCAAACCACAAGAAGACAGAAAGGCTTCCCACCGCCGGCCAAATCCCCCACCGCGGGGGAATCGGCCGCGCGGGATGCACGCCCAGCGCGCCGCGGATGACCGAGATCACCGTCCGCAGTGGATTCATCCATCGCCACACCGGACCGAACAAGACCGAAATCGGCGCCAGGCCCACCCAGAACCAGACCCAGAACCAGGTCGGCACTGGGCTTTTCGTGGCATCCGATGAACCAAGAATGCCTACCGCCACGGTAGCGATCCACACCACCATCCCCGCTATCCGCGCGGCGATGAGCCCAGGCCGGACCGGGTGGATGCGATCGGTGGAGACTTCTGCGCCGCGGGCGTACCGCTGTCGGGTCCAGAAGGCCAGCAGAGCAAGGAATGTCACGATCACGGCGGTACCTCCCGCGTACAGGGTGAGCCAGAGCGGTGCCGGTAGGTCCGCGCGACCACCTATTCCATGCGCCAGATAGGTCACGGCTGAACTGTCAACTGACACAGGGTCTTAGCTGATTCATGAAGCTCGACATCGAACACGCCGGTGATATCGGCGGTGAAGGTGACAGATGCCGCGCCGCCGGCGGCAACCGGCACTTCCCGGTCGTACCCGTGAATGTGCAATTCGTCGGCCCGGTCACTGGTGACGGTGACAGTGACAGTTGACCCAGCGGTAACGGTGGTCGCGGACGGCCCGGCGATCACCGCACCGCCGACCACTCGGAAACTGAGCGTCTGGTCAACCACGGCGGCACCGACCGACGAGACGTCGCTCTGCGTGTTGGTTGTCGGGGCCGCCAACGACCCGACCGCCGGCGATCCGCACCCAGCGGCAGCCAGTGCCATCAGCGTGATCAGCACTCCGGTTTCCTTGATGTGTCGCATGGTGACTCCTGATCGACGTTGGTTTTAGTATCTGGTCAGCATCGGGTCACCGGCTCGCAGATGCCTCGAAGCATTCTCGACACACTCACGTGGGGCGGCGGGCCAGTATCAGTGATTCCACGCTCAAGATGTCGCGCCCCGCGCAGGTCGACCGTCCTGCCAGAAAAGCATTGCTGCCCAACTGTTCTCGCAGCTCGATTCGATGAACGACGACCTCTCCGGGCTGGACATCGGAGTAGAACACCGCTCCCGAGATGCCGGCCAGCAACAGCTGGTCGGTGGATGCCCCGGCGAGTCCCGCGAGCCACAGCAACGCCGCAGACTGCACGAAGGATTCCAGCAGCAGCGGCATCGGGTAGGCCGCGTCGGCGCCGCCTCGGGTCGAGCTGAAGCACACTTCCGACCGGCTGACCGCCTTCGTTGCGGTGATGCTCTGGCCTGGCACAAGTTCCAACACTCGATCGACCAGCAGGATCGGATGGCCATGCGGCAGGCCCACCCTCAGGTCCGCACAGCCGAACATCAGGTCACGGTCTTCACGATGCGGACGGTGAGGGTGAGCTGGGCCGCCAACTCGCCCGTCTCGCCGAGAGTGCAGGACGCTTTGACGGACAACCGGTTTCGATCTATCGAGGTGCATGCAGCTCGTAGCTGCAACTCTGCGCCCGCCAGCAGGGGACGGTGGAACCGTGCCGACTCCAGGCTCTCCACCTGCGCCGAGAGGCATGCCGATGCGCGTTCGGATATCAAGTGCTCGACGGCTTGGCGAACCGATTCGAGGATGAATACCCCGGGATAGATGGGACGCCCCGGATAGTGGCCCGACAGATAGGGGTCGGTCGCGACGACTACCTTGGTCGCGGAAACTGTTGCTGCGTCGATGATCTGACAATCATCCACCGCAGACAGCGGTCGGGTGACGCTCGGCGCGATCACAGGCTGATCCCGCCGTCGACCTGGATGACCTGCCCGGTGATGTAGTCGGCTTCGTCAGAGACCAGAAACGCCACCGCCTTTGCTACCGCTGCCGAGTCGCCGAGCCTGCCGAGCGGAATCTTGCGACAAGCTGCTTCTCTGGCCGCAGGTGTCATGGCACCCATCATGTCCGTATCGATGAAACCGGGGGCCACGACATTGACCCGCACACCGTAGGAAGCCACTTCGCGGGCGAGACTCTTGCTGAATCCGATGATCCCGGCTTTGGATGCGGCGTAGTTGGTCTGGCCGGCGTTGCCGAAGATGCCTGCGACGGACGACAGGTTGATGATCACTCCCCGCCGTTGGGTGAGCATGCTTCGGACCACACTTCGGCAGCCGTTGAACACGCCGGTGAGATTGATGTCGATGACGCTGTGCCAGTCCTTCGACGACATCAACGCCAGTGGGTGGTCCCGGACAATGCCTGCGGAGTTGACCAGCACCCGGGCCGGTCCCAAAGCGTCTGTGGCATCGGCGACGAACTCCTGCACGGCGGCCAGATCCGAGACATCGCAGGGTTGGTGGAAGGCCCGGACCCCGTGACCGGTAATCAGCTCCATCGTCCTATCGGCATCGGCTCCGGGCTTGGTGGAACAGAAGCCAATATCGAATCCTTCGGTGGCCAACTGTTCGGCCACCGCACGGCCGATCCCGCGTGATGCACCGGTGATCAGGGCCACCCGCGGTTCCGGCGCGGGAGTGTCCGCGGGAGTGTCGTTGTCCAGTGCGGTACTCACGCGGCGGCCGCCGTGGTCAGCGCGTCGTGCAGGGTCTGCATCGCTTCGCGATCCGCGCTCCGGGAACCAGCCCGGAACGGGAGTGCCGGATAGACGCGACTTTCCCCGGAGGCCACCGACCGATGCCGCCGAGCCAACGTGATCAGGCCCTCCCCCGGTCCGAGCTCGATCAAAATGCATCGGCTGATGTGCAGCAGTTGGTCAAGGGCGGGCCAGAACAGCACGGGCGCCGACGGATGGGAGATCCAGAATTCAATGTCGGTAGCCGTTGTCGCGGACAGCACATCGCCGACATACGCCGAATGCACCGGAATCGTCGGCGGGCGCAGCGTGACACCTTCGTACGAGGCGCGCTCGGTGTCGGCGAGGTAGGCCATGGCGGGGGAATGGAACGGGCTCAAGGCCGGGACCCGCTGACAGACGATCCCATCGGCCCGTAGCCGGACAGTCATCGCCTCGATCGGACCGTTCAGGCCCGAGATCACCGTCTGAGTCGGGGAGTTCACCGCAGCGATGACCACGTCCTGGTCGACGTACCGCTGCACGGTCGCCGCCGAAGCGGCGACCGCCAGCATTCCACCTGGTGGCGCCTGAGCCAGCAGCCGCACCCGGTCACGCACCAATCGAGCCGCCTCCGCCGGGTCGAACACGCCCGCATAGGTGGCGGCGGCGACTTCACCGATGCTGTGTCCGAGCAACGCATCGGGTCGGATCCCCCACGAGCTCACCGTCGCAGCCAGGGCGTACCCCACGGCGAACAACAGCGGTGTTGATCTGGTGACGTGGTCGACCGTGACACGCGGGGTTGCGCTGAGCCAGTCGCTGCGCAACGCAACCCCCTCCTGACCCATCGCCTCGAACAGCGAGTCGATGGATTCGGTGAATACCGCATCATGGCCGTACAACCCCGCTGCCATCCGTTGCTGTTGAGAACCCTGACCGGGAAACAAGAACACCACCGCTGGGTCAGACGTCATATCCAGATTCACCTTTCGAGAAGTGCGCCGGCTTTTCCTGCTCGTCCTAGGGTGGGGTCACCGACTCGAAGCGCGCTCGACAGCCGGTCGCGATCCGACACCGGCTCCCGGACCGCCGGCACCCGGACCGCCGGCACCCGGACCGCCGCGAGACGGGAGCGGAACGTTCTTGAGCAGCAGCGCCGCCACCAGCCCGATTGCCAGGACTGGCAGGGTGAGGGCAAAGGCACCGCTCAACGCCGTGGCGTAGGCGCCGCTGACCGCTGCTCTGACCTGGGGTTCCAGGATGGCTATTTCGCCGGGCGCCAGCTTTGACACATTCGGCAAAGGCGCAGTGCCGGCATAGGTTTCCAGGCTCCGGGTGAATCGGCTGTTGACCACGCCGCCAAGGACAGCGGTGCCCAGCCAGACACCGCTGTTGCGCATGAATCCGATGGTCGAGGTGGCCACGCCCATGTCCTTGCGCTCAGCCTGGCTTTGGCCGATCAGGGTGACAACCTGTTGGGAAAGACCGATCCCGAATCCCACAATTGCGAGATATCCGGCGACGAGGAGTGTCGGTGTCCCGGATCCGACGGTAGCCAGGAGGGCGGCACCCACGATGGCCACGCTCATGCTGGCAACGGGAAAGACCTTGTAGTGCGCGGTGATCGAGATGCGTTGACCGGCAAGTAGTGAAGCCGCGGCCATGGCGATCATCGACGGCACGAACAGCAATCCGGTGGCCGTGCCGCTGGTACCGGCCACCAGTTCGAAGAACAACGGGATAAAGTTGATGCAGCCGAAAAAGGCGAAACTGCCGGCCAGTGCGATGACCACCGCGCTACGGAACTGCGCCTGGGAGAACAGGTGCAGCGGAACGATGGGCTCCTCGGCGCGGCGTTCGATGAACACGAATGCGGTCAGCGAGATCAGCGCCGCCGCAGCGAGAGTCAGCGTGATCGGGTGCGTCCAGCTGTATCGACTGCCGCCCCAACTGGTGAACAGAACCAGGCACGACACGCCGAGAGCCACGGTGATCGCGCCGGCGACGTCAATGGTGGGGCGTCTGGTGGGCAGCCGCTTCGGCAGCACCACGGCGAGCAGGGTGAGCGCGGTGATTCCGAAGGGAAGGTTGACCAGGAAGACCCACCGCCAGCCGAACGTGTCGGATACGAAGCCCCCCACCACCGGGCCGGCCAGGTTCGCCACGGCGAACAGTGCGGCGAACAGACCCTGATACTTCGCCCGTTCGCGAGGGCTGAAGAGGTCACCGATGAGGGCCATGGACAGCACCATGAACGCACCGCCGCCGGCACCTTGGACGAAACGAAACGCGATGAGTTGTCCGATGGTTACGGCAAAGCCGCAGGCGACCGAGCCCGCGAGGAACACGCTGATGGCGATCAGATACATGCGGCGACGTCCGTACAGGTCACCGAACTTGCCCCAGAGCGGCATGGCGACGCTGAAGCTGAGCATGTAGGCGATGAACACCCACGAGTAGGAACTCAACCCACCGATATCGGCGATGATCGCCGGACCTGCGGTGGTGGTGATCGACTGGTCGAGCATTGACATCAGCGAGGTCAGCAGTAGGCCCGCGAACAGTAGGGGCAGCCTGGTGACTCCATGTTCCGCCGTTGCCGGAGCGGTCGAGTGGGGGGTGGTGGCGGTCATAGTGGTCTCCCTCGGTGAGCATTGACATCGCTCATCGTATGCGTTGCGCACACAATTGCCAAGGGCCTGATTATGTTGATGACATGCTGTTGCGCTTCGCAATACACTGTGCCTAACATCAACATGCGTCGTGGAGCCCATCCCACGGCTTTCCTGATTCAACCTATTCGGGGGGTTTTCATGGAGATTCGGCTACTGGGTCCGCTGGAGGTGTTGGACGCCAAGCGTCTGATAACTCCTACTGCGCCCAAGGTTCGGCGGGTGCTGGCGTTGCTGGCGCTCAACGCGAATCGGCCTGTTGGCACCCACCGCCTGGTTGAAGAGCTCTGGGGCGACAGGCCGCCGATGAGCTGGTCCACCACGCTGCAGACGTACATCTACCAATTGCGCAAATGGATGAATGACCACGCGACGGCCGGCCAGTCCTTGGACACGCGTCCTGGCGGGTACCAACTCAGCATGCCCGAAGGCTGCATCGACCTGTTCGGCTTCCGGAAGATGTCAGCCGCTGGAATCGCTGAACTCGGCAGCGGTCAGCACCGGACCGCATGTCGGACACTGGAGTCGGCGATGTCGCTGTGGCGGGATCGGGCGCTGGATGACCTGCATGCAGGTCCACTCCTGGAGACAGAAATCGCCCGCCTGCACTCTCAGCGGCGGATGACGCTCGAGGCCTGGCTCGATGCGCAGATGCTCCTGGGTCGTCACCATGACGTGGTGACGACGACAGAGGTGGAACTCGCGCAGGACCCGACCAACGAAAACTTGTGTCACAGGCTGATCACCGCGCTCTACCACTGCGGCCGGCGGCGAGATGCCCTCGAGAAGTACCACCAGATCCGGGTCGCCCTGGCGCACGAACTCGGACTCGACCCCAGCCCGGAACTACGCGATCTTCACCGCGCGGTCCTGGCGGACAAGGTTGAGCCGCCGGCGGATGGCGGCACCGACCAGCCTGGTCCCGTGGAGGCCCTTCCGGCACATCTTCCGCCGGACTGCCAGCAGGTCGGGCGAGAATCAGAGCTGTCGTGGTTTCGGGAACTTCTCCGAAACGCCCCGATGAACCGCCCGGTCGTGGTGTCCGTCGTCGGTCAGCCCGGAGTCGGCGCAACGGCCTTCTGCACGCACGCAGCGCACGGCATCCGATCAAACTATCCCGACGGCCAGTTCTATGCCGATGTCGGCAATACCGATGACACGGCGAACGTTCTGCGGATGTTCTTGCATGCCATCGGAATGGACGATCGGGACATCCCGGCAGACACGGCGGATCGACAGCGGGCGTTCCGCAGCTGGACCGCTGATCGAAGGGTTCTGGTCGTCCTCAACGGTGTGGCCTCAACCGAGCAACTCAAGCAGCTGCTGCCAACCGGGCCAGGCAGCCTGACGATTGTGGCGAGCCATCACCGGCTGTGCGGGCACGAACTCAACGGGACGATTCGATTGAAGCCCTTGACGGCCAACCAGTCCCGCGAGCTGCTCAACATCGCGGTGCCGGTCGATCTGCTGGATTCCGAACCTGCCGCAACCGCCCGGCTGATCGAATTGTGTGCCGGCTCGCCCACCATGCTGTGGGCGGCAGCTGCCCAGCTACAGTCGCACCCGCACTGGAATGTCGCCCGGGTTCTGCAGCGAGCCAAGCATGACTCTCGGACGCCGGAAGCGGTGGTGGCCGATGGTCTCGACATCACCCGAAGCTTCGGCGACCGCTGCCGCATGCTGCCCGCAGCCGCACTGTCGGCGCTACATCGGATCGGGCTCAATCCTGGGCCACTGTCCCCGACCGGTGCCGCGAGTCTGATCGGTGTCGACATCGACGCGGCTGAGGAGATCCTGGATCACCTGGTGGATTATCAGCTCGCGGACGTCGACTACTCCCCCGCGACCCTGACAACCGAAGCCAGAATCCGGTACCGGGTGCATCCATTCGTGTTCGGCGCCTGCCGTGGCCTGTTTCGCCCTTCGATCCCGCTCCAGCGAAATGAGCCGATGGAACAGGCAGTGGCGATCGCTTGAGCGTTGGGCACCCGCGCCGCTCGACTTCGCTTTCGGATTGTCCGCGCCCTTCTTCCTGGTCGCAGGCGTCCTTGCACCGATCGAGGTCCGCTTCGATGCCACCCGGCTGTGTCCCGCGCCCGCGGAAAGCAGTAGGAAATTGTCGCGAACCTCCACAATCCAGTCCACACGATCACCGCCGTCGACCCAGTACCGGCAGACCCCCGCCGGAGCGCTCGGTGCGATCCGGCAGCGGTCAACGGCGCACTCGATGGCACAACTCAGGACGCGGAGGCCCAGACGTTGAGGCCGATTCGGGCGTCGAATCGGCCTCAACGTGGTCTGCGTTTCGTTCAGACAGGTGGATGATCGAACCAGTCGCCGAGTTTGGTGCCGAACAGCGGATTTCCGCGCAGCTTGAGCTTGCCGGTCATGAATGCCCGGGCCCCGGGCAATCTCCCCAGGCCCATCAGCAACATGTCCGCGAATTTGATCCCGATGACGATGTTGGGTTCGGCTACTTCGCCGGCCGCGGCCGAACACGTGCCATTCTCGACGTGCACGTAGTAGGCGATGGTGCTAGCCCCGGCGCCGACTTCGAACTGGAACCGGCCACTTCGGCCCTTGGCTTTGGCTGGGTTGAATTCCGATACCAGCAGGGCGAAAACCTCGTCCAAAGCCCCCAGCAGTCCACCATCCTCCTGCGTGACTGCGTTTTCCAGATCGTCGTGGTCCACTGAGTCGACGATCTGCGTCAGCCGATCCGTAGTTGCACTCATCGCGGCCTCAGACCGCCTGTGCCGTGCGACGGAGCCAGCGCCCCAGGACGACGGCCCGACGCGGAGCAGTACCGCCGACGACCAACCGGCCGGCCGCCGACGCATTCGCACCGGAGAGCACGCCCGCACTCAGCGCAACGATGTCTGCCACGGTGGCGGCCACCGTGACCTCCGGTTTGATCGCCTTTCCCGGAGTGATCGAGAAGTCGACCGTGGACGCCGTGACGTAGAACGGATCTGCGTCAATGGGGTCGAATTGGTAGGAACCTGCCGGGTAGGGAGCTCCCGCCCGTACTGCGGCCTGCTCGATGGCCGAAATGGCACGCAGTGTGGAGGTCTTTGCCGATGCGGCTACGGAGGCAGACGGCGATGGTCGGAACAGCGTACGGGTGTCGACGGTCATGATTCCTCTTTTCTTCGTTCGGTTGTGCTGACCTAAATGGCCAGCTGAATGTGATACGCCTGTAGCCAGGCATTCACCTGAAGCACCATTTCGGCGTTCATCCGAAACAGCCAGTCCTGCGGTTCGCTCAGGCCCGATTTCACCGCCTCTCTGCACGAGTGCCGATCAAGGAGCGCCGTCACGGGCGAATCGACATCACTGAGGACGTCGTTCAGTGCCCGATACAGCCCGACGCCATAGGCAGGATCTTGGCTGACCGGAAATGGGCTCTTCGGCCGGTTGAGTACGGCATGCGGCAGCAACGGCTTGGCCACCGAGCGCAGCAGGCTCTTTTCACGCCCGTCATGGGTCTTCTGACCCCACGGAACGTTGTAGAGATACTCGACAAGGCGGTGGTCACAATAGGGCACCCGTACCTCTAAACCGCAGGCACCGCTGAGTCTGTCGATGCGGTCCAGCAGCATGGGCAGCCACCTCGTGAGGTGCAGATGGCAGACTTCCCGGGCGCGCCGATCGGCGGCATTCTCATCCGCCGGGCCGTTCACCTCGGTCAACGCACTGCGATAGTTGTCGCCGTAGTACGTGTCGAAATCCAGCTTGTTCATCAGACCAGGATCAAAGAGACTGCGCCCCAGCCCATTTCGGGTGCCCGGGTGCCATTGCTCGAAACCGACCCACGGGAAGATCGGCTGGTCGGCGAGATCCGGGATGTGTACCCAGCTGTACCCGCCGAATATCTCATCGGCGACTTCGCCGACCAAGGCCACAGCGCACTGTTCCCGAACTGATTTGAAAGCCAGATAGGTCGAAGTGTCCATGTCGCCGAAAGGTGTCGGTTTGTCCTGGGCCTGCAGCACCGCGAGCCTGGCCAGCGGGTCCATGAGCTCTGCCGAGTCCAGGACAATTTCGGTGTGGTCGCTGCCCACGTGCCGGGCGACGTCTCTGGCGTATTGGTCATCAGGTGCGCTGCGAACCAGGTCTGCGCGGAAGTTGTCCTGATAGCCGGCATAGGTCACGGTCATCGACCGCACCCTGGCCGAACCGGGGTGCATCGCAGCCATGGCGGTCAACGTGCTGGAGTCCAGGCCACCCGACAAAAGCAGCGCAACCGGCACATCGGCGACCATCTCCCGTTGCACGCTGTCCGTGAGAATCGAGCCGATGTCCTCGACGGTGTCAGCCAGGCCGCCGCAGTGCTCGGCGTAAGAGAGTTGCCAGTATCGTCGCGTCGCCATTCCGGCAGGCCCGACGATCGCCGTTGTTCCCGGTGGCAGTTCGTCGATGTCGGCGTAGACGGTAGCGCCGGGGATCCGCGCCATCGAGAACACCTCTCGCAGGCCGTCCAGGTCGACGACGGGACGAACCGCGGGGTGCAGGAGCAGCGACTTGCTCTCGGACGCGAAGATCACCGATTTCCCCACCCGAACGAACTGGAGAGGTTTGATGCCGAGACGGTCGCGCGCCAGGAACAGTTCCTGTTTCCGGTTATCCCAGACGGCGAAGGCGAACATTCCGTGGAGTCGGTCAACGCACTGCTGTCCCCATTCGAGATAGGCGCGCAGGACTACCTCCGTGTCGCCCGAGGACTGAAAACGGTGCCCTCGATCCTGCAGCTCTCGCCGGAGTGCGCGGAAGTTGTAGATCTCGCCATTGAAGGTCAACACCGCCGAACGACCGTCCGGCAGCGAAACCTCCATCGGCTGATGACTGTCCGCGAGGTCGATGACCGCCAACCGGGTGTGACCCAGAGCGACCGGATGAGTGATGTACCGACCGCGACCGTCGGGGCCGCGGCACGCCACAGCATCGGTCATGATGTCCAGAACGTGGGTGTTGCTTCCGACTCCGTCGCCGAAATCGACCCACCCCACGATTCCGCACATGCTGGCTCCCATCGGTCCGAATACCCTGCGGTACAACAGCCTTGGCTTGGCTCGTACCGATCACTGTGATCGGGATGCCTCGATAGCGACTCGAAGCAAGCTCGCGTGACTCCTGGCCGGAGCTGCATTCCCACAGCGGTTTTCCGTGCGAATCACATATTCCTGCGTATGACATATTTACACGCTGGGCATACATCTGCCAGCGGCACGTGTTCAGGTGTATATTCATGACTATGAGTACGAATACGCCCACACGGAGAGTCACCGGCGCATCCGAGCCGGAAGTATTGGCCACCATCGAACGGTCGATGCTGCGAATCAGCCGGCGACAGACGCGGCGCGCTCTGGGCTCCCGGGCTGCCGCGGAAGCCGCGAAGCCGGTGGCGCTTGAACACATCCCCGTGCTTATGGCCGCCGAAGAAGGACTGACCGAACGAGGCGAGATCACGGTCGGCGACATCGCCGAACTCATGGGCATAGATCCGTCCCGGGCCAGCCGCGCGGTCACTTCCGCTATCAAAGCCGGCTATCTCTATCGCATCGCCTCCCAGGAGGACGGACGCCGAACATGCGTCACCCTGACCCCTGAGGGTCGAAGCCTCGTCGACCACTCCCACATGTACCGCCAACAGCTCTACGGCCGGGTGCTAGCCGGCTGGACCGAGAACGACAAGGCCCATTTCGCCGGACTTCTCAATCGATTCACCGAAGCGCTGTGACTGCGCCGCACCCCCGCAACTAGCACCGCCAGACAGTACGCAGCCCCTTCATGGGGAACCCCTGACAGCCCACTCGTCGGCTCATCCTTGAGCGGCCTTCGAGATCACGGTGTCAGGCTCGGTTCACCTGTGATGAAGGGAGCACCATGACCAGCACGGTCCCCCGTGAGACTGTCCGCCGCTCGGAAGCTGCAATCCGACCACCAGAGACCAACACACCAGGAAAGCGGCCCTGGCCCATCCAAGGGGCTTACTGGCTCGCCATGGTCTCGACGGTGACCGCGATCACCAGCAACCTCTTGGAGCTGATCGCCGGACTCCGCGGGACGACCAGCATCGCGCACGTCAAAGATCTACTCATCGCCATCTCTTTCATCATCACGTTCGTCTTCTTCGCCCAGATGATGAGAACCGGACGCCGTTGGGGTCGCACCACGCTGGCGGTCTTTGCGGGCATCGGGTTCGGATTCAACACTCTCGGGATGCTGCAGATCGCCGGTCGCCCGATCACCACCCTGGATCAGGTGATCCTTTCGCACATCAGCAATGTCACCGCGGTGGTTGGCGTCATCCTGATGTATGTCCCCGCATCGAACTTGTTCTTCGCCCAAGCCGGCGAGAAGGCTCAACTGATCTCGCAACGCCTGCGGAAAGCTGTACTCGCGACACACATCATCGTGTCCCTGGCCTGGATGGGCATCATCGCAGCCATGGAGGCGATGACCGTCATGGGAACACTGACGACGGATCACCAGACTCAGGTCTCGGTGTTCGCGATGGACTCTCTGCTCGATTCCATCTACCTCGGCCTGGTCAGCCTGTTCGCTGTACTCACCGGCGTGGTTTGCGCCACCGGGACCAAATGGGGCCTGCTGCAACGCAAGTGGGTCGTCGTCAAGTTTGCCGCGACGACCGTGGTGATGTCACTGGGCTTCGGGGTGAACCATCAACTGATCATGCAAGCGAACAAGCTACTCGAGAACGGCGCCACACCAGCCGAAGTCAGCCGTATCGGGTGGTGGCTGACCATCTTCGGCGCCCAGGGTGTCATCTTGTTGACCATGTCCGCGGTGATCTCCACTTACAAGCCCTGGGGTTTGACCAAACGTGGCCGCCGCCTGCAAGCAATAGCCGCGATGGAACGTCCGAAGCGGCGCAGTGCCGCGACCCTCGACGCGGCGATCATTCTCGACGACGAAGGAGCGCACTAATGCCCACCACCACCCTGCCTTCTCCCAGTATGCCCAGGAACACCAGACTGCTCGGCGTGGGGTCGTACCGCCCGACCCGGGTTGTCGACAACGCTCAGATCGCCGCCAACACCGGTCTGACCGAGGACTGGATTCTCGCCCGCTCCGGGATCCACACCCGGCGATGGGCCGACTCGGCGGAGACTCTTCCCGTCATGGGCGCGGCCGCAGCCGAAAAGGCCCTCGCGATGGCAGGTGTGGTGCCATCGCAGATCGACTGCGTCATCGCGGCGTCGATCACCCACCTCGTGCAGACCCCAGCGCTGGCCGTCGACATCGCCCACCGCATCGGCAGCGATCGCGCCGCCGCGTTCGACGTCGGAGCAGCGTGTGCCGGCTTCTGTCATGCGATCGCCCTCGCCAGCGACATGATTCGACTACACCAGGCAGAGCACGTCCTGGTGATCGGCGCCGAGCGCATGAGCGACATCTTGAACCACCACGACCAATCAACTGCCTTCCTGTTCGCCGACGGCGCCGGCGCCGTCGTGGTCGGCCCAGCGACCGCACCTGGCATCGGCCCGGTGACGTGGCGGGCAGATGGCAGCCGGATGACCGCGCTGGGCATGTCGGCACACTGGGAACGTTCCCTGGTGGAAGGTGGCCAGGGTTCCCCCGACAGTTGGCCCTCCATCCAAATGGTGGGCTGGAAGGTGTTCCGCTGGGCGACCACCGAACTCGCCCCTGCCGTCCAGCAGATCCTGGACAGTACCGGTCTGACCATCGAGGAAATCGATGTCTTCATTCCGCACCAGGCGAACATGTTGATCACCGATCACCTCGTCGGTGCGCTGGGATTCAAGGAGTCCACCGTCGTCGCTCGCGACATCGTCCGCAGCGGGAACACCTCCGCTGCCTCCATTCCCCTGGCTCTTGACGCACTCCTGGAATCAGGGGCTGCCCGATCTGGAGACACCGCACTGCTGCTGGGATTCGGGGCCGGGCTGGTCTACGCCGGCCAGGTCGTCCATCTGCCGTAACCCGGCGGACGGGTTGCATCCGCCGTGCGGACCGCAGAACGCCGCCGCCCCGACAGACTCTCTGTCGGGGCGGCGGCGTTGCTGTTGGTCCGTTGCCGGCTAGACCGGAACCGATGTGGCGTCGAGGTTTTGGGCAACCACGGTCAGTAGCGTCATCGACCCTGCTCGACGCATCGGCCACAGCAGCTGCAGGTAGCGCTGCTGCTGGTCGCTCTGCTCGAAGATTCGGAAAGTCGATTCATCGGTCCAGTCGCTGGTGATGACGAAGCGACCGGGGTCGTCGTGTGAGCGGGCCAGACTCTGGCCGTGGTTGTCGGCAAACTCAGCAACAACGGCGGCGTGCCGGGTCCAGAGCGCCACGAATTCGTCCTGGCGCGGCCCATCCACATCGATCGTCAGCAGCACGCGCAGCCGACCGGTCACGTCGCCACCGCAGCAGACACACCCAACGACTCGATGATGCCCGCGATCCTGGCCATTTCGCGACGAGTATTGGTCGTGAGTCGCTCAGCCATCTCCTCGTCCCCGAACGGCAAACCGGGCCGCACCGCAAAATCCTGCTCCCACCGCAGGAGAACCCCGGCAGTGGTCCTTTCGTAGGTCCAGCGGATATTCATATAGGTGAAGGGCCCGGTCTCCAGCCGGCGCGCGGTGACCTCATACGTCGACCTGTCGGGTGTCCGTTCCGAGATCCAGCTCCATCGCTGGCCATTTTCATCGGGCCGCAGGGTGAGCCGGAAGGTGACGGTGTCGCCGTCCGTACCGAGGATCTCGACGGACTCGTACTCACTGAACAGCTCCGGCCAGGTGGTGACATCGTTCGTCATGTCCCAGACGCGGTCCAGCGGTGCGTCGATCACGACCGAGTTGTCGATCCGCGTCATGTCAGGCCGCCTGGGCGATGTTGGTGAATGAAAGCACATCGGCAGGTGTCAGAATCTGTTCGATCGCCTCATCGGGGAAGGCGATCTTGTAGGCACGCTGAATGTTGCTCGCGATTTCCAGCACCGCCAGGGAGTCATACCCCAGGTCTCTGAACCGCACGTTGAGGATGTCGCCATCCAGGTCTTGGGCGTCATCAGCACCGGTGCAACGCCGCATGATGGACTTCAGGTCAGTGAGCGAGAATTGCGTGGACATAGCAACTTTCCTTTCGACAGGTGAATCATTGATGGAGACTGTCCGGCCGACGCAGCACGACAGCCGAATTGAACCCGCCATATCCGCGGGCCAGGACCAGGGCGGTGCGCACCGGCGCATCTCGGGGTGCACCGATGACCAGGTCGAGCTGGTCGTCGAATGCCGGATCGGTGATGTTGATCGATGGTGGGATCAAGCCATCACGCATACACAGCAGCGCAGTCACCACATCCAGTGCGGCACCACCGGCATACAGCCGGCCGGTCGCGGTTTTGGGCACCGTCACCGGGACCGCTCGCCTACCGAACAGTGCTGCGATCGTTTCCACCTCGACCGTATCCATCGCGCTGGTGCCATAGCCGTCGGCGAATACCACATCGATCTGATCGGCGCCCAGCTGCGCATCGTCGAGTGCCAACTGCGCTGCCCGGCGCAGGGTCGAGGGTCGGCCGGTTCTTGGATGTGGGTCGAAAGTCGCGGCGTAGCCCGCCAACTCTCCCAAGATGGGGGCCCCTCGTCCGGTGGCCGAGGCGGTGTCCTCCACGATGACCATCGCGCCGCCCTCACCAGCGACGTACCCACTGGCGGCTCGGTCGAAGGGGAGGTACGCCCGGCCGGGGTCGGTACATGAGGTGAGGTTGCCGTTGGCATACTGAGCGACCACCCCGTACGGGGTGAGCGCGGCGTCGCTGCCACCGACCACGACGGCTCGGGCTCCCTTGTCCAACGCCCGCCGGGAATGTCCCAACGCGTCCAGACCGCCGGCCTGCTCGGTGGCGATGACCCCGCACGGTCCGCGGAGTCCATGCCGGATGGACAACTGCCCGGTGGTCGCCGCGTAGAACCAGGCGATCGACATATAGGCGCCGACGGCTCCGGGCCCTTCGGAGTAGAGCTTCTCGAGCTCACGTTGCCCAAAGGCCGCGCCGGCCGAGGAGTTCGCGGTTACCACCGACAATTCCAGGTCCGAGTGTTCGGCGGAGTTCAGCTGGGCACCGTCCAGCGCTTCCTGGGTGGCCGCGAATGCCAGGTGGGTCATGTGGTCGGTTTCCGCGACGAGCCTGCGTGGGATGTGGTCACTGGCATCGAAGTCATGGACCTCGCCGGCGAGTTGAACGTGATATCCGGACGCATCGAAGCGAGAAATCCGGGTGATACCGGACTTGCTGTCCAGCAGGTTAGCCCAATGGGCTTCGGCTCCGACACCGGTAGGAGCGGCGACGCCGACGCCGGTGATGACGGTTGGTCTACCCATCACGCTGCCCGATCCTTCAGCGCCGACAGCAGGATCGCACTCTGGAATCCACCGAACCCGCTGCCGACGGACAACACGGTGTTGACCTTCAGCTCACGGGCGGTCACCGGCACGTAGTCCAGATCGCACTCAGGGTCGGGTGTCTCGTAGTTGGCTGTGGGAGGGACCACATCTCGTTGGATCGCCAGCGCGCAGGCGGCGATCTCAATGGATCCGATGCCGCCCAGCGAGTGCCCCACCATCGATTTGATCGAACTGATCGGAACCTCGTAGGCACGCCCACCGAGACTGCTTTTGTAGGCCGCGGTTTCATGGCGATCGTTCTGCCGCGTTCCCGAGCCGTGCGCGTTGACATAGTCGATCTGATCGGGGTTGATCTGCGCCTGGTCCATCGCCGCGGTGATAGCCTGTGCCATCTCGCGACCGTCGGTCCGCAGCCCGGTCATGTGGTAACCGTTGGCGCGCGCGGAGTATCCGATCACCTCTGCGTAGATGCGGGCACCCCTGGCCCGGGCGTGCCCGAACTCTTCCAGCACGAACATCGCCGACCCCTCGCCCAGCACCAGACCGTCCCGATCCCGGTCAAAAGGCCGACATGCGCTGGCCGGTGTGTCATTTCGAGTGGAGCTGGCGCGCAGTGTGTCAAAGCACGCTGCGGTGATCGGGTAGATCGGCGCTTCCGTGGCGCCGGTGACAACGATGTCCGCGGCACCTTCCCGGATCAGATCAAAGGCGTAGCCGACGGAGTCGATGCCAGAGCAGCACCCGGTGGTGATGAGCGACGTCGGACCTTCCGCACCGACGTCCCATGCCACCTCGGTGGCGATGGAGCTGGATACCACGGCTGAGTAAAGGTGCGGAACGGCGTATCGTTCGTCCACCAGCCACCGGCTGCCGTTGTCGCTGAGTACGCGGTACTCCTGCTCCATCAGAATGGAGTTGCCGATCGCATTGCCGATGCTCACCGCGGTCCGTTCCGGGATGACGCTGCCGATCTGCAGGCCGCTGTCCGCCAGGGCTTCGCGGGTGGCCACGACCGCGAACTGACCGGCCCGGTCCATCCGGCGGATCTGTTGGTGACTCAGGCCCTCCCGCTCGGCGTCGAAGATGCACTCGGCACCGAGGTGGCTGCGGAACTCGGCCGGGTCGAACAGCGAGATGGTCCTCGTCGCGGTCCGGCCGTTGGAGATCAGCTCCCAGAACTGTTCTCTGCCTGGTTGGCCCGGCGCGACTACACCGATCCCAGTGATGACGGCGCGGGGGGCGGCCATGATCTCAGCCACCCACCTGAGGAAGTGCACCTTCACCGGGCAGTGGCTCGCAGTCCACATGACCGAGGTCGGGGCGCGGGGCCAGCGGCGACAGCGAGAACACCAACGCAGCGGTGGTGTCGCCGGGGTTTTCGATCCGATGCCGTACGCCGATGGGCACCAGGAGCGCGTCGTCCGGCCCGAGGGTGATTTCGCGGGATTCCAGTCGGACGAGTACCAATCCGCGGGTCACACACAAGAACTCTTCCGAATGCGGATGGTAGTGCTCCGAAATATATTCACCGGGTTGCAGGGTGCCGATTCCCATGAAGCCGGAGGTCGCGGCGACCGACAAGGGGCTGAGCATCACCCGCAGGTCGCCACCCCGCTTGGTGTTCGGCGCGACGGTGTCCTTGGTGATCTTACGAATGAAATGACTCACGTGGCTTTCCTTCACTCTGGTGGCTGACGGCGACGGGGACGGACAGATCACCGCTGCCAGTGATAAAACTGCTGGGCCATCGAATCCTTCGGCTCCCGCCAGGACGGGTCGTAGGGTGTCATGTAGTCCTGCAACTTGACGTTGATGTCGCGGAAGAGCTCGTGCGACCGGGCCTTGTACAGTTTTGGGTTGATGTCCTGCTCGGCTTCGACCAGGTGGAAGTACAACCCGTGAAAGGTGAACAGGGTGCGTCGCTTCACACCGATCAGGTGCGGCAGGTCGGTGGCATCGGATTCGGCGAATATCTCGCTGACGGCGTCACAGTCGCCAGGATTGAGCTTGGCAACAATCAGAGTCCGCGCTTCCATGGGATTATTCCTCTACGCTCGTCCATTGGTAACTGACCTGAGCCTGAAGCCCGCTTCTCGAACAGCACTCAACTACCGCTCGATTCCTGGCCCTGATTGCCCTGGAATCGCTGGTGCGGCCTTGCCGGCGACGGATGCCTGCGCGATGCTTCAATCATGACAAACACCAGCGCACTCATCACACCGGTCCGCGTTCTGATGATCGGTAAACGCGAAGACACCATGCGTGTCATGGCGCAATCAATGACCCCGCAGGGGATGTTGGTTTCCTACACTCAATCCGTCGGCACAGCATGCCGGGAATTCAATGGCAACGATTTCGATGTCGTGGTCCTCGGACGCAGCCTGACCGATTCGCAACGTACCGAACTAGGGCGAACACTGCTGGATCACAACAGCGGCCTGTCTGTCGTGCAGAGTTTCGGTCCGTACGGACAGCTCGTCGGACCGCAGGTGGCGCAGGCCGCGATCGCCGCCGGCTGCCGCACAGGCGCCGTCCAGGGCAGCAGCCTGACGGGCCGCACGCTGACGTTCACCCAATCACGCCCCGGAAGGGTCACCGTCACCGTCCTGCGGCACACCTTCCACCTGAGCGGGTCCACTGTCCATGAGCGGCAGCTGCCGGCCGGCGACCACACGCTGCGCCTGAGCCGACGGCAGATTGGACTCGGGCGGTGGATCTTTGTCGCGGTGGCCGTTGACGGCATCTGGCAGGCAGTGCACGAACGCTGATCGGCGGCGGGTCAGCGTCGGTGGTTCGGCACAGCGCTCCGCGCCGACCCGAAAACCCCGGGACGGTTCCTGACGGAACCGACCCGGGGTTTTCGTTGTCTGCTCGCTTCACCCACGAATCGGGCCGGCCGCATTCGCCGGTCGCCTGGCCTGGACCGCGGGCGACAGTCGGGCCCGCGGCCACGACTCCGGGACGGCCACCGGCAGCGGTGGACCAATCGTGTAGCCCGGGTTCATCACGGCCATCGCCGCCAAACTCCGCAAGACCAACGCCAGGATCTGATTGCCGACGGGTGTGCTCGAAGTGGACATTGTTGATCGCATCCTTCCTGCTCAGATGAGTTCTGGCGTCTTGTCACGGTTTGCTGTCGGCGTCGCCGGCTGATCGGCGGCCGCTGTCTGCACGGACACACCGAGGGTTGCCACAGCCCCGACAAGCAGCCCGGACACCAACGCCGTGAGGACTGCCCCGGTCAGCAGGTGCACGGTCCAGTGGAGCGTGTATTGGACCATCAGTTCGGCGACCCAGGTCGCTGTCAACGCCGCGGGCACAGCTGCGGTGAGCACTGACAGCGGCCGGCGGCCGGCGGCGATGACCGGAACCAACAGGTCGCCGACCACGCCGGCGGCCAACACCGCCAGCAGTTGCCACAGTGCGTTGTGAATGATCAACGAATGTCCGACACCGACAAGGAGGACGACCGTGACGGATCCCATCGGGGGTCTGCGCAACCGCGATATCAGCAGCACGAGGGCACCGGCGATCATCGCGCTCTGTACCATGATCGCGGACAGTCCCCAACCGACGCCCATGTCGTAGGGCAGGTGCCCGTGCGGTCCCAAGGGGCCCGCGTATGCCAGGTCTTCCCCGGTCATCGCGGGGATCAACAGCGCATTGGCGTGCTCAGTGGCGAACTGCATCAATCCGACCGCGTAGGCAACGGCCAGGACCGCAGGCCAGGAGTTGCTCCACCGCGGCGCGGCGATGGGCCGCACCTTCAACGCGCTGATAGGTCCCAGCACCGTCATCACTCCGCTGACGAACAGGAGCATGTGTGGTGGGCTGATGAATGCCTCCACCTTGTGCTCGATACCGAAAATGGAGTGCCAGAATCCGTCGATGGTGCCGCCGGCGAAGAACAGCACGGCGCCCCAGAATGACATCCGATAACCTGGTGGAATCGCCGGAGTAATTCCCTGGCGCCGACGCAGCAAAGTGAATCCGACGATGACGGCCGCAAGCGCGGCGTATCCGGAATAGAGCGCGAAATGCCACGGGGTGAAGAACGACTCGGTTGCGCCATGGTGATGCCCCCACCCGTCCAGAAATACGCCTCCCACCATCCACCCTGATAGAACCGAGACCAGGCGGTCAAACCGTCGTTCACTCATTGCAGGCGTTATCATTGTTCCTCCAAGGGTTTGGTAGAGCCGGTTTGCGGTCAGGGCCCCGTCGTCGCCGCAGATAGATGCGAAACGCACTGTGCCGCATACTCAGTGAGATGTCCGCGCGGATCGGATTCGGCCGGCGGCGTCAATGTGGCGAAGGGAGCGAGCCACTCCTGACTGACGAGATGGTCAGGATGCGAAACCAGAAATTCCGCCGCGGCGGTGCGGTCTGCCGGCCGGAATTGGAAAACCTTCACCACGCAGGTGCTGGCGGCCAGGACCACCGCGTTGGAGATCGGCCCGTCGACCGGAAGCCGCGGCGGCAGGTGCTGCTGATAGGAAACGCGAAGCCAGGACACCGGTGTGGCACTGATCCGGTACATACAGGCCAGGAGCGCTGGGGCCGGATCATCGTCGGGACCGTCGGTGTCGACGACGGTCATCAAACTGTCATCGAAGTGCTGGACAAACTTACTGGGACTCCTGGTGTCACGCGGTTCGACCAGGAACGGCGCCAGCTGCTCCTCGGCTTCGTGAACACCCTGCTGGGTGGACATGTGGCGTTTGATGTCATCGACCGTCCCGCCGACGTGCTGAATCACCCTGACCACCCGATCACCCCGAAGGAACAGTCCGGTGCAGACCAAGCAGCCGATCTCCTCACCCGTCTCATCCAGCAGGAACGGAGAATCGACCCTGGTGAAGTTCTCCGGAGAGAATATGCGGGCGATTCCGGCTGCATTCCCAGGTTTGACTTTGTAGGTAATTCCGGTGAAGGGCATTCGATCCTCCCAGAGGGTTTGCGGCGGTGAGCACTCAGACGCGGCCCGGACCGGGCCAGGTCGGTTTCAATGGGCCAGCAGCGCCGCGGTGACCGCGGCAAGCTCGCAAGTGGCAGCCAACGCGGTTCGCACCCGATGCCAGGCACCCCACCTCGGCCTGGGATCCACCCATCCAGCCAGCCCGATGGCCTCATAGTGGGCGATCTGCCGATTCAGCGGAACGTTGCCCAGATGCGACACCGCCTGCACTCCGATGACGCTGATCACGAGCACCGTGAGTAGCACCAGCTGCACCGTGCTGCCGGCAGTCAGCAGGAGCCAGACACCGCTCACCGTGGTCACATTGGTCACGATCGGCATCAACGGGTGGTACCCGCGGCCGAGCAACGTCTGTGTTCGGACGTAGCTGTCAGGCGGCAAGGTCCGCAGCGCCGGCGCCACGCTCACAGCGACAGCGACGAACACCCCGAGGGTGATTCCACCCCCCACAATCACGATCAACCACAACAGGTCTCGCATGGCGGTAACCATCGGCCGGCTGTCTTGACGACTGATCGAAGGACACTCGATTCTCACCTCAAGGTCGAATCGAGTCCTCCTTGAGCACCCGGAACAATTCTCATCCCAGATCCGAAACGTGTCGCAACGAAGTCAAGGGAGTCTGCATGCTGCCCCTATTCTTGCCCAGTGCACTCGTAGCCAGTGGGCTCGCTGCCGGCGGACTGATGATCTCGGTCCTCGGCGGAGCTCCGCTGCTGCTGAGATTGCCTACAGCGCAATACATCCCCATCCACAAGTTCCTGGTGACCAGGTTCGACCCGTTCATGCCCATCAGCATGTGCGCCGCCCTGCTCTGCGACGCAGCATTGGCGATCTTTGATCGCCGGCTGGCCCTCGCGCTACCGGTGGGCGCCGCCGTATTCCTCGCTGGAGCGATGGTGGTCTCCCTGACTCGGAATGTGCCGATCAACCGTTGGGTGGCCACCCTTGACCCAGCAGCCCCGCCGGCGAACTGGGCGGCCGTTGATCCGCGGGTCCGTTGGCGAAACTGGAACCTCGTCCGAACCGCGCTCGTCGTCTGCTCATTGATCTGCAACGCCGTGGCAGCGGCGGTGATCCTGTGACCACCGGGACCTGGGCCACCGACGCTGATCTGACCGGCGTGGTGGGGCCCGCCGAGTCAAATTACCTGCCGCCGAACCTACGGCTGCTCCTACTGACCGACGGCAAACGGATCTCCCAGGTTGTTCAGGTCATCGCCGAACTCGGTGTCGCCGATCTACTTGCCGGCGGCCCGCTGACGGCGACCGAACTCGCCGCCCAGACCGGGACGGACCCCGACGCCCTTGGCAGGGTGCTCAGGGTCGCCGCGAGCTTCGGCGTCTTCACCCAACTGGCTCACAACACCTACGAAATCAACGATCTCGCTCAGGGTCTACGCAGCAACACCCCGAACAGCCAGCGGGAACTGGTGCTGTTCAACGGTGACGACATGCTCACCAGGTCCTACCAACAACTCATGTACACCGTCCGCACCGGAAAACCCGCCTTTCCGCAGGTGTTCGGCTCGTCCTTTTTCGACTACCTCACCGCCAACCCGCAGAAGGCTCGCCTCTTCGACGCGGCGATGATGCAAATGAGCCGCACCACCGGCGCATTGCTGTTGGCGCAATACGACTTCGCTGCATTGCAGTCCGTGGTCGACGTAGGCGGCGGAACCGGCCTGTTCCTGAGCCGACTTCTCCAGGAGTACCCGGCAATGCACGGCGTCCTATTCGATCTTCCCGACGTCGTCACGGCGGCCGACCCCGCCGTTGATCGCCTCGGCGAGCGCTTCCGGATCGTCGGCGGCGACTTCTTCGGCCCCATCCCCGCCGGTCATGACGGCTACCTGCTCAAGGCCGTCTTGCACGACTGGAACGACGATGACGCCATCACCATCCTCTCCCGGATCCGGGAGGCCATGACCTCCCGGCCGGACAGCCGCCTGCTGATCTGCGAATTCCTCGTCGGGCCCGGGAATCAATGGGATCGCGGGAAACTGCTGGACCTGGACATGATGCTCCGATTCGGCGGTCGCGAGCGCGACCGCAATCAGTGGATCGAGCTGCTGGGCCGAGCCGGCTTCTGTCTCACGAACGATCCGCCCGACGGGCGTTGGGCGGTGCTCGAGTGCCGGCCAACGCGAAACACCCAACAGACCAATGCATCCCACTAATTCACAGACACTGATTCAACACACCGACAGGAGCCAGAACATGAGCATTGACCTCTCCGGTAAGAGAGTTGTCGTCACCGGCGGTACCCGCGGCATAGGGCGCAGCATCGTTCTCGCCGCGGCCAGTGCCGGCGCCCAGGTACTCACCTGCTATCGCCAGGAGAGCGAGGCCGTGGACCAGCTCACCAGGGAGCTGAAGGAGCTCGGCGGGAATCACCACCTGGTCCGCGCCGACGTCGGCAACCCGAGCGACGTCGAGGAGCTCGCCGAGGAAGTCGCCGGCCGATTGGGCGGCGTGGATGCATTGGTCAACAACGCCGGCGTGATCAGCCATGTCCCGTTCGACCAACTGTCCCTGGACGAATGGAACCGAATCATCAACACGAACCTCACGGGAGTCTTCCTGGTTACCCAGAAACTCCTCCCGCTCATGGGCAGCGGCGGATCCATCATCAACATCGGCAGCCGCGGAGCCGTCGCCGGTATCCCGATGCGCGGCCACTACACCGCATCCAAGGCCGGCATCGTGGGGCTGACCCGATCGCTGGCCAAAGAACTCGGGCGGCGCGGTATCCGCGTCAACGTTGTCGCACCGGGCGTCATCAACACCGACGACGGTGAGCTCACCGAAGAACAGAAGGCCGAGTTCCTCAAGCGCTACCAGCATCTGACCGCACTCGGCCGCCTCGGACAGCCGGACGAGATCGCCGGTGCCGTAGTCTTCCTGGCCAGCGAGCTCTCCACGTACATCACCGGTGAAACTCTGCACGTCGACGGTGGCGTCTGATGAACGCCACTTTTCGAGTGCTGCTCACGATCGAGGTCGTCGCCCACCACACCCACGAATTCGAACAACAATGGGCCGCCGGCGATCACATCATCAGCAGTCAATCAGCCAACCGCGGTCACTGGCTGGGCAAGAGCGACAGCGCCGACCACGAATATTTCGTGATCAGTGACTGGGTCGACGAGACAGGATTCCGAGCGTTCGAACAGAGCGCTGAGCACCTACAGCACCGGCGCGAGATGCGCCCCTTCCTCGCCGGTGGCTCGATGGCCACGATGCGGCTGATCCCGACCCCAACATCCGGATCGATCTCAGCATGAAGACCAACCGCGCCAAAGTCCTCCTCTACTGCCGAGCCCAGGGATCCGAGACCGGCGGACTCGAAGCCGCATACCACACTGTCAGCCGCGACTTGAACGGCACACCAGGGCTTTTGGCCAACGAACTGCTCCGCGACACCATCGATCCCACCCGGTTCATCGTGCTCAGCGAGTGGGCCACCCTGGAGTCCTTCCAGGCCTGGGAGTCAGGTAGCGGCCACCGCAACACCACCTCGCCGATGCGGAACTATCAGGACACCACCTACGGCATGCCCTTCCGGCTGTGTGAGGTCCAGGCCGCCTACTGAGCGGCTGGGCTTACGGACACTCAGCGCCTCGGCGACACCGCCCGGACGACAGCGGCCGGCACGGCGATCACGACCAAAGCCAGGGCCGCGAGCAGGAGTAGTGGCCGAGCGAGGAAGCCGGACAGGCCACCGAACAGGGTGCCCGCCGCTAGCAGACCCACCACGGAGGCGGCGAGGATCCGGGTGGTCGAGCCGAAGCGGCGCCAGCGGACAACCAGGGTCATGGCGGCCAGCGCCGCCACCGAAAGAATCAGCAGCACCGCGGCGATCCAGCCGATCACCGCGGCCGATCGGTCCAGCTCGGGCAGCGGCGAACCGAACGGGATCAGGGCACCGGCCAGCACCACGCTGACCAACGCGATCTGGACTACCACCGGCAGGAACCGATCGAAGAGTTGCCTCATCCGGCCAGTCTGACGGCAATCCCATCCCGGCGCGGTCGTGCACGCTGACAGGCGCTCGCTGCGCGATCGCAGCGAGCGCCTTGTTGGCATCGAGGCGGCTAAACGATCGCCCAGAGCAGCGATGCCATCGCGAAGCCGACGATGGACAGGATGGTTTCGAGCACGGTCCACGTCTTCAAGGTGTCCTTGACCGACATGTTGAAGTACTTCGCGACGATCCAGAAGCCGAGGGCGTTGACGTGGCTGGCGATGATCGAACCGGCCGACACCGAGATCACGATCAGCGCGATCTGGGCGTGGGAGTAGCCGCCGGCGGTCACGATCGGCGCAATGATGCCGGCCGTGGTGACGATGGCGACGGTCGCCGACCCCTGGGCCAGACGCAGCGCGCAGCTGATCAGATACCGATGTCGAAGACCGGGATACCGAGGATCGGGCCGGTCAGACCCATCCACTGCGGCGCCCGCTTGGGTCCGAAGATCTTCAGCAGCCGGGTGGTCAGAACGTCGGCCCCGTTGAGCGCTCCATGATCGCGACGAACACGGTACCGAGACCGATGATCGGCGCCATATGCCCGAGAATTCAGCCGAAACCTCTCTCCAGCAACGACTTCGAGCTCGATGTCGGGGTGCCGACCAGATCGGCGATCGGCACGCCGGCGATCAGCGCGACGAGCAGGCTCACCAGGATCAACGCGATGAACGGCTCGAGTGTGAATTTGATGATCATCAGCAACAGCACGGCGATGCTCACCCCGGCGATCGTCAGCAGGCTTGCGGTGTCATGTTGCAGCCAGTGGACGGACGAGGACATTCAGTTGCTCCAAGAGTGAGGTGATGAGAATGGGCTGAGGCACAAAGCCCCGTTGGCGGCCCTGGCGGTGATGACCGCCCACTCACCGGTGGCCACGGCGGCCGCAGGCACCACACCGCTGCCAGCACCGACAGCCATCGCACCGGCCCGCAGGAACGCCGCCGCGTTGTCCACGGTGATCCCGCCGGACGGCAGCAGATCGATTCCGGGATACGGCCCGAGCAGGTCCTTGAGAAGGCCCTGGCCGAGTCGGCTCGCCGGGAATATCTTCACCGCGGCGCCGAGGTCCGCCAGCTGACTACCCCCGAGCCAGCCATGAAAGCAGGCGCACCACGAGCCAAGGCCTGAGCCGTGCCTTGCAGATACTGAACGAACTGGGTCGCGGACCGGCGAATCTGGACGAGTTGGCGCTGGTCACCGGAGTGCATAAGACCACGGTGCTGCAGTTGCTCCGGACGCTGGCTGAGGATCGGTTCGTCTTCCGCGACGGCACCCATCGCTGCCACCCGGGGTCGCGGATCTTCGAACTGTCCTCGCGCGCGCTGGACCAGCACGAGGTCCGGCTGATCGCCGCACCGCACCTGGCCGCGTTCAACCGAAAGTACGGTCAGACAACGCACCTGGCGACTGGGAGGCCGGGGATGTCGTCTACGTCGACAAACTGGAATCGCACGATCAGACTCGGATGTACTCCAGGATCGGGCTCCGGGCGCCGTTACATTCGGCGGCCGTGTCCAAGATTCTGCCCGCCGACCTGCCGCCGGATGAGCTGACCGAATCATCGACGACATCGCGTTCGAGATTCGGACTCCGAACACGATCAGCAACGTCGCGGCCTTTCGCCGCGAGATCGACACGGTCCGCAAGCAGGGCTGGGCCGTCGATCGAGAGGGATGGACCCGACCACCAACTTGTACATCGGCGCCGGTGACGTCCGGGTGCAGACCCGCCGAACGCTGGAAAATGTCAAGGAAATCCTGCTGGCCGGCGGAGCGCAGGTTGGCGACGTGCTGATGTTCCGGGTTTACCTGACCAAGCGCGCGGACTTCCCCGCGATGAACAAGGTGTACGGCGAGTTCATCGCAGAGAACGTCGCCAATGGCGAGCTACCCTGCCGGACAACAGTTTTCGTTGACCTGCCGCACGAGGTGATGCTGGTCGAGATCGACGCCCTCGCCGTTGCAAGCTGAGCAGTCGCGGGCTGAAAACGGCCGTTACCGGGCGGTCGCCGACTGCAGCAGATCAGACCGGGTCGGCCAGCGCGCGATAGGCCGCCGCCCACTCCGGCTGCACGGCGGCGATCAACTCCGCTCGCGCGCCGAACATGACACCGGGATTGCCGACGATCCGGGGGGCGCCGGTCGGATCGCCGTGCCAGGGTTGCGCCCACCACGGCTGCCGCGCGCCGTCGATCAGCGAGTCCAGCATCGCGTCGACTCCGTACAGATGCACGCCCGCATACAGCGCGCTGATCACCGCGTCCTGGTCGAGCACGCCGGCTCGCGACTCGAGGTCGGCCACCAGCGATCGGGCACCGGCCGTCGACCTGCGACCGCTACCGCCATCGCGCGGAACCGGCCGCAGATCCAGGCCCTGCACCGACTCCAATTGGAATCGCCCCCTGGCCCAGTCCGCATGCAGCGCCCGGCCGCGTTCGATGTCATCGGCCGACTGTTCGGTGTTGGCCAGGAAGCAGATGGTGACCGCCACCTCACCGTCGGACCGATCCACCGCGCCCCCCTCGGCCGATGAACGGTCCCGCGGTGGTCCCTGCGAGTTGCTGAGAAAGACGGCTACCGGAGTGATTCCGTCGTCGTCGAGGTCGATGCCGAGCTCCTCGCGCAGTTCCCGCAGGGCTGCCCGCAGCGGATCCGGTGCGCCGAAGCGATCCTGGTCGCCGGGGTTGCCGAATCGGGAGTGCTCGACCGTTCCGCCGGAGGTCACCGACAGGACGCTCTCGCCGTAGCTGCGCCGGCCCGATTGGTGGGACAGCAGCAGGCTCACCCCGTCCTCGCGATGGGACATCACCGTGATGCAACTGTTGACGGTGATCACGTGATCATGTCCCGGCGTCACCACCGCGGCACCCTGGGCGAACTCGACGCGAACGCAGGACGGCGAATCCAACGCGAGGTCGCTGTCCAGATGCTCACACCGGTAGTCGGGGTGGAATTCCGCGACCGCCGAGCAGGACTCGACGGTACTCAGTTCGATCACCAGCTCCCCGGTCGTCACATCGACCAGTGGACGCACGGCACGCAGGCTCAGTATTCGAGCGTCGTAGTCACCGGGGTCGAGGCCGGTATCCACCAGCTGGTCGGCAACCCGCAGCGTGGTGATGTCCCGGCCTCGATGCACTGCCTCGTACGGACTCGGATTCGCACTGTCATCGCGCAGCAGGTCGCTGAGCTCGTCGAAGGACCGCCCGCCGCTGCGCTTCGGGTGCGGATCCGCCGGCCCCTGCCAGATCAGCGAATGCGAGACGAAGACCCTGCTGAAGACACCTGAGCGGCTGGTCAGACCGTCGGCCAGGACGTACGCGCCGGAGTACAACGACACCGCGTCGGCGAAACGTCGGCGCCTGGCGTCAATGCGAACCGGCTCCTTGCCCAGGTAGTCCCGCTCGAGGTAGGCAGCCAACAGTTCGCACTCCTCACTGACGATCGCCAACTGCGCCGACCAGGTCAGCCGCGCGACCGCCGACTGATTTTGTCGCGATGCGGTGAGGCTGGCCAACTGCCACAGCACCGCCATGTCGTCGACGTATTCGGCGCGGCTGCGTCCGCCAATGCAATCCGAGACCAGATCGGCGACGGTCCGATTGCTGCCCCGCAGCTTGTCCAACGCATGGGCCCGGATCAGCGCGGCCAGCGCTTTGATGCACTTGTGACTGGCAGTGCGGTGGGTGTTCTTGCGGGCGATCGACGACGCCCGGCGGATCGAGCTGAAGACGAAGTGCTGCTCGACCCGCGAGACCCGACCGGCCAGCATGGCCGCCACCAGAACCAGGATCGGAATAGTGATCGCAATGATCGAATCCAAGAAGGCCACCCACGCCGGAATCTGAGTGTTCATGCGCCCATCCTGACAGCGAGCCGACCAACGCACCCGCGATCGGGGTCCACGATGTTGGTCCGCTGAACCGTTCGGCGCCCGGGCTCGTGAAACAGGTCATGGCGCCAATCTGCCGGCCCGGATCCGCCCGGCCGGGTGTGTCGAGCACACTGGGACTGCGGCAGTTCCTGCGAAACTCCGTCCGGGCCCCGGCCCGTGCCCAGAGCGGCGACGAGGGAGGCCATGTCCGACTCCCCCGTGCGCCTCGGTCCGCTGCTGGGCGTGCTGTTGGTGCTGTTCACGGCGGCCTCGGCGGCCATCGTCCACCGATTCCAGTTGGGCCGGGCCCGGGACATCGTGATCGCGGCGATGCGCGCGGCCGGGCAGCTGGCGCTGGTCAGCGTGATCATCGCCGGTGTGCTCCGGAACGGCCTGCTGACCGCCGCCTTCATCACGGTGATGATGCTGATCGCGGCGGGCACCTCGGCGCACCGGATCTCGACTTCCGGGAGCCCGCGCCACTGGTGGACATTGGCGCCGATCGCCCTGTCCGTGGTGCCGGTGCTCGGGCTGATCCTGGCCAGCACGGCGGTGCCCGCCAAGCCGATCGCCATCCTGCCGATCGCCGGAATCATCATCGGCGGAGCGATGACGGCCACCTCGCTGGCCGGAAGACGGGCCACCGAGGAATTGCACAGCCGCCGGGGCGAGTACGACGCCGCACTCTCGATCGGTCTGACCCGACGCGATGCTGTGCACCTGATCGGCAGGCCGGCCGCCGCGCTGGCCATCGTGCCGGTACTGGACCAGACCCGCACGGTCGGCCTGGTCACCCTGCCGGGCGCCTTCGTCGGGGTGTTGCTGGCGGGGGCGAGCCCGCTGCAGGCCGGCACCGCCCAACTGCTCGTGCTCATCTCGTTGCTGCTCATCGAATCGATCGCCACCGTGCTCACCGTCGAACTGGTGGGAGCGGGCCGGATCGTCGGTCCGGCGGGCCCGCTGCCGCTCTAGCCCCGGGATAGTAGCTGCGCCACCAAGGACGGCCACGACGCAATGCCATGGTCAGAATCCGTGTCCGTTCCGCCCACGATCGGTCGATCAGCGACAATCAGTGCGATACACCTCGCCGAAGGGTAACCATGTTCGACACCATTGTTGGCCTACCGCTTCATCCGCTGGTCGTCCACGCGGTCGTCGTACTGATGCCGCTGGCCGCGATGTCGGTGCTTGTCGCGGCGTTCTGGCCGCGTTTTCGCAAATGGGCCGGGCCTTTGCCGCTGATAGCCAGCGCGATCGCGGCGGTACTGGTGCCGGTTGCGACGAAGTCCGGGAATTTCTTCATGACCGCGTTGAAGGTCGACCAGAACCCCGACGTGCTCAAGCATCAGGCCCTCGGCGAGGAGATGAAGTACTGGGCGATCGGCCTGGTTCTCGCAGCGGCCGCCCTCTACTGGTGGCACCTGCAGATCAAGCCCGGCGACAACAAGAGGCTGCCGGCCAAGTGGCTGGTCATCGCCATCATGGCCGTCACCGTGCTGGCCGCCGTCGGCACCCTGGTGCATCTCGTACGGGTCGGCGACAGCGGCGCCCGAGCGGCCTGGGGGTTCGTCGTCAAGAAGTGATCCGGTGGTCGGGCCGAGGGCCGGCCGCTACTTCTTCTTGCTGTGGTCGCGCTTCTCCCGGACCCGGACGTTGATCCGGATCGGCGAGCCGGCGAAGCCGAACTCCTCGCGGAGCTTGCGTTCCAGGAACCGCCGGTAACCCGACTCGAGAAACCCCGAGGTGAAGAGCACGAATGTCGGCGGCCGGTTCGCCGCCTGGGTGGCGAACAGCACCCGTGGCTGCCGGCCACCGCGTACCGGCGGCGGCGAAGCCGCGATCACGGTGCCCAGCCAGGCATTGAGTTTTCCGGTCGGGATCCGCTTGTCCCAGGACTCCAATGCCGAGCGCAGGGCCGGCGCCAGTCGATGTACCGCCCGCCCCGTCATCGCCGAAATGTTGATCGTCGCCGCCCACGGCATCCGTACCAGGTCGCGTTCGAGTTCCTTCTCGATCTCCTCGCGGCGGTCCGCATCGACCAGGTCGGCCTTGTTCAGCGCGATCACCACGGCCCGGCCGGAGTCGACCACCATCGAGATGACCCGCTGGTCCTGCTCACTGATCGGCGCCGACGAGTCGATCAGCACCACGGCCACCTCGGCCGATTCGATCGCCGACTGGGTCCGCAGCGACGCGTAGTACTCCATGCCCTGGGCGTGTGATACCCGGCGGCGAAGGCCCGCGGTGTCCACGAAGCGCCAGATCTCGCCGTCCAACTCGACGAGCGAGTCAACCGGGTCGACCGTGGTACCGGCGACGGAGTCGACCACCGAGCGGTTCTCCCCGGTCAGCTTGTTGAGCAGGGAGGACTTGCCGACATTGGGTTTGCCGACCAGGGCGACACGACGCGGACCGCCGACGGCACCGAAGATTTCGGCCGGCGTTTCCGGCAGCGCATCGAGAATGGTGTCGAGCAGGTCGCCGGACCCGCGGCCGTGCAGCGCCGAGATTTCCCACGGCTGGCCGAGCCCCAGATTCCACAGCTGTGCGGCGTCGGCAGCCGCCCGTTCGTCGTCGACCTTGTTGGCGACCAGGATCACCGGCTTCTTGGATCGGCGGAGCACCCGGGCAATCGCCTCGTCGGTCTCGGTCGCGCCGACCAGCGCATCGACCACCACGATCACGGCGTCGGAGTTCTTCATCGCATACTCCGCCTGCAGGGCCACCGCGCCCGGCAATCCATCGAGGTTCGGCTCCCAGCCGCCGGTATCGACGACGGTGAACCGGCGGCCACGCCACAGCGCGTCGTAGGACACCCGGTCGCGGGTCACTCCTGGAATGTCCTGGACAACTGCTTCGCGACGTGCGATGAGCCGGTTGACCAGGGTGGACTTGCCGACGTTGGGCCGACCGACGATCGCCACGGTCGGCACCCGGACGTCGTCGACGGTCAGTTCTTCCTCGTCGGCGCCGTCCTCCCACCCGGTGAAGTCGCTCTCGTCCGACCAGATTCCGTCGGGGACGTCTACGGCCGACGACTCGCCGGACACGGTGCTACCAAACTCCGTCATTGCATTTTCCCTTGCTGCGGTACTCGCCGTCAGCCCGGATGAGCCGCCCGACGACCGAACGCGCCACCGATGCCGGCGCGGATGATCAACTGCGTCGCTGGTCCAGTTCATCGACCAGCGCCTTCAGTTTCTCATGAATCAGGTCGGTCGCCGCCGCGACCGCCTTCCGGCCGACCCCGGGGGGCACCGAAAAGGGTTCGCCGACGAGCACGTCCACCGCCGGCCGGAAGCGGCGCGACCGGCCGGCCGGCCGCAGCGTTCCGCGCATCGCCACCGGTACGATCGATGCCCCGGACCGGCAGGCCAGCCAGCCGGCACCGTTGAAAACCGACTCGACACCGCCGTGGCCGCGGGTGCCCTCCGGAAAGATGCCGATCGCGCCGCCCGCCTGGAGCTGGGCCAACGCGTTGAGCAGGGGGGCGCGGTCCGGGACCTCCCGGTGCAGGCCGTACTGACCGACCGCCGTGAGCAGCCAGCCGAGTGGGCCCGTGAACATCTCGGCCTTGACCAGGAACGACGTGCGTCGTGGCAGCACCCCGAACAACACGGGGCCATCCAGGGCGGCCGAATGATTGATCACGAACAGCACTGGGCCGGCCGGCGGGATCCTGGCCGTGCCGACGAGTTTCATCCGGTACACCAGCTTGCCCAGCACGATGCCGATGCGGCGGCCGTTGTCCACGCCGTAGTCCTGGGCGGTCGGCGGCACCGGATCTGTCCGGCCGGGCAGCCGGATGAACTTCATCTGTGGCCCTCGGTCATGTGATGCCGCGGTCGGCGGCAAGGGCGAGCACGGCCTCCACTGCCTGGGCCAGGTTCAGATGGCTCGAGTCCAGCAGCACGGCGTCCTCGGCCGCCATCAGGGGGGCGTGGGCGCGCGAGGAGTCGTGGTGATCGCGGCGGACCAGCGACTCTTTGACCGCGGCCAGGTCAGCGGCGGCCACCGCGGGGTGATCGCCGGCCGATCGGCGTTCGCCGTGCCGCCGACCTGCGCGGACCTCCGCGGAAGCGGTCAGATACACCTTGAGCGTGGCGTCCGGCGCGATGACGGTGCCGATGTCCCTGCCCTCGACAACCATCCGACCGGAGTTGGCCAGCGATCGTTGCCGATCCTTGAGCCACTCCCGGACCGCCTTGTTGGCCGATACCGGCGACACCGCGGTAGTCACCGCGGCGCTGCGAATGGCCGCGCCGACGTCCACCCCGTCGAGCAGATGCGACTGGGCGGCCGGATCGATCGGCGATACGAAGGACAGCCGGCTCAGCAGAGCAGCCACGGCCGCGTCGTCGGCGGGATCGATCTGCGCGTTGAGCACGGCCAGCGTGACGATGCGGTACATCGCACCGGTGTCCAGGTAGCCGGCGTGCAGCGCCTGGGCGACCTTCCGTGCGACGGTCGACTTACCCGTTCCGCTGGGCCCGTCGATGGCGACGACGAACCCGTCACTCACAGACCGACCGCCCGGTACAGCAGCCCGATCTCGACCTGGTTGAGTTTGCGGACGGTGCCCGGCCGCTGGTGACCGAGCTGTACATCACCGATCTTGGTTCGGACCAGCCGGGAAACCGGGTGCCCGGCCGCGTCCAACATCCGCCGGACGATGTGATTGCGGCCTTCGTGGATCACGATCTCGAGGACGGCCCGGCCGTTGTGCTGATCCACGACGTCGAAGGCGTCGACCTTGACCGAACCGTCCTCCAGGTCGATGCCCTTGAGCAGTCGGCGACCCAACTCGCGGGGAATGGGGCCGGACACTTCGGCCATGTAGGTCTTGGCGACACCGTAAGACGGGTGGGTCAACCGGTGGGCAAGATCACCATCATTGGTGAGCAGAATCAACCCCTCGGAGTCCGCATCGAGCCGCCCGACGTGGAACAACCGCTCCGTCCGGTCGGCCACCAGCTGGCCGATGTGCGGCCGGTTGAGCTCGTCGTTCATCGTCGAGAGCATGCCGGGCATCTTGTTCAGAGCCAGGTAGACGTGGTCCTCGCCGAGTACGATCCGGTTGCCGTCGACGTGGATGACCGCCTTGGCCGGATCGACCCGCAGGCCCATCTCCTTGACGACCAGTCCGTCGACCTTGACCCGACCCGCCCGGATCAGCTCTTCAGCGTGCCGACGCGAGGCCACACCGGCAGAGGCCAGCACCTTCTGCAGGCGCACACCAGCCTCTTCGGCCTCGGGCTTACCCTTGGTGTGGGCGAAGTCGGCTTCGTCCCATTCGAACTTCTTAGACATCATCGATTGCATCAATTTCTGGGAGCAGGGGGCCGAGGGCGGGCAGGTCCTCCAAGGAGGTCAGGCCCATCCGCTCGAGGAAGTACTCGGTGGTTCGGTACAACAACCCGCCGGTCTCGGCGTCGTGACCGACCTCTTCGATCAGGCCTCGTGCGGCCAGCGTGCGGATCACGCCGTCCACATTGACGCCGCGGACCGCGGCGATCCGGGCACGGGTTACCGGTTGACGGTAGGCGATAACGGCCAAGGACTCCAATGCGGCGCGGGACAACCGGGACTGCTGACCATCCAGCACGAAGCGCTCGACCACTGGCGCGAAGCGATCCCTGGTGTAGAAGCGCCAACCACCACCGATCTCGCGCAGGTGAATTCCGGAGCGCGCCTCGGCGTATCGGTTGGCCATCGCCTGCAGCTCCAGGCGGACCCGTTCGATGCCGAACCCGACCGCCGTGGCGATCGCCTCCTCGGTGACCGGGGTGTCGACGACCAGCAGGATCGCCTCCAGGGCCCCGACAAGTTCTGCCTCGTCCACGATGCTGGTGTCATCGTTGCTGGTGTCAGCCGGTTCGTTGACTTCGACGTCGCCGCTGCTCATCCGGACCCCGCCGGCGTCGTCCAGGCCGCGTCGCCGGACCAATGAACCACCAATTCGCCCAAGGGTTCGGGCTGATCGAAGAGCACTGCGGCGTCCCGGTACAGGTTCAGCAACCCGAGGAAGCGGGCGACCACCTCCAAGGTGACGGTGCAGCCGAGGATCAGCTCAGCGAAGGTGGCGCTGCCGCGGGCGATCAGGATCTCCCGGATGGCGGCGGTGTGCTCAGCCACCGAAACCTGAGAAGAGTGGAGGTGGGCCAGCGATACCGTCGGCGGCGGGGGTTTGGGCCGGAACACCGAGGCCGCGACCTCGGCGAAGGCCGCCGGGCTCAGGCCGATAGTGACCTCGGGGAGCAGTCCCAGATAGCGCGCCTCCAGCGTCACCGCCCGCGGATAGCGGCGCAACGCGCTCGCTTCGAGTTCCCGGAACAGGCCGGCGACCTGCTGATATGCCCGATAGGCCAGCAGCCGGGCGAAGAGCAGATCGCGGGCTTCCAGCAGGGCGAGATCGGCTTCGTCCTCGACATCGGCGTCCGGGAGCAGGCGCGCGGCCTTCAGATCGAGCAGGGTCGCGGCGACGACCAGGAATTCGGTGACCTGCCCGAGATCCCAGTCATTGCCCAGGGCGCGAAGGTGGGAGATGAATTCGTCGGTCACCGAGTGCAGGGCGACCTCGGTGACATCCATCCGGTGCTGGGAGATCAGTTGCAGCAGCAGATCGAAGGGCCCCTCGAAGTTGTCCAGCTGGATCCGGAACGACTTGCTCGTCGGCCCGGGCACCGCTGCGTCAGCCACCGCGGAAGCGGCGGCCGGCGCCACGGTCATCGGTTGATCACTTCCCGGGCCAGCGCCAGGTAGGCCAATGACGCGGGCGCCTCCGGGGCGTAGCTGATCATCGGTTCGCCGGCGACGGTGGTCTCCGGGAACTTCACCGTCCGCGAGATGACCGTGTCGTAGACCTGCTCGCCGAATTGGTCCACCAGGGTGGCCACCACGTCGCGCGAGTGCACGGTGCGGCCGTCGTACATGGTGACCAGGATGCCGTCGATGGCCAGGTCGGGGTTGATCCGATCCTGCACCTTGGTGATGGTGTCGATCAGCAGCGCGACCCCGCGCAACGCGAAATACTCGGCGGCCACCGGCATCACCACGGCATGTGCGCAGGCCAGCGCGTTGACGGTGAGCAGACCCAGCGACGGCTGGCAGTCGATCAGGATGTAGTCGTAGGCGTGCAGCACCGGCCGCAGCGCGCGCCCGAGGATCTGTTCCCGGCCGACCTCGTTGATCAGCTGGACTTCGGCCGCGGACAGGTCGATATTGGCCGGCAGCAGGTCCAGGCCGGGCACGCTGGTTTCGACCAGAATGTCGGCGATCGATGTGTTGCGCTCCAGCATCAGGTTGTAGATGGTCCGATCGAGCTGGTGCGAGGCGACGCCGAGGCCCGCGGACAGCGCGCCCTGCGGATCGAGGTCGACGACCAGCACCCGGCGACCGTAACTGGCCAACGACGCACCCAGATTGATCGTCGAGGTGGTCTTGCCGACCCCACCCTTCTGATTGCAGATGGCGATCACCCGGGCGGGGCCGTGGCTGACCAGCTCCGCCGGCTCCGGGATCTCCCGCGGCAACCGACCGGTCGGACCCGGTTGCGGATCTGCCGTCAGTGCGGCGGCGGCCTTGGCTGCCGCCTTCGCCGCGGCGCGGGCAGAAATGGCACCGATCCGGCCACCGGGCGCGTTCGGGCCCGGCGTCTCGGCCCACAGGGCTCCCGACTCGTCGTACTCGGGCGATCCCTGGTCGGCGGACTCGGGGTCTTGGTCGTGCTGCTGATCGTCGTGCGCGGGCTGGTCGCCGTGCTCGTCGTGCTCGCTGTGCTCGTGGTGTTCGCCGTGATGATGGGCGTGTTCGTCCGAGCGTCCGGACCCGGCCGCCTCATACCATGCGGCGTTGTCCGTCTCGCTCATCCAAGCCCTCCACTCGTTCCCGCTGCCCCGCTTATGCGCAGGTCACGTGATCAAAACGCGCCGACAGAAAGCACGGCGGCGTTCTGTCCACAGTAAGGCCCGGCACTGCGCGCGGACAACGCGACTGGCGCGAGCGCGCACTCCGGTTCGCGCCAGAATTCAACATCCGCACCAGAATTTCCGGCGCGGATGTTGAATCTTGGCGCGAGGTCGCGGGTTTGCCGCTGCTCAGACCCGTCGCAGCCACGGCACGGAAGTCAGCTGTACCGGCAGCTCGATGAGGCCGGGGCCCTGGTGCTCGTCCCCGGTGTCCGTCCGCCATCGGCCCGGCGGCAGCACCACCCGACGCACGGTGACTCCGGGTTGTAGAACGGGCGCCACCAGAATGTCCTGGCCCAGCAGGAATTGGTCCAGCAGATCTTCGTAGCCGGGGTGGTGATAGGCCAGTGGCCGCAGAATCGGCTCGCCGGTCTGCGCCGCCCGCCGAGCCAACTCCAGTATCTCGGGTACCAACTGCTGCCGAAGCCGGACGGCAGCCAGGACCGCGGAAAGATATGGCTCGTCCAGGACCCGCTGCGGTGACATGGAGAACTGCATCATCGGGAACATCGCCGCGCATTGCGCGTACCGGACGAACAGTTCCTGGTCCAGCCCGGCTGCGTTCGAACCGAAGTACGATAGCTCACCACCGCCCACCATGTCGGGGCAGCCGAACGGGTGGCCGATCAGCCCCTGAGCGATCGACTCCGGGATCAGCGAGGTCAGGCCGCCGGCGCCCCAGATCGGCGGCTTGTCGTGCAGTCGCTGAGCCAGGCCCTGGCCACCCATCTTCCAGCAGGCACGGTATTCGTTGAACGGATATCTGGACCCCAACCGCGCCCAGGATTCGCTGTGTCCGGCTGGGTTGGTGGCCACCACGGAACTGTCATCGGGCCGGTAGCCGTAGATGTCGCCAGCGTCGAATTTGAACCCGTCAACCCCGAAATCGGCGATCAGGGTGTCCAGTTCGCCGTGCAGCCAGGCAACGGCGGCGGGGTTGGTGGCGTCCAGGACAGCGCTGTATCCGTTCCACCACTTGCGGATCGCCGTTTCGCCGTCGGCGCCGCGCAGCAGCAGGTCCCGGGCCCGCAGTTCGCGGAAGGTGTCACTGTCCGGGCTGACGAAGGGCACCAACCAGAGCATTACCGGGCAGCCCCAGCCGTGCAGCGTGCTGATCATCGCGGCCGGGTCCGGGAAGCGGCTCGGCTCGAACCGCCAGGTTCCGTACGCAGGAGACCAGCGATCGTCGATCATCACAACACCGGGCGGAAACCCGGCATCCAGCAGCCCGTGAACGTATGTCAGCACCGCTTCCTGGGTCGGCGCATACGGCATCTCGATCCAGGTGTTGTACTGCGGGCCGGCGAACATCGCCTCGGCAGGAGTGACGCCGGACGCGGGGAAGTGGGCCCGCGCCGCCGCCCGGAAAGCATCCCCGAGATTTCCGTCCGGCTGGCCGAAAGCGATCTGCGCACCTTCGACGACCAGTTCACCGTTGTCGAAGGCGAACGCAAACGGATGCTCCGACCAGACGTAGCGCCCGAGGCTGGACAGCAGCAGCGGCGCCGACTGATTGCTGCCGGCCGTGTCGTCGCCCAGGAACCCCGCCGACGTGGCAAGGTTGCGGCGGTGCGGCGCCGACCCGAACGGCATCACCTGGCCGTCGGCGACCGCGCCACCCCACCACCGCTCGCCGCCGAGCAGCGGCAAGCGGAGTTCGGTATCCGAGAGGTGCTGTGTCATAGGGCTTGTGTCGCCCGGCGCAGATGCAGCAGCAGCACCTGCTCGGGCCACAGATCCGGCATAGGCAATCCCGCGTACTGTAACGCGGCGCCGGGCAGCACGGTCGGCGTCGATATCCACGAGGGTTCGACCTGCCCATTTCCGCGCACGACATCTCCCGGCGGGAGCAACGAAACCGCGTAGCGCACATCGGCTTTTAAACCGGTCAGGTGCAGTGCGCCGGTCGGCGCGGTGTCCGCGGTCTTGATCGAAGCGATACTGAAGATAGCTTCGTTCTGGTCATCGGAGATGACGCCGCGGACCATCAGCGATGGATCGACGTTGTCTAGCCGGACCACCCTGCCCGTGTGCAGCAGCGGCCGGAAACTCTTGTGCACCGCAACCCATTCCGCCAGATTCGCTCGCTCTGCCGGGGTCATCTTGGACACGTCGGCCTCGACGCCCAGATGCCCGAAGAAGGCGGTACCGGCTCGGAACGACAGGTCGTGCCGGCGGCCTGTGGTGTGCGCTTGAGCCGAGCCGATGTGTGAGCCGATCAGTTCCGGTGCCAGCAAGAGACCTGTGTAGCGCTCGATGGTTTGGCGTTCCAACGCATCGATACAGTCGCTGGCCCAGACGCGGTCGGTGTGCTCGAGAATGCCGAGGTCGACTCGTCCCCCACCCGATGCGCAGGACTCGATCTCCAGCCCGGGATGCCGGCGGCGGAGTTCGTCCATGATCGCGTAGGTGGCCAGCGTCTGGTTGTGCACCGCCGCCTGTCCGGTCGGCCAGCGGCCCGCCTCCAGTAGGTCGCGGTTGTGATCCCATTTGAGATAGTCGATCCGGTACTCGTTCAGCAATGCGTCCAGGCTGTCAAGGATGTGGGCGTATGCGCCGGGTTGGGTCAGGTCGACCACCTGCTGCCGGCGAGCAGGCAGCGGCGTCCGATTGCCGCTGGACAGCACCCATTCAGGGTGGTCGCGAGCGAGATGCGAATCAGGGTTGACCATCTCGGGCTCCACCCATAGACCGAACTGCATGCCCAGCTCGTGCACCCGATCCACCAAGGGGTGCAACCCATTCGGCCAGACCTGAGTGTCGACCTGCCAGTCGCCGAGGCCTTTGGTGTCGTCGCGCCGACCCAGGAACCAGCCGTCGTCCAGTACGTACCGCTCGACGCCGATGCTCGCCGCGTCCTGGGCAAGGGTGGTCAGCCGGGTCAGGTCCTGGTCGAAGTACACCGACTCCCAGGTGTTCAGGATGACCGGCCGCGGCGTCGACGGATGATGCGGACGCGCGCGCAGGTGCGCGTGGAATCGACTAGCCATGGCGTCGAGGCCGAGACCGTACGAACCATAGATCCAGGGGGTTGTGTAACAGTCGCCGCTACCCAGGGTGATCTCGCCTGGCAGCAGGAGTTCGCCGCCGGACAGTACGGCGTGACCGGTGTTCATCCGCTCGGCCAGTGCTCGCTGGTTGCCGCTCCACGCGACGTGGATCGCCCAGACCTCACCGGATCCGAAGCTGAAACCAGGTGTCCCGGCGGCCAGCAGCAACGTGCCGTCCAGACCGGTGCGACCCTTTCGGGTCTCCCGGACCCGCGCGCCGATGTCGAACGGATGCCGCTGCGGATGCCGCTCGCGCAGGTGCCGGCCGGCGAAGTCGAGCAGTTCGGTGGCGTGCGACGGAACCGGAAAGGTCAGCGTCAGTCCGTCCAGCTCGAACGGAGCATCGCCATCCGGCGACTCCGCCGGTGTCACGATCAACTTGGCGCGCGAACGCAGCAATCCTTGCGGAGTCAGCTCGATGACGAGCTCCAGGAGCAACCTGGCTTCGGTGTCCACGGCAGTGCATTGGACGGTATTTTCGCGGGCCTGGATCGCGACGACCCGGAATAGCGTCGACCAGTCCCGGCCGCTGCGGTGGCCTATCAGTCCAGGGAATCCGGTCCAGCCGCGCGAATGCTCGGTGACGATCCCCAGCAGCATGGGGTCATCGAGAAAGGCTGTCGCGGTGCCCAGGACCGAGACCTCGGCGATCCGGCGCGCGGTCTGCTCGTCCACTTCGCCGAGATCGGCTCCCCAGTGCGCGATTCGGGGCAGCAGCGACCCGCTGGCGTCCAGCACGACGCTGACGCCCGCGGCTCGAAGGTGCAGCACCCCGGCTCCGATCGGTGCTGCGAGCTCAGGGCGGCTCGCCGATTCGACAACACTCGCGGTGACCGGCTCTGTCGACGTGGTCATGGTCAGTCCTTTGTGGGTTGGGTGGGTCCTTGCGGCTGAGGTTCGGACGACGCGGAGAGGATGGTTCAAGCCGATCGTCGGATCTGCGGGTCGAGATGATGCTGGATGGCGACAACGGACGCCCCTCGAGCCCAATCGGTGAAGGTGAGCGGCCGGGCGATGACCCGGATCCGGGGCAGCGACGGACGCAGGGCGTTGGCGATCCCCGCGCATGGACTCCTCGACGAGTCGATCAGGTCCACTCCCTCACCGGACAGGATCACCGTCTCGGTGCCGGCACTATTGCACACGGTGCCGATCACCGCGCCGATCACCGCGCCGATCGCCTATCCGGCCGCACGCACTACGCGGGTAGCAACCGGATCGCCGCCACGGGCCAGGTCGCCCACCTCCGTAAGCCCGCGTGGGCTGACCGCGGACTCCTGGGCGACCGACCTGAGGATCGCCGCCGTGGTGGCGAACCCGCTGACGCAGCCGCAATGCCCGCGCCAGCAGAGCGGTCCCTGTTTGATCTGCAGACGCTCGACCATGCCGGCGGCGCCGGCCTGTCTTGGATGAGTCGGTCGTCCAGAACCAAACTGCAGCCGATCCCGGCGCCGGAGGTGACCATGGCGAACGAGGTTAGGCGCTAGTCGAACCAGTGGCGGGCCGAGGTCAGGGCTCGGAGGTCGTTCTCGACGACCACCGGCAGATCGACCAACTGTTGGACTTCGGCCGCCAGGTCGATGCCCGCCCAGCCGAGGAACGGTGAATGAACGACGTGGCCGCCGGCACGCAGGCCCGGCGAGGCTAATTCCCACCCCGGCGGGCTCGGTCTGGCCACGCAGAATATTGATCAGCTGAACAATTATTGGCAGCACCGAAGTGAAGTCCGAGCCCGCCCGCGACGCGTCGTGTTGGCGCAGGGGCCGCCCGCCGGTGTCGGTCAGGACGCCGTAGATCCGATCGCCGGTGAGTTTGACGCCGACGAAGGTGGCCCACCACGGGTTGATCGACAGCGGCCGGGACAGGCGCCCGACCGCACCGGATGCTGGTTGCGCTACCTGCTGGAATAGGCCAAGATCCAGCATCGGTCTGGTCAACTCGGTCAGCGACGAGGCGGACTGCGATAGCCTCCTGGCCAGCTCGGAGCGCGGCGTCGGTCCCGCCCGCAGCAGCGCCTCGATGACGTCACGGGTGGACGAGTTTATCTCGGGCAACGCCGTCGGCGGCTGTGCTGGCATGAGGCAACGCTAAGACACTTTCTTTTGCCTGTCAATGAATCCTCGTGCAGCCCCGCAGATAGCGGTAAGCCAACAATCTGAGGTCAGCCAGGTTTGGCATGGGCGCGCAGCCGAATGGGCCACACGCAGCCGGTCATCGTTGGTGTATTCGCAGGTGAATCGCCCAGAGTAATCTGCGTTCGCTGCAACACGGGTGACTCAGATCACCTGAATGGCCGTATGAGTGGAGCTACACACAGTTGCCTCAGTAAATTAAGTCATCGCGCACCGATGGTGACAAACGGCTCTCAGCGGGGTTGTAGCGCTCAGTCTTGCCCAAAACCGATGGATGTTGGCCTTGACGCCAGCCGGGTTCACATGCTTTCCTCTCATTTGTACCGCATTGCAATTATGAATCGCCTCACTGAGGGAGTCCCGATGACAGCGCCTGAGTCCGCGCCGGGTGGGCTGGTCCATCTCCGGTCGGCGGGCGTCAGCGTTGTCCTGGACAGCCGCCGAGCCGGCCTGCCGGCCCTCCTGTGGTGGGGCGCTGACCTGGGCCGACTCACTGGCTGCGAGCTTTCCGCGCTGGCCGAGGCCAGTGCGGCGCCGGTGGGTGACAGTCGTATCGACGTACCCGAACACGTCAGTATTCTGCCGACGCCCGCCGAGGGCTGGGTCGGTATCCCCGGGCTGATCGGCAGCCGGGCGGGCACCGATTTCTCGCCGCTGTTCGCGCTGGTCGACCAGACGCCGATCGCCGCCGACGAGACCGTGGCCGACGGACGCAGCTACCGCGGTGTCGATGAGGTCGCTGGACTCGAACTCGGTATCGACGTCACGCTCACCCACTCGGGCCTGCTCGAGCTGCGTGCCACACTGACCAACACCCATCCGCTGGCCGACTACCAGCTCGAAGGCCTGGTCATCGCGCTGCCGGTGCCCGCGGAGGCCGACGAACTGCTCGATCTGACCGGCCGGCACACCCGGGAACGCGCGCCACAGCGGGGACCCTTCAACGTCGGTGTCCATCTGCGGGAATCCCGTCAGGGCCGACCTGGGCTGGACTCGCCGTACATCCTGATGGCCGGCGCCGCAGGTTTCGGCTTCGGCTCGGGGCAGGTCTGGGGACTGCACACCGGCTGGTCGGGCAACCAGCGGGCGTACGCCGAGCGGCTGTACAACGGACAGCGTCACCTGGGCGGCGGCGAGTTGCTGTTGTCCGGCGAGGTTCGGCTGGCCCCCGGTCGGAGCTACCGAACGCCCGCCCTCTACGCCAGCTACGGCAACGGGCTCAATGAGATGTCCGGCCGGTTCCACCGCTACCTGCGATCCCGCCCGGGACATCCGCGTAAACCCCGACCGGTCCTGATCAACACCTGGGAGGCCGTGTACTTCGACCAGACCCTGGAGAACCTGACGGCGCTGGCACGGGTCGGCGCCGCGGTCGGCGCGGAACGCTTCGTGCTGGACGACGGCTGGTTCCGCAATCGTCGCAACGACCATGCCGGCCTCGGCGACTGGTACGTCGACGACGGTGTCTGGCCCGACGGGCTCGGGCCGTTGATCGACACGGTGCACGAGCTGGGCATGGACTTCGGTCTCTGGTTCGAGCCCGAAATGATCAACCTCGACTCCGATCTGGCCCGCGCGCACCCCGACTGGATCTTCACCGCGGGCGGTCGCGATGGGATTCCCACCCGCCAGCAGTACGTACTCGACCTCGGTCACCCCGAGGCCTACGCCTACATCGCGGGCCGGCTGCATGAAGTTCTGGACACCTACGACATCGCCTACATCAAGTGGGATCACAATCGGATGGTCGTCGAGGCCGGTCACAGTCCGTCCGGAAGTCCGGGTGTGCACAACCACACCGCGGCGGTCTACCGACTACTGGACGAACTGCGCGAGCGGCACCCGGAGCTGGAGATCGAGTCCTGCGCCGGCGGCGGTGGCCGGATCGACCTCGGCATCCTGCAACACACCGACCGGGTCTGGGCCAGCGACTGCATCGATGCCCTAGAACGTCAGCAGATCCAGCGGTACACCCAACTGCTGCTCCCTCCGGAGCTGATCGGCACCCACCTCGGCGGACCCACGGCCCACACCACGCACCGTTCCCATCATCTTGAGTTCCGGGCGGCAACCGCGATCTGGGGTCACATGGGCATCGAGTGGAACCTGACCAGCGCTACCCCCGACGAGCTGGCCAAGGTTGGACGATGGGTCGAGCTGTACAAGCAGATCCGGGAATTGCTGCACTCCGGATCGGTGATCGTCGCCGATCATCCTGACCCGGCGATCTGGGTGAACGGCGTTGTCGGACTCGATCAGTCCGAAGCCGTCTTCGGTATCGCCTCCGTCGGCCGTTCGACCACGTGGCCGCCGGGCCGGGTCAGACTGCCTGGCCTGGACCCGGACCGGCTCTACCAGGTGGCGCCGCTGGCACCGGCCGACACCTTCGAGTGGGCGAACCAGTTGCCGGCTTGGTGGAAGGGCGGGCTGACACTGTCTGGTCGTGTCCTGGCGGAGGTCGGGGTGCAGATCCCGGCCATGTTGCCCGAACACCTGCATGTGATCGGCGCCACTGCACTGGCCGAGGACACCAACAGCAGCTAGCCGGTGGCGCCGGAACCCGGCTCACCATCGGCACCGATCACACCGCGGCAATCGCCCGCGAACACCCCGCCGTGACACCCGGTCGCGACACCTGTAGTCCCTTCGGCGCCCGTGCCTGGATTTCGAGCTGGCGATCGCGCCTGAATCAGTGAAGTCCCATCAACGAAGGAGTGAGCTCAGTGAAAATCAGCCACGATCCGCCTGGAGGGCCACGATGACCATCGCCCCTCCCCTATCCAGCGAACTGGTGGCCACCGAATCGCCGCGACGCTGGTGGCACAAGTCGTTCGGCGGTGACTTCAAGGCCGCAATGATCTTCATCCTGCCCGCCGGGATCGGCTTCGGCGTCTTCTTCCTCTACCCGACCATTCGCGGCATCTACCTGAGCCTGACCGACTATTCGCTGCTCGGCGCCGCGAAATACATCGGATTCAAGAACTACACCAAGTTGCTCAACGAACCGCTCTTCTGGCATTCGTTGAAGGTGACCGGGTACTACGTGATCATCAACATCGCCGTGCAAACGGTTGTTGCGCTGGTCTTGGCCCTGCTGATGGAGCGGGTGGCCAAACGGACGATCACCAGGGGCATCATTTTGCTGCCGTTCCTGATCGCCCCGGTGGTCTGCGCCCTGCTCTGGCTCTGGATGCTGGACGCTCAGCTGGGCATCGTCAATGAATTCCTCAAGTGGATCGGCCTGTCCGCCCAGTCCTGGTTCGGCAACACCAGTCTGGCCATTCCGACCATCGCACTGGTCAACGTGTGGAAGTACATGGGCTACACGGCGCTGCTGATCTTCGCCGGCCTGCAGACCATTCCGCCGTCGCTGTACGAAGCGGCCTCGCTCGACGGTGCGTCGGAGTGGAAGAGCTTCTGGAAGATCACCATGCCGCTACTGCGGCCGGTCCTGACCCTGGTGCTGATCACCACCATCACCGGCTCGTTCCAGGTGTTCGACACCGTCGCCGTCACCACCCAGGGCGGACCGGCGAACGCCACCAAGGTGATCCAGATGTACATCTACGAGCAGGCCTTCGGGCAACACCACTTCGGGTTCGCCAGCGCCATCTCCGTCGTCCTGTTCCTCATCCTCATTGTCGTCGCCGCCGTGCAGTTCAAGTTCCTGCGCGGCCGCGACTCGGACATGGCCTAAGGAGAACCGACCATGACAACTGTTGCTGTCAAACAAACCTCGGTCAGCGAGACCAACGCCCCGAGGAAGCCGTTCAGTTGGGGCCGGTTGCTCTCCTGGACCATCCTGAGCCTGGTCATCTTCATCACGCTCTTCCCCTTCTACTGGATGCTGCGGACCGCACTGTCCAACGGGAAATCGCTGCCGTCGCACTCGGCATCGCTGCTGCCCGCCGACTTCACCTGGGGCCCGTTCAAGCGGGTGCTCGGCTTGAGCACGGTCGCCCAGGCCCAGGCCGAGGGTGGCTCGGGCGGGAAGATCAACTTCTGGCTGTACCTGCGCAACTCGGTGATCGTTTCGCTGGCCATCACGATCGGCCAGGTCTTCTTCAGTGCGATGGCCGCCTACGCCTTCGCCCGGATGCGCTGGGCCGGCCGGGACAAGGTCTTCGGGCTCTTCCTCGCCGCCCTGATGGTGCCCGGAATCTTCACCATGCTGCCGAACTTCCTGTTGATCAAGCAGCTCGGTCTGCTGAACACGCTCACCGGCATCGTGCTGCCGTTCTTCTTCATGACACCCTTCGCCATCTTCTTCCTCCGCCAATTCTTCCTCGGGATCAGTCCGGAGATCGAGGAAGCGGCGCGGCTGGACGGGGCTGGTCACGTCAAGATCTTTACCAAGGTGATCCTGCCGATGAGTTCCTCGCCGGTGGCAACCCTGGTGATTCTCACCTACATCGGCGCCTGGAACGAGTATTTCTGGCCGCTGCTGGTGGCCACCGACGACAAGTCACAGGTGCTCACCGTCGCGCTCGGCGTGTTCAGATCCCAGACTCCGCAGGGCGGCCCCGACTGGCCGGGACTGATGGCAGCCACCCTGGTCGCGGCCGCGCCGATCATGGTCCTGTTCTGCATCTTCGGCAAGAAGGTGGTCAACAACATTCAATTCTCCGGCATCAAGTAGATCCAATTATTCGGCGTGTTTCCCGAACGCTTTCCGACCCGCTGTTCCCCAACAAATTGAAAGGCATGACCGACGATGAAACGAAAGCTTGGATTGCTGGGCCTTGTACTGGCCCTACCGCTGTCTCTGGTCGCCTGTACCGGCGGTAGCTCCACCGACAGCAGTGCAGCCGCCGGCAGCGGCTCCGGCGAGATCAGCTATTGGATGTGGGACGCCGCCCAGATGCCGATGTACCAGAAATGCGCCGACGACTTCCACGCCGCCAACCCGGATGTGACCGTCAAGCTCTCGCAATTCGGCTGGAATGACTACTGGACGAAGGTCACCACCGGCTTCATCTCCGGCACTGCACCGGATGTTTTCGTCGACCATCTGAGCAAGTACCCGGAATTCGTCACGACCGCCCAGATCGCCCCGCTGGACGACCAGATCGCCAAGGACGGGGTGAAAACCGACATCTACCAGCCGGGCCTTGCCGATCTGTGGGTGGCCGAGGACGGTAAGCGATATGGGCTGCCCAAGGATTTCGACACCATCGGCGTCTTCTACAACCAGGATATGGTCGACAAGGCCGGGCTGACCAAGGACCAACTCGACAAACTGGAGTGGAACGCGACCGACGGCGGCACCTACGAGAAGGCGATCGCCCACCTGACGGTGGACGTCAACGGCAAGCGGGGTGACGAAGTCGGCTTCGACAAGTCCAACGTGGCGACCTATGGCCTCGGCCTTGACGGCTCCGGCGCCGGATTCGGCCAGACCCAGTGGGCGATGTACACGGCCAGCAACGGCTGGACCGCGACGGACAAGCTCTGGGCGACCAAGTACAACTACAGCGACCCGAAGTTCCAGGAAACCATCGCGTGGTACGCGTCGCTGATCACCAAGGGCTACATGCCGAGCCTGGCCAACTCCACCGGTACCGGTGGGACCACCGCGTTCGGCGCCGGTAAGTACGCGCTGCTGACCGAGGGCTCCTGGAACACCGGCGCACTTACCACCCTGACCGGGATCAAGACCGGGATCGCCCCGACCCCGATCGGGCCGATCGGCAAGCGGGCGAGCATCTTCAACGGTCTGGCGGACTCCATCTGGGTCGGTTCCAAGAACCAGGCGGCAGACTGGAAGTGGGTCAAGTACCTGGCCTCCGCCGCCTGCCAGGATGTCGTCGGCGATGCTGCCGTCGTCTTCCCGGCCATTCCGTCGGGCACCGACAAGGCCGAGGCTGCCTTCAAGGCCAAGGGTATCGATGTGACCGCCTTCCTGGTGCAGGTCAAGGACAAGACCACCGTCCTGCCCCCGGTGACCGACCACGCGTCGGAGGTCACCTCGATCATGCAAGCGGCGATGGACGCAGTCATCGGCGGTACCGCTGACGTGTCGACGCTGACCGCGGCCAACGACCAGGTCAACGCATTGTTCAAGTAGAGCTTGCTGGGCGGCGGCGGTGGGGTCACCCCGCCGCCCGGTGACCGACGGCCCGATCAGCACGCCGCTGAAACGGCTGGTCCTGGATCGCCGGGGCGCGTCCCAGTCGGACGCACTCCGGCGATTAAGGTCGGCTTCGTCGAAATCCTTTACCCCGCAGGGAGCACAGTGGCCTCCACACTTGAATCGGCACCACAAAGCGGGTCGGTGAACCGCATCTCGGCCCGACTGGCCGATGGGGAGATCATCAACTTCGACGAGAGCCCCAACGCGACCGAAATTCTCACCGATCCGCGAGATCTACCTCTGGTTGTTCCCGCCTCCCAGGTCAGGATCGATGAGATCCTGAGCGAGTGGGTGGGCATTGCCGGTCATCGCCAGACACGGATGTACCAGCCGCCGGCCGACGCCTGCCCGTTGTGTCCATCCACGCCGGAAAATCAGAGCGAGATCCCCTCGCCGGATTACGATGTCGTCGTCTTCGAGAATCGCTTCCCGTCCCTCGGCGGCTCCGGCAACACCGCGATGGACCGCGACATGTTCGACGCCAGGCCCGGCCACGGACGCTGCGAGGTGGTCTGCTTCACCTCCGGTCACAACAGCGCGATGATCTACTCCGCCGCTGCCCACCGGGCGCTGCACGGATCGAACCTGTTCGGTGATGTGACCGCCGGCGAACTGGCTGATGGCTCGAGAATTGTTGCCACCAATGCACTCTGGGTGCCCTTCGCCGCCCGCTGGCCGGTCGAGGTGCATCTGTACCTGCGGCGGCACGCCCGCAACCTGACCGATCTGGACGCTGCGGATCGGGACGCGCTGGCCGCGCTGCATCTGCAGGTGCTGCACCGGATGGAGGGAACCGTCGCCGACACGCTCCCGGCGATCACCAGCGTCCACCAGGCACCTGTCCATGCCGGTGAGGCAGACTACTGGCTTCACTTGGAGATTCTTTCCATCCGCCGCGATGTCGGGAAGCTGAAGTTCCTGGCCGGTCGGAGTCCGCGATGGGCGCGTTCGTCAACGACATCACCCCGGAGATCGCAGCTGCGCCGCTGCGTGAAGTGGTTGTACCAGCCCTACCCCAGGACAGCCGATGACGGCGCCGGTCGTCGGATGCGCCGGGAAAGACCGCGCCGGCGGCGTGAGCACCCGGTGAGCGCGGCGGACCTGTTCCGGCACACCTACTCTCGAGAACCGCTCGGGGTGTTCTCGGCGCCCGGCCGCGTCAACCTGATCGGCGAGCACACCGACTACACCGGTGGTCTGGTGCTGCCGTTCGCCATTGACGCCCGCGCCGGGCTGGGCGCCTCGCCAGGCGATGCCGGCGTCGTCAGAGTGGTGTCCGCACAGCGACCCGCGATGTGCACACCATTCCGCTGCGCGACATCCACCCCGGTTCCGCGGCGGGCCACGTCGTGGGTGGGGTATCTGCTCGGTGCGGTCTGGGCATTCGGACATTCCGGTCACAAGGTCCGCGGATTCGATCTGGCCCTCGATTCGCACGTGCCAGCCGCCGCCGGGCTCTCCTCGTCGGCGGCCGTCGAGTGCATCACCGCGCTGGCGGTGTCGGCGCTGACCGGCGGCGGCTTTCGCGGCTCGGTCATTACGCTGCTCGCATCAAACCTGGTCGAGGAGGTGATCGACGCCGTCACCTCAGCCTTTGCCGATCGGGGCTTTCAGCCTCCGGTGCCCAGATTGGTGCGTCCGGCGGCTGGAGCCTGTGGTGACAGCTGAGGATCAAACCACCCGGCGCGGTCACTCGCAGTCGGTTGTGCGGATGAAGTACGCTGCGCCAGCCGATACACTCACCCCGGTGACAAGCCTAGGTGCCCCCTTTCCTGCGCTTTTCGAGTCATCCAAAGCCGTACTGGTCGATCTGCTGGTGCACGGCCCCGCTTCCAGGGCCGATCTGGCCCGGCGCCTCGGTCTCTCGCCGGCCAGTCTGACCCGGATCACCCGCTCGCTGGTCGAGAGTCAGCTGCTGATCGAGGTGGACGTGGCGACCCCGGCGCGCCTCGGGCGGCCATCCCAAATGCTGGACGTCAATGTCGACCTGGCCCACCTGGTCGGCATCAAGCTGTCTTCCGGTCAGCTCAATGTCGTTCGTACCGACCTGCGAGCCCGGCTGCTGTCCGAGCGCACGCTCCCGCTGCTGGCGACCGATCCTGCCTCCGTGAGCGACACCATTGCCGAGGCAGTGGCCGACGAGGTCATCGCCGATCCCCGGGTCTGCGCGTTGGGGGTGAGTCTGGCCGGCCCGGTGTCGCCGAGATCCGACATCGTTCACACTTCTCCTTTTCTCGGCTGGTCCGAGGTTCCGCTTGTCGAGATGATCCGGCAGCGGACCGGGTTGCCGACGGTGGTCGAGAACGACGTCCGAGCCCTCACGGCAGCCGAACACTGGTTCGGTGCAGCTGCCGGCGTCAGCGACTTCGTCCTGGTGACGATCGGCTCGGGCGTGGCGTGCGGTCTAGTTGTAGACGACCGACTGGTGGACGGCGTCCTCGGCGGGAGTGGCCAGGTAGGCCATCTGCCGGTCACCGAATGGGGTCCGCTGTGCGAGCGCGGCCACCGCGGCTGCGTCCGTTCATATCTCTCGTCGAGCTCGATCGTCGGTCAGGTCGCTGCTGCGTTGGGCCGACGGGACCTGACCTACGAGCTCGTGCTGGACCTGGCCGCGGCCAGGGACCCGATCGCCGAGCGTGTCGTCCGGGAGGCCGGCCGAGCACTCGGCGTACTGATCGGAACGGTCGCCGCAATCACCGCCCCGGCGCAGGTCCTGGTCTCCGGCGAAGGGGCGGCACTGGCTTCGATGGTGCTGGACGCCATTCGCGAGCACGCCGCCGCAGTTCAGCACTGGACGTTGCCAAAGGTGCCGATCACGGTGGTTCCGTTCACCTTCACCGAGTGGGCGCGCGGCGCCGCTGTCATCGCACTGCGCCACCAGCTCGATGCGGCTTCCCGCCTCGAGGTCTGAGCGAGCCGGCGCCTGACCTCGCGCGTTTCGTAGACATTTCATGCATAACTATTGTGCATACTATCTGTGCATGACTACGGTGTTGCCATGGCCGCTCCCACAACCGTCGTCGGTGATCCGAATCCGCAGACCCCTCGGTCCTCATCCGTGGACACGCTGCAGCTCGATGTTCGGGCTCTGAAGGTGCTGGCTCATCCGCTGCGAGCTCGGTTGCTCACCGCATTGCGCGTCGACGGACCGGGGACTGCGACCGCGCTGGCCGACGCGCTCGGCACCAATACCGGCGCCACCAGCTACCACCTGCGCAAACTGGCTGAGGTCGGGCTGGTCCAGGAGACCGGAAGCGGACGCGGCAAGCAGCGGTTCTGGCGCGCTGCGACCGAGGCGCACTCCTGGGGCCCGCGCACCGTCGGCGGCGATCCGGATGGGCGCGCCGCCAGCGATTGGCTGCAACTGCACTACTTCCAGCAGTTCACCGACCTCTATGCCGGCTGGCTGGCCGCGCAACACAACTGGCCGGCGGACTGGCGGCAGGCGCTGGGTGCCACCGACCGAATGCTCACGTTGTCCAGCCTGCAGATGACGCAGTTGGCGACCGAGGTCGATGAGTTGTTGAATCGCTACCGCAATCCTGCCGAAGGCGAACCGTCCGCACCGGCCCAGAGTTCGACTCCGACCGAACAGATCAATGTCTTCGTCTACGCCTTCCCACGTTCGGCGGAGCCATCGTGACGGCGCTCGGCGCGGCCTCGATCCGCCGCCGCTTCGTGCTGCTGACGGCGCTGCGCTGGTTACCCACCGGGCTATTGATCCCGATCACCGTGCTGTTCGCGCTGTCCCGCGGTCTGACCCTGGCCCAGTTCGGCGCGGTCGCCGCCGTCCAAGGCGTGGTCGTGCTGGCGCTGGAACTGCCGACCGGTGGGCTGGCCGACGCACTCGGCGGGCGGCCGACCCTGCTGTTCGCGGGGGCAGTCAGTCTGCTCTCGCTGGTCGTCATGTTCGGCGCGCACTCGGTGGCGGCGTTCGTCGTCGTGTCCGCGCTCAAGGGCATCTACCGCGCGCTCGATTCCGGTCCGCTCGAAGCCTGGTACGTCGATCAAACGCTGGCCGTGGAGCCCGACGCCCGGATCGAGCGCGGGCTGAGCGGCGGTTCGATCGCGCTCAGTCTGGCGATCGGTGCCGGCGCGTTGCTCTCCAGCGGCCTGGTCGCCTGGCATCCCTTCCCATCGCTGGATCCGCTCGCCGTCCCCGTGCTCGGCGCCATCGCGCTGACCGCGGTCTACCTGGTAGCGGTGTTCGTGCTGCTCACCGAGGTCCGACCGATGCGCGGCAGCCGAGCCGCGCTGGCTTCTGTTCGGACGGTCCCCGCGGCGATGCTCGGCGGAATCCGGCTGCTCGGCACGTCCAGGGTGTTGTTGGCACTGATCGCCGTCGAACTCTTTTGGGGGTTCGGCATGGTCGCCTTCGAATCGTTGACGCCGGTCCGGATGGCCGAGATCGCCGGCGGCGACAACAAGGCCGCCACCCTGATGGGACCGGTGAGCTCCGCGGCGTGGGCGGTGTGCGCGGTGGGCGCCGCGCTGGCCGTGCCGGTCAGCAAACGGATCGGCGTGGCAACCACCGCCGCGCTGATGCGGGTCCTTCAGGGCGGCGCCGTGGTGGTGATGGGACTGGTCGCCGGACCGGTAGGGCTGATCACGGCCTTCCTGGCCTGCTACACGGTGCACGGGGCATCTGATCCGGTGCACAGCACGCTGTTGCATCGGCAGGTCGACGGACCCAACCGAACGCTCGTACTATCGATGAATTCGATGGTCAGCCAACCGGCCGGCTCGCTGGGTTCGTTGATCCTCGGCGGATTGGCCGGCGGGGTGTCGGTGTCGATGGCGATGATCGTCGGCGGGCTGGTACTCGCCGCCGCTGCGCCGCTCTACCTGCCCGCCTGGCGCCAGGAGCAGCGGGCGAAAAGGGCGATCAACGGGCCCGCGGATGCGCCGTCGCGTAAACCTCGCGCAACGCGTCAACAGTGACCAGGGTGTACACCTGGGTGGTCGTCACCGATGCGTGGCCGAGAAGCTCCTGCACCGAACGGATGTCGGCGCCGCCCTCCAGCAGGTGGGTGGCGAACGAATGCCGCAGGGTATGGGGGGAAACGGTTTCCGCCAATTCTTCGATGCCGGTACGCTCTGCTGCCGCACGCAGAATCTGCCAGGCAGCCTGCCGGGACAGCCGGCCGCCCCGGGCGTTGACGAATACCGCCGGGGTGCTTCGGGCCGTCCGACCCGAGACCAGTGCGGGTCGCCCGCGCACCAGAAAAGCGTCCAAGGCAGCCGCGGCATAGGAGCCGACCGGTACCTGACGTTCCTTGGAACCCTTGCCGCGCAAGCGAACCACACCGGAAACCCGATCCAGATCATCGATGTCCAAGCCGATCACCTCGGAGATCCTGGCCCCGGTGGCATACAGGAATTCCAGCAGCGCGCGGTCCCGCAGTTGCCGCGGCTCCTCTCCGGTCACCGCGTCCAGCAATGCCATCACGTGCTCGAGCGGCAACGCCTTGGGCAGGCGCCTGGCCGGCGCCGGCGGGTGCACATCGCGCGAGGCGTCCAGTGTGACGGTGCCCTCGGCGGCCAGAAAGCGGTGCCATCCACGGGCCGCGACGACGGCGCGCGCCGCCGAGGCGGCGGCCAGCGGCAGGTGACCCTGGTCCCCGGTCCGCAAGGCGGCCAGGAAATCCGAAACGTGCTGCGGCGCAATCCCGGTCGGCCCGGCGACCCCGACTGCGGCCAGGAAGTCCAGGTAGCGCAAGAGATCCCGGCGATACGACAGCAGCGTGTTGTGCGCCATCCCGCGCTCGACAGACAGGTGGTCCAGGTACGCGGTCAGTGCATCGAGCAGCGGCGCGGCCACGGTGATCCGGGTATCCTGGGCCGGAGCAGGGTTGCTCATCGGGCAGCCCGCCCGGTGTTCATCGCCTGATGACGGTGTCGGTCAGCGGGTCGGGCAGCCGGGTGATCGACGCGGCAGCGCCCAGTTCTTCCGAGTCCTGTCTGATCACAGCCGGACCCGCGGTCCACGGATCGTCGGCCGGCCGCAACCGATGGCCGTCCGCGACGGCGACGTAGGCCGCGAGCAGGCCGGAAACCGCCGATCCGTTGACGATGTCGCCGCGCAGCGCCGCATCGACGGCTACCTTGAGCGGCACCCTGGTGATCTTCAGATCCGCCTCTTCGTCGGTGACGTGGCCCTGCCGTCCGACATCGGTCAGCCCGCGGGCCAGGAAGACCCGCACCGACTCGTCGGTGAAGCCCGGCGACGCGGCGATGTCCACCAGCACCTGCCAGTGATCGGCCACCAGGCCCGTTTCCTCGGCGAGCTCGCGCGCGGCGGCCGGCTGCGGCATCTCGCCATGGACGTCCAGCAGACCGGCGGGTAACTCCCAGAGCCGCCGGCGGAGCGGGTGCCGGTACTGCTCGATGAGCACCACATTCTCGGCTTCGTCGAGCGCGACGACGGCGACCGCCCGGTCGTGCCCGGCGACCTCACGCAGTGCGCTGCCGCCACCGGGCATCAGGACGTCATCCACCCGCACCTGGATGATCTTGCCGTCGTAGACGACCTCCGAGCTCAGCACATCGAACAACCCACGGTTGCCCGGCTCGTCGACCGTCCCGACGTCGGTCACCGGGCCGCCGACAACGGTTGGGTGAGGCGGCCGGCGGCCTCCGACGCCGAATCGATCGGCAGCCGCTCACCCTTGAGGTAGTCCACCGCGGCGCTGACGAAGGAGAAGAAGAGTGGGTGCGGCCGGGTCGGCCGGGACTTGAACTCGGGGTGGGCCTGAGTCGCCACGTAGAACGGGTGCAGCGAACGATCCAACTCCACGAACTCGACCAGACACCGATCGGGCGACATGCCGGACAGCTGCAGGCCGCTCTTCTCGAGCAGGTCCCGGTAACCGTTGTTGACCTCGTAGCGGTGCCGGTGCCGTTCGGAGACCGTGGTGGTGCCATAGATCTCGGCGACCAGCGACCCCTTGTCCAGCACGGCCGGGTAGGCACCGAGGCGCATGGTCCCGCCCATGTCGCGCTCGCCGGCGATGACGTCGGTCTGTTCGGCCATGGTCGCGATGACCGGATCCGGGGTATCGGGGTCGAATTCCGCGGAGTTGGCCCGCGGCAGGCCGCCTACCGTGCGGGCGATCTCGATCACCATGCACTGCAGCCCCAGGCAGATGCCCAGGGTCGGAATCCCGTTGGTCCGCGCATACGTCAGGGCGCCGAGCTTGCCTTCGATACCGCGGACGCCGAACCCGCCGGGTACCAGTACACCCTGCACATCGGCCAGCACATGGGCGGCGCCGGCCACCGTCTCGACCTCGTCCGCGGCCACCCACTTGATCTCGACCTTGGCCTGATTGCCGAAACCGCCGGCCCGCAGGGCCTCGGTCACCGACAGATAGGCATCGGGCAGGTCGATGTATTTGCCCACCAGGGCGATCCGGACGGTCTCCGTCGGCTTGTGCACCCGATCCAGCAGGCCGCCCCAGACCTTCCAGTCGACATCGTGGAACGGCAGGTTGAGCCGGCGCACCACGTAGGTGTCCAGCCCCTCGTCGAACAGCACCCGCGGGATGTCGTAGATCGACGGCGCATCCGGACATGCGATGACGGCCTCCTGATCGACGTCGCACATCATCGAGATCTTGGCCTTCATGCTGTCCGGGATGGGCCGGTCCGCCCGGCAGACCAGGGCGTCCGGCTGAATGCCGATGTTGCGCAGCGCCGCCACCGAATGCTGGGTGGGCTTCGTCTTGAGCTCGCCGGAGGGTGCGAGGTACGGGATCAGCGAGACGTGCAGAAAGAAAACGTTGGCCCGGCCCAGGTCGTGCCGGACCTGACGCGCGGCTTCCAGGAACGGCAGCGACTCGATATCGCCGACGGTGCCGCCGACCTCGGTGATCACCACATCGGGACGAAGACCCTTGGCATCCGGCGCGGACATCGCCATGATGCGTTCCTTGATTTCGTTGGTGATGTGCGGGATCACCTGAACGGTGTCGCCGAGGTATTCCCCCCGCCGTTCCCGGGCGATCACTCGGGAGTACACCTGTCCGGTGGTGACGTTCGCATCCCCGGACAGGTCACGATCGAGGAACCGTTCGTAATGACCGATGTCCAGGTCGCATTCGGCGCCGTCCTCGGTGACGAACACCTCCCCGTGCTGGAACGGGTTCATGGTGCCGGGGTCGACGTTGATGTAGGGGTCGAGCTTCTGCATCGTGACCCGCAGACCACGAGAGGTGAGAAGTTGGCCGAGGCTGGAAGCCGTCAGGCCCTTTCCTAGCGAGGATGCCACCCCGCCGGTGACGAATACGTGCTTTGTCGAACGCGCTGATGGCGCCAAGACGACTCCCGTTCCGCGATGGATGACCGCCAACCGGCAATCACTTCACGGGATTTCACCCTAACAGCCCAGGGCACCACCGCGCATCCGCCAGTGTCGCGGCGTGGCGCAGGCACCGCACGACCACCCAGGCTCAAAGCAGCCAAACCCGTCGGGTCAGGTTCGCAGGGTGGGCACGCGCGCCTCTGCCGAGTCGGCTACGCCGTAGCGGCCGACTCCGCCCCCATCCTGTTCGGCCAGGCCGAGCACGGCGGACAACCGACCGGAGGCCATGTCGACGTTGTCAACGGTGCTCACCGCCGCACTGTCCGCGGTGTTTGCCCTGATCACCCCGACCGTGCCGGTCAGGTCGACTTCGGTACCCTGCCGACCGGCGACCAGAACACCGTGCGCGGTGGTCTTGAGCTGGGTTGCCAGCGAGGCGATCGTCGCGGCGCGGTCACCCTCGGAACCGCCGGTCACCGTGCCACCGGTCAGCACGAGCACCAGTCGGCCCGCGGCGACCGGGCCAGAGACCCGGATGAAGCCGCCGCTGGTCAGCGCGCTGATCGCGGTCGCCGCCTGGTCGGCGGTGGCCTTACTCGATCCGGTCTCGTCGGCCACGACGAGCAGGCTGAGCAGTCCGCCGGCCAGGGTTCCGGTGTCGTCGACCTCGGGCAGCTTCTGGCCGGCCGGGATGTTGCTGGTGAGCAGACTGCGCAACTCCTGCGCCCGGGCGGGGTTGGTGAAGTTCTCGGTGAGTTGGATCTGGGCGGCGACCTTCGCGCCGGCCTTGTTCAGCAGCGCCAGCACGGCGTCCCTGTCGGCCGAGTTGGCATCGGCGGTGGTGATCAGCACCACGGTCGGAGACGGCTGGAAGACGCCTCGCACGGCCACCTCGCCGAGGGATTCGGCCATCTTCTCCGCGGACGCGACCTGCGCGGCCAGGGTGGCGTTCTCGTCCTTGAGTTGATCTCGCTGGACGCTCAGCGTCTGAGTGTCGCCCTGCAGCCCGGCCAGCAGCGGTCCGCTGATCTTGGTCGCGCCCAGGACGATGCCCAGGGCCAACGCCAGGAACGCCGCAGCAAGCGAGATGATGTGATAGCGCATTGAAATCATGGGTGTGACGTCCTTCTTGCACGGTGTTGGCCGAAGTCACCCCGACTTCGGCGGGCAGGTCTAGAACAGGTTTCGAGCCCAGGTGATGAACTCGTTCCACCAGGTGCGGACCAGGCCGCCGTAGGTACCGGACACGTCTGACACCAGCAACGCCACCGCGATCGCGGCCGCCGCCGCGACGATCAGCATCAGCACCGCCCACCAGGAGACACGCGCCTTGTACAGCTTGGAGACGGCCGCCGCCTCCACGACCTTGTTCGCCACCCGCATCCGGACCAGGAAGGTCGAAGCCGTTGATCCCTGGCCCCGGTCGAGCAGGTCGGTGAGCGTGGTGCGCATCCCGACCGTGACGATCAACGCCGCGTCATGTGCATCGGCTAGTAGCAGGGCCAGGTCCTCGCTGGTTCCGCTGGCCGGAAAGGTGACGGCGCCGATGCCCAGATCCTGGATCCGCTCGATGCCGGGGGCGTGCCCGTCGACATGCGCCGGGACGATCACCTCGGCCTTACTGGTCAGGGTCTCGGTGCTGATCGCCTCGGGGTTACCGATGATGATGTCCGGGCGGTACCCGGCCTCGCGCAGTGAATCGGCGCCGGCGTCGACGCCGATCAGAACCGGCCGGTAGTCGGCGATGTACTTCTTCAGGCTCTTGAGTTCCTTGGCCGTCTCGGCGGCGGCCGCGACGACCAGCACTTGACGATCCTCGAGATCGGTGGAGATGTCGGGGATGCCGACGCCGTCGAGCAGCAGTCCACGTTCGCGCTTCATGTACTCGATGGCGTTGGCGGCGAAGGCCTCCAACTGCGCGGACATGCCGGCCTTGGCGTCGATCATCAGATCGGCGACCGATTCGGCGGTCTGCACGGTGCCGGTGCCGATCAGATCGTCCCCGTGATAGAGAACGCCCTCGTCCAGCCGAACCTTGGCGCCGTCCTTGAGCCGGGCGAAGATCTTGTCGCCCATGCCGTCGACCAGCGGGATGCCGGAGTTGACGAGAATCTCCGGACCCAGGTTGGGGTACCGGCCCGAGATGGACGGCGATGCGTTGATCACGGCCGACACCCCGGCTTGCACGAATTCGTCCGCGGTCTTGCGATCGAGGTCCAAATGGTCGATCACGACGATGTCGCCATTCCCCACTCGCCCGAGCAAATGGTCACTGCGCCGCGACACCCGAGCGACGCCTGTGACGCCTGGTAATGCGCGAGACGCGCGTGACAGGAGTTTCATAGTCCGATGGTGGCACTTCGCCCCTGGCCAGACGGGGACATCGGTCGGCATGTTGGCTATTCGCCGGTTTGCCTCGTGTCGACCCGTTGGTCTGGCTGAGGGCCGCCCGTAGCCTTTCCACCCGGTCGGCGGTATCGGTTCGCGGTCTCCCGCCATCCAATTGGTGTCCAGCGGTGCACAGAATCGGTAAAGGGAGCAAATGTCGGACAACGGTGCGTTCGTATGGTGGATCGATCGTCAATCTACGCAGGCCACTACCGCGACGGGAAGCAAGCTGCCGCCGCTGGCCGGCGGCCGGAACGCATTCCACCGACCCGGTGAAGTCCTCGTACACCAGTCGGACGAGGCCGCCGTTGTGGAACTGTTGAACACCAGGCACAACCTCGACGCCCGCCTGGACAGCCCCGATGACGATCGCAGCTGGCGTCGGCGGATCGGCGGCAAGACCGCGGCCATCAACACCCGGCTCCACGGATTCAGCAGCTACCGGGTCCTGACGCTCCGCCCGGATGTGGACGACCTGGACTCCATCATCGGAATCGAGCGGCCGAATTTCGATCCCAGCGCCGGGGTGCGGCTGAATACCGTCTTCTTCGGCGAGGGGCTATACCACGGCGGACCGGGCACCGCGCCGATGCCGGCGCCGGCCATCTCAGCGGACAAGTTCACCCCGCGGGCAGATGCGCCACAGGTACTGCAGCGAAGTGTCGACCTGACCGTGCTGGACACCGGGCTCCCGGCGGACTGGGCGGATGCCCAGAGTCTGCTGATCAATTTCATCTCCAGCGCCGACGTCATCCTGCCCAACGAGCTCGACCTGCTCGATGAGGACGGCAACAACATCCTGGATCTGCAGGCGGCCCACGGGTTGTTCATCTGCGGCATCGTCAACCGGGTAGCTGGGGGCATCCGGGTGGACCCTGGCAAGGTGCTCAGCGCGGCGGGCGACGGCGACGAGTCCGACATCGTGGCCAGGCTCGGCGAGAGCAACAGCCCGGTGGTCAACCTGTCGCTGGGCGGCTACACCGAGGATGACCAACCGCCGGCCGCGCTGCAGGCCGCGATCAGCAAACTGACCCTGGCCGGCACGGTGGTCGTCGCGGCCGCCGGCAACAGTTACGAGTCGCCGGAGTTCCGCGGGCGCCCGTTCTGGCCGGCCGCACTGGCCGATGTGGTGGCGGTCGGCGCCTACGACTCGGCGACCGGCGACCAGGCCGCCTTCAGCAATCGCGGCCCGTGGGTCGATGTGTGGGCGCCCGGGGTCGGCATCACCAGCAACTTCGTCTGCGGCTGGCGCGGTGCAAGTCCGCCGGCGGACGCCGAATTCACCCGCACACCGGTCAAGCATGGGCGCCCGCCCTATTTCAACGGCTGGGCCAGCTGGTCGGGGACCTCCTTCGCGGCGCCGATGATCGCCGCCGAGATCGCGGCCCGGGCCGGTGGTGCACCCCGGTCCGAGGTCCCCGAGATCGCCCAGAGCTTCCTGGACAGCCTGGCCGAGGTGGGTTGGCCGGAGGGGCCGTCCCGGCGATACTCACCACGGGTCTCGATGACAGACTGAGCCGGTTCGCCGCGCGGCCGGCCGGTTCAAGCCCCGTAGCAGGTGAAGCCGGCCGCCGTGGCCAGGAATCCGGGGTCGGACCGATCCCCGGAACCGCGGGCGGACGCCAGTGCTGCCGCGGCCTCTGCGCCGGCATTCAGATGACGGTGCAGGTGGGTCATCAGGGTGGCCGTCGATGCGTCCGGCACCGAGATTCCGGTGGCGATCACGCTGACCGTGCCCATTCCCAGCAGAGCGGCCACCAGGCCCAGCAACTCATCACCAGCATGCACGGCGGACACTCCGGACTCGCAGGCCGGCAGCACCACGACCCGGGGAGCGACCTGCAGGCCCTCCAGGTCGTAGACGGTCAGCGGGCCGTCGTGCAGCATCAACGCGGAAAACAGCGGATTGTCCGTCCGGAGCACTCCGTGCGCGGCGATGTGCGCCAGCGCGGCGCCATCCAGGGCGGCCAGCACGTTGTCGGCGGTCGCCAGGTCTGCCGTGAGCAGTACGGGATGTCGGCTCGCGCCGGCCAACTGGGTCAGCTCCGCCGCCGCGGTCGGCAAGCCCGGCCCTGCGGCGAAAACCTCGGCACTGTCCAGGGCCATCGGCGGCACCGCCCGGGCCTGCACCCAGGCGGCCGCCGACGGGGAGATGCGGAACGGACGCTGCGCCAGCGCCGGGAGCAGGCTCCACGGCACCGAGTGCAACGACGCACTCGGGACGATGACGAGTTCCCGATCACCCAGCCCGTCCCTGATGGGACCGAAGAGCTGACGCTCCAGCTCTGCGCCGTTGTGCCGGGCGGATTGAGCCATCAGTTGCAACGACCGGTCTGAGCCGAACCGGGTGGCGAGCCGGCGGAGCATGAAGTGCACCGAGCCGGTCAGCGCCCTGGGCTGATTGACCATGCCGAGCTGCACCAGCCGATGTCGTCCGTCGATCAGAGTCACGGCGTAGAGCCGGCCGGAATGCTCGACGAACTCCACCAACGCCTTCCCGTCCAACGCATCGGCAAGGTTGGCCGGCGCCTGCCTGACCGGCAGCACCAGAACGGACTCGGCCGGGCCGGGCCGGTGCTTCGCCCCAGAATGCACAGCCGCGGCTCGCCTGCTGGTCGTCACCACCCGCCGCTCCGCTGCCCAGCGTTCGGTGATCAGCGGTGCCGGGCGACCTCCGAGCTGGGCGTTGACGGTCTCGGAATTGAGCCGTCGCACATCGGCCAGTGCGGCGGTGAGTTCGGGGTCGCGGGGTGGGCGAACCGGGCGCGGCCGCAGCGAACGGGCCCGCCATTGATCCGACCAGGTGAGTACCTCCCGGGGGTTGCCGGAGGTCAGGGCCAGGTCCAGCCCTTTGGCCACCAGCTGGCTGCCGATCGCGCTGACGTGCGCCCGGAGCTCGGCGGCGCCCAGCACCGACTGGAAGTCATCGAGCAGCCGCAAGCCGGCCGTCAGGGCGGACTTGGCGCCGCGCCGATCACCGCTGGCCTCGCACAGCAGGGCCCGGGCGTAGTGGGCCCGCATCCGCAGCTCAATCGGCCCCAGCCGTTGCGAGCGGGCGGCCAGCTGCAGCTGACTACGGGCCGATTTGAGGTTCCCCACCCGCTGGGCGGCCCGGGCGGCGATCAGCCGCGCGTCCATCTCGGCGATCGGCCAGCCCGCGGCCGACAATTCCGCGGCGCAGGCCAGCGCTGCGCGCAACACCTCACGTGGATTCGTGCCGTCGGTTTCCGAGGCACGCAGGGCCACCAGGCCGGACAGCCGGGCCCATCCGGCACGGCCCGACCGGAGGAAGAGGGCGCGGGCCGCCGTGCCCTGAGCCTTGGCTTCCTGCGGATCCCCGGCTGCCGCGCAGGCCTGGGCGAGCATCAGCCTGGCCTCGGCCAGGTCGGTGATCTGATCGGTTTCGGCGAGTTCGGCGACGGCCTTCTCGGCGGTGCGGCGACCCTCGTCCCACAGCCCGACCGAGAGCAGAACCTCCGAGCGGTGAATCAGGATCTGCCACTTCTGCGAGCCCGTGACGAACTGTTCCTCGGCCCGGTCGAAAAAGGCCAAGGCCCGCGGAACATCCCCGCGCCGGGTGGCCACGATGCCCAGGTTCCAGACCGCCTCGGCGGCCATCAAGGTCAGATCCAGTTCGGTGTAGAGCGCGGCTGCGTCGCCGAGGTCGGATTCGGCGGCGTCCAGGTTCCCCTTGTCTGCGTGCAGCAGGCCACGATTGTTGTGCAGGATGGCTTCCCAGTACTTGTCGTGATGCCGGCGGAATACCGGTAGCGAGGTCGCATACAACGACAGTGCTTCGTCCAACCGTCCCGAGCGCTGCAGAATCAGCGCTCGTTGGCTCGCCACCCTGGAAGCAGACAGTCCGGTGACCGCGCCCCCAGCGCGGTCGGCCTGGTTGAGCGCCGCGCGAAGCCGACCGAGTTCGAGCAGGACGTAGGCCAGGCTCATCCTCGCCTCGGCCTCCTGCTGACCCGCCCCGGCGGTCATGGCGACTCGCACGGCCGACCGGGCGCGCGCCAGCGCTCCTGGGATATCCCCGAGCTCGCGGAGCGCCAAACTCGCGGCGCGATGCGCCGTCGAGGCCGCAGCGGGATCACGCTGCCGGCGAGCCGCGAGCAGGGCGGTGTCGGCGTGGCCGAGCGCGACGGACGGATCCCGACCGACCTCGGCCAGCGCCGCGGCGGACAACTGCGACGCCGGCACCTCCGGTACGGGCATCGCGGCGACCGGAACTTCGTCATCCAGTGAGCGAATTGTCGGCGCGGAAGATGAGCCGGACCGATTCACCCGTGCAGCTTCGCAGAATTGTTCGTGTATTGACACTGGCGATCGAGGTCCGGCGTGCGGTCGACCAGCGCTAGGTGGTGATCCATTCGGTGGTCACGTTGCCACCGTCGACCCCGAGCAACCGCAGTCGGAGGGCCCCGCCGCGGAGGTTGGTCACCACGAACCAGCCGCGTTCGTCCAGCTTGGCGGTGATCCGCTGATGGCCGGTTTCGAGCAGCACCTGCCCGACCGCGCCGATCACCAAACCGCGAACAGTGATCAGGTCATCGTCATGGTCCAGTTGGAGTTCCACCGACACGGTGGCCGTCTCAAAGGACACCATCCGGGGTTCCACCTGAACGCTGCGGACCAACTCCAGCTCGTCCACATCGGAATCCGCGGTCAAGATCGCCAGTTCGTCGTCCAGGTTTCTGGTTTCGAAGGCCGCTCTGGCCAATTCGTAGGCGATCGGCGGTGGCGGATCCACGGTGTCCCCGATGGAGCGCAGTTGGTCCATGATGGCGTCGAGTTCGGCCTCATCTTCGGCGGACAGCGCGATTTCGACCGGCTCCTGGCCGGTCATGTCCGATAGCGGTAGCGATACTCCCGGATCGGGTGAGCGCTGGCCGTCGTTCGCGAAACTCATGTTCCCTCCCTTGGACGCGGGAGCTCGCCCAGCACCGCATCGTTGACGATGATCTTCTTCAGTTGAGCGAGGCAGCGCTGCCGGGCGGGCCCGATGCTGCCGATCGGCATTTCCAGCGCCGCGGCAACTTCGGTGTACGCAGGGGGCGGGGATGCCATCAGGACCCGGATCAACCGCTGGCACTTTTCGCCCAGCATGCCCATCGCCTTCCACAGCGCCCGGTCGCGTTCGTCGTCGAGCAAGGCACTCTCGACCGCGGGCGCCCCGTCGGGCACGTTGATCAGGTATTCCGAGCCTGGCTCGCTGCGATCCCGAGTGCTGCGGCGTAGGTGCTGCAGGCACTCCCGGCGCACGGTGGTGCCGAGCCAGGAAGCGAGCCGATCGGGTTCAGTGATCCGGTCCAGGTTCTCGACCAGCCGGAGCCAGGTCATCTGGACCGCGTCGCCGGCATCGGCCGTGCTGAGCCGGAAGCTCCGGGCGATCGACCAGACGAAGCGGTTGTACCGCTCAACCAGCGCGTTCCAGGCAGCCTGGTCACCCGCGCGTGCGGCCGCCACCAGCGCCGGGATATCCAACTCTGCTCTGTCTACATCGACATTGTTGATTTGCACGGACCGGCTCCTTTCTCCTGATATCTTCGTTGACTGGTCGGGTCAGACCGCCGATTGCCCAGGATTACTCCGCGCAGATGACGACGACCGCCAGATCTCACTACCTATCAGATCACCTGACCAGGCAAATAAATACACCAGGCGGCGATCCTTTCGCCACGCCCGTCGATCCATCGTTCGGGCTCGTTCTGGGCCGATCGGGTGATTATCGGAATTGGCCGAATCAAAGCCCTCGCCTGATGCCTCTCCCTGAGGTGCACGACGCAGACCACATGTGCGCCGTAGGGGTCTCCCCGGGGACCCGTCGCACAGCCCTGCAGCTCGCGCGGGGTCGACGCCCCCGACCGTCGGCCCCGCGCGGCCTGCCCAGCAGTTGCCGTGCCCAGCCGTCAGCCGGATTCAGGATTTCCGCCTGCTCGACCCGCTCGCGCCGGCCAGCCGATCGCGCGCCGCGGCCAGCAGATCGGCGGCATGCCGGCGAGCGGTGGTGCCGTCGGTGCCGCCCAGCATCCGGGCCAGCTCGACCTCCCGGTCCGCCCCATCGACCCGCCGGACGGATGAAGACCGGATCGCCCCGTCGTCGCCGGCGTCCACCACCAGTTGACTGTCGGCGCACGCGGCTACCTGGGCCAGGTGGGTGACGACCACGACTTGATGGGTGCTGGCCAGACGTGCGAGCAGTGTGCCGATCTCCGACGCCGCGCGGCCGCCGACACCGGCGTCGACCTCGTCGAAGACCAAGGTGCCGACAGGGTCCGCCTCTGCCAGGACGACCTCAAGAGCGAGCATCACCCGGGACAGCTCACCGCCCGATGCACCCTTCTGGATCGGTAGTTCCGGGGCGCCCCGGTGCGAGGTCAGCAAGATGTCCACCTGATCCAGTCCCTCCGGCCCAGCGGCGAGGTGGCCGCTGCCGACCGGGACGGCCTCCGGATGATCGGCCGGAACCGGCGTGCTCGTCACTGCGATCCGCAGCCGGGCGCGGCCCATCGCCAGGTTCGCCAACTCCGCAGTGGCCCCGGCGGCGAGCTGCTCGGCGGCCTGCTCCCGACTCCTGCTGAGCGCGAGGCCGGCCGCGGCGACTGCCTTGGCCAGCGTGTCCTGCTGTTCCTGCAGGGCCGCGATCGTCTCCTCCGAAGTGTCCAGTGCGCGCAGTTCGGTTCGCGCCTGCTCGGCCCAGGCCAACACCGCGTCGACGTCCGCGCCGTAGCGACGGGTGAGCGACTTCAGCACGGCCTGCCGCGACAGCATCTCCTGCAGGCGCGCGGGATCGGCATCCAAATCGTCGAGGTAGCCGGACAGATCCATGCTGACATCGGTCAGGATGACGCTGGCCTCCTTCAGGGAACCGGCCAGCGCGCGCAGCACACCATCATCGGCACCCTCGAGCAGCCGGCGGGCCCCCTCGATCTGCGCGACCGCGTCGACGGTATCCGCGGCGAGGTCGGCGCTGCCGTCCCCGCCGGCGAGCAGCAACTGCGCACCGGCGGCGCCCGAGCGCAGGGCATCGGCGTTCTCCAGCCGACGGGACTCGGCGACCAGCGCGACGTCCTCGCCGGGTGTCGGCGCCACCTGCGCGATCTCGGCCAGTCCGAGTTGCAGAATCTGTTCGCGCTGGGCCCGTTCCAGCCCACGGGCCCGCCGGTCCCGCAGGTCCGCCCGCACACCGAGCCACTCCGTTCGCAACGTTCGATAGGCCCCGATGACATCGGCGAGTCCGGCGTATCGATCGAGTACCGACCGTTGCTGAGCCGGTCGCAGCAACGAGATCGCACCGGACTGGCCGTGAATGGCGAGCAGTGAATCGGTCACCTCGGAGAGCGTCGTCAGCGGCACCGAACGACCACCGAGGTGGGCGCGTGACCGGCCGTCGCTGGTCACGGTGCGCAGCGCGATCAATGAACCGTCGTCGTCCAGTTCGGCTCCGGCGGCCAACGCGATGGTCGCGGCCGGCCCGTCAACCGGAATCTGGAAGCGGGCTTCGACGCTCGTCCTGGGCGCGCCCGTCCGTACCCGGCCGGCATCCCCGCGACCACCGGCGGCCAGCCCGAGCGCGGTCACCACCATCGTCTTACCGGCGCCGGTCTCACCCGTGACGACCGTCAGACCTGGATGCAACTCGATGATCGCGTCATCGATCACCCCGAGTCCGACGATCCGAAGTTCAGCGAGCACGGGCGTCACCGTAGCGCGTCGAGTCCGCTGAGTGGCTCATTGGGCGGCCGGTGTCGCGGATCGGCTGATCGACCGGGCCGGCGTTGGCGGCCGGCAGTCAATGCCGTTGATCGCGCCAGCCATGGATCGGCAACGAGAATTTGCGGACCAGTCGGGTAGAGAACGGCAGCTCGTTCAGGCGCACCATCTTGACCGGTTGCCGACCCCGGCGGACGCTCACCCGGGAGCCGGCGGGCAGCTCGTCGATCCGCCGGCCGTCGCAGGCCATCACCGCCTCGTGACCGGCCGGATCGATATGGATAGTCACCTCGGATGTCGGCGCGATCACTATCGGCCGGGCGAAAAGCGCGTGCGCGTTGGATGGCACGACCAACAGCGCCTCGACCTGCGGCCAGACGATTGGACCACCGGCGGAGAATGCGTAGGCGGTGGAGCCGGTCGGGGTGGCGATCAACACCCCGTCGCAGCCGAAGGCCGAGATGCCGTGCCCGTCCACTTCCACGACGACGTCGAGGATTCTTTCCCTGGCCGCCTTCTCGACGCTGACCTCGTTCAGCGCCCAGCCATTGGCGATCTCGATTCCGTCGTGCTCGACCACCACGTCGACGGTCATCCGTTCGCGGACGACGTAGTGATGGTCGATGATGGCCGCGATCACCGAGTCCAGCTGTTCGGGATCCGCCTCGGACAGGAAACCCACACGACCCAGATTGACGCCCAGCACCGGGGCGTCGAGCGGCCGGGCCTTGTCCGCTGCACGCAGCAGTGTGCCGTCGCCGCCCAACGACAACACCATCTCGACCGGCGCCGCCGGGTTGGTCGATGCCGACTCGAGGTCTAAAATGACGTCCTCGCCGGGCAGCGCGACAAGACTCACTCCCGCGTCCGACAGCAGGTCCCGGGCACGCTTGGTCAGGTCGCGAATGTCCCCGCGGCCGGTGTGGGCCACCAAGAGCACCCGACGGGTCATGAGGGTCCCTCCCGGACGGCGGTTTCGACGAGCGCGTCGGCCTGGTCGGCGTCGGTGATCACGTCGGCCCGCAAGTGAATGAAGAATTCGACGTTTCCGCTAGGCCCGGGCAGCGGTGAGGCAACCACCCCGGCCAGCCCCCAACCGAGTCGACGCGCCGAAGCGATGACGTCACGAACCGCTTCGGCCCGAAGTGCGGGGTCACGGACGACGCCTCCGGAACCGAGCCGGTCCTTGCCCACCTCGAACTGCGGCTTGACCATGAGGACCAGATCAGCGGCCGGCGTCGCACAACCGATCAGGCCAGGTAGCACGAGCGAGAGCGAGATGAAGGACAAGTCCGCAACGATCAGGTCTACCGGGCCGTCGATCCGCTCGGCGGTCAGGGTGCGCACATTCGTCCGATCGTGGATTACCACCCGCGGGTCCGACTGGAGCCGCCAGATCAGCTGGCCATAGCCGACATCGGCGCAGACCACTTCACGGGCTCCGCGCCGGAGCAGCACGTCGGTGAATCCGCCGGTCGAAGAACCTGCGTCCAGGCAACGCCGGCCTGTGATGACGACCGAGGTGAAGGTGTCCAGCGCCCCGATCAACTTGTGCGCGCCACGGGAAGCCCAATTCTCATCGGCGACATCGGCGATCACCACGACCGGGTCGGCCGGGGACACCGCCGTCGCGGGTTTGACGGCCTTCTGCCCGCCGACCGTCACCCGTCCGGCGCTGACCAGCTCGGCCGCCTGTTCCCGTGATCGAGCCAGGCCGCGTCGAACCAACTCGGCGTCCAGTCGCGCGCGTCGCACGTCAGCGTCCGCCGGACGGTCGCTGATCGGGGGCGCCCGCGGCAGGTGCGGTCGTGGTCAACGCAGAGGTCAGGGTCGAATGCAGACGGGTGAACACCGGAACCTGATCGGCGGGGGCCAGCCCGTCGAGCAACTCGAGATCCTCGGCGATACCGGCGAACGGATCGCCGGCGGACTGCCCCGGCACGGGCACGCTCGCGTTCATCTGTTCACCCCCGGTTCCTGGCTCTTGACGTTCACGCTAACGGACGGCTCGCTGGGCTCACTGGGCGACCAAGCCCAGTCTGGTGAGCACCCGGGTCGCAGCTGCGCCGTCCGGGTGAATCCGCTGAATGCCGGTCTGCCAGGCAGTTCTGGTCACCACAGCCAACGCCTGCAGCGCATCGATATCGGCGGTGGCGCCAGTGCCAGCGCCACTGCGGGTGAGGCTCAGACAGTCGTGATGGTTCGTCACAACCCAGCCGACACCCCCGTCGGCGACGGCGACGGCACGGTCGGCGTCGACCAACCCACGCAGATCGAAGGCGAGATAGGTCGGTCGCTGGTTCTCGGGAGCCGCCAGCAGGTCCGCCGGCGTGCTGACACCCGTGAAGACGAGCAGCGACGGCACCCCGGCATTGACCCCGGCTTCGATGTCGGTGTCCAGCCGGTCCCCGACAACCAACGGTGCCGCTGAACCTGTCCGAGCTATCGCGGCGTCGATCATCGGCCGCGCGGGCTTGCCGGCGACCCGCGGAATCAGCCCGGTTGCGGCGACCAGCGCGGCCACCATCGCGCCGTTTCCGGGCAGCAGGCCGCGATCAGTCGGCAGTGTCGAGTCGACGTTGGCGGCCACCCAGTCCGCGCCGGCGCGCAGCGCGATGCATGCCTCGGCAAGGTGTGCCCAGCCGGTGTCCGGGGAATGACCCTGCACTACGGCAACGGGATCGGCGATCGCCTCACGCACCGGAACGAGGCCGACGGCGGCGACCTCGTCGGCCAACGCCGCGGCGCCGACGACGAGAACCGCCGAACCGGACGGGTGGCGATCGATCAGCATTTTCGATGCCGCCTGCGGAGATGTCAGGACGTCATCGGGGACCGCGTCCAGACCCATCTCGACCAGCTGGGCCGCGACGAGCGCCGGCGGGCGGGATGCGTTGTTCGTGACATAGATCGACCGCGCACCCTTCGCCGCTGCCTGCTCGAGCGCCTTGGCGACATGCTCGATCGGACGGTGGCCGAGGTACACGGTGCCGTCCAGGTCGAGCAGCAGCACGTCGAACCGATCCGCCAGAACGCTCACCGGGGGTCCTGCTCGGTGTCCTGATCACCGATCACATCGTCGGAGAATGCGGGTCGGCCGAAGGTCGATTCGGCGCTGGTGTCGGTGCGTTCTGCGCCTTCAGCGCCTCCGGCGGTGGGGTCGGCGGCCGATGAGTCCGGCGCAGCTTCGGAGTCGTCGTCCTCATCGGAGTCGTGGGAGTCGTCGCTTTCGTCCTCGGACTCATCGGAGTCGTCGGAGTCGTCGCTTTCGTCCTCGGACTCATCGTCAGATTCCTCGTCGCGGGCTTCGAGGAGTTCGGCGATACGGTCCTCGGCATCGGTCTCCTCTTCTTCGTCCGCGTCGTTCGCCCGAACGAACCACTCCAGCGCCTCGGCATCCCGATCGGCATCCAGTAGCAGGTCCGCATAGGCGTAGTAGAGCCGGGCGCTGTAGGGCTCAAGGTTGTCGAGATCGAATCCTGGTCCCTGCAGCAGATGCGCGAGCGCAGCATCGACCTGGCCGAGGTCTGCCCTGGCGCCGGCCACCACGATCCGCAGCTCAGCGGCGCCTTCGGCGTCCAACTGCTCCGCCTCCGGGCTCCGGGCGATTTCCAATGCCTTCTCCGGATTGCCGAGCGCGCGCTCACAGTCGGCCAGAATCGCCACATGGCCGGGGCCACCGCCCATCCGGCGAGCGGCGCGCAGCTCGGCGATCGCGTCGGCCCATTCGCCGGCGCGATAGGCGACCAGACCGACGGTCTCCCGGACGACGGCGATCCGACCGCCCTTCGACCGGGCCGCCCGGGCATGCCGCCAAGCCAGCTCCGGGTCTTCCTCGGCCAGGCCGGTGGCGGCCACCATATGCAGGGCGACGTATTCGGCACCCTCTTTGCTCAGTCCACGCAGATCGCGAAGGACGTCCTTGTCGAGTTCCTTGGGATCGGCCCAGTTCGGCGGGTCCGGCCAGGACTCGTCGATATCCTCGTCGCGAACCCGGGAGCCGCGTTCGAGCCCTCTCCGTTCACCGCGGTCTCCGCGGTCGTCGGGTGCGTAGGGATCGCGCAGCGGTCGGTCGGCGAATGCGATATGTCGTGGTGTGGACGCGGGCGGCGTTGCCGCGCGTTCGTCCGCTTCCGAAACCGACGGAGTGTCTTCCAAGACGGGTTCTGACTGGTCGACCGGGGGCTTTGACGGTGCATCGAACGTTGAGCTCAGGTCATTTCCGAACGGATTGTTCTTGCGGACCGGCGGCTGATCCCGACGCGGTTTCGCCGCACCGCGATCTTCCCAGCGCGGGCGATCGGTCCGGGGCGCCGAATCTCGGCGGGGTGCCTCATCGCGTGGTGGTCGCCCCCCGCGCGGACCCTCGTCCCGGCGGGCGCCGTCGTCGTGCGGAGAGCCACCGAAGCCGCGGTTGTCCGGGCGCTCGCGGTCGGGACGGTAGCCGCCGCGATCGTCGGCGTCCCGGCGCGGGCGGTCTTCGCTGTCCCGGCGCGGTGCGCGGGGATAGTCGGTTGGTTCACCGCGGTGACCGTAGGAACCCGACTGCGCACCGCCTCGGTATCCACCGGAGTCCCGGTCGCGGCGCGGCGCGGCGCGGTCGTCGTCGCGACGTGGGCCGCCGGAGCCGCGGTCGGCTGGCCGGTCACTGCTCGGCCGGTCGTAGCTCGGGCGATCGTCACGTGGGCGATCGTCACGTGGGCGATCGGAACCGGGACGGTCGCCCCGGTAGCCGCCGCGGTCATCGGAATGCTGCCGCGGCCCGTAGGAGGACCCACCACGATCACCGGAGGGGGCTCCCCCGCGGTACCCGCCACGGTCATTATTTCGGTCACCATCACGACGCGGACCACGATCACCGGACGGCGCGCTGCGATACCCGCCGGAATCACCATCACGACGCGGACCACGATCACCGGACGGCGCGCTGCGATACCCGCCGGAATCACCATCACGACGCGGACCGCCGCCGAACCCACGGGAGCCGGCCGTGCGGTCGCCCCCCGGCCGATCGCTGCTGGGCCGAAATCCACCGCGATCGCCATCGACAGGACGCGGACGCCGACCACCATCAGAGGATCCCGCACGGTCACCCGATGCAGGGCCGCCGCGGTAACCACCCGACTCACCATCACGACGCGGACCACCGGTCGAGGACGAACCCCGGTACCCACCCGACTCAGCATCACGACGCGGACCACCGGTCGAGGACGAACCCCGGTACCCACCCGACTCAGCATCACGACGCGGACCACCGGTCGAGGACGAACCCCGGTACCCACCCGACTCAGCATCACGACGCGGACCACCGGTCGAGG
>JBBRSR010000001.1:0-686468 GCA_038245175.1 Mycobacteriales bacterium | reverse complement strand
TATGGTCCTGTTCATGACTACTACCGAAGGTTTTCGAACCGACCAAGGCGCCCTCCTGCAGACCGTCCTGGACGACCTCGCCGATCTGCTGAGCAGCATCAAACCGGAAATGCTGGACCGGCCGACGCCGTGCCCCCAGTACACCGTTGCCGATCTCCGTACCCACGTGCTCGGCTGGCTGACGTTCTTCGGGGCGGCCGCCACTGATCCCGAGGGTAGGACGACCCGACACGACCCCAGCAAGTACGTCGCACCGGCGGACCCGGCGGCGGCCGCCGAGGTGGTCCGGGCCGCTGCGGCCGAACTCGACGCAGCGATCGCGGCCGGGCTGACCGAACGCACGGTACAGATGACTCAGGCCGCCATGCCCGGCGCGGCTGCGCTGGGAATGATCCTCTGGGAATACCAAGTGCACGGCTGGGACCTGGCCAGAGGCACCGGTCTGGCGTGGTCACCGCCGGCTGCGGCGACACAGGCATCGTTCGAGTTCGCGCCGACGATGCTCACCGACGAATGGCGCGGCGCCGACTTCGGGCCGCAAGTGGCGGTACCCGACAATGCTCCGGTGCTGGACAGGCTCCTCGGCTTCAGCGGGCGCGACCCCAATTGGGCACCGCCCCGCTCGGACTAGATTGCCCGGCACGAAAGCCGGATGGAGGCGAGGCCCGTCCGGCGGTACCATTCCGCAATGACTGGGTCGAACAATCTGGTGGCCTTTCGAGGCGTCGCGCCACGGGTTGATCCGTCGGCATGGGTCGCACCGACGGCCGTCCTGATCGGCGAAGTCGAGATCGCGTCAGATGCGAGCGTCTTCTACGGCAGCGTTGTCCGTGCTGATCAGGCCCTGATCAGGATCGGCCGGGGCAGCAATCTGCAGGATTTGGTCGCAGTACACGCCGATCCGGACTTCCCCGTCACCGTCGGGTCCGGGGTCAGCGTCGGCCACGGCGCCATCTTGCACGGCTGCACCATCGAGGATGACTGCCTCATCGGCATGGGCGCCACCATTCTGAATGGCGCCACCATCGGCACCGGTTCGCTGATCGCGGCCGGTGCCCTGGTGTTGGGCGGCACGATCATCCCACCGGGGTCGATGGTTGCCGGCAGCCCCGGCACAGTCCGTCGGCAGCTGACCGAGAACGACCTCACGGGTGTCCGTCAGAACGCCGAACACTACGTCGATCTAGCCCGGGAGCACAGTTTGATCTGGCGGGATCGCGACTCGGTTGCCGCCACCCCGACGGACAATCGGGCCTAGTGGCTGGATTGCAACGCCGACTCGGAACGAATTCGTCGAACTCTTCGCGTCTGCCGTCGTCGGATTCGCGCTGGGACTTGAAGCCCGCGAAGTAGGATGACATGCGTGCCGGCCAGCCGATTTTTAGTCGCGATTTGTACGCTCGCGTTAGCCGGATCGTTGTCGAGCTGTGCATCGGTGGCGGCTGGGACTTCGTCGTTGCCAACCGACGAAGCGGCCGATCGCCTGGCGCCAGCCAACTACCTCGGGCCGGTGAAAGAATCGAGCAGTTTCGACGGCGGCGCCATCATGCTTGAAGTTCCGGATGTCGGCGCAACACCGAAAATGGAATGGGCCGATGCCTATGCCAAGGCGTGTCTCGGCAACGGAATCTGCGGCGCAGCCTCCGGTCCCACGATCAGTCTCGCCTCGGTCACAACCCGAGCGGCTGGCACAGCGAGAACCGACAACTCCATTGATCCGCTACTTGATAAGGCGCTCACCTATGTCTTCGTTTGGCGGAACGAGCCTTGTTCGCCCACCGGCGGTCCACCGATAACCGACCGCACCGCCGGACCGCCGAGAGTGTATGCCTGCACTGTGGTTAACCTGGTGGACGCAAACACAGGGCAGTCCAACTATGTTGCGGAGGGACCCGGCGTCTGAGCCGACTACGGCATTTCAGCGCCTTAGGATGGCCCCTAAGCCGGCCATATCTCAGTCCCGTGGACCGGAAAGCCGCATCCTGAGGACACTGACCTGGGCCCGTCCGTTGGCCGCCGTCCGCCGGCCGCCGTCCACCAAGCTCGACCACCCTCAACCCTGGTCGCGCACGAGCAGCATCAACTCCTCGGCGGCCAGCTGATTCCAGCGCCGATAGTGCCGCAGCAGCGAATGGCCGCCGCCGATCACCTCCAGCTGACGAATCCGCATCCCGGCATCGCGCGCCCGGGTCAGGAAGCCGGCGGTGCTTTCCGGCGGCAGCTCGCGGTCCCTGGTTCCGTGGACCACGCTGAGCCGGGCCTCAGTCAGGTGGGCAACCGGGTCCTCGACCGGTAACCACGGCGCCAGGCCGACCACGCCGACGACCGCCCGGTCGGCGGCCAGCCGGACGCCGATCCGGCCGCCCATCGAATGCCCGAGCACCGCGATCGGCACCCCTGGGTGCCGCCTGCGCAGTTCGGCGAGCGCCCAGGCATGGTCGGTGAGCGCATCCCTTCCGTCGCCGTCCCAGCCGGTCCAGGCGAACTGCAGCCGGTAGAACGCAGCCGCGGGTGCGCCCTCGGTTCGCCGCCACCGACGCGCGACGGTGGCCGCCAGGATCCGGCACAGCAACACCTGCGGCAGGTATGCCCTGGTCCTGGCGGTACCGTGCTCGAGACCCCCATGCAGCACGAGCACCACGGCGCCCGGATTGTCGGGGACGTCCGTGGTCATCAGGTGGGCGCCGTCCGGCGACCTGGTCGCCACCTCAGGTCAGCCCCGTCCGCGTGGCCAGCCAGGGCAGCGATTGGGCCAGCCCAGGTTTCCAGACCTTCCACGAGTGATCCCCAGGCAGCTCGAGCAATGTCATGGCCATCCCGGCCGCCTGCGTCGCGGCGAACACCCGTTTGGCGTCAGGCCGGTAGACCGCATCGTTCAACCCGGCCACGATGATCCCGGCGCTGTCCGGAAAGTGTTCTCGGGCCAGCACGTCCAACGGGTTGACCTTGCGGAACGCGTTCTCGTCACCGCCGAACAACTTGTCGATCGTATGTTGGCGGGTGCTCAGGTTGGGCTCGGCCTCCCCCGAGATGTCAATGAACGACGGATATACCGCTGGGGCGTTGACCGCCAGTTGTAGCGAGCAGGTCCCGCCCGCCGAGTTCCCGCCGATCGCCCATTGGCGGGGATCGGGTGCCACCTGAAGGTTGGCCCTGATCCAGGCCGGCACGTCGACCGTCAGGTAGGTGAAGCTGTTGCCCCTTGGCGAGTCGACGCAGAGCGGATTGGCCAGGGTGGAGCCCAGGGTGTCCACGGAGACCACCACTGGCGCCAGTCCGTCATGGGCGGCCGCGAAGCCGTTCATCAGGGTGGCAAGATCCCCGCCATCGAACCAGTCGCGCGGCGTTCCGGGTTGTCCCGAGGTAAGTACCAAGACCGGCAATTGGGCGCGCGGAGTGCTCAGATACGCCGGGGGGAGGTAGATCCAGGCCGACCGGGCGGGGAATCCGGAGGTTGTCCCGGGGATCGGCACCTTCGTGGTGACGCCCATGGCCGGCTGATCCGCCGGCGGTGACCAGTTCTGGGCGATCGACTGCCCGGCCGGGGCGACGACCAATTGATCCGCGGGGCCCGGCACCGTAGCGAAATCGATCTCGCCCGGCAAGGGCACGCCCAGCACTGCGCGGACCGTCGGTAGCGAGCCGAAGTGCTGATTGACCTGGGCGAGGCCGCTCAGCGCCACCAGCAGTACGGTCGCGGTACTGATCACTTTCCGGACGCCGCGCCCGCTGCGCTGCAGGGCCAGCGCGGCCCCCATGCCGGTCAGTCCGATCCACACCGTGGCCAGCCAGGAGAAACCGTCCGGGAAAGGCTGCCAGAGGACGTCGACGACGAATTTCGACGCGGCCGCCACGAACACGCCGACGCCAACCGCGATCGGCACCTGTCTGGTCCACCAGCGACGGTCGCGGCCGAACAGCAAATAGGCCAGCGCCAGCACGCCGGCCACCAGCAGGATCACACTGACCGGCCCGGTGATGACCGACAGATTCAGCATCGCGGTCCCTTCGGTCGGCAGTCGGCAGTCGGCGCTCGGCGAACTGCAGATAGCAAGGCTAGATGCTGACGGTGAGAGTCCCATTGGAGAGTCGCCACGGCGCGAGTCGGCCTTCGCGCCCGAGCACCCGCCGGCGGCACGTAGCGTGGTCCGAGTGAAGCACGGCGCCCTCCCCCACAACGCCGGTCGCCGTCGTCGCCGGTCGGCCATCGCCGTCGGTATCGCGCTCAGCGGGCTGGCCTGGATGTCCGGCTGTGCCGATTTCTCCAGGGAGCCGGCCGCCGAGACCATTCAGCCATCGTTGTCGGCCGCCGGGATGGTGCCGAAGGACAACGAATTGCCCGCCATCTCGACGCCGCCGCCGCCGACCGGCACCGAACCGAGCAACCCGACCGGCACCGGCACGCCGGACCCGTGCCATCCCGCCCAGACCAGCATCATCGCCGCCTGCCTCGACGCTCCATGGGGGCTTGCGGTTCTCCCGGATGGAAAATCGGCACTGGTCGGCGAACGCACAACCGGCCGGATTCTCCGAGTCGCCCCGCTGCAGGACCCGGTGTTGGTAGCCCAGATTTCCGGTTTGGACGCCGGCGGTGATGGTGGGCTACTGGGGCTCGCGCTGTCTCCGCACTATGTCGAGGACGGTTTGCTCTACGCCTACGTGACCACCCCGGCGGACAACCGCATTCTGCGGATCGCGCCGGGCGACACCCCGAAGCCGATTTTCACCGGCATCCCACGTGGCGCGATCCACAATGGCGGTCGGATGGCATTCGGCGCCGACGGATACCTGTACATCGCGACAGGCGACGCCGGTGCGGCGGCAGCCGCCGGATCTCTCGCGGGCAAGGTGCTGCGGCTGGACGAATTCGGCCGACCGGCCCCTGCCGGGGCCGGGTCGACCGGATCGACCCCGACCGGTTCCACCCCGAACGGTTCCACCCCGACCGGTTCCACGCCGTTTCCGACCCAGTCAGTCGTGCCCAGCGTGGCCGCCACCACTGCCGACATGCCGGCCGACCCGGCCGCCGCCATCTATGCCAGCGGCCTGACGAACCCCACCGGGATGTGCACGCTGATCGACGGGCGGGTCGCGGTGATGGACCGGGCCGGCGCCGCCGATGTGTTGATCCCGGTCGCCGCGGGTGCTGATCTGCCTACCGTGACCCCGCTGTGGACCTACGCGGCGATCGATGGCGGCGCAGTCGACTGCACCGAGAGCGCCACCGGCCTGGCGGCCACCTCCCTCGAGGCGAAGCTGGTCACCTCGGTGACCCTGAGCCCGGACGGCAGCTTCACGGGGAAACCGGAAAAGCTCGCCGAGAACATCTACGGCCGGTTGCTCACGATCGAGACGGGCACCGGTGATCTGCTCTGGGTCACCACCGCGAACAAGGACGGTCACGGTGATCCGCAGGCCCGTGACGACATGGTGGTGGTGATCACCGGCGGCGGCGGTGGAGGTGATGACGGAAAGGACTGATCAGGAGATCTCGGCCCTGATCCCGGCGGGCCCGGACAACTCCACCACTGATCCGTCGGCGTGAGTCCGCACGCTGAGTTGGCCGTCCGCCACGCGAAGGCCGGCCACCGACAGTCCACCCACCGTCGAGGTCGGGCTCAACGTGATCACACCCTGCGGCACATCGGCGGCCAGGCCGAGGCAGCTGGTCAGCACCACCACCGCCGACGCGGCCGACCATGCCTGCGGACGGCAGGACGCGGGATAGGGGGCCGGCACCGGCATCTCGACCGCGTCGAAACCGCCGAAGAGTTCGGGTACCCGTCCACCGAAGGCGGCCGAGGCCGCCAGCAGACCCTCGGCCAATCGGCCGGCATACGCCGACAGTCCCTCTCGTTGCAGGCCGGCGATCGCGATGGCGGTGTCGTGCGGCCAGACGGACCCACAGTGATAGCTCAACGGCGAGTACCCGCCCGCCGTCGAGGACATGGTCCGCAGGCCGAAGCCACTGGCCATCGTCGCGTGCACCAGCCGTTCCGCGACCAGCAGAGCCTCCGCCGCGTTCAGGATGCCGGTGCCCAACAGGTGTCCCATGTTGGACGCGGGAGCATCCACCGGCCGTTTCGCGCCATCCAGGGCCAGCGCCGGGTAGCGCCCCAACTCGTCGCCGACCCAGAACTTGGCCCGGAAGCTCGCTGCCAGGTCGGCGGCGTAGTGGCGCCACCGCTCGGCGCCGGGTCGACCGAACGCTTCCAGCAGCGCGGCGCCGTCCATGGCCGCCTGGTAGGCGTATGCCTGCACCTCGGCCAGTGCGACCGGGCCGTCGGCGATCCGGCCGTCGGCGAACCGGACCGAATCGCCGGAATCCTTCCAGCCCTGATTGGTCAGTCCGCGTCCGGACAGGTCGATGTACTCCAGGAAGCCGTCACCGTCGGAATCTCCGTAATCGCGCATCCACTCCAGTGCGGCTTCGGCTGCCGGGAGCAGCTCTGCCACGTCGGCCGACGCCATCCCCCACCGCCAGGCATCGGCCAACAGGCAGACCCAGAGCGGGGTGGCATCGACCGTCCCGTAGTAGACCGGGGGCAGAAAAGCCTGGCTCAGGGTGGTCCGCGGGCGGCGGATCTCGTGCGGAATCTTGCCCGGTTCCTCCGCGGTGTCGATGTCGATCAGCGAGCCCTGGAACGCCGCGAGGGTGCGCAGCGTGCCGCGGGCCAGGTCGGTCCCCAACGGCAGTAACATGCGCGCTGCCCAGATCGAGTCCCGGCCGAAAAGGGTTAGGTACCAGGGGGAACCGGCGCCGACGAACTCATCGTTCGGAGTACGGGCCGAGGACAGCAGCAGCGCCTGCAGATCGGCCACCGAGGCCTTCACGAAGGGTGCCAGCCGTCGGTCGGCGGCCGTCACCTGCGGCGCCGAGAATGACGGCGCGGCAACGATCGGCAGGACCGCCGCCCCGCTGTCGACCACGGTCAGGGACCAACACGCGACCACGGCCGAACGAGCGGGCACCGTCAACTGCCAGCTGAAGGTGACGGCGCTGTCGACGATCTCGATGCCCGCTGCGGGTGCCGTGACGTCGACTCCGACCTGGGCCGAGGCGAACCGCACTCCGTGCGAGATCGACTGCGGGACAGCCGATGACGAGTTGCGACCGGACTTCACCGTCTCGATATCCGCGAGGTCCGCGGCGATCGCCAGAGTCAGCTCGAACGACACTACAGATTCGGACACATTCGACACGGTCAGCATCTCCGCGCAGCCGCTGACGCAGGCCGATCGGCGCCGCCGTAGCCACACCACCGGATCCGGGTTCGGATCCCGGGTGGACCGGATGACCGAGATGAACTCGGCGCGAGCGGCGTCGAGTTGGACTGTGGAAATCCATTCCGGTTCTCGCCCGCCGACCTGCACCTCGGCCCGGCTCAGCACTCGCATGTCGGCGGCGAACACACCATGTGCGCCGATCTCGCGGAGCTGACCGTCCGGGCCGGACAGGGCCACCGCCGGAGCGGCCAGACAGGTCACCAGGTCATGAAGTAGCGGTTGCAACCCTGGTTGGGACATAAGAGACGATTCGCCTTCCGGTGGTCGCTCCATCGGCTGATTTCGGCCGGGAAGCTTGACAGCTCTTGTGACTCGGATAACACTAGGATCATAATTTGATCGATCCAATACGCACAAGACCAATATTGGATCGATCAAATCCACATTCGGATAGTGAATCAACCAAAACCGAACTACCCAGTCCCGCAACGGAGCCGCCGGCGCCGAACTCGACTCTTGCCCCGACTTTTGTCTCTCGACGAGGAGAACGATGCCCGACAGCACGGTGGCCTCAGCGGTCGACGTGGCTCGGCCGGCGATCGTTCGACCCACCCTGGACTCGGTGGCCGAACGGGCCGGAGTGTCGCGGCAGACCGTTTCCAATGTGCTCAACTCCCCCCACATGGTCCGCAGCGATACGGCCGATCGCGTCAAACTGGCCATCTCCGAACTCGGCTACCGGCCGCACCTGGCCGCCAAGCAGCTGCGCACCCGCAGGTCCCGGGTGCTCGGTCTGCGGGTTGCCAAGGTCGGTACCGACGCCGTTTTCGACCGATTCCTGCACGCGATCACCGAGGCCGCGAGTGCTCGCGACTACCGGATCATGCTGTACACCGCGGTCGACGATGACGCCGAGATCGCTGCTTACGACGAGCTTCTCGGACGCTGGGATATCGACGGATTCATCCTCACGGCCACCCACCCGGGGGATCTGCGGACCTCATACCTGAGCGATCGGAATGTGCCCTGCGTCAGCTTCGGCCGGCCATGGGGTGAATCGGCGGCCCACCCGTGGGTGGACGTCGACGGTGGCGCCGGCACCGCCGCCGCCACCGAGTACCTGATCGCCGCCGGGCACACCGATATCGGATTCCTGGGCTGGCCGACAGGCTCCGCGGTCGGCGACGACCGGCACAGCGGCTGGGCCCGCACGCTGCGCGCGGCCGGCCTCAAGGTCCCCGAGCCTGGTCGGAGCACCAACGATCTCACCGAGGCCCGCGCTGCCGCCGCCGTGCTGCTCGACCAGCACGCACCCAGTGCGCTTATCTGCGCTTCCGACGTGCTGGCCATTGGAGCTCTGGCCGAACTGGCCGCCCGGGGGCTGCGCCCCGGGCACGATATCGCTGTGGTCGGGTTCGACAATTCCGAGCTGGCCAACGTCACCGGACTGACCTCGGTCGACCAGCGACTGGAGGCGGTCGCCAGCGAATGTGCGCGCCTGCTCATCGATCTCGTCGAACCAGGTCCGGACGCCGGCGCACCCGAACACGTTCTGCTGACCCCTGAACTGGTGGCCCGGTCGTCGACCGGCCACTTCCGACCATCCCCGGTCATCCCTCACCCACAAGGAGAGAATCAATGAGAAGTAGCAGGAAAGTCAGGCTCGCGCTGGCGACGTTGACAGCGGCAGGGCTGATGGTCATCGCAGCCTGCGGTGGGTCCAATCCCACCGACACGACGACCACAGCGGCAGCCACCCCGGCCGCCACCACCGCCGCCGGAAGCTCCGCGGGAACGGCCTCCGGCGACGCGGCGACCGGCAGCATGGATGCCAGCGGCGCCGACCTGACGGTACTGTTCGGCAGCTCCGGCCAGGCCGAAACCGATGCCTTGACCGCGGCAGCCGCCTCTTGGAGCTCCAGCAGCGGATCGAAGGTGACTGTCACACCGGCGCAGAGCCTGGAACAGCAGCTGGCGCAGGGCTTTTCGTCCAACACGGCGCCGGACATCTTCTATGTCGGCGCGAATCAGGTGGCCAACTACGCCAAGGCGGGCAACCTGCTCAAGTACGGCGATAGCCTGCCGAACGCCGCAGACTTCTACCCCGCGCTGAAGTCCTCGTTCACCTACGACGGCAGCCTGTACTGCGCGCCGAAGGACATGTCGACGCTGGCCCTGTTCATCAACACCGACATGTGGACCGCGGCCGGCCTGACCGACGCAGACATCCCGAAGAACTGGGATCAGTTGGCCACCGTCTCGGCCAAGCTCACCTCGGCCACTGTTGCCGGGCTTGCGGTCTCACCCGAGCGCGACCGAATGGACGCCTTCCTGGTTCAGAACGGCGCCTACCTGGTAGCGCCTGACGGAACCACGATCACGGCGAACGATCCGAAGAACGTCGAAGCGCTGACCTACGTCAAGAAGCTGATGACCGATGGCTCGCTGAAGACTCCCGCGCAGCTCAACTCCGGTTGGGCGGGCGAGGCATTCGGCAAGGGCGCGGCGGCGATGACCGTCGAAGGCAACTGGCTGCTCGGTGCGATGACCAAGGACTACCCCACCGTTAAATACACCGTCGCCGAGTTGCCGGCCGGACCGACCGGTACCAAGGGAACCCTCGTCTTTACCAACTGCTGGGGCATTTCGGCCACCACCAAATACCCCGACCAGGCCAAGGCGTTCGTCGAGTTCCTGACCGGCACCAAGCAGCAGATGACGTTCTCCCAGGCCTTCGGCGTGATTCCCTCGATCAGCTCAGCTCAGGCCGACTACCTCAAGGCATTCCCGGCGAACCAGCCATTCGTCGACGGGGTCCAGTACGCCCGCGGCGTGGTGAACCTGCCCGGCGTCACCGACGTGCTCGGCGACTACAACTCGCAGCTCGAAGGCCTGGCCACCGGCGACCCGCAGGCGATTCTGGACTCCGTCCAGGCGAACCTGACCACCGCCGTCGGCGGCTGAACAGGTCCACCACAGATCAGCTATGAACCATCTCGGATCACCTGAAAGTCACAGCGGGAGAATCAATGTCGGAATCCAGTAAGGCGCTGGCCGGACTCAGCGAAGCACCGGTGAAGGCTGGTGGGTCGAAGTCGACGCCGCCGATGTCCCCAGACGCACAGCAGACCAGGCGCAACAAGCGGACGCAGAACACCACCGGCTGGTTGTTCATGGCGCCGGCGATCATCATCCTGGTGGTCTTCCTGCTGCTGCCCATCGTGGGAGCCGTCTGGGTTTCCCTCAGCGACTGGAAGGGCAAGGGTTCGCCACTCGGCGCGAACTTCGTCGGACTCGACAACTACAGCGCCCTCCTGGGCAAAACCGGTCTGGCACAACGAGATCTGGCGACCTCGCTGCGGAACAATCTGTACTACGTGATCCTGGTGGTTCCGTTGCAAACGATCCTGGCCCTGGTGCTGGCGCTGACCCTGAATCGGCGCCGGCTCCGCGGGAAGGGGTTTTTCCGAACCGCGTTCTACTTTCCCTCGGTCACCTCATCGGTGGCGATCTCGCTGGTCTTTCTGTTCCTTTTCACCGCCTCCGGTGCGGTGAACCAGATCCTGGGCTGGTTCGGTATCAACGGGCCAAACTGGTTCGCCGATCCGACTGGTGTCGGACATCAGCTCCTCAACTGGCTGGGGCTGGTGGATTCGAGCAATCCACCGGCCTGGCTCACCGGCCATCAGTTCATGGGAATCAACTGGTACCAATGGCTTTCCGGTCCGTCGGTGGCCATGTGCGCGATCATCATCCTGGCCATCTGGACCACCGGCGGGACCTTCATGCTGATGTTCCTGGCAGCACTGCAGGACGTCCCGGTCGATGTCGAGGAGGCCGCGATGGTCGACGGTGCGAACGCGTGGCAGCGCTTTCGCAACGTGACCCTGCCGGCGCTCCGGCCGACGATGTTCCTGGTCATCACGCTGGGCCTGATCGGCACCTGGCAGGTTTTCGATCAGGTCTACCTAATGAGCCAGGGCAAGCCGTCCAAGACGACGCTGACCCCCGCCTACCTGAGCTTCCAGACCTCGTTCCAGGACGGAAAGTGGGGCCAGGGAACCGCTATCGCCTTCATCCTGTTCGCCATCATCATCGTGATGAGCGGAATTCAGCGCTTCGTCATGCGAGACAAGGACAAGGTAACGCGTCGCAAACGCATCGTCGACACCCTGGGGGTGGCCGAAATTTTGGCCGAAACTCCCGCTGCCGCCGGCATTTCCACCACGCTGGGCAAGTCCGGCACCGACCGAACACTGAACAAGGACGGATCATCATGACAACCACGCTGTCCGGGCGCACCGTGACCGCGCCCACCCATGATCCGGAACAGCCGCGCAGCAGGCGATTCCAGGCCGGGTGGCTGATCTACCTGGTGCTCATCTTCTTCGCGCTGATCTACATCTTTCCGTTCCTGATCCAGATCGGCACCTCCTTCAAGACCGATGCCGATGCGACCGGCAACCCGCTGAACCCGATACCGGAGATCTGGACCACCGCGGCGTTCCAGAGTCTGCGGCAGGCGGACTTTCCGCGCTGGTTCCTGAACTCGACGATCGTGGCCGTCTCGGTCACCGTCGGCCGGGTATTGCTGGATTCACTCGCCGGCTATGCCTTGGCCCGCCTGCATTTCACCGGGCGCAAGGCGGTCGGCGGGATGGTGATCGCGGTGATGGCGGTACCCGGCGTGGTCCTGCTGATCCCGAAGTACCTGGTGCTCGTCCAGTTGCACATGTACAACAGCTACTCCGGGATGATCGTGCCGCTGCTGGCCGATGCGGCCGGCATCTTCATCATGCGGCAGTTCTTCATCGGTATTCCGATCGAAGTGGAGGAGGCTGCCCGGATCGACGGCGCCAGCACACTTCGCACATTCTGGTCGGTCGTACTCCCGATGGCCCGGCCGGCCGTGATCACCCTGACGATCCTGTCCTTCCAGGGTTCGTGGAACGAGCTGTCACACTTCATCGTCTCCCGCTCCGATCCGGCGCTGAACACGTTGACCTCGGGGGTGGCCTCGCTGGCCACGGGCAGCCTGGGCAGCGGAAACATGTACCCGGTGAAAATGGCGGCCGCCCTGTTGATGACGATCCCGGTGGCGATCGTGTTCTTCATGTTCCAGCGACGATTCGTCTCCGGCGCCGGGGCCGGCGCCGTCAAGGGCTGACTCCGCAGCCGGATCAATCAGGCAGGTACGCAACACCAGTTGACAAATCCCGTTAAGCAACTATTGTTGCTTATATGACTATGACGATTGACCCGCTCGGCGGACCCGCAGAGGGCCTGGCGGCGGTCGGCGCGCTGCGCGAGATGGCCGATCGACTCGAGGACGCCCAGGTCGAGTTGGCGATGCGGGAGGGCTGGTCCTGGACCCAGGTGGCCCAGGCGCTCGGTGTCACCCGCCAGGCCGTGCACAAGAAGCACCTGGCTCGGCTGGCCGCAGCCGGCCTGGATCTGAGGAGACGCAATGTCTGAAAAGGGCTCCACCGACCGCATCAACCGCACACTGAACACCGCCCAGGGCGAAGCCCGTGACCTGGGTTCGCCGACCATCGAGGCCGAGCACATTCTGCTCGCGCTGATCGACACCCCCGGAACCGCGGCCGGGAGATTGCTGCGCGAGAACGGGGTCGGCCGGGAGCGACTGATGGCGGCGTTGCACGAGGAGAACCGCCGCGCCTTGGCCTACGTCGGCGTCCAAGGGCTGACCGACGAGCAGCAGCGGGCCAGCCGAATCAGTCGGACACCGCACTGGGGCGCGTCAGCCAAGGACGCCCTGGTCCGCACTCACCAGGTGGCCTCCGGGCAGCGGCGCGGCCGTTGCGACACCACAGATCTGCTGGTCGGAGTGCTGCAGGCGACGATCGGGAAGGTGCCGCGAGCGCTCTCGCTGGCCGGCGTCGACTCGGCCGGGCTGATCGCGCAGGCGAACGTCGGGAGATGATCCCGGCGGCGACCTCAGCCCGGATCGACCCCCAACGTGGCGAAGACCAATTCGCTGACCCGAGCCGCGTCGGCCTGACCCCTGGTCGCCTTCATCACTGCACCGACCACTGCGCCGACCGCCTTGACGTTGCCGCCGCGGATCCGGTCGGCCACCGCCGGCTGCGCGGCCAGTGCGTCGTCGACGGCCTTCTGCAGGGTGGAGTCGTCGGAGACGACGACAAGCCCGCGAGCCTTGACCACCTCGGCCGGTTCGCCCTCGCCGGCCAGCACGCCGTCGATGACCTGCCGGGCGAGTTTCGCGTTGAGTTCGCCGGCGGCCACCATCGCGCTGACCTGGGCGACCTGGATCGGGGTGATGGCCAGGTCCTCCAGGCTTACGCCGGCCACGTTCGCCTTTTGCCCCAGATAGGCAGACCACCAGGAGCGGGCCTCGGCCGGGCTGGCCCCGGCCGCCACGGTCTGCGCGACCAATTCGACGGCGTCGGCAGCGACCAGATCCCGCATCTCCAGATCGGTCAGGCCCCAATCCGCCTGCAACCGAGTCCGCCGGATCCACGGGAATTCCGGCAATGTCGCGCGCACCTCCTCCACCCATTCGCGGGCCGGCGCGATCGGTACCAGGTCCGGCTCCGGGAAATACCGGTAGTCCTCGGCGGTTTCCTTGCTGCGGCCGGCTTTGGTGGTTCCGGTCGACTCGTCGAAGTGCCTGGTCTCCTGCTTGATCCGACCGCCGCCAGCCAGAATCGCTGCCTGCCGGGTGATCTCGTACCGCACGGCCCGCTCGACGCTGCGCAGCGAGTTGACGTTCTTGGTCTCGGTCCGGGTGCCCAGAACCGGACTGCCGGCCGGCGTCAGGGACAGGTTCGCATCACACCGCAGCGATCCCTGATCCATCCGAACATCGGAAACATCCAAGGCGCGCAACAGGTCTCGCAGCGCTCCGACGTAGGCCTTGGCCACCGCAGGGGCGTTCGCCTTGGTGCCGTAGATCGGCCTGGTGACGATCTCGACCAACGGAACACCGGCCCGGTTGTAGTCCAGCAGCGAGTATTCGGCGCCGTGTATCCGCCCGTCGGAACCGCCGACATGCAGTGACTTTCCGGTGTCCTCCTCCATGTGGGCGCGCTCGATCTCGATCCGGACGATGTCACCGTCGACGTCCACATCCAGGTACCCGTTGAACGCGATCGGCTCGTCGTACTGGGAGATCTGGAAGTTCTTCGGCATGTCCGGGTAGAAATAGTTCTTCCGGGCGAATCGGCACCACGGGGCGATCTCGCAGTTCAGCGCGAGCCCGATCTTGATCGCGAACTCGACCGCCTTGCGGTTCACGGCGGGCATCGCACCGGGCAGCGCCAGACACACCGGGCAGACATGCGTGTTGGGTGCGCCGCCGAAAGCCGTTGGGCAGGAACAGAACATCTTGGTGGCGGTGCCGAGTTCGACATGCACCTCCATGCCCATCACCGGGTCGAACATCTCGATAGCGTCGTCGTAGTCCATCAATGCCGGGGCATTCGTTGCTGTGCTCATCGGGCGCCTTCCAGGACGGGAGCGGAATCGGCGACCACACCGCCGAAGCGCGCGACGTAGTCGGCCTCGAAGGTCGCCGCCACCCGGTAGATACGTTCTTCACCCAGCGCAGGACCCATGATCTGCAGGCCGACCGGCAGCCCGGTGTCGGACGCCAGCCCGCTCGGCACGCTCAGCGCCGGGATTCCGGCCAGCGAACCGGGGATGGTCGCCAGATCGTTCAGGTACATCGCCATCGGGTCGTCGACCTTCTCACCGAGCCCGAACGCCGTCACCGGGGAGGCCGGCGAAACGAGCACATCGGCCGTGGCGTAAGCCTTTTCGAAGTCCTGCCGAATCAGCGTCCGAACCTTCTGCGCACTGCCGTAGTAAGCATCGTAGTAACCCGCCGACAACGCGTACGCGCCGAGAATGATCCGCCGCTTGACCTCGGCGCCGAAGCCGGCACCGCGGGTGGCCATCATGACCTCATCGGCGCTGGCCGCGCCCGAGTCCCCCACCCGCAGGCCGTATCGCATGGCATCGAAACGCGCCAGGTTCGACGAGCACTCGCTCGGCAGGATCAGATAGTAGGCGGCCAGCGCATACTCGAAGTGCGGGCAGTCGACCTCGACCACCTCCGCGCCGAGCCGGGTCAGCGCGGACACCGCCGCGTCGAAGGATTCGATGACCCCGCGCTGGTAGCCCTCGCCGCGCAACTGCTTCACCACGCCGATCCGCATCCCGGTCAGGTCCTGGGACAGGCCCAGCTTCACCGCGTCGACCACTCGCGGCGCAGGCTGCGGGATCGAGGTGGAGTCCCGCGGATCATGCCCGGCGATCACCTCGTGCAGCAGCGCCGTGTCCAGCACCGTACGGGCGCAGGGGCCGACCTGGTCCAAGGACGATGCCAGCGCGATCACGCCGTAGCGGCTGACCCCACCGTAGGTCGGTTTCGCGCCGACAGTGCCGGTCAGCGCGGCCGGCTGCCGGATCGAGCCGCCGGTATCGGTGCCAATGGCCAGCGGCGCCTCGAACGCGGCCAGCGCCGCCGCGCTGCCGCCGCCGGAACCGCCGGGCGCGCGGTCCAGATCCCACGGGTTGTGCGTGGCGCCGTAGGCGGAGTTCTCGGTGGAGGAACCCATCGCGAACTCGTCCAGGTTCGTCTTGCCCAGGATCACCACCCCCGCCTCGAGCAACCGGGTGGTGACGGTCGCGCTGTACGGCGGAATCCAGCCCTGCAGAATCTTCGAACCGGCGGTGGTCGGCACCCCCTGCTGAACGACGATGTCCTTCAGCGCCAGCGGCACCCCGGCCAGCGGCGAGGCCGGAGCCTCGCCCGCCGCGCGGGCGGCATCGACAACGGCCGCCTGGACCAGGGCCAGCTCGCCGGATACGTGCAGAAACGCGTGCACCGCGGAGTCGACGGCCTGGATCCGATCCAGATGGGCCTGGGTGACCTCGACCGAGCTCACCTCTCCGGAGTGCACGGCGGCCGCCAGCGCGGCGGCGGTCATGGTGGTCAGTTCGGTCACTGTGCGTCCCTGCTCTTCGCGCCAGCGCTCATTGTGGCTTCCCTGCTCTTCGCGCCGGCGCTCATCGTGGCTTCCCTGCTCTTCGTGCCAGCGCTCATTGTTCTTCTCCCAGAATCTGCGGCACCCGGAATCGACCGTCGTCGACGGCCGGCGCGGCGGCCATCGCCGCGTCATGCTCGAGCCCAGGCCGGATCACATCCTCGCGGTAGACATTGGTCAGCGGAACGGCGTGTGTGGTCGGCTCGATGTCGCCCCGCGCGACCCGGGACACCATGGCCACCGAATCCAGGATGACGCCGAGCTGTCCGACGTACATGTCCAGCTCGGCGTCGGTGAGTTGCATCCTGGTCAGATGGGCCAAATGCGCCACGTCGTCCCTGGTCAGGACGGCCTGACCGGCATCGCTGGATGGTTGGGGATCCGTCCCCGGATCCGGTGCGTTCACTGACACGACACTCCCTGCACTATCTTGCGCTCTGAGATACTCACTTGTTGCGATTCTTGCTACGCGGTTGCGGGTGGCGGAACTCGTTGGTCGCTCCGGCATCCCTTGACGATCCTAGGCTGCTCCGACCGGGCGATCTGCAGCCCCGAGGAAGCACGGGCGTGATCTACCGGAAACGCCACCAGTGGAGAATGCTGAGGAAATCCTCCTGAACACACCCGGAGGGAAAGGGGCAAGATGTCATACGTGTTGAGGTTGGTCCTACCGGATCGGCCGGGCTCGTTGGGCGCGGTCGCCACGGCGCTGGGCCATCTCGGGGCGGACATTCTCGCGATGGACATCGTCGAGCGTTCGGTCGGTCACGCCGTCGATGATCTCGTGGTGGCGTTGCCCGCTGGCAAGCAGCCCGATGCCCTGATCACCGCGGCCGAGTCCGTGCCCGGCGTCTTTGTGGAGTCGGTTCGGCCGGATCCCGGGGTCGCCGATTCGCACCGCGAGTGGGAGCTCGTCGAAGCGCTGGCCTCGGACCCGAAGATGGCGCTGGCCACCCTGGCCCAACGGCTGCCCAAGGTGCTGCGGGCCGGTTGGGCGGTCGTCGTGCGGGTCGTCCCACGGGAGGGCCACCCCGATGAGGTCGAACTGATCGCCGGCGGCGGCGGGATTCCGCAGCTGGCCGGGATCGTGCCCGGGTGGGCTCCGGTCAACAAGCCCACCGTGCTCGATCCCGAGGCCTCCTGGGTACCGGCGGATTGGAAGACCCTGGGGACCGAGATGGCCGTTGCCCCGCTCGGGAACTCCGACCTGGCCATTCTGGTCGGCCGGCCGGGCGGACCGGCCATTCGTGACTCCGAATTGGCGCGGCTGACCCACCTCGCCGGTTTGACCGCGGTGGTTTCCGGGCTCGATCAGGCCCGCTGAGGCTGGCTCGACCCGCTACCGAATCCGGCGACGGCACCGATCACGGTCACCGCCGGTGACCTGATCCCGGCCGCCTCGACCAGACTTGCGATGGTGGCGACCGTGCCCCGGACAGCACGTTGGGTGGATAGCCCGGCGTCGGCGATTGTCGCTGCCGGCGTCTCGGTGGGCAGGCCGCAGCGGATCAGCTCGGCGGCGATGGCCGGCAGGGTGGCGACAGCCATCATCAGCACCAGGTCGGTACCGGTCTGCGCGAGAGCCGCGTAGTCCAGGGTCGACAGGGGATGTCCCGGGGGCACATGCCCCGAGATGACGGTGAATCCCTGGTTGAGCCCGCGGTGGGTCACCGGGATCCCGGCCAGGGCCGGACCGGCGATTGCCGAGGTGACACCCGGCACCACCCGCACGTCCACGCCGGCGGCGCGGCAGGCCTCCAACTCCTCACCCCCGCGGCCGAAGACGAAGTTGTCGCCGCCCTTGAACCGTACGACTACCTTGCCGGCCAGCGCGTGCACGACGATCAGCCGGTTGATCTCTTCCTGGGCGGTGTTCCGGCCGTGCGGGATCTTGGAGACATCGATGAGCTCGGCGCCCGGCCGCATCTCGGCGAGCGCGGCGAGCGGGGCCAGCCGGTCGCTGATCACCACGTCCGCCTCGCGCAGTGCCGCCAGTCCGGAGACCGTCAGCAAACCCGGATCACCCGGGCCGCCGCCGACCAGGATCACCCGCCCATGCTGCTGCGCCGGCTCGACCACGCCTGGTTCGGTCGCCCCGGCCACGCCGCCGCCCGCCAGGCAGAACACCGTGCGGGACTCAGCCAGCCCGGCGATGCGCAGGTCCGTGGCCGGATTCCCCGAGGCGGCCACGACCAGCCAGCAGCCGTCCAGGTCAGCAGAATCGAACTCGCGGGCGAGCCAGCTGATCACGCCGCGATCAGCGAGATCCTCGATGGCCGGCATTGCCGCCGGAGCGATGACGGTCACCCGTGCGCCGGCGGCGCGCAGGGTGGCGATCCGGGCTACCGCGTCCGGTCCGGCGCCGACGACGATCACCTTCCGACCGGCCACCGGCAGTTGTGCCGGGTACCCGGGGGCGTCGATCACCTGACCTCCACGATTCCGGTGGAACCGGCCACTCCGGAATGGAACGCCCGCGCAAGCGTAATCGTGGGCCGGCCCTGTGTTGATCTCAGGTGGTGACCTGAAGCCCCGCCAGGCCGCGGATGACGAAATACGGCTGGTACACCGGCTCGGCGGCCAATTGCAGGGTCGGCGCGGCGGCCAACCGGTCCAGTGCGATCTCGATCTCCAGCCGGGCCAGCGGTGCGCCGATGCAGAAGTGGGTGCCGCCGCCGAACCCGATGTGGCTGCCATCGCCGCGCCCGAGGTCGAATTGCCCGGCCCGGGAGAACCGGTCCGGATCCCGGTTGGCGACGCCGAAGAGCATCCCGATCCGCTCGCCGATGCGAAACTCGCGCCCGGCCACGTGCACGCCGTCCTGCAGAACCCACCGCTCGAACAGCTGCAGCGGTGCATCCCAGCGGATGAACTCCTCGACGGCGGTCGCCGCTGTTACTTCACCGTTGACCAACCGCAACCATTGGGCCGGATGTTTGAGCGCGGCGCGCATCCCGTTGCCCATCGTGTTGACCGTCGCCTCGTGCCCCGCGTTGAGCAAAACGATGACGGTGCAGACGATCTCGTCCTCGGTCAGCCGGTCTCCACGGTCGGCGACCTGAACCAGCGCCGTGATCAGGTCGTCCCGCGGGTGCTTCCGCCTGGCCGAGATGAGTTGCCGCGCATAGTCGATGAACTCGGCGGCGGCGGATTCGGCGCTGTCCCGTTCGGCATCGGAGGTCTGCAGTTCGTACATCTTGACGATGGCGTGCGACCAGCGCAGCAAGCGCGGCCCGTCCCCGACATCGATCCCGAGCAAGGCGCAGATCACCGCTATCGAATAGGGCTGCGCGAAGTCCGCGATCAGATCGAACTCCCTGCGCCGCAACGGTTCGGCAAGCAGCTGCGCACAGAGCTCGGCGATCTGCGGACGCATCCGCGCGACGGATCTCGCGGTGAAAACCGCGGTGACCAGCCGGCGCAACCGGGTGTGATCCGGCGGCTCCAGGTTCAGCATCGACCAGCGCTCGGACTCCTGCCAGCGCGGATAGCGTGCGTCCGTCGCCGGCGGACCGAGACTCCGGCCCAGCCCCCGATGCCGCAGTGCGGCGTGCACGTCGGCGAACCTGGTCAGCAGCCACACGTCTCGCTGCGGGTAGTACAGCGCCGGGCCGGCCGCGCGCAACGCGTCGAAGACCGGGTAGGGATCGGCGATGAACGCTGGATCGGCCGGATCGAAACCGAGGCCGGCCGGGTCCACTCGGCCCGGTTCGATGCTGGTCCCGCTGTGCGACGTCATGGCAACCTTCATAGCCCAATCACCACTGCTCATTCACCACATGCTCAATCACCACATGCTCAATCACCAAGGAGTCACCCTACCGAGTGCCGTGCCCGCCGCCTGCTCAGAACATCGCGAGCGGATCCATCCGGGCCCGCGCCGGATCGGTGTCCTTACGGGCGCTCCGGGCCGCCCGCGCGGTGTGCACGGCTGCGGCGAGTTCCCGGGCGCGGCTCAGTTCGACCCGGAGCAGCGCCCGCTCGGTGTTGGCCGGATGGTCCAGCTCCACCGGTCCGAGCAGCTCGGCGCCGGCCGGTAGGGCCAGTTCGGCCAGGAACGCCGCGACCCCGGTGGGCCCGCCCTCGACCGCAGCCATCGCCACGGCCGGCGGAAATCCCACCTCACGCCGCGACGCCAGTTCGGCCACCGCATGCCCGACGGGATCCCAGCGAATCAACGCCTGCACCGTCGGCAGCGAGCTGTCCGCACCGACCACCACCCGGCCACCGGCCGTTGCGGGCAGCACCAACGCGGCCGCAGCCATCCAGCGGCGCAGGGTCTCCTCGGCGGCTCGCAGATCCGGCCGGGACAGCAGGGCGCCGCCGTCGAGCAGCAGCGCGGCTCCGTACCCGCCGAGGGCGATCGGCTCCGCACCCGGCGTGGCGATCACCAACGCCGGCTCGGCGGGCACCTGGACAATCACCTGTTCCGCCGCGCTGGTCAGCACCCGGGTGCCGGCGAAGGCGCGCCCGAGCTCCTCGGCGGTCCGCACCGCCCCGGTCACCGTCGTCCGGAACGAGTCGGCCGCGCAGACCGGGCACCGCCAACCAGTGGCCAGCGCGCCGCACCAGCGACACGACGCCACAGACGAGCCCCGGCGCATCCCGAGCGGTCCACGGCAGACCCGGCAGCGCGCCGGCCGCCGGCAGCTCACACACGCCAACCCCGGTTGATACCCCCGACGCGGGACCTGAACCAACACCGGCCGACCTGCGGCCAGCGCGACGCGGGCGATCTGGAACGCCGCCGGCGACAGCCTGGCATGCGCGGCGGCCGAATCGTGACCGGCCGAGTGCTCGTCGCCGCCCGCTTCGATCCGCGGCGCCGCCCGCCGGACCACCGCCCGGTCTGCGGCCAGCGGATGCGCCCAGCTCGATTCGACCATCAACTGCGCCTCGGCGGTCCGGGCGTACCCACCGACCAGCAGGGCCGCCGGCTCCGCCGCCGAGCGCATCATCAACACCTCGCGGGCATGCGGATACGGCGCCCGCTGCTCGGCGAGCGCATCGTCGCCGTCGTCGAACATCGCCACCAGCCCGAGATTGCGCACCGGCGCGAACGCCGCGCCCCGGGTGCCGATGGCCACCCGGACCTGCCCACGGCGGACCGCCAGAAACCGCCGGTAGCGCTGCGACGGACCCAGATCAGCGGCCAACGCCACATGGCGGCCCGGCCCGAGCGCAGCCAGCACTGCCGCGTCCAGCCGGGCCAGGTCGCGGCCGTCCGGCACCACCACGATCGCCCCGCGGCCGGCCAGGTAGGTGGCGCGGACCGCGTCGGCCAGCCGGGCCGGCCAGTCCTCACCTGGCAGCGCCTGCCAGACCGCGCGGGCTGGCTTGCCATCGGCCAGGGCCTGCAGAAACGCCGGACCGGCCTGATACTCCGACCACCTGGCGCCGGCGCCGGTCGGCTGATCAGGCAGCTCACCCGCGGCCGGCTCCGCTGGTAGGCGGGCCTCCTCCCGGGCGTGCCGCGGCGGCACCGCCAGCCTCAGCACGTCCTCCAGGGATCCGCCGTACCGATCCGCGACCGCCCGGGCCAGCACCGCGATCTCCGGGCTGAGCACGGACTCGGCGGAAATCACCTTCTGCAGGAACTCCAGCTTGCCCGAATGCTCGGTCTCCGGCCTTCTGTCCAGGACGTAGCCGTCTACCAATCGGCCCGCGAAGCGCATCCGGACTCGCACCCCGGGCTGCGCCTGATCGGCCAGCTCCGCCGGCACCAGATAGTCGAAGGGTCGGTCCAGATGGGGCAGCCCGGTGTCGGCCACTACCCGGGCGATCGGATCGATCTCGGCCGGCACCGAGACCCCGGCCGCGACCCGACGGCTCCCCCGGCGGGCAGCTGAACTCACGATCCCCGCCATGGGTCAAGACTTACCAGAGACCGCCGACAGCGATACTCCTGAGGCAGTGGCCATGGGCTGCTCCGCCTCGGACCCGCCGTGCACAGGCCGGCGCAGTTGGCAAACCCCGCAAGCGCGTGCATGCCGACACAACAGGTGCACAGGGACGCTCCGGCCCGCGGGCCCGGCGCCATGAGGGCGCCCGTCGAATCAGAGCCCCAGGATCGACTTCAACAACTGCGCACGGTCGGTGCGCTCCCAGGGCAGATCGAGGTCGGTACGGCCGAAGTGGCCGTAGGCGGCGGTCTGTGCGTAGATCGGCCGGAGCAGGCCCAGGTCGCGGATGATGGCGCCCGGACGGAGGTCGAAGACCTCGGTGATCGCTTGGCCGATCTTTTCCGGGTCGACCTGCTCGGTGCCGAAGGTCTCGACGAACAGGCCGACCGGGTCGGCCTTGCCGATGGCGTAGGCGACCTGCACTTCGATCCGCTCGGCCAGCCCGGCGGCGACGGCGTTCTTCGCGACCCAACGCATCGCGTAGGCGGCGGACCGATCGACCTTGGACGGGTCCTTCCCGGAGAACGCGCCGCCGCCGTGCCGGGCCATCCCGCCGTAGGTGTCGACGATGATCTTGCGGCCGGTCAATCCGGCATCGCCCATCGGGCCGCCGATGACGAAGCGTCCGGTCGGATTGACGAAGAGCTGGTAGTTGTCGGTGATGATGTCCAGGCCGGACAGCTCGGGCTCGACGACCTGCTCGCGAATGTCGGTGGCCAGCAGGGTCACCAGGTCGATGTCCGCGGCGTGCTGGGTGGACAGCACCACGGTGTCCAGCCGGATGGCCTTGTCGCCGACGTATTCGATGGTGACCTGGGTCTTGCCGTCCGGGCGCAGGTACGGGACGGCGCCGGACTTGCGGACCGCGGCCAGCCGCCTGGCCAGCCGGTGCGCCAGGGCGATCGGCAACGGCATCAGCTCGGGGGTGTCGCTGCAGGCGTAGCCGAACATCAGGCCCTGATCGCCGGCGCCCTGACGGGCGATCGCGTCGTCGGAGTGGGCGTGCAGCACCCTCGACTCGTAGCCCTCGTCGACGCCCTGCGCGATGTCCGGGGACTGCGCGCCGATGGCCACGTTGACCCCGCACGAGCGGCCGTCGAAGCCCTTGGAACTCGAGTCGTAGCCGATGGCCAGGACGGTGTCGCGGACGATCGTCGGGATGTCTGCGTAGGCCTCCGTGGTCACCTCGCCGGCGACATGCACCTGGCCGGTGGTGACCATCGTCTCGACGGCGACCCGACTGGTCGGATCCTGACGGAGCAACTCGTCCAGGATCGAGTCGCTGATCGCGTCACAGATCTTGTCCGGATGGCCTTCGGTCACGGACTCGGACGTGAACAAGCGCGAGGTCACAGATATCTCCAGGTTGGTCGGGCGCGCGGACGTGCCATGTTTCGATCAGGCTATCGTTCCGAAGGGATCGGATCGGTACTGCGACATCTCTACCCGGCGAGTCGGGCGGCAATGGTGTCCCACACCGCCGCGGCGATCACCGTCTTCGGGCCCAGTGGGACATCGAGCACCACTTCGGCGGGATCGCCGGCCGTCGGCCCCCGGCCCAGCACAATCACCGCATTGTCACTCGTGTCGAAGGCGCGGCCGCCGTCGACCCGGTTGACGACCAGCAGGTCGCAGCCCTTGCGCGCGAACTTGTGGCGGGCATGGGTCAACGCATCGGCCTCCTCGTCACCGGTCTCCGCGGCGAACCCGACGATCAGCCGGCGCGAGTCGACCGGCCGGGTGGCCACCAGTTCGAGCAGGATGTCCGGATTGCGGACCAGCGCCAGTGGTTCCGGCGCCAGGTCGCCGACTTTCTTGATCTTCGCCTGCCGGCGCACCGCGGGACGGAAGTCGGCCACGGCGGCGGCCATCACCACCACATCGGCGTCGTCGGCGTGCGACAGCATCGCCGCGGACAGGCTGCGTGCATCGGTGACCTCGATCAGCCGCACGCCGGGTGGCGTCGGCAGCGAGGTGTTTGCCGCCACCAGCGTCACCGTCGCGCCGCGAGCCGCGGCGACCAGCGCCAGCGCGAAGCCCTGCTTGCCCGACGAACGATTGCCCAGATAGCGCACCGGATCGAGCTCTTCCCTGGTCCCACCGGCGGAGATCAGCACCGTCCGGCCGCCCAGATCGAACGGCAGGGCGTCCGGCCGGTGCAGCAGCAGCTCGGCGACCGCGGCGATCTGCTCGGGCTCGGGCAACCGGCCGGGACCGGAATCCGGCCCGGTCAGCCGGCCGACCGCCGGTTCGAGCACGGTGATGCCGCGGCGGCGCAGGGTGGCCACATTGGCCACGGTGGCCGGATGCGTCCACATCTCGGTGTGCATGGCCGGGGCCATCAACACCGGTGCGCGGGTGACCAGCAGCGTTGCCGTGAGCATGTCGTCGGCCATGCCGGCGGCGGCCCTGGCCAGCAGGTCGGCGGTGGCCGGCGCGACGACGACCAGATCCGCCTGCTGCCCCGTCCGGACATGGGCGACAGAGGGCACATCGGTGAACACGTCCGTGAGTACCGGATGACCGGAGAGCGCCTCGAACGTTGCCGAGCCGACGAACTTCAGCGCGGACGCCGTCGCGGCGACGGTGATCGAAGCGCCGGTCCCGGCCAGCCGGCGCAATACCTCGGCGGCCTTATATGCAGCGATGCCGCCGCCGACTCCGAGGACGATCCGGGGTACGCGGGGGCTCTCGCCGGGGTTCACTCGCCTTCGGTGTGCTCGAGCAGGCTGCCGTTGATTTCGCGCAGGGCGATCGACAGCGGCTTCTCGCGGGGCAGCGGCTCGACCAACGGGCCGACGTAGTCCATCAGGCCCTCGCCGAGCTGCGCGTAGTAGTCATTGATCTGCCGGGCGCGCTTGGCTGCGTAGATCGACAGCGCGAACTTGGAGCTGGTCTTGGTCAGCAGCTCGTCGATCGGCGGATAGGTGATACCGGCCGCGGCGATCTGGGCGGCGGTCATGGTGGAACTGGAAGCACTGGTCACGAAGTGAACTCCTGGATATCGCCTGGTTCAAGACTCGAGTGCAATTTTCCGCGTGCGGCGGGCACGCTGAAACCGGACAGCTGATGCCGTTCGACACCCAGTCCGGTTGCACAACAGTCAGTTTGACATCAATGATACCAAGGCCGCGGTGGCGGACTCGACATCGGTGTTGACCACGGTGTGATCGAACTCAGGTTCGGCCGCCAGCTCCGCCCGAGCGGCCTCCAACCTGGCGGCCCGGACCTCGGCACTTTCGGTGCCGCGGCCCACCAACCGCCTGGCCAGCTCCTCGAACGAGGGCGGGGCAAGGAACAGCATGACGGCTTCGGCGCCGACGCCCGGGGCTGATCGCACCTGGCGCGCGCCCTGCACTTCTATCTCCAGGAGCACGTCCTGGCCGGCGGCGAGTCGCTGTTCGACGTCGGCGGCAGGTGTTCCGTAGTGGTTGCCGGCGAACACGGCATGTTCGAGCAGTTGACCCCGGCTGACCATCTCCTCGAAGTGCGCCCGATCGACGAAGAAGTAGTGCACACCCTCCCGCTCGCCGGACCGCGGCGGGCGGGTGGTAGCCGAAATCGAGTAGTGCAGATCGGGCAGCCGCTCGCGCAGCCTGCCGAGCAGTGTGCTCTTGCCCACGCCGGACGGCCCGGACAGCACGAACAATCGGCCCCGGCGAGCGACCTGACCCGCCCGGGGCCCGGCCGTCGGTGGGTTCAGTCTCCGAATTCTTGGAGCAGGGCCTGCCGTTGACGCTCGCCCAGGCCACGCACCCGCCGGCTCGGAGCGATCTCAAACTGTTCCATCAGCTGCTGCGCGCGGACCTTGCCGACGCCGGGCATCGACTCGAGCAGAGCGGACACCCGTAGCTTGGCGAGCGCTTCGTTCGTCTCGGCATCTTCGAGGACCTGCTTGAGCGTGGTGCCACCGCGCTTCAGCCGCTCCTTGAGCTCGGCACGAGCCTTACGGGCGATGGCCGCCTTTTGCAGGGCGGCTGCGCGCTGCTCATCGGTCAACTGGGGCAATGCCACTTCGGCCTCACTTCTATCGGGTTGTCAAAACGTACTGCCAATTCAGATCTCGAACCTACTTCAGGGCCCTGACGTGCGGCAAACCGTCCGCGGCGCCCTGCCTGATCAGACTATTTGCCGGTGGCCCGCATCCGCTTGATCAGCGCCGTGTCGTAGTCCCCGGATACGAACTCGGGGTTGTCCAGCAGCTCGGCGTGGAACGCCAGATTGGACTTAGGCCCGACGATGGTGAAGCCCGCGACCGCTTCCCGCATTTTGGCCAGCGCATCGGTGCGATCGCTGCCGTGCACGATCAGCTTGGCCATCAGCGAGTCGTAGGACGGCGTCACGGTGTTGCCGTCGACATAGCCGGCGTCGACCCGCACACCCGGACCGGATGGCTCGATCCACTGGGTGATCTTGCCCGGACCGGGCAGGAAACGCTTGGAATCTTCCGCGTTGATCCGCAGCTCGATCGCATGACCGGTGGATTCCAGGGTGCTCTCGTCGAAGCCGAGGTCCTCCCCGGCCGCGATCTTGAGCTGCGCCTCTACCAGGTCGATCCCCAGCACCGCCTCGGTGATCGGGTGCTCCACCTGCAGCCGGGTATTCATCTCCAGGAAGAAGAACTCGCCGGTGTCCGGGGCCAGCAGGAACTCGACCGTACCGGCGCCCCGGTAGTGGACGGTTTGCCCGGCGATCCGCGCCGCGGCCAGCATGCGCGCGCGCAGTTCAGGACCGACCGCAGGCGACGGCGTTTCCTCCGCGACCTTCTGGTTGCGCCGCTGGACCGAGCAGTCGCGTTCGCCGAGGGCGAGTACGGTGCCGTCCGGCAGACCGAGGATCTGCACTTCGACGTGCCGCACCCGCGGGTAGTAGCGCTCGACGAAGACCGACGAGTCGCCGAACAGGCGGCCGGCAAAAGCGGTCACCTTCTCGTATTCGGCGGCTAGGTTCTCGGCCGAGTCGACGACCGCCATGCCCATTCCGCCGCCGCCGGCGGAGGCCTTGATCATCACCGGGTAGCCGATCTCGGCGGCGGCCAGCTCGGCGGCCGCCGCGTCCCGCAACGGCTCTGGCGTGCCCGGTGCGACCGGGACCCCAGCAGCCTGCATGGCGTTGCGAGCGGCGATCTTGTCCCCCATTGCGGTGATCGCCTCGGGGCTGGGCCCCACCCAGATCAGCCCGGCATCCACGACGGCCCGGGCGAAGTCGGTGTTCTCCGACAGGAACCCGTAGCCGGGGTGCACGGCCGCGGCCCCGCTGCTGACCGCTGCCCGCAGGACGGCCTCGACATTGCGGTAGGACGACGCGGGATCGGCAGGTCCGAGCCGAACCGCCTCGTCGGCTTCACTGACGAACGGCAGTTCGGCGTCGGCGTCGGAATAGACCGCGATCGTGCGCAGGCCCATCGCCTTGCCGGTGCGGATCACCCGCCGCGCGATCTCGCCGCGGTTGGCCACCAGAAGTGAGTCGAACATACGTACTATCCCCATCCGTTTGACAAAGCACTGCTGGTTATCTGTTCTCGGTTGCTTGACTGCTACAGGTTGCCGACAGTGGCCCGGTACACGGTTCCGTCCCCCCAGATGGCCAGCCCGCGATCGGCGGCCGAGAGCCAGGCCGATTGTCCGCGCCGCAGGTCCAGGGTGCGGCCGCCCCGCTCCGCGACCTCTGCCGACCCTTCGGTGCACAGCAGAACCTGCGGCCCGGGGTGCGTCAGATCGACGATCTCGCCGCCGTCCGGGCCGTCCAGATCGAGCCGGGACAACTCGAACTCCGCAGCGGGCGTCGGATACACCACTTCGTGCGAGCCGTGCTGGGTGCCCGCGAGGACCTCGCGGTCCCCGGCGTGGAAGTCCAGCACGCGCATCAGTTCGGGCACATCGACGTGCTTGGGAGTCAGACCGCCGCGCAGCACGTTGTCCGAGTTGGCCATGATCTCCACGGCGACCCCGGACAGGTAGGCGTGCAGGTTGCCGGCCGGCAGGTACAACGCCTGACCGGGCTCCAGGACGATTCGATTGAGCATCATGGCCGCCAGTACGCCGCCGTCGCCGGGATAGCGTTCGCCGAGTTCCAGGGCCACCCGGTAGTCGTCGGCGAAGGGTGAACCGGCCGCCACCATGGTGATCGCCTGGGCCAGGATGGCGTCGAGCAGGCTGCTCAGCGCATTCTGCGGGAGCGTCACCAGCGTGGAGAACAGGGCCCGGACGCCATCGGAGTCGGGCTGTCCGGCGAGCAGCCCGACATAGTGGTCGAGCTGGGGTACCCGCAGGCCACTGAGTATCCGCACCGTGGTCTGCGGGTCGCGGAAGCCGCACAGCGCCTGGAATTCGGTCAACGCGCAGATCAGCTCCGGTTTGTGGAAGCCGTCCTTGTAGTTCCGATTCGGATGATTGAGCGGAATTCCGGCGTCATCCTCGTTGCGGTAGCCGGCGATCGCCTGCTCCATGGACGGGTGGGCCTGCAGGGACAGCGGCTGGTCCGCGGCCAGCACCTTGAGCAGGAACGGCAGCCGGCCATTGAACCTGGCAGCCACCGCCGGGCCGAGCTGAACGTCCGGCGCCGCCGCGATCACCTCGTCCAGCCGTTGCGCGCCGGTGCTGAACAGCACTTCGGAGGGATCCCCCGGATGGGCACCCAGCCACAGCTCAGCCTGCGGATGCGGAGATGGAACAGGCTCTCCCAGCAGCTCAGCGATGGCGATCCGGGATCCCCAGGCATAGGGCCGGATGCGATTACGCATCAATTCCACTGGTCGAAAGCCTCCTCGTCACGGTAACTGGTCACGACTGTATCGGGCGTCAGCAGGTGCCGACTCCCGGCGTGCGGCCCCAGCCCGGCCGGGGCGTCCGCCGGCGCGACCTGCCCGGCAGGCAGTCCGCAGTAGACGGCGGCGAAGTCCAGCCGGGTCATCATCAGCGCGGCCGTCGCCCATTGCCGGGCCCAGCCGGTCAATTCACCGGCCGACGACGCGGCGGTGTCCGACGGGACCACCCCCGCCGCGGTGCCGGTGACCAGGCTCAGTTCCTGACCGTCGATGACGACCGCGGTCGGCAGTGCGGCGGTCAGCGAGCGCAGCCAGGCCGAGGCCAGTTGGGCGAAACGCTCGTCCGTCGGCCGGTCCACCCGCAGCACGAGCGGACGCAGCAACACCGGTTCGACCGAGTCCTCGAACGGATCGGCGAAGACATCCCGCGGGGTGCCCATCAACCGCATCAGGCCCGCCGACTGGGTCAGTTGCAGGGCACCGACGCCGGTCGCCGGAACGGCACCGACTTCGGACAGCACCGCGGCCGCATGGGCGCCGAGGGCCCGCCCGGCTGGGTCGAGCCCGGCCACCACGGCCACCGCATTCAGCAGGTGATCGGCCAGCGAGATGGCCGGGTTGACGAACGAGTCCGTCAGCGGGGAGCAGGCGAGCGCCTCGGCGTCCAACAGGTCGGCGACGGCGTCCGCGATCGGCTCGGTCAGTGCCGGTTGGAGCAATCGGCAGGCGCTGGCCACCGCGAGTAGAAAGGCGAGCCGGCCCGGGCCGGCCAGCGCCTCCGGAACTCCGATCGGCGGTACCTGCACGTCCCCGGTGACCGCCTCGGCCAGGTCACCGTTCGCGGCGCCGCGGACGAGCACGATCGCGCCGCGCCGCCGGGCGACGGCGGCGGCAGCGGCTTCGCCGGGTGTGCCGCTCTCCAGCACGACCACCACATCGAGCGCGCCGACCCAGGTCGGCAGCTCCGCGCCGATCAGGACCGGGATCGGGCACCGCGGACCCAGCAGCGCAACCGCGAGCGCCGCATCGTGCACGGCCCGGCCGTCGGCGATGATCAGCAGCGAGCGGGGGCGGAAGCCGTCGAGCGACTCCAGAGCGCCGGTCAGCGCGCCCACCGTGGCCCGCACCTGCGCGCCCGCGGTGGCGGCGGCCGGCAGCAGGGATGCCAGGTCGGCCGCCCGCATCGCCGCCGGATCGGTCAGCAGGTCGCCGGGGTCGGTCACTTTCGTCAGCTCGAAACCGGATCGAGGGGCCAGCGGGCGTCATCGAGCAGCAGCACCGGGATGCCGTCCCGGACGTCGAAGATCCGGCCGCATTCGGTGCAGGTCAGGCTCAGGGCCATCGGGTGACCCGGTTCGCCCAGGGTCAACCCAGCATGGTGCGGCGCGGGGCACGCCAGCACCTGCAGCAGCAACGGGTCCAAGAGTTCGGTCAGCGGATGACCGGGCACGCCGGTCGCCGGAACAGAATGAGCCATCTGACCAGTGTGGACCACCCGGGCCGACAGGAGACGCGCAGCGCGGGCGAAAACCGGGTGAATCAGCCCCATCTGGTGATTACTGGTGCCCGCGATGCCGGTCAGCCGCGAATCAGGGCGAGGATCTCGTCGCGCACCGCGGTCAGCCGATCGACGGTGGCCGCTTCCACGTTGAGCCGGAGCAGCGGCTCGGTGTTGGACGCTCGGACGTTGAACCAGTCACCGTTGGGCAGGCTCACTGTGACGCCGTCCAGTTCGTCGATCTGCGCGCCGTGGCTCTGCGCGTAGTCGCGAATCTCGTCCAGCTTGGCGGCGGTGTCCGCCGTCTTGGCCAACCGCGAGTTGATCTCGCCGGAGTCGCGGTAGCGGTCGTACTTGGCGACCAGGTCGGACAGGGTGCCGCGCTGCCCGCCGAGAGCGGCCATCACATGCATGGCCGCCAACATGCCGGTATCGGCATTGAAGAAGTTCGCGAAGTAGTAATGGGCGGAGTGTTCGCCGCCGAAGATCGCGCCGGTTCTGGCCATTTCGGCCTTGATGTACGAATGCCCCACCCGGGTCCGGACGCCGACACCACCGGCCTCGGCGATGATCTCCGGCACCGCCCGCGAACTGATCAGGTTGTACAAGATGGTCGAACCCGGCTGCTTGGCCAATTCGGCCTCGGCCACCAGCGCGGTGATCGTGCTCGGCGACACCGGCTCACCGCGCTCGTCGACCACGAAGCACCGATCGGCGTCGCCATCGAAGGCGAGGCCGATGTCTGCCCCACTGGTCCGCATCCGGGCCTGCAGATCGACCAGGTTGGCCGGGTCGAGCGGATTCGCCTCGTGGTTGGGGAAGTTGCCGTCGAGTTCGAAATACATCGGCACGACGTCCAGTGGGAGCCCGCCGAGGACCGCCGGCACGGTGAAGCCGGCCATCCCGTTGCCCGCGTCGACCACCACCCGCAACGGCCGGATGTGCGTCAGGTCGACCAACCCGCGCAGGAAGCCCGCATAGCCGTCGAGCACATTGCGATCGGTGATCGTGCCGGGAGTGGCCGACGGAGGCACTGCCAGTTCGCCGTCCAGGATCGCGCCGGCCTCATCGCGAATAGTGCCCAACCCGGTGTCCAGGCTCAACGGGACGGCCCCGGCGCGGCAGAACTTGATCCCGTTGTACACCGCAGGGTTGTGCGAGGCGGTGAACATCGCGCCGGGCAGGCCCAGCACTCCGGAGGCGTAGTACAGCAGATCGGTGGAGCCCAGGCCCGCGTTGACGACGTCCAGACCCTGGCTGATCACCCCGTCGGCGAAGGCCCGGGACAGCGTCGGCGAGGACTCGCGCATGTCGTAGCCGATGACCACGGCTCTCGCCTCGCCGGCCACCAATCGGGCGAATGCGACACCCAGCGCACGGGTCCCATCGGTGGTCAATTCGTCACCGACGAGGCCACGAACGTCGTAAGCCTTGACGATGGCACGCAGTTTTGCGCCTGCAGAAGTCACGATTCTCCTCGAGATAACGCGTCGGTCAGTCCTCGGGAAAGCGTAGGACCCGCAGATGACCCCGTCGACCGGTGGTCGGTGCGAACGGCTCGCTGATCCGTTCAGCCCGGCCCGCTTCCCGGACCGCGTCGGCCAGCGCCTCGAGATCGTCGGAGTTCGGCGAGGACCGGTCACTCCCGACGTCGGGCCGGAAGACCTCCCAGCCCCTGGGCGCGGTGAGCCCGACGGCGTGCTCGGAGCACAGATCGTAGGAATGCGGTTCCGCGGCGGTGGCCAGCGGACCGACGACCGCAGTCGAATCGGCGTACGCGAAGGTCAGCGTGGCAACCGCAGGGCTACCGCACCCGGTTCGAGAACAACGCCGCACTCTGGCCACGTTGGCGAGACTAGGGGCAATCTCGGCGTGGCGTCGTCACGACGCGCCGCAACGGTGATCTCGATTGGTGACGCGCAGATCACCAGCCCTGGCCGGCACGGATTGATTAGAGTGACAAGGGATGACCATCGACGATTTCGCTGCCCGCGGCGATCAGGCGAGCCCGCCCGCCGGGATGTCCGGCGAACCTGGCCCGCTGCTCCGGCTGATCCGCGATCAACGCGTCGCGTTTCTCCTGGTGGGTGCGACAAACACCGCCGTCGGCTTCATCTGGTTCATCATCTTCCAGCACCTGGTCCAGGAGCGATTCGGCTACATCACGGTTCTGCTGTGTGCGCACGTGGCGGCCGTACTCTGCGCCTTCGTGCTCTACCGACGGTTCGTCTTCCAGGTGCACGGCCACCTCTGGCGTGATCTGGCCAGATTCGAGGTGGTCAACCTGACCGCACTCGGTTTCAACCTGGCCACCCTGCCGCTGCTGGTGGAACTGGCCCACCTGCCGGTCCTGCTGTCGCAGGTCATCATCACCGGTGTCACCATGTTGATCAGCTTCTTCGGCCACCGCGGGTTCTCGTTCCGCCGCAAGCCCTCGGAATTGCCCAGCCCGGTGCAGCCGTCGTGACGCCCCGGGTATCGCTGGTCGTGCCGGCCTACAACAGCGTGGCCTTCATCGGCGACACGATGGACTCGATCCTGGCCCAGACGTTCACCGACTTCGAACTCCTCGTTTCCGATCACAGTTCGGACGACGGAACCTGGGACGTGCTGCAGCGCTACCTGGCCGATCCGCGGGTGCGGCTCAGCCGGCTGCCGGCCGGCGGCGGCGCCCCGGCCAACTGGGACGCGGTCACCCGTCAGGCTCAGGGTGAGCTGATCAAGCTGGTCTGCGGGGACGACCTGATCTACCCGACGTGCGTCGCCGAGCAGGTGGCCGCGATCGACGCACACCCGGGCGCGGTACTCGCCGCCAGCACGCGGGACATCATCGATGCGCGCTCGGCTCCGGTGCTGAGCGGGCGCGGCCTGCCCGGACTGTCCGGGGTGGTCGACGGCAAGGCCGCGATCCGGAAGTCGGTGCGGGCCGGCACGAACATCTTCGGCGAGCCCGGCTGTGTGCTGATGAACCGCCAGGTGCTGGCCGAGGCCGGGTTCTGGGACGACCGTTTCCCGTATCTGATCGACCAGGCCAGCTACACCCGGGTGCTGTTGCACGGTGACCTTGTCGCGATCCCGCATCCGCTGGCCGGGTTCCGGATCAGCCACGAGCAATGGAGCGTGAACCTGATGCGCTCGCAGGCCGCGCAGGCCAAGCAGTTCCATCGCAGCCTGGCCGCCGATCACCCCGGGTTGCTCAGCGCGGCCGACGTCCGGATCGGCAACGCCGCCGCGGAGATCACCGCCCTCGGTCGGCGCGGCGCCTACATCTGGCTGGGCCGCCGGATGCGGGCGGCCGCCAACCCGACAACGGACTGAGGTCGCCCGCTCCTCGGCGCTGTGATCTGCTGATCGGCATGCCCGTGCTGACCGTGATCGTCGAACAGTGCCTGGCACCGGTACCGGGCGGAACGGGCCGATACGCCCGGCAGATCACCAGGGCGCTGGCTGCCACCTCGCCGGACGGCTGGCGGGTGCGGTCGGTCTCGGCCTGGCATCGGGACGTCTCCCCCGCCGTCATCGACGGGGTCGACGGGCCCCATCGGCTGCCCGTCGGCGGGCGGGTGCTGAGCCGGGCCTGGCAGGCCGGACTGCCGCCGTTCGTCCGCGGCGACACCGTTCATGCGGTGACGCCGCTGGCCCCGCGCCGCCGGGGGCGACCTCAGGTGGTCACGGTGCACGACACCGTGCCGTGGACACATCCGGGGACGCTGACCCCGCGCGGGGTTGCCTGGCATCGGGAGATGATCGGCCGGGCGGCCCGGGACGCGGACGCGCTCGTCGTGCCGACGCACACCGTCGCCCGGGAACTTGCCGAGCTGTTCCCGGCCGCCGCGGACAAAATCGTCGCGATCGGCCACGGGGTGACCGCCCTGCCGGCGGCGGACGAGCCGGACCGGGTGGCCTTGGCGCTCGGGCTGCCCGAACGGTTCGTGCTCAGCGTCGCGACGCTGGAGCCGCGCAAGGGCCTGGACGTGCTGATGTCGGCGATGGCCGTACCTGGCGGCGACCTCCGGCAGATCCCGCTGGTCGTGGTGGGACAGCCCGGCTGGGGCGGCATCGACCTGGCCGCGGCCGCGGCGTCCGCCGGGCTGCCGGCGGGCCGGGTCCGACCGCTCGGTCGGATCAGCGACGCCGAGCTCGGCGTCGTCTATGGCCGGGCCGCGGTGTTGGCGGTGCCGTCCCGGGCGGAGGGTTTCGGTCTGCCCTTGCTGGAGGGGTTCGCCGCCGGCGTGCCGGTCGTCTGTTCCGACGCGCCCGCGCTGGTCGAGGTGGCCGGCGGAGCGGCCCTGGTGGTTCCAGTCGGCGATGCCCAGGCATTGGCAGCGGTGATGGCGTCGGTGCTCGGCGACAGGGATCTGGCGGCCGGGCTGGTCCGGCGCGGCCATGCCCGCGCGGCGGACTTCACCTGGGAACGCGCCGCTGGTGAATTGTGGACGGTGCACCAGCGAGTCGCCGTCGGCTGAGAAGCGCATCACGGCACGCTCCTCAGCCCGGATCCGATAGCCCCTATGGCCGCAGCAGCACCTTGATCGCCCGCCGCTCGTCCATCGCCGCGTAGGCCTCGGCGGCCTGTTCCAGCGGCAGGGTCAGATCGAAGACGGGGGACGGGTCGATCGTTCCGGCCAGGAAATCGGCCAGCAGCTCGGGGATGTAGCTGCGGGCCGGCGCGACCCCGCCGGCAACGTTCAGGTTGTCCGAGAACAGCTGCCCGATCGGCAGGGTCGGTCCGCCCGCCGGTACCCCGACGTATCCGAGTTGACCACCCGGCCGCGTCACGGCCAGCGCCTGGGCCATCGACTCAGCGGTGCCGACGCATTCGAGCACAGAATCGGCGAGCACCCCGCCCAGCAATTCACGGACCTTCGCCACGCCTTCGTCGCCGCGCTCGATCACGATGTCCGTCGCGCCGAACCGGGTGGCCAGTTCCTGCCGGGACGCATGCCGGGACATCGCGATGATCCGTTCGGCGCCGAGCCGGTGCGCGGCGAGCACCCCACACAGGCCGACCGCGCCGTCGCCCACCACCACCACGGTCCGGCCGCGTCCGGCCTTCGCGCTGATCGCCGCGTGGTGACCGGTGGCCATCACGTCCGACAAGGTCAGCAGGCCGGGCACCTGCGCCGGATCGGGCGTGGGCGCCTTGACCAGGGTGCCGTCGGCGTTGGGCACCCTGACGAACTCGCCCTGGCCGCCGTCGACCGGCAGACCGTCCAGGTCGTCGGCCCCGTACCAGGCGATCCGATCACAGGATGTGGTGATGCCGTTGCGGCATTGTGGGCAGGAACCGTCGCTGCTCGCGAACGGGGCGATCACGAAATCGCCGACGGCCGCCGACCGCACCTCGGATCCGATCTCCTGCACCACCCCGACGAACTCGTGGCCCATCCGTTTGGGCTGGTCAAGGGCTTGGATGCCCCGGTAGACCCACAGATCGGACCCACAGACACAGGACGCCGTCACCTGGACGATCGCATCGGTCGGCCGCAGGATCTTCGGGTCCGGGCAGTTCTCGACGCGGACGTCGCCGGGGGCATACATCATCGTTGCGCGCATGGGGCCAACACCTACCGTTTCGGTTTCGGGCCGGCTCGGGCAGCCGGCCGATCTTTCTGTGCATCAAACTATTCGTCGGCACCACCCGCGGGATCCCGGGCGATGGCCGAGTCACCGGCAACCGGCCGAGCTTCCGCCACCGACGCGGGCGCTGGACTATAGTTCGGCCTCGTGGAGCAGGTGAGCCCCGGCGGCGGGGAAGCAGTGGCGGTGCGGCATACCGTCTCCGTTGTGATACCCGTTTATCAGGGCGAACGCACCCTGCCCGGGCTGGTGGGCGAGATCCTCCCGTTGACCCAGGGATTCCGCACCGAGCAGGGGCATCTCGGCGCGGTCACCGAGGTTCTGCTCGTTCACGACAACGGCCCGGATGATTCGCCCCGGGTGATGCGCGAACTCGCCGATCGTTTCGACTTCGTCCGGACGGTCTGGCTGAGCCGCAACTTCGGTCAGCACCCGGCCACGCTGGCCGGGATGGCGTCCTCCGGCGGCGACTGGATCGTCACCCTGGACGAGGACGGCCAGCACGACCCGGCCCAGATCGGCCGGATGCTGGACGTCGCACTGACCGAGCGAGCCTCCCTGGTCTACGCCGAACCGACCAACCCCGCGCCGCACGGGTTTCTGCGCAACCTGGCGTCCCGCACGGCCAAGCGGGTGCTGGCGATCTCGGCCGGCGGAACGAACGCCACCGAATTTCAGAGCTACCGGCTGATCCTCGGCGAAATCGGCCGCAGCGTCGCCGCCTACGCCGGATCCGGCGTCTATCTGGACGTCGCGATGGGTTGGGTGGCCGGCAAGGTCGCCACCTGCCCGATCGAACTCCGCGCCGAAGGCGGCCGCAAATCGGGGTATTCGCTGCGGTCGCTGAGCTCGCACTTCTGGCGGATGGTGCTCTCCAGCGGGACCAGGGGCCTGCGGATCGTCAGCATCCTCGGGGTGCTGTCGGCGATCGGCGGGGTCGCCGTCGCGTTGGTTCTGCTGATCGCCTGGCTCGCCGGATCCCGAAACATCCCGGCCGGCTGGCCGTCGTTGATGGTGGTGCTCCTGCTCACCAGCGGCGCCATCCTGTTCTCCCTCGGGGTGATCGCCGAGTACATCGGGGTCGCGGTCAACATGGCCATGGGCAAGCCGCTGTATCTGATCGTCAGCGACCCCAACGACGGACCACTCGGCCGCGGCCGCAGCGCGCTGGCGGCCGACGCGCACGGCCGCCCGGCGCGCCCGGTGGCCCCTGCGCGCCCCGCAGACCTGCCCGCAACGCCCCAGACGCCCGCCCACCGGTGACCGCTCTCCCGGCTCCTACCTGGGTGGTCGGCGCCGGCGGACTGTTGGGCAAGGCGATCGTCCGGGAGCTGACCCGGCGGCGGCTGCCGATACTCACCCGATCCGTGCCGTGGGCCGACCCGGAAGCCAGCCGGCAGGGCCTGTCCGCCGGCATCGACGCGCTGCTGGACGCCGCCAGGGGTGGGCCCTGGCGGATCGCCTGGTGCGCCGGCGCCGGCGTCACCGGCACTCCGGCAACGGTGTTGGACCTGGAAGTGGCCACCTTCAGCGCCTTCCTGGCGGAATTGGCCGCCCGCGGTGTCGCCCCCGCCGGCAGCGCCCTGTTCCTGGCATCCTCCGCCGGTGGTGTCTACGCAGGCGCAGGTCAGGCACCGTTCACCGAGCTGGACCCGGCGTCGTCGATCTCTCCGTACGGCACCGCCAAACTCGCCGCCGAGGACGCCGCCCGCGAATTCGCCACCACCAGCGCCGCGGGGGTGATGATCGGGAGGATTGCGAATCTCTACGGGCCCGGCCAGAACCTGGCCAAGCCGCAGGGCCTGGTTTCGCACATCTGCCGGTCCCATATCAGCGGCCAGCCGATCTCGGTGTACGTGTCGTTGGACACCGTCCGCGACTACCTGTTCGTCGATGACTGCGCCGGCATGATCGCCGACGCCCTGGACCGGCTGGCCAGGCTCAGCGAAAGGTCGCCCGCCGACGGCCGTGGCGCCGCCCCTCGGGTCGCAGTCACGAAGATCCTGGCCTCCCACCAGGGCGTCACCATCGGCGCGTTGCTCGGCGAGTGCCGGCGGTTGTTCAAGCGCGCCCCCCGGGTGGTTCTCGGCACTTCTCCGTTCGCCCGCTTACAGGTTCGCGATCTGCGACTGCGCTCGGTGGTGTGGCCCGAACTGGACCGACGCAGCCTGACCCCGCTGGGTGTGGGAATTCAGGCCACATCGGCCGACATGCTCCGGAGTGTGCAGTTGGGTCAGCGCCGCTCCGGCTGACTAGTGTTCGGCAGGAGCATTGTCTACCTGCTTCGGGTCCGTTGCGCCTCCAGTCGGGCGGTGCGGCCCGAGTTGGCGGTCATCCCCGCTCGCTGAGCGCACGGCAGGAGGCAGGCGGTGAGTCCCAAGGCAGGGGCGCTGGCCTCGTCCGCGCCGCGCAGCCGGGAGCGGCGGGCCGAATGGGCCACCTATCTGACCAGCCTGGTCGCCACCGTGGCCGCGCTGACGGTGATCATGCGACTATGGCTGGCCGATCTGCGGGTGCCCTTCTTCTACCTGGGCAACGACTCGACCTCGATCGGCGCGCACTTCAAGACGGTGCTGGAGACCGGCTGGTATGAATACAACCCCGCTCTCGGCGCGCCGAACGGCCAGGAATATCACGATTTCCCGCAGGCCGACAATCTGCACCTGATCGCCGCCCGCCTGCTGGGCTGGTTCACGAACGACTTCGCGGTCGCGCTGAATGTCTACTACCTCATCGGATTTCCGCTGGCCGCGCTGACCGCGGTCTATTTCCTGCGCGAGGTCGGCGTGTCCCGGCTGCTGACCGCACCGCTGGCCGCGCTGTACGCGCTGGCGCCCTATCACTTCCTGCGCAACGAGGGACATCTGTTCCTGGGCTCCTACTACCCGCTGCCGTTGGCCCTGGTGGTGGTCCTGCGGATCCTACGCGGGCAGCCGATCTGGGGACTGCGACGGCTGCCCGACGGCCGTTTGGATCGCCTTCCGGATTGGCTGCGCTCGCCGGTCGGGGCTTTCCTGACCACCTGCACCGGCCGAGGCGGCGGCACCGTGCTGATGCTGGCTCTGCTGGCCACCGCGTCGTCGTACTACGCCGTGTTCGTCACCCTGCTGCTGGCCGCGGCCGGGCTGGTCGCGCTGGCCCGCACCGGTAACTGGCGGCGTTTCCGTGGTGCGGTGCTCGCCGGGCTGACGATCGTGGTGGTCGTCGCGCTCAACATGTTGCCGGACAACCTGTACGAGTGGATGCACGGCCAGAACAGCTCGGCGCTGAGCCGCGACGGCGCGGCCAGCGAGATCTATGCGTTGAAGATCTCCTCCCTGCTGTTGCCCGCGCCGGGGCATCCGATCCCGATCTTCTCCGAGTTCCGGTACAGCTACGACGGCAACTACCCGGTGCCGTCGGAGTCGCCGGCGCTGGGTCTGATGGGCGCGATCGGGCTGCTGATCCTGTTGGTCATGTCGGTGGAGTTCCTCGGCAACGCGGTCCGCTCCCGAGTGCCGGCGGAACCCACCGCGCTGCGCCGCGCCCGGTTGCGCGACCTGGCCACCCTGACGATGATCGCGTTGCTGTGCTCCACCGTCGGCGGGCTGTCGACGATCATCTCGTTCTTCACCCCGAACATCCGCGGCTGGAATCGGATGACGATTCTGATCGCGATGTTCTGCCTGGCCGCACTGGGTGTGGTGCTGGACGCCGGGATCCGGCGCTGGGAACGTCGGCGCGATCGGGCGGAGCGGCGCACCGGTATCCGACGGCTGCCCGTATTCGGCGTGTCGGTGGCCGCGCTGGTCCTGCTCGTCGGCGTCGCTGATCAGTCGCTGGACGGGGCGATTCCGCCGTACGCCGACTCGGCGGCGGGACTGAGCTCGGACCGGGATTTCGTGCACGCCATCGAGGCCGCCGTCCCCGCCGGGTCGATGATCTTTCAGCTGCCGTTCGTGCCCTTCCCCGAGTCGCCGTCGGTGAACGGCGTCGCCGACGCCGACCAACTCAAGCTCTACCTGAGCTCGACGACCCTGCGCTGGTCCGGTGGCGGCATCCGCGGCCGGCCTCAATCGGACTGGCCGGAGAACGTGACCAGCCAGCACCCGGACGTCATGGTCACCAGCCTGGCCACGATCGGTTTCACCGGCATCGTGGTCGATCGCAAGCGGACCGGTGACAGCACCGAGCTCGTCGAGTCCGGCATCCGCCCGTACACCGGTGACCCGTTGCTGGTCAGCGCCAATGGCCGGTACGCGTTCTTCAGCTTGGCCGGCCCGGTGGCGGCGCTGGCGACCGGCACCAGTCCGGAGCGGATCGCGGCGAACGCCGCCGCGCTGCTCAACCCGGTGATGGCCTACCCGGCCGGCGATTTCAACTCCTTCGACCGCGCCGAGGCCGGGGTGAGTTACAAACTCTGGAAGTCCCGCCGGGCCGATGGGAAGGTGCCGATCGTCAACGACCGGGAGGGCGCCGCGACCGTTCACCTGCAGATGCGGGTGGCCTCGCTGACCGGCGCCCCGGACGTTCGGGTCACCGCCGGCGATCACACCTTCGACATCACCCTGCCGGTACCGCCCCCGACGAATGTCGACACCACCGACGGGGCGCCGGCGGCGGACGACCCGAGCCTGTTCGTGCAGGTCGACCAGGAGATCACGGTGCCACCGGGGTCCAGCACGATCAGCCTGGCGCCGGGTCCGCTGACGCTGGCCCTTGACACGGATGCGGACCCGGACACCAACTCGGTGAACGCCCGGTACGCGTTCTCCCGGCTGTTCCTGATCGACGGGCAACTACTGGGCTGATCGACCGCCGCCGATGGCCGGGGCGGCGAAACCAGGCCCGAAACCAGGTGCTGTCGATGTGCGGCCAGGAACTGAGCGACCACTACAGTGACCAGGGTGAACTCGCGCAACCCCGGTCGCGGTGCCCGTCCGCGGCGGATCTCCCGGGACCGGCACGGCCGTGGCCTGCGAACACCGCTGCTCCCGACGGACGTCCCGGCGGCCCGATCCAGGGCGCAGCAGTTCGATCAGGTGGTCCTGGCCGCGGTCGCCGCGGTCGAGGACCGCTGGCCGGAGGAGTTGTCCGACGTCGAGTTCGCCGTCGACGAGGTGCCGTCCGTCGAGCTCGACGAGTTGATCCCGGCAGCCGACGTCATTCTGGACGGCGGTGTCCCGCTGGCCAGGTTCCTGCCGCCCGGGATCGATCAGAAGGGCAAGCCGACAAAGGCCAGGGTCGTCCTGTACCGCCGACCGCTGGAGATCCGGGCCGCCGACGCCGGCGACCTGGAAGACCTGGTCGAGGAAGTGCTGACCGAACAGGTTTCCTCGATGCTCGGCGAGGACGAGGACGATTCGTAGGTTGCCCGCAGATTCGCCCCGTACCCTCGTTGCAGACCAGGTACCGAACATTCGAGGCGTTGACGGGAGGACCCGAGTTGGGGTTTCGCCGGCCTGCGACCGACACCGGCCCGGGCGACCCGGTGTTCGACATGACTGAGTTGGCTGGCGACACCGAGTTGGACATCACTGAGTTGGCTGGCGACATCGATCCGCACGATGCCGCGGTGACCGAACCGGCCGACCGGCGTGACGAGCGTCCGCACGCCCTGCGGGTGCTGCAGTGGTGGGAGCGGTCCGACTACCCGGTGTACCTGCTGAGTGTGGCCCTGACGATCTTCGCGACCGTCCGCGCACTCAATCTATGGCTGGCGGATCTGCGGGTCCCGTTCGTCTACAGCAACGACGCCACCGCGATCCTGGCCCACTTCAAGACCGTGCTGGAGACGGGCTGGTATGAGTACCAACCCTCGCTCGGGGCGCCGCTCGGCCAGAACTATCACGACTTCCCGCAGGCCGACAACCTGCACATGATGGTCGCCGACATCCTCGGCCTGCTCAGCCATGACGTCGCCGTGGTGGTCAACACGTATTACCTGATCGGTTTTCCGCTCGCCGCGATCACCGCAGTCTGGTTCTTCCGCCGGGTCGGGGTGTCCAAAACGATGGCCGTGGTGCTGTCGGTGTTGTTCGTGATCGCTCCGTTCCATTGGGAGAAGGGCGAGAATCATCTGTTCCTGGCCGCCTACTACCCGGTTCCGCTCGCGCTGGGCGTGGTGCTGATGGCGGTCCGCGGCGAGGCGTTGTGGGGCCTTCGTGCACGCACGGTCGGCATGGAACAGGCGCGACTGCTGCGGGGCCGTCCGTACGGCGCGATCCGGCGCCGGCTCGACGGGCTCAGGTCGGTGGTCACCGGACGCGGGATGGGCACGTTCGCGATTCTGGCGCTGATCGGCACCGCTTCCACCTATTACGGGGTATTCGTGCTGATCCTGCTGGCGGCGGCCGGGCTGATCGCACTCATCCGCACAGTGAACTGGCGAAGGTTCGCCGGAACCGTCGTCGCCGGGGCGAGCTTGGCCGCAGTGATGTTCGCCAACATGGCACCGGACATCCTGTATTCCATCGTGCACGGGAACAACAGCGGCTCGCTGGTCCGGGACGACTCCGAGTCCGAGCGCTATGCCCTCAAACTCGCTCAGCTGATCCTGCCGTCGCCGGACCACCAGTTCGCTCCGTTCCGCAAACTTCGGCTGCTCTATGACACGACATACCCGTTCGTCTCCGAACGCCCCGCACTGGGCATGGTGGCGGCGGCCGGCTTTCTCGGGCTTCTCGGCTTCGTGCTGGTTCGGCTCGGCTCGTTGGCCGGGGCGAGCCGCCGGCACGAACCCGAACTCGCCGTCGAGCAATTCCGGCGGCGGACGATGCTCGGCTATCTCGCACTGCTGACCATCGTCGCGTTCCTGTTCTCCACGGTCGGCGGGTTCGAGACGATCGTCTCGTTTTACACATCGAGCCTGCGGTCGTGGAATCGGATGAGCATCCTGATCGCGCTGTTCTCGCTGGCCGCATTCGGGCTGGCGACCACGGCCACGGTCGGCTGGATAGGCCGACGGCGGCACTTTCGCGAGGCGACCACCCGCGTGCTGGCCGTGTTGATCGCCATCGTGGTGCTGATCGTCGGCATCTGGGATCAGTCGACGTTGCGGGCGATCCCCGCGTACTCCACCGTCGCCGCGCTCTACAACGCCGACCAGGACTGGATCGACAGCCTCGAGGCTGCGCTGCCGGACAACGCGATGGTCTTCCAGATGGCTTACCAGCCGTTCCCGGAGGCCGCCTCAGTCAATGGGGTGATCTACACCGACGCCCTCAAGCCGTTCCTGCACTCGACCACGCTGCGCTGGTCGGCCGGCAGCATGCGGGGCCGGTCGGTGGACGACTGGAACGCCCTGGTCGCCGCGGAGCCGGTGCCGCAGATGATCGCCGACCTGGTTGCCGTCGGCTTCGAGGGCATCATGATCGACCGTCGCACCTACGCCGACGCAGGGTCGTCGATGGAGAGCATGCTGACCAAGGCGCTCGGCACCGGACCGTCGATGACCAGCGCAAACGCCCGGTACACCTATTTCGGCCTCGGCCCGGAACGGGCCCGGCTGGCGGCGGTGCCCACCACCCCGGCGCAGATCGCGTTCCTCGCCGACGCGGTGCTGAAACCGGTGTTCCTCTACTACAACGACGACGACTTCACCGTCGGCACCAATAGCTCGCGGGAGGCCCTGTGGACGAGCCGGGGGCCGTCGGGACGATTGATCCTGGACAACGCACGGGGCGCGTCGGTGGCGATCAAGCTGAGCATGGTGCTGACATCTCCGACGAACGCCACCCAGGTGATGCTCACCACGGGTGGTCAGAGCTGGGTGGTGGCTCTGTCAGGTACCGCCGCCAGCGCGATCACCCTGGAATTCGACGCCGCGCCGGGCCGGAACGATTTCCTCATCTCGCCTGGACCCGACGCGTTCAACGTCAACGCGGACACCCAGTTCGGGGTGGCCAACGTTGCCGTGGTCGACGTGAATCGGCCGAACCTGGGGGCCATCACCGTCTGCCCGGGCGCGCCGGCGTCCAACAATTGCTGAGGCCTCAGCCGGCCAGCCGCTTGAGTCGGCGGCGCTCGCGCTCGGAGAGCCCACCCCAGATGCCGAAACGCTCATCGTTGGCCAGCGCATAGGTCAGGCATTCGGCGCGAACCTCGCAGCCGGTGCAGATCTTCTTGGCGTCCCTGGTCGAGCCGCCCTTCTCGGGGAAGAACGCCTCCGGGTCCGTCTGCGCGCAGAGCGCCTTGCCGTGCCAATCCTGGTCCTCGAAGGAACCTGGGATCCCTGCGCCGGCGTCGGAATGCACGCCGATGGCGGTGATCGGCAGGGTAGTGGTCGAGGAGGCGCCGAAGCTGCCGAAACCCGACGAGGCCAGGTCAACCTGGTTCGACACGAGCAGATCCTTCCGCTGGGGATGAGAGCGTTGAGCAGTGGTCTGAGCAATGGTGCGGGAGCGTGGTGCTGGTGGATCTGTACTGCTGGACCTGAGCCGTTCGGGTGATCTTGCTTTCATCGCCGTGTCGGGACCCCGGTGAATCACATGGATGTGATTACACAGGTGTGTCCTGCCCCCCGTCAACCCTCAAGTGCTGCTATAGGGCTGATTTCCGGCGTGTCGCACAGCCGTGACCGGTCTCTCCGGACAGCGTTTCCGCTGGTCAGCCGGTCACGGCGAGTGACAGGCGATCGACTCAAGGCAATCCTGGGAAAACGCCAATATCCGCGGCGCACAATGGGCCGGTGACCAGCGACGAACTTTCGGCCTACCGAGGTGCCCGCCCACGCCGCGCATCCTCGTTCGGACGCGGCAACCGTGGATTCCTGATCTTCCCGGCCGTCGTTGTGTTGATGGCGGTCACCGCCTATCTCACCGCCCGATCCACTTCCCCGCTCGGCCTATGGGTCTTCGTGACAGTGCTCGCCGGCTGGATCATCACCCTGTGCCTGCACGAATTCGCGCACGCTGTGACCGCCCTCGGCGGCGGCGACACCTCCGTACGCGGGCGCGGCTACCTCACGCTCAACCCACTGCGCTACACCAATCTCGGGATGACCTTCGTGATCCCGATCGTCATCCTGGCGATCGGCGGTATCCCGCTGCCCGGCGGCGCGGTGCTCATCGAGCACGGCCGGATCCGGTCGAAACTGTGGCGGTCCGCAGTCTCCGCGGCCGGCCCGTTGACCAATCTGCTGGCCGGCGCCGCGCTGGCCTATGCCGCTTCCACCGTGACCTCGCCACTGGGCTACGCACTCTCGTTTCTGGCTCTGCTGCAGTGCATCTCGGCGATCCTGAACTTCCTGCCCGTCCCGGGCCTGGACGGCTGGGGCATCATCGCCCCGCACCTGTCCGCCCGAACACTCGCCGCCGTCCGCCCGATCCAGCCCTGGGCGCCACTGATCCTGATCGCGGTGCTGTGGTCCATCCCGCAGGCCTCGCAGGTTCTCTGGCAGGCCTCGTACTGGTTGTTCGATCTGTTCGGCGGCGATGCCCGCGCGGCTTCGATCGGTGCATCGCTGTTCCATTTCTGGCGCTGAGCGGCCGCGGCCAGCCGACCGACGGCGACGAATGCCGAGGACGTCCGGCCGACCTGGCAAGATCAGCGGACGTGAAGATCACGGTTTTGGTGGGCGGGATCGGCGGTGCCCGATTCCTGCTGGGCTGCAAGCAATTCCTGGGGCTCGAGCCGTTCGGGCCGGCGCCGCAGGATCATCGGCACCAGTTGACGGCCGTCGTGAACACCGCGGACGACATCCGGCTGCACGGCCTGCAGGTCTGCCCGGACCTGGACTCCTGCATGTACACCCTGGGCGGCGGTTCGGATCTGCAGCGCGGCTGGGGCCGGCAGGACGAGACCTTCTCGACCGCCGCCGAACTGGCCACCTACGGGGCGGAGGCCACGTGGTTCGGGCTCGGCGACAAGGACATCGCGACACACCTGGTGCGAACCCGGATGCTGGACGCCGGCTACCCGCTGTCTGCGGTCACCGCCGCGTTGTGCCGACGGTGGCAGCCGGGGGTGACTTTGTTGCCGATGACCGATGACCGGGTGGAGACGCACGTTGTCGTCGCTGACCCGGAGCAGGCTGCCGACACCGACCCGCAGTTGGTCGCGCTGCATTTTCAGGAGTGGTGGATCCGCTATGCGGCCGGTCTGCCGGCCCGCTCGATCACCCCGATCGGCGCCGCCGAGGCCACCCCCGGGCCGGGAGTGCTGAGTGCGCTGGCCGAGGCGGATCTGGTGCTGATCGCCCCGTCCAACCCGGTGGTCTCGATCGGCACTGTGCTGGCGGTGCCCGGGATCCGGGCGGCACTGGCGACGACGTCGGCACCGGTGATCGGCGTCTCGCCGATCATCGGCGGTGCACCGGTACGCGGTCACGCGGACGCCTGCCTGGCCGCCATCGGGGTGGACACGACCGCCGAGGCGGTGGGCCGGCACTACGGGGCCCGGAGCGCGGACGGGCTGCTGGACGGCTGGTTGATCGCCGACGGCGACGCCGCCGATATCCCCGGCGTCGCCGTACGGACCGCGCCATTACTGATGACCGACCCACTGGCAACCGCGGAAATGGTACGCAGGTGCTTCGAGCTGGCCGGGCTCGATGTCTGAGCCGGTCGCAACCCAGAGCCCGGAGCTGGACGCCCCGGCCCCGGGCGGCCTGCACATCCTGCCCATCCTCGGGCTGCCGGACTTTCGGCCCGGCGACGACCTGGCCGGCGCGGTGCTGGCCGCGGCGCCATGGATCGCCGACGGCGATGTCCTACTGGTCACCTCGAAGGCAGTGTCCAAGGTAGAAGGCCGGCTGGTCCCGAGCCCGCGTGATCCCGTGGCCAGAGACGCCCTACGGCGTCGGCTGATCGATGAGCAGACAGTCAGGTTGGTGGCCGCGATCGGGCTGACCCGGATCGTGGAGAACCCCCAGGGCATCGTCGCCGCCGCCGCCGGGGTGGACGCCTCGAACGTGCGCGCCGATGAGATCGCGTTGCTGCCGTCGGACCCGGACGCCTCGGCCGCGGCGCTGCGCCAGGCCTTCGGCCAACTGGGCCGCCGGGTCGGCGTGATCATCACCGACACTCAGGGACGCGCGTGGCGGAACGGCGTGCTCGACGTCGCGATCGGGGCCGCCGGGGTGCATGTGCTTTCCGACCACCGGGGCGGCGTCGACGCCTTCGGCAACGCTTTGCTGGTCACCCAGGTCGCGGTCGGCGACGAGCTGGCCGCAGCCGCCGACCTGGTCAAGGGCAAGCTCTCCGGCGTGCCGGTCGCGGTCGTCCGGGGCATCCGATCGACCGATGATCCGCAGACCGCCCGCGATCTGATCCGGCCCGCGCAGGAGGACCTGTTCCGGCTCGGCACGGATCTGGCGCTGGCCCAGGGGCACCGCGAGGCGGTGCTGATCCGCCGGACCGTCCGCACCTTCACCGGCCAACCGGTGGATCCGCAGGTGCTGGCCTGGGCCGCGGGAGTGGCGCTGACCGCGCCGGCCCCGCATCACACGAGGCCCGTCCGGTTCGTCCGGGTACACGAGCGGCGCGCGGCCCTACTGGACGCCATGCAGACCGCCTGGGAGCACGACCTGGCCGCCGATGGCTGGTCGGACGAGCGGATCGCCCGGCGGGTGGCGCGCGGCGCGATCCTGCGCCAGGCCACCGAGATCATCGTCCCGTTCGTCACCGGCGAGGGCCGCCACGACTACCCGGATCAGCGGCGCAGCGGCGCCGAGGACCGGATGTTCACCGTCGCCGGCGGCGCCGCTGTGCAGGGGCTGCTGGTGGCGCTGGCGGCTCAGGGGTTGGGCTCGGCATGGATCTCGTCGACCCTGTTCGTACCGGAGGTGGTCTGTGCGGTGCTGGACGTGCCCGCCGATTGGTCGCCGCTCGGCGCCATCGGTATCGGCCACCCCGTCGACGCGCTCGCCGCTCGCGACCCGGTACCGGACGGGCTGATCCAGCGATGACCCGGAACGCCAGGTGACGCACCGGGAATTGCATGCCGACGCCACCGCGGTGCTCGGCAGCTACCGAGGCGCCCACGCCGACCAGCGGGCGCTGGCCGAGGCATTTCTCGGTCTCTTGGCGGCCCGACCCGATGCGACACACCGGAGTTGCGAGCCCGGCCACCTCACCGCGAGCGCCGTGCTGTTGCGCGCGGACGGCGCCCAAACGCTCCTCACCCTGCATCCGCGGGTGGGCCGCTGGCTACAACTCGGCGGGCACTGCGAGGACAGTGACCGGACCCTGGCCGGCGCCGCGCTGCGCGAGGCGACCGAGGAATCCGGGATCACCGGACTGACCATCGACCCGGAGCCGATCCACCTGGACGTGCACCCGATCACCTGCAGTCTCGGCCGGCCGACCCGCCATTTCGACGTGCGGTTCCGGGTCATCGCGCCCGCCGGCGCCCGTCCGGAGATCTCCGCGGAATCCGATGACCTGCGGTTCTGGCCGGTCGACGCGCTGCCGGGCGACGTCGACGACGGGTTGCGGGTGGCCGTTGCCCTGGCGCTGGCCGGGTTCAGCCGTCGCTGCTGAACCGGACCCCGGCCGCCGGCAGGGTCACCCCGGGCCACACCCGGACACCGGCCAGCAGCTCACACCGTGCGCCGATCACGGCGTTGTCCCCGATCACGGCGCCGACCAGGATGGCACCGTCGCCGATGATCGCCCCGGCGCCGATGATCGAGTTCTCGATGACCACCCCGTCGCCGATCTGCGCGCCGTCGAACACCACCGCCGCGACCAGTCGGCTACCCTCGCCGACCCGGGCCAGGGCGCCGACTGTCGTACCGGCGGACAACCTCGCCGTCGGGTCGACGACCGCCCCGGGCAGCACCAGCGACCCGCCCGGTTCGCCGGGCAGGGTGAAGGTCGGGGCCACACCCAGAACGAGGTCGGTGGAACCCTTCACGAAGGCCGCCGGCGTGCCGAGATCGAGCCAGTACGACTCGTCGACGTGACCGGCGACCACCGCCCCCGCCGCCAACAGTCCCGGGAAGGTTTCCCGCTCCACCGATACCACCCGGCCGGCCGGGATGGCTTCCAGGACCGAACGTTTGAAGACGTAGCAGCCGGCGTTGATCTGGTTGGTCGGTGGATTGTGGGTTTTCTCCAGGAACTGCTGGACCCGGCCGTTCTCATCGGTCGGCACACACCCGAAAGCTGCTGGATCGGCGACTCGAACGAGGTGCAGGGTGACGTCTGCGTTCATGTCGATGTGGGTCTGGTTGAGGGCGCGCAGGTCCAGGCCGGACAGCACGTCGCCGTTGAAGACCATCGCGGTGTCCGTGCGTAGCCGGTCGGCGACATTGCGGATGCCGCCGCCGGTGCCCAGCGGCTCCGTCTCGACCACGTACTCGATGTCCAGGCCGAACTCGCTGCCGTCACCGAAGTACTCGCTGAAGACCTCGGCCTTGTAGGAGGTGCCGAGGATGACGTGTTCGATGCCGGCTTCGCGGATCCGGGACAGCAGATGCGCCAGGAACGGCACACCGGCGGTGGGCAGCATCGGTTTCGGCGCCGACAGGGTGAGCGGCCGGAGCCGGGTGCCCTGGCCACCCACCAGTACGACGGCGTCGACGTTCATCGGGTTCCCTCTGCAGCCGCGCCGGCGGCCTGGGCGATGCTCATCACGTACTGGCCGTACGGCGACTTACCCATCGCCTTGCCCAGTCCATAAGCGGCATCCGCGCTGATGTACCCCATGCGCACAGCGATCTCCTCCAGGCAGGAGATCCGGATCCCGGTCCGATGTTCGAGCACCTTGACGAACTCGCCGGCATCGAGCAACGAATCGTGGGTGCCGGTGTCCAGCCAGGCGAATCCGCGGCCGAGGTCGACCAGCGTGGCATCTCCGTGCTGCAGGTAGATGTTGTTCAGATCGGTGATCTCGAGCTCGCCACGCGCCGATGGCGCGAGATCCCGCGCGTATTCGACGACCTTGTTGTCATAGAGGTAGAGCCCGGTGATCGCCAAATTCGACTTGGGCACCACCGGCTTCTCCTCGATCGAGATCAGCTTGCCGTCGGCGTCCTTCTCGCCGACCCCGTAGCGCTCGGGGTCGCGCACCGGGTAGCCGAACAGCACACAGCCGTCGATATCGGCCACCGCGTGCTGCAGCGTCTTGGCGAAGCCCTGGCCGTAGAAGATGTTGTCCCCCAGCACCAGGGCCACCGAATCGTCGCCGATATGGTCGGCTCCGATGTGAAACGCCTGCGCCAGACCCTCCGGACGTGGCTGTTCGGCGTAGGTCAGGTTCAGGCCCCATTCGCTGCCGTCGCCCAGCAGCCGGCGGAAACCGGAGTTGTCCTCCGGGGTGGTGATCACCAGAATGTCGGTGATCCCGGCCAGCATCAGCACGGACAGTGGGTAATAGATCATCGGCTTGTCGAAAACCGGAAGAAGTTGCTTGGAGACTGCCCGGGTCACCGGATGCAGCCGAGTGCCGGCGCCGCCCGCGAGCACGATTCCCTTCATACGCTTCCATTCTGTCGATGATCAGTCCATCGGACCCTACCGGAAACCGTTTCGCGGCTGAGTGCTGGCGAACCCGTCAGAGGTAACCGGCCAGGTCACCGGCGTGTGCTGCGGTCTCGGCGACGGTTTCCGCCATACCCTTCGGACAACGCGTTCGGCACTCGACTGCCGAACCTCGCAGTTCTGACCTTCGATGAGCGGATCAGCCATGGATGCTCTCAGTCACGCCGACGAAGTGCTGGCTTCGGTGCACCGCCGCTACCCGCTGGTTGCCGTGCCCGGCTGTGTCGGATCCCCGATGGACGATCGTGCGACGCTGGTCATCCCCCAGTCGTTCATCGACACCTGTGAACCCGGCGCTCAGCCGCTCGTCGCCGCTCCCACAGCCGTGAAGCCCTCCACGGCCGGGTTCCTCGATGATCGGGCGCTGGCCGAACTTGACCGGGCGCGCGCCGCCGAACGGGCTGCTTCATCCTGAAATGAATTTCCGCGCCGCGGGCGACATACTGGGCGGCATGCGAAGGATTGTGTTGATGATGTCGGTGTCGCTGGACGGCTACTTCGAGGGCCTGAATCGCGAGATCGACTGGCATCTGGTCGATGACGAGCTGCACAGCCACTTCAACGAGCAACTCGGCGCGATGGGCGCGTTTCTGGACGGTCGGGTCAGCTACGAACTGATGGCCGAATTCTGGCCGACCGCCGACGCCGACCCGGCGAGCAGCAGGCCCGTCGCCGAGTTCGCCCGGATCTGGCGCGAGATGCCCAAGTTGGTCTTCTCCAGAACGCTCCAGCGGGCCGACTGGAACGCCACCATCGTCCGGGAGGTCGTCGTCGAGGAGATTCTCGCGCTCAAGGCACAGCCAGGCGGCGACCTGGCGATCGGCGGGGCCGACCTCGCCGCCACCTTCATCCGACACGATCTGGTCGACGAATACCGCCTGTACGTGCACCCGATCGTCCTTGGCCGGGGCAGGCCGCTGTTCCCGCCATCGGACACCGCGATCAACCTTCGGCTCGCCGAGACCACAGCGTTCGGCAACGGAGTCGTGCTGCTGCGCTACCAGCGCAGCTGAGCCTTGATCTAGGCCCTGATCCGATCCGGGAACTCCGAGGCGATGGTGCGGCGCAGGGCCTCCGGAAGCTCGGTCGGAGCCTGAAAACCGGTGCTCATCGCCGCGGTCGAGTCGACCCGGGTGTCTGCGGTGAACTTGACCACCCGGATCCGGCTGACCGGGAACGTCCGGCGGGTCAGCCGGGCCAACCCGTCGAACACACTGCCGGCGGCCAACCCCATCCACAGCGGGATCGACGGCAGCGAGAGCGTGCGCCCGCCCAGGGTCTGCCGCACCACGGTGACCAGCTCCCGGGTCGTCAGGTCCGGCTTGTCCGCATAGTTGAAGGTCCGCACTCCGCGCTCGATCGGCAGACGCCCGATCAGAAACTGGACCAGGTTGCCGACGTAGGCCATCGACTTGCGATTGCTGCCGTCGCCGACGGTGACGAACTTGCCGGAGGAGATCTGCGCGATCAGATTGTAGACGTTGCCGCGGTTGCCCTCACCGAAGACGACGCACGGCCGGATGATCAGCAAGCCGCGCGCGGCGTCCGCCTCGGCCCAGGTGATGAGCAGTTTCTCCGCCGCCAGCTTGGTCCGGCCGTAGTCGTTGAACGGCGCGGCAGGAGTGTCCTCGGTCGGATCCTGCGCGTCCAGGCCGTACAGCGCGACGCTGCTGGTGAACAGAATCTGCTCGACGCCCAGTTCTGCCGCAGCCTTGGTGAGGGAGGCCGCCCCGCCCACGTTGACCAGGTCGTAGCGGGAGATCGGTCGCACATCGTCGCGGTGTTCGGCGGCCAGATTGACGATCGCGTCGCACCCCGCACCCGCCGCGACCAACGCCGCCGAGTCGCAGACATCGCCGATCACCGCATCGACCGTCGGGTCGGGATGCGGGAGCAGGTCGAAGCTGGTCACCTGATGGCCGGCACCGCGTAGCTCGCGGATCAACCGACTGCCGATGAACCCGCTGCCGCCGACCACCAAGACCTTCATCTGCACTCCTTCGATCGGACCCGACGCACACCCTCGACCCAGCGGTCGGTCACCACATTCCGATCCCGATCAGGCCACCGACCAGCACCCGGTCCCGGGGCCGGCGCCGCAGGCCACCGGCCCGGGCAACCAGCTTCCACCGGGTGCGCAGGCCGCGCCCGTCCAGCAGGTGCAGCATTTCGGTGATCACGGACGCTGAAACCGAGTCCGCGGCGCCGGTGGAAACCTGTTCGGCGACGCGCGCCATCTTGATCGCCTCGCCGCGATGCCATCGCTGGCCGATCAGGCCCAGCCGAGACAGTTTGGACGACAGGCCGCGGTTGGCGCCGAAACTGTTGTTCGCGTGCTGCCGGTACTCGACCGAGATCTCCCCGTCGATCAGCCAACTCCAGCCGCGGGCGCGGCACATGCCATAGATCAGCCAGTCGTGAAATTGCATACTCGACGCAGCGGACCCCGGGTCCAGCAGGGCCTCCCGGACCAAGGTCACCAGCCGCGGCGTTACCACGAAAGTGCAACCGGGCCCTGGACTTTCGAGCAGGTAGTCGAACTGGCGCTGCGGGTAGTCCTTCTTGACCAGCCACCGTTTGCCGGCGTCGTCGAACGCGGTCACGCTGGCCGAGACCCCGTCGTGGCCACCCTCGGTGATCTGGCGGGCCTGGTTCGCGAGTTTGTCCGGCGCCCAGATGTCGTCCTGATCGGCGAGCGCGACCAGGTCGGTCGCGGCGAGTTCGGTCGGGTCCATCGCGCGCAGCAGCCGGTAGAAATTGCCGGCGGCACCGGCCGCGGAATTCGCCGGCACGGGTACGGCCGGCGCCCCCAACAGCCGCACCCGCGGGTCGGCGGCGACCTGCCGGTCCAGATAGTCGACGGTTCCGTCGGTCGAACCGTCGTCGGACACCAGAATTCGCACGTCGACGGCCCGCTGGGCCAGGATCCCGGTCAGCTGTTCCGGCAGAAACGGCAACCCGTTGAACGTGGCGAGCAGCACCAGCACCCTGGGCAACGGTTTCGGGACCGGCGCCGCCGGGTTGTCAGACGTGCTCGGGTCAGGCATCGTCGGGTCAGGCATCGTCGGGTCAGGCATCGTCGGGTCAGGCATCGCGCAGTGCCGCCGCCCGGTCGTAGGCGGCCTGGTGGGCCGAGGCGCTGGCGGCCCAGGTGAATTGCGCCGCGCGGACCTGCGCGGCCAGGCCGAGTTCCCGGCGGCGGTCCGGGTCGGCCAGCAGATCGGACAGGCTCTCGGCGATGTCCCCGGCGCCGATGCCGGTGTAGGCGACCGCGTCACCACCGACCTCGGGCAGCGACAGACGATTGGTGGTCAGCACTGCCGCGCCGCAGGACATCGCCTCCAGCACCGGCAGGCCGAAGCCCTCGCCCAGGCTCGGGTACACCACGAGTTCGGCGCCACCGAGGAAACCGGCCAGCAGATCCACCCCGAGGTGGCCGACGCGGATCACCCGCAGATGCGGCGGCACCGCCGCCAGTGCGGGCTCGACGCCGACATCCCAGCCGGGCTTGCCGGCCAGTACCAGGGGCGGCACCGGCCCGTCGCCGGTCCAGCGCGACGCCACCCGGACATAGGCCCGGATCAGCGCCGGAACGTTCTTCCGCGGTTCAAGGGTGCCGAGAAAGGCGATCCAGGGCACGTCGGTCAGTTCCAGCAGCTGGGCGACCGACGCCGTCTCGGCTGCGGTCGGCGGGTGGAACCGCGCCCGATCCACCCCGTGGTAGGCGACCATCAGCTTGCCCGGATCGGCGGCGGCCATCCGGACGAGTTCGCCGGCGGTGGCCTTGCTGGGCACCATGCACACGGCGGCCAGCTTCAGCGCGGTCCGCGTCCAGGCCCGGAAGAACCGGCCTTTGAGTCCCCCGTGCAGGCCGCGATCGGTGAAGAAGGTCGCGTCGTGCAGGGTCACCACCACCGGCAGGCCGGCGGCCATCGGCATCGTGTAGTGCGGTGAGTGGATCACATCGACCGGGAGCCGCTTGGCCAGCCGGGGCAGCGTGGTCTGCTCCCAGGTCAGCCTGGCCGGCCGCCTGGTCAGCTCTTCGGCGATCGGGACGATCCGGCTATGCGGCGCGAGCTGGGAAAAGATGTCCGCGTCGCGGTGCTGGCAGACGACCGACAACGCGGCACCATTGGCGTCCAGGGCCTCCGCGAGGCTGTCCACGTATCGGCCGACACCGCCCCGCTCGGCGGGGATCGCCGTGGCGTCGAGCAGAACTCGCGGTTCGGTGCGCAAGCCGATGTCCCTTCCCCGTGCCGCCGAACCCAACGCAGTGCAGCGCGCGGACATCGCAGTCGTGTTGGATCAGGATACGGTGCGGACCTCCCGGCAACCCGGGCTGCGACACGCGCGGCCCGCAGCGCTTGGCGTTGACCACTTACGATGAGTACTCCATTCGGACCAGCGCAGGGAAGTCATGCCAGTCGAGATCTTCGTTCCGTTCTACGGAGATCCCTCGTTGCTCTACGGCGCTGTCGCCTCGGTGCTGGCTCAGGATCACCCCGATTGGACGCTGACCGTCGTCGACGACGGGTATCCGGACGAATCGGTAGGCACCTTCTTCGCGGCCTTGACCGACCACCGGGTGCGGTATCTGCGCAACGAGGTCAATTTGGGCGCCAACGGCAACTACCGCCGGTGCGTGTCGCTGGCCGGCGCCGAACTGCTGGTCATCCTCGGCGCCGACGACGAATTGATGCCGAACTATGTCCGCACCGTGCTCGCCGCTCACCTCGAGTTTCCCGGCGCGGCGGTGATCCAGCCGGGCGTGGTGGTCATCGACGAAGCCGGCCGGCCGCGGACGAACCTGCTCGATTCGGTCAAGCGCCGGCTGCGGCCGGTCGTCGTCGGCCGACGGGAGTTCGGCGGGCAGCGCCTGGCCACCTCGCTGCTGCGCGGCAACTGGCTCTACTTTCCCTCGCTGGCCTTCGCGCGGGTACCGATGACCGAGGTGGGCTTCCGGGAGGGCCTGAACGTGGTCCAGGACCTGGCGTTGGTCATCGACCTGGTCGCCGGCGGCCACCACCTGGTGGTGGATGCGACGACGTGCTTCCGGTATCGGCGACACTCCGCGAGCGATTCGTCGTGGCGAGCACTCGACGGCAGCAGATTCGTCGAGGAGACTACCTACTTCCAGCAGGCCGCGGCACAGATGGCCGCGCTGGGCTGGACCAGGGCGGCGCGGGCGGCGCGGCGGCACTGGCTGTCCCGGGCCAACGCACTCACTCAGTTGCCGAAGGCGATCCGCGCCGGTCAACGCGCCGGCGCGGCGACCCTGGCCCGGCAAGTTGTCGGCTTCCGGCGACGCGGCAGCGATGCACGAGCGGCGGCGGATGACTGACGCCCGGCCCGCTGGGGCTCGACCAGACCTGCGCAACCGCGACCTGCTGGTCGTCGGTGCGGGGCTGTTCGGCCTGACCATCGCCGAGCGGGCCGCCCGCGAACTCGGCGCCCGGGTGCTGATCATCGACCGGCGCGGCCACCTCGGCGGCAACGCCTATTCCGAGATCGAACCGCGGACCGGGATCGAGGTGCACCGCTACGGCGCGCATCTGTTCCACACCTCCCGTCAACGCGTCTGGGACTACGTTCGCCGGTTCACCGAGTTCACCGACTACCGGCACACCGTATGGACCACGAAGGGCGGCCAGATCTATCCGATGCCGGTGAATCTGGGCACCCTATGCGCCTTTTTCGGCCGCAGTTTCACCCCCTCGCAGGCTCGGGCGCTGGTCGCCGAGCAGGCCGCCGAGATCCCGCCGGGCACCGCGGACAACCTCGAGGACAAGGCGATCTCGCTGATCGGCCGACCACTGTACGAGGCCTTCATCCGCGGTTACACGGCCAAACAGTGGCAGACCGACCCGCGGAAGTTGCCGCCGGAGATCATCGCCCGGCTACCCGTCCGCTACACATTCGACAACCGGTACTTCACCGACACCTTCCAGGGTCTGCCGATCGACGGATACACGGCCTGGCTGACCAGGATGGCCACCCACGAACTCATCGACGTTGCGCTCGACACCGATTTCGCCGAGGTCCGCGCCGACCTGCCGGCCAACCTGCCGGTCGTCTATACCGGCCCGTTGGATGCCTATTTCGGCCAGCGCGCCGGCGCGCTGGGCTGGCGCACGCTGGACTTCCAGCAGGAGGTCGTGGATGTCGGTGACTTCCAGGGCACGCCGGTGATGAACTACGCCGACCCGGAAGTGCCGTTCACCCGCATCCATGAGTTCCGGCATCTCCATCCGGAACGCGACTACCCGGCCGACCGGAGCGTCATCATGCGCGAGTATTCGCGGTTCGCCGCGCCCGGCGACGAGCCGTACTACCCCATCAACACCGCCGCGGACCGGGCGCTACTCCTGCACTACCGGGCGCTCGCCGCGGCCGAACCGATGGTGTTGTTCGGCGGGCGCCTTGGCACCTATCAGTACCTGGACATGCACATGGCGATCTCTTCCGCCTTCAGCATGTTCGAGACCGCGCTGGTGCCGCATCTGCGGGACGGCGAGCCGTTGAAGCCGCCGGTGAACTCGTGAAGGCGGTGGTGACGGGCGGGGCCGGCTTCATCGGTTCCACCCTGGTGGACCGGCTGCTGGCGGCCGGGCACGAGGTCACCGTGATCGACAACCTGAGCCGCGGCCATCGCAGGCAGCTCCCCGCGGGCAATCCCGCAGTGCGGCTGATCCCGATGGACGTCCGCGATCCAGGGCTCGCCGCCAGGCTGGCCGGGATCAGGCCGGAGGTCGTCTTCCATCTGGCCGCGCAGATCGATGTGCGGGCCAGCGTGCTCGATCCGGCCGCGGACGCCTCGGTCAACATCCTGGGCACCATCAACGTGGTCGGGGCCGCCCGCGGCGCCGGCGTGCGCAAGATCGTCTTCGCCTCCTCGGGCGGGTCCGTCTACGGCGATCCGGCGGCGCTGCCGGTCTCGGAGACCGAGCCGGTCAACCCGCGGTCACCGTATGCCGTCGCCAAGGTGTCCGCCGAGCTCTATCTGAACGCATTCTCGCAGCTCTACGGCCTGGAGTGCACACACCTGGCGCTGGCCAATGTCTATGGTCCGCGACAGGATCCACACGGTGAAGCCGGTGTCGTGGCGATCTTCGCCAGCTGTCTGGTATCCGGTCGGCCGACCCGGTTGTTCGGCGACGGCGGCAATACCCGCGACTATGTCTATGTGCAGGATGTCGCCTCGGCGTTCCTGACGGCTGCCGGCCAGGTGGGCGATCGCCGCCGCTACAACATCGGCACCGGCATCTGCACCAGCGATCGCGCCCTGCACAGCCTGATCGCCGCGGCGGCCGGTGCCCGCGACGAACCCGGCCGCGCGCCGGCCCGGCTCGGCGATCTTCGGGCGTCCGCGCTGGACTCGAGCCGCGCGAAGCGCGAGCTGGGCTGGGCGCCGGAGTTCTCCATCGACGCCGGCCTGGCGGCGACGGTTGACTACTTCCGCGAGCACGTCCCCGATCAGCAGAACAGCTGACGCCACCGATGACCGAACAGCAGAATCCGACGGCCGGTTCACCGCCGGTCGCCCGCAACGCGGGCCGGCTCGCGGCGGGCACCGTGCTGATCGGCGCGTCCGGGTATGTCTTCCTCGCGCTCGTCGGAAACGGCCGTTTCGAACCCGGCATGGCCGCGGCGCTCTCGTCGACCTACCTGATCATCAGCATTCTGGGACCCGGCGTCTTCGTGGCCACCGAACAGGAGACGTCCCGGATCGTCAGTGCCGGGCTGGCCGACGGCCGGTCGCCGGTGGCCGACATCCGGCGGCTCGCCGTGCTGTCCGGCGTGGTGGCTGCCCTGGCGCTGGGCGTGCTGGCGGTCTTCGCGCCGTTGCTCCTGGACCGGGTGCTGCGCGGCCAACTCGGCCTGATCCTGGCGTTGGCGGTGTCGGTGATCGGATCGGCCTGGATCTATCTGGTGCGCGGGCTGGCCGGCGGTCAGCATCGGTTCCGCCGATACACGGCGACGTTGCTGGTCGATGGCGGCATCAGGCTGCTGGGCTGCGTCGTGCTCGTGGTCCTGGGCGTGCACAACCCGGTTCCGTACGGCCTGGCGCTGGCCGCCGGGCCGCTGGTTGCGGCACTGGTGACGGCCCGCGGTTCCGGACCCGCCGGCGGTGCCGGTGCCGACCCCCGTGCCGATCGATCGGGTCCGCCGCAGGGCTGGGGAGTGCTGTCCCGCGGCCTGGGCCTGTTGCTGGTCGCATCGCTGTTGGCGATGCTGCTGGCCAACCTGTCGCCGGTGGTGCTGACCGCGCAATTGCCGGGCGCGCCGGCGGTCGCGTTCGGATTCGCCACCGCGGTGGTGCTGACCCGGATTCCGTTGCTGGCGATGGGCCCGATCCAGGCGCTGGTGCTCCCCCGGCTGGCCTCGGCCGCCCAGGTTGGCCGGCTGGACCGCTTTCGCGCTGATCTGCTGCGCGGCTCGCTGCTGGTCGGCGGTCTCGGGGTGGTGGCCCTCGCCGGGGTGGCCGTCCTGGGCCGCTGGGCGATCCGGCTCGTCTACGGGGCCGGCGCCGACACCACCACGACCGGCGTCCTGGTCCTGCTCTCCCTTTCGGCGCTGATGTTGATGCTCATTCAGTTGCTGCAGCTGGCGCTGATCGTCCTGGATCAGCACCGCGGCCTGGTCGCCGGCTGGCTGGTTGGTGGGCTCGTTTTCACGATTGCGCTGGTGTTGCCGCTGGATCCGGTCGCCAGCGCGGTGCTGGCACAACTGGTCGGGCCGGGCTGCACGCTGGCCGTCCACGCGATGCTGGTTAATTCGGCCATGCGCCGGTTTCGGCAGTGGTCACTCGAGCAAACATAGGACATCGCGAGACGCGCGAGATATCGCCCGTTTTCGCTGGATTATTGCCTTGTGGATACTCAGCCGGGCGGCGCCGGATGATCCGGCTCGCCGCGCTCCCGCTCGGCGGCCTCGGCCAGCGCGAGGGCCCGGGCCAGCTTGGACAGGCGAAATTCGAGCTCCTTGAACCGCAGGTAGGTGCTGATCGCGAAGAAGGCGAAGCCGACGACCAGCAGGTAGAGGATCAGGTCGGTTCCCCGGCCGACCCCGAGCCGCGCCGCGATCCAGGTCACGTCGTCGGGGCGCAGTACCGCATAGATCGCGAACACCACGAAGCCCGCCATCCCGATCTTGACATAGGCCCCACCCCGATTCGTGCCGTGCCGGCGCAGCACGAACAACGCGAGCAGCACCACGGCCAGGATCAGCACAATCTTGATAACCGTCATGTCCGCACCTTCACCTATGCCGCCGCACCGCGCTGTCGAAGGCGATGTTGACCCCGTTGAGCAGGGACTGCCCCTTGCCCAACGAATACTCGGTGTACCTGATGTCGATCGGCTCCTCGGCCACCCGCCACCCGCAGCGGTCGATCATCGCGACGATCTCACCGGCGTGACCCATCCCGTTGACGGTGATGTCGAGTTCATGCGCGACCCGGGCGTTGAATGCCCGCAGACCGTTGTGGACATCGGTCAGACCGAGCCGCCGACCGCGCGGACTCAGCTTGACCGCTGCCTGGAGGGCCTGCCGTTTGAGCCACGGAATGTGCGAGACGTCGCCATGAAATCGGCTGCCGACGACGATGTCCACCTCCTCGAGACGGAGCCGCGCCACCATCCGCTGCGCGTCGGCGACTTGGTGCTGCCCATCCGCATCGAAGGTGACAAAGAACTGGGCACCGGCCTGGGCCCTGGCGTACTCGACACCGGTCTGGATGGCAGCCCCCTGACCCAGATTCACCGGGTGCCGCACCAGATGTGCTCCGGTGCCGGCGATGAGCTTGGCGGAGCCGTCCGAGCTGCCATCGTCCACACAGACGATGTTGGGGAAGGCGGCCAACGCGGCGGTGACGACATCGGCGACGACCGGACCTTCATTGTGTACCGGCATGATCAGCCAGACATCGGACTCGGCGGGCAGGCCTGAGTCGGCACGCACACCATCCGAACTCAGCCGACCCGCCACAGCTGCATGGTGCCATGGTGTCCGGCAGCAGCTGGACCCGGTTCGGCCACCGACCGGTCTGCCCAACGCCAACACGGAGAGTCTGTGGATCCCGCTGGATTGCCCCGCTGGCTTGTCCCGCTGGACTGTCCCGCTGAATTGCGAGGTGCCCGCTCGGTGTTCGGCCGAACCGGTAGGTTGCTGCCATGCCTGCACGTCGAAAGCCGGGAGCGCCCCTGCGGGTCACCCTGGACGCGACCCCCCTGCTCGGAGTCCGCACCGGCATCGGTCGTTACGTCGAGCATCTGATCGCCGAACTCGGCCGGCGGGCGGACCTGGAGGTACGGGCCACCGCGTTCACCCTGCGCGGCTGGCGGGCGCTGGCGGCGGCCTTACCGACCGGAGTCACGGCCGCGAACCGTCCGGTACCGGCCAGAGTGTTGCGCCGGCTCTGGACGAGGTCCGATCTGCCGCCGGTCGAGTGGATCTGCGGCCGCACCGATGTCTTCCACGGAACCAATTTCGTGCTGCCGCCAGCCCGGCGGGCCGCCGGTGTACTCACCCTGCACGATCTGAGCTTCATCACGCACCCGGAGACCATGCACGAAAAGTCCACCGACCTTTCGGTTCTGGTGCCCCGCGGGCTGGCGCGGGCGAAGGTGGTGACCACGCTGGCCGAAACCACCCGGCAGGCGATCAGCGAGCGATTCGCGGTGCCGCTGCGGCGAATCCTGGTCGCCTCGCCGGGAGTGGACCGACAATGGTTCGAAGCGAGGCCGCCCGATGCGAGCCTGCGCAGCGAGTCGGGGCTGCCGGCGGACTACTTCCTGTTCATCGGCACCCGGGAACCGCGCAAGGGCCTCACCACGCTGATCGAGGCCTACGCGCGCGTGCGGGCGGAGCTCGGCCCGGCGGTCCCCGAGCTGGTTCTGATCGGCGCCAGCGGATGGGGTCCGGATCAGCTCGGGCCGGCAACGACCGGCGTTCATGTGCTGGGATATGTGCCGCAGAGCGACCTCGTGCGGGTCGCGGCGGGCGCGCGAGCCCTCGTGCTGCCCAGCCTGGACGAGGGCTTCGGCATGCCGGCCATCGAAGGCCTGGCGGCCGGCTGCCCGGTGGTGGTGTCCGATATTCCGGTGCTGCGTGAGGTGACCGGCGGCGCCGCGCTCACCTTCGCGATGGGCGATGCCGGGTCGCTCACCCGCAGCCTGCGGTCGGTTCTGGATGGCCATACCCCCGACCTTGCCACCCGGCTGGCGCAGGCTGGTCGGTACACCTGGGCGGCGTGTGCCGAGGTCACCGCGCAGGCCTACCGGTTGGCGGCCGGTGGACCTGACGACGGCGGCTGACAGATGACCCGCGCGGGGCCCCGGTATTTCGCCGCTCGAGGCCAGGGCAGTGAGTAGGAGCTCGGAGCACACCGAGTGGCACGATCAACCGGTGAACCCGCAACCGACTCGAGAGCCGGCGGCCGATGATCGGGTTTCGTCCGGGTTGGTCCGCGCCCTGACGCCGCGGACCGCATTCTGGGCGATGTTCGGCCTGATGTTCGTCATCTCCGGCCTGTGGGCGCTGTCCAGCCCACCGATGTCCTCGCCGGACGAGCCCGCGCACGCGATCAAGGCGGCAGCCGTCGTGCGGGGTCAGCTGTCCGGTGACGAAACGGGTCAGCCGGGTGGCAGCGGAGCTGTCCGGGTCCCCGAACTGTTCAGCCAACTGGCCGGTCTCCCCTGTTACGCCGGTCTGCCCGAGGTCACCGCATTGTGCCAGCCCGCCCTGACCGGCGATCTTGCGGCCGAGTCCACGGCGGTCACCTCAGCGGTGCGCTACAACCCGCTGTATTACGCGTTCGCCGGGCTACCGAGCCTGTTCACCCATTCACCGGCGACCATTTATCTGATGCGGCTCGTCGGCGCGTTGCTGGCGTCCTGGATGCTGGCGCTGGCGGTGCGGACACTCGCCGAGTTGGGCCGGTCCTACTGGCAGATGGCGGCATTCCTGGTCTCGGTGCCGCCGATGACCGTGTTCCTGATGGGGTCGATCAACCCGCAGAGCGTTGAGCTGTCCGGCGCCGTGCTGGTCTGGATCACCCTGCTCGCACTATTGCGGTCACCGCACGAGCCCACGCTGATCCGGCGGTTGTTCCGACTGACCCTGGGCGTGCTGTTCGTCGCCAATGTTCGCGGGCTCGGGCCGCTGATCCTGGCCGTCATCGTCGCCGCGTGCCTGGCCTTCGCCCCGTGGCAGAACCTGATGGCGCTGATCAGGAACCGTCGAACCTGGCCCTATGCGGCTGCCTGCGCGGTGTCGATAGCCGGCGGCCTGCTCTGGACCAAGCTGGCCGGCACCCTGTCCACCTCGACGGCGGTCGCCTTCCCGCCCTGGGCGGACAGCCACACCATCATTCGGAAGACGGTCGCGTCGACCAACAACTACCTGCGCGAGAGCATCGGCTGGTTCGGTTGGCGGGACACCGAGATGCCGGTATGGACCTACCTGTTCGGTGCCGCCCTGGTCCTGTTCGTGGTCATCGCCGGGTTCGCGCTCGGCCGGTGGCGCGAGCGGATCGTGATGCTGATCCTGGCGGTGGTCGTCCTCGTCCTGCCGATCTACGCCGAGTTCGAACAGGCGCGCTTCATCGGCCTGTTCTGGCAGGGCAGGTACGGGCTGCCCCTGGCGGTCGGCGGACCGCTCTTGGCCGGGTTCATTCTGCAGGGGGTCGGCCGCCAGCTGCCCGACTGGATCGGCCGGCGGATCCTTTTGACGCTGGCCGTCGCAGTTGCCTTCCTGCAGGTCAATGCACTGGTGGTCAATGTCCGGCGGTACGTGAACGGCGCGAATGAGTTCGCCGGCTGGGTCACCTACGACAAGGACGCGTGGCTGCCGCCGGTGAATCCATACCTGCTGATCGCGCTGTGTACCCTCGCCTGGCTGGCCGTGGCTCTGGTGGCGGTGCCGTCCGCCAACGGAGCGACGCAGGCTTACATGGAGTAGGTCTGCGCGATCGTTGCGATCGTCGCACTCTGCGCGACGGTGAGCGCGCACAGGAGAGACAACATGAGCGTGGCGGCGTGCAGACTGAACTTCCGGACCCGGGTCGGTCGGGCGGCTGCCCGCCGGGCGATCAGCATCCAACCAACCGCCATCAAAATCGCCACCCCGACATAACCCCACACAACGCTGACATACCCCTCCCCGGGTGGTAGGTCGTTCTGCCAACCCAGACTGACCCCCACCAGCAACGGTGGCAGTAGCCAGCAGGAAAACCCGAGAAGCGCAGCCAGCGTGGTTTTTGGCCAGTTTTCGGCGCTCGGGATCCGCGAAACGGCAGTGAGGACAACGGCGGCTGGCACCCCGATGAGGGCGATCATCAGGATCACCAGCGACCGATCCACGATCAGTGGCGCTGCACCGGGGTACCACTGCTCCGCCAGCGGCAGTGCCGACAGGGTCTGCCGCAGGTAGGTAGTCAGGACGCCGGAGAAATCAAGGTTGATCGTGTACGCATTGCCCGGAGGATAGGTAGCCCTCGCCCGAAGTACTCCGACGGTAGCCATCACGCACAGTGTCGGCACGATCATCGGCAACGTGCGCTGCCATCGGCCCCGCGCCGACCAGACAGTAAATATCAACGTCGGCGTCAACAAGATCGCGACTTCGTATGTCAACAGCGCGTACGCCCACAACAGGCTGGCGATTACCGCCGACGGCCAGCCTCGTCCGCGCACCAGCAGTAACGCGCTGCCCAAGGTCAAGCAGATCGTCAGCGCCAACACACCACTGAACGTGTCGAGACCGTCGAACCAATTCCGCAGCGTCAGGCTCGCCCTCAAAGCAACGACGACGACTGGCGCGGCGGCGCGATGCGTCAGGGTCCCGACGAGTGCCATCGTCAGCACAATCATCAGGAGTGCCAGCGCGGCCAAGAAGACCTTGTAGGACAGCCGAGTCTGCAGAGTGCTGAAAATCGCTACAGTCCACGTCGCCGAACCTGGAAAGAATCGACCCCAGTCAGTCATCCAGTGCCAGAATAATGATTGGATGACGTCGATCGCGGAACCTACGGCCGCAAATCCGCTTCCCTGAATGTGTTCTGGGCGATGGTTGTTGAGCTTGTCGTCAGAGCGAGTGGGGTAGTCATGATGGGCGCTACGGCGACGACCACGAGGTATGTGCATCCCGCCGCAATAGCAACACTTCGGTGTCGATCCAGGCGCTGAGTCAGGTTTGGTCTGTCCGGCAATGAGCTGTGCTCAACCTGCTCCTCGTCTGCCGATCCCTCCGCCAAAACCTGACCCGCCACTCGTGAGCCTCATCCTGGTCCATGTATCCCCATCCAACTGAACACGCGTCGGAAATCTAGCAGGCCCAACTCCGTATTCGGATCCCAGGCCTGCCAAGCCTGCGCAGCGAACCGATAGCTGCTCTCAGTCGGCACAGGCATCCGGGTGAACATTACCCGATAGCCTGTGATTAGATCATCGGATTCGATGGGATTCACCCATTCAAACTAAGGACAATCATGCGCATCCGTAGAGCGTTGGTTGTGGTCGGCACGATCCTAGCGACCATGGGAGTTCTCGCACCGAACGCGCAGGCGCTTCCGGACGGCTTTTACAGCCTGCCGTACTCGTCGGCTCTGTACCAGCACAGCCATCAGTACCAGCTGACGTTTGAGGCCTCTTTCGACAGCTGGCGCCGGGCGGGCTTTCCGACACCCCGGCCGGCACCGACGGACATCGTCAAATACCCTTGGGCCGATGAGATCTACGCGGTCACATTCTTTGAGGACGGCTGGTTGTGGCGGCATCTGACCGGCGACGAGTGGGCGAGGACGGGCTACGCCGCCGCCCGCAGCGCCGGATGGATCGACGGGACCGTGGTGTACAAGTACGAGAACTCTCCGGAGATCTTCGCCAGCCAGTCCTACAGCGGAAAGGCGCACAAACTGACGTTGCCGGAATGGCTGAGCATGGGACAACCACAGCCCGAATCGCGCCATGGGGGTTACGTCAACCTGACCTGGGCGCCGGCGGGAATTGCGCAGATATGTAGCTTCGCCGACAATTGCAGCTACCAGTTGACGCTGGGTGACTGGGCTCAGGCGGGCTACCCGACTCCGCAGCCTCGAACCATGCTTCCCGGCGATCAGGTATGCACTGGTTTCACCGCAGGGAGTCTGCGGTACAACGGCTCCACCTACTACGGCCCACTGACCTATAGCCAGTGGGCCGCGACCGGGTTCGCCCCGGCGACCTGTTGATCTCCAGCGGCAGCAGATCGTTGCTGGCACGGTAACGACGTCTGCCGCTGAAGTCCTCCACCGCCGATCGCGTAGGTGAACAAGCCCAGCAATGTCGCGCCGCCGACGGGAGTGGCGCGGGAATCGATGACAATACCGGCGAATCCCATCTTGGCCACCGCCACCTGGCAGTGGCCTTCGTTGCCGGGGGCGGTGCTGGTGCAGGAGGCTGCCAGGTTGGGGAGCGGGCCCCAGGCGTGCATTGTCCGCAAGGGCTGCCAGGTACCAGCCGGAGACGTCGGCGATCAGCTGCGTCGCGGCGGGTGACACGCTGTTCAGGACACACCTTGCCGTTCGCGCCAACATCGGTGCCGGACAGGACCTACCAGGTCACCCTGGACGCCGTCCGGGCCGTGGCAGCCGGTCTCTGACCGGAGCTCACTGCCAGGGCGCGGTCGCGCTCCCGGTCACCCTTCACCCGATGTCCGCATCAAGCCTTGTCAGCCCACCACGTCAGTGAACAAGCCCTGCTGGTGAAAGGCCTCGAGCACCGCGGGGGCAATGGCGTTGGCGTAGGCGATGCTCATGTGGACGATGTCTGCCTTTGTGGCGGTGGTGCCGGCGAACGCGGGGCAGATTCCCGCGACGCAGAACCATGAAGTGGATTCGATGTAGGCGCCGCCCTGTCTCTGGGCGACCGCCTGCACCGCAGCGGCGTGCTGTTGTCGAGTTTGAGTGACGTGCGAGATACAGTCTGCCGGTTTACTGAACGCCGTGTAGCAGGAGCGGATCTCAATCTCAGCCGGGGGTGGCGCGAGGTAAGCGATCTCCGTGGTAGCGCTGCGGAACCGGCTGGTGTAGCGCTCCAGTGCAGATGCCCAATCCTCGACGGCCATCGGCTTGGTACTGTCGGCAGTGTAGGAGTCACCGAAGTGGTTGGTCACGATGACGAGGTCGGGCTTGTCTTGAAGGATAACGTCTAGTGCCGCCTGCTTGCGGGCAGGGCAGGCGTCGGTGATCCACTTCGCGTCGTTGGGTATCTCTGCATCGATGAAAGCGCATCCTGTCAGGCCGATGAACCGGATCCTCCAGTTCGAGCCAGGCCCGTCGACGAAATGCTTGAGCGTCTGCATGTAGGCGCGGGCCGTGGAGTCTCCGACCACGAGAGCCAGTTTGGGCGCCGACGGATTCCCCACAGTGCAGGCGCTCGCCGGCAGCAACGGCACGCTGTCGGCGCACCCGGCGCGGTCGTCGAACTCCTTGTAGGCGATCACGACGGACATGTCGGGCGTCAGCCGGGGCCACTCGGTGGCGGCCAGCGCCGAGGTGAGCTGCTTCTGGAGGAAAGCGGTGGCCGGGCCCGGCAGCTGACCCGCAGGCGCTGCGGGGCCCAACGAGGGAGGGGGAGCGGAGTCGGGCCTGAGGGCGAACAGGACCAGCGTCACTGCCACTGTCGCCGTGACGGCCAGCCTGCGCCAGCGGACCGGGTCACTGGCTACCCGACGGCCGGGCTGGGTCACGCGCCGCGCCGCCGCATGTCCAGTAGAGGCGGCCCGGTGGAAGCGCAGCTCGACCATGTAGTAGCTCAGTAGGGTCAACGCAGACATAGCACTGATGGTGAGTGGCAGGTACACGAACGCCGTCTGGGGGACGACCGCAGCGACGATAAGAATCGTCGGCCAGTGCCACAGGTAGAGAGAGAACGAAACCCTCCCGAGGAACCGAGACGCCGGGTTGACCAGCACCACGTGCCAGCCGCCCCGAAAGCTCGTCACGGCGGCACCAGCGAGCAGGATCAGGCAGCTCGCTAGCACCGGCGCGACCGCCGCCGGCCCTGGAAAGGGTGACCGGCCGTCGATGACCGCGGCGGATACAAGGATCCCGACCACACCGGCGAACGAGGCCGGGCTCGCTAGGCGCGTCGGAAGGCGCAGGCCTCGACGGATAGCGAGAGCGACGATCGCGCCGGCACCGAGCTCCCAGCCCCGGCCCAGAGTGGAGAAGTATGCCGCGGCCGGAGCCGTTAACGTCTGGACCACACACCAGACCAACGAAGCCAGCACGGCTGCACCACACAGGAGTACGACCACCAACCCGGCGCGACGTCCCGCGACCTTGCGGGCCACGAGTGTAGTCAGCAGCAACAGGACCGGCCACACGAGATAGAACTGTTCCTCGACTGCCAGCGACCAGAAGTGTTGCACCAGCGACGGTTGCGCAAAGGTGTCGAAGTAACCGGTCCCCGCGTTCGCGAAATGGATGTTCGCGGCGAAACCGAGCGACCACCAGATGTCCTGCATCGTCGTTTGGACACGGCCGCCGGTGAACACCACGCTCGCGGCCACCCAGGTCCCCGCGAGCGCCAAAAGAGCCGCGGGGAGGATGCGTCGCGCCCGCCGAGTGTAGAAGCCGCGAAAGGAGAGCCAGCCGGTGCGAGCGACCTCGTCGACGATCAGACCCGTGATGAGGAATCCCGAGATCGTGAAGAACACGTCAACCCCGATAAACCCACCGTGGGGCCACACCTTGAGGTGGTTGAGGACGACCAACAGAACCGCCACCGCCCGAAGACCCTCGATGTCCGGGCGGAACCGGCTCACCGTTGCGCCTAGGACGCGAGGGGAAGCAACCCGGCCTCCTTCGGTGTCAACCCGACGCGTCTGTCGCGTCGCCAGCCGAATGTGGTCGTTGCCGACGACTCTGCCGCCCTCAACGCTCGAACTCGACCTCAGTGGATCCTGCACAAGCCCTCCACGATCAAAGCAGGGCCATCACGCAGGCACGGGCGGCATCGAAATACTGATAGTTGAGATAGCCAGGTTACCGCGAAAGAGAACGCCGGAATGGCCATCGCGCTTCGGCGCGTCTAACCGAGCACGCCACCCGCTCGGCGCAGGAATATCGCTCGACGATTGACACTCGCAGTCGCGCGCTCATGCGCGTCTGGGCACCATCTACCCTGCAGGACCCCACCTGACGAGATGACGTATGCCACTAGAATGATCAATACTGAGGTGGCCGCTGGGAGTGTTTAGCTGCGTGCAGGACCACATATCACACACAATGACCGCTCTGTACGGCCGGCTGGCCGGCGCGATTATTTCTCCTTCCCTCCGTGACCTGATTGGTGTGCGTGATCTGGACGTCGGCCCAGTGCTGGCCAGGGAGATGCTTTCGCAAAGTCGGTTGATTGTTCTTCACGGTGAGCACGAGTGGGCGCCGTGTTGGCGTAGGTACCCGGCGTGGTCTCTGCGCGTGCGGAGCGTCCGGGCGGATCACCGGAACCACGCACCGATTTCCCGTCCACGGCGATCACCGGCATCGACATGGTGGGAGTGTTCCGGAGCTGGGCCGAGGCACCCAGTTTCGCGTCGAGCACGTCACCTCCGATCTGTTGCAGGGTCCGGCGGATCGTGGATTCCGAAGAAGGCTCGCCGGTCACTCCGACCAGGGCCAGCGCCGCCGGGTGGCCTCGGCGACCGATTCCGCGATGGCCAAGAACGACTTCGCACCCGATGTCACCGCGCACGCCGCGACCGCCGGGATCGCCAGGATCGCCAGGATCGTTGCCAATGGGTGCCGGATACCGCGTTTGCGGCGGGTGTCTGGGACATCGCACAACACCGCGAGTAACCCTCGGGCGCTGCGGGGACGTCAAGGAACTCGTCCTCGTCGAACTGGTCAAGAACGCGGAACATCGGCAATGATGACATCGGGCATGGTCCTTCGTGGCGAGCAGGCGGCCTAGAGAACCCTCAGATCACCACAGGGGCCATGCCCGCCCACTCATACGCCGGACCTATAGGTGTGTCGGACCATCTCCGCAGGTCAGGAAATCAATCAACGACTTTGCCGGGCCCTGCCGGGACCCCCCACACCATGCCGGCCTGCGCGATCAGGTGAATTGATACCGCCACCAGTATTGCCAGTGCCGCCCGCAACCGGACGGCCCTCGACAACGGCGTCCAGCCCGAACTCAGTTCCGCCGGCTCGGCCGGCTCGGCCGCTGACTGTTCAACGGTTGCCGACAAGTTGACCCCGGTCATCCCTCGGTCGGTTCAGCAAAGCATCACTGGTCGAACCGGGCGACCGCGGTTCCCGGGTCGCTGAGCATCAGCTGGACGAAGTCTGCTCGTTCCTGGGGCGTGCTCGACGCGGCCACTTGCGATACCTGCTCGGTGAGCGCGAAATAGTGCCATCGGCCGTCCGCTGATGAGAGGGTCGGCGCCCCGATCGCCTCGGTGAACGAGCCCAGCAATGCCTCGCCACTGTCGGGAGTGGCATTCGAATCGGTGACGATGCCGGCGAATCCCATCTTGGCCACCGCCAGCGCCATCTGATCGATGGGCAGCTGAGCCACCACTAGCGGCCAGTCGCTGCGCGGTCGTCCCTTCAGGCCGCCGCCGCTCCACCGCAGCGTGGTCGAATGCAGCGACAGCTTGACCATGTCTGAGTCGAAGGCGTTGTCCACCGGCGGCGACTCGGGGAATGGGATGAAGGGTGCCTGGAACAGCATCGCATCGGTCCCTGCCGTCTGCTCGAGCTGGTCGACGAACTGCGAGTCGGACTGCCACGCAGCCCTGACCTGGTCATACTGCGGCACTGCGACGGCGATGGCCTGATCGAACACACCCGCAGCACCGATTGCCAGCGCCAATACGATCCCGGCGATCGTGGCCGGCGCCCGCCGCCGGACGCGGCCGGGCACTGTGGCGAACGCGGCATCCACGGCCAGTCCGACGATGGCCAGACAGGCCAGGGCGATCAGGATCGACATCCTGTTCCAGCCCCGGAGGCTGGCTGACACGAACGACAGGAAGGTGCCGACCCCGCCGACCGTAGCCAGCAGGACCATCAGCAACGTCAGACTGGACAGGGCCACCAGCATCGACATTCTGGCCGACGGCGGGGCCGCCACCTGGTCGGACGTCGAGCGGAGGCCGCGGGTCATCGCGTAGAAACAGATCGAAAAGGCCAGGCCCAGGCCGAGCGCACCGACCAGACCCAGCGCCGGTTGCTCGGATGCCAGCGGAAACTGGCTGTCGTACCAGTTCCGCACCTTGGCCAAGAAGGCCAGCCGGTGACCAGGCGCCGGCAACACCAGCGAGGTGATCTTGAGCGCATACACCTCGGCATCGGCCGGCGGGCGGATGAGTCCCGCGGTGTTCGCTCCGTTCGCCCGTTCGTAGAGCAGGTCCGGGATCACGTTTCCGATGACCACCACCACCAGCCAGCCGCCGGCGACCGCTGCCCCGAAGAATCGCCGCCAGGAGTGGGTACGGACGAGCGCGACCACCCCGCAGAACGCCACCACCACCGCTGTGAAGACGCCGTAGTAGGCGGCCGAGGTAGCCAGCACGGCCAGCCCCACGGCAACCAGCGCGCCGCGTCCGGTCACCGCTCCCAACGCTCGCCGCCCGATCGAGCTGCCCTCGGCGACCCGACGACCTGCCCAGAGGCCGCGGCCGCGGAGCACCGTCAGCGCCACCCACACCCCGATCGGCACCGCCCAGTAGCCCGACAGGAAGAAGTGCGACTCACCGCGCAACCAGTGATAAGGCGCCATCGCGAACAACACGGCCAGCGCTACGCCGATCGGCCGGGACACTCCGCACTGCCGCAGGAACCACAAGGCGGTGACCGCGGCCAGCGGGAATCCGAGCAGGAAGTACAGGTTGAAGACCACCGGCCAGGAGTTGGTGAACCAACCGGCGACCTTGGCGAACACCAGCGGCAGGTTGTCGCCGAACGGCACGTCGTGGTAATTCTGGCCGTACGGGGCACCCAGATCGAGCTGGTTCTCATACCACCCCCACTGCATGGTGGCCTTGACGTGCGCGGCCGAGGAGACGCCATCTCCGGAATAGGTGAACGGGATTGACAGGTCCGCCAGCCAGAGCTTCATGGTGAAGACGGTGGCGGCGACGCTGCCCAGGATCGCCGCACCATAGGCAATGACGTCGTTGCGGCGGCGAACCGTCCAGATCGGACGACGGACCACGGTTTCGGTGCTCGACGAACCGGTGCGCAGATCGATGCTGGACGAACCCGTACGCAGATCCGCGCTCGGCGAATCGGCGGCGGTTGCAGTCACAGCGCCCTACCCGGTCCACGCCCGGACCGCGCCGTCCGCGCTGCCCGCGCCCAGGTGCTGACGTCAACAACACGCTTCACCCGTCGCGCCCCTCCTCCTTATGGTGCGCCGTCAACTCCAGCACCTGGGCCTGCAGTGCTGCAACCTGCTCGGTGAGTGCGCCGACCATCTTGTCGGTGCCGATCTTCTGCAAATTCATCTGGTGCGCGATCTCCCGCATCTCCCAGTCCGTGAGCTTGCGGACCACCTTCTTGGCATAGGACCTGGGGCCTCGACCGGCGGTGCTGGGCATTGCGAACATCGGTACCGGGGCGACCCGGGCAAGCACCCCACGCGCATCCGATGCCGCCTTCACTCGCCCGGCCACCAGCGCCGGCGCATCGACCGCGCCCGCTGGACGGCCGCGGCGCACGGTCGCCCGGGCGACGATCTCGGCCTGCAACCTGAGCCGGAGGTTATCCCCGGCGACGGGCCATTCCTTGTTCGGTACGGCCAGGTGATGCGGGACTGCGGCGTTAGCCGAGCTGCCGGCGATCCGGGAAGCCAGCGCCCCGGCCAGCTCCTCATCATCGGCGACCACCGTGACGTCCGAGCCGCGCTCGGCCTGCGCTTTGAGCCCGCCGACGTCGGTGACGATGACAGAGGTGTCGTAGAGTCTGGCCCGTTCGATCACCGAGGACGACCAGATGGCCCGATACGGCAGCACCACACAGTCGGCGGCGACGATCCAGCGGTCGAACAACTCATCGCTGACGTACCCCTGGCGCAGTTCGGCCCCAGGAGTCTGCGAGATCAGCTCGGCCAACTCGGCCATATAGGCCAGGAAGCCCGGCTCGTCCACCCGCACGGAACCCACCACGTAGAGCCGGGCATCACCGTCGGCCACCCGGGCGAAGGCCCGGACGGCGCGATCGAAACCCTTGTGCGGCTGGATGAATCCGATCGACAGGAAGACCATCGCATCGGCCGGCACCCGCAGCGTCCGACGGGCGGTCGCCCGGTTCGCGGTGGTGTACCGCTGAAAGTCACCGCCGTGATCGGTGAGTTCGATGTTCTCCGGCTTCACCTTGAACGCGGCGATGAAGTCGTTCCGCTCGCCCTCGGTGTGCACCACGATCTTGTCGACCTGCGACCACATCAATCGGGCGGCGATGGCGGCCGGGCCGGCGCCGTAGCCGTTCCGGTAGTCGATCTCGTGCAGCCGGACCTCGACGTAGTCAGCCAGCCGGAAGGCAACCGCGAGACCGGCGCTGGTGGCCGCGCGCTCGGCGGACGAGGCGTCGACCGGGTAGAAGATATCCGGGTGGAACTGGATGATCACCTTGTCGTAGCCGCGCACCCGCTTGGCCAGCGCCGCCGCGCCGCGAGGGCCGACCAGGTTCAGGTGCTGATGCGCCGCCGACGGTCCCGGCGAGAGCACCGTCACGTCGTGGCCTTCTGCCCGAAGCGCCACGACGGTCTGCACGGCGTAGGACGCGATCCCGTCACGCAGGGGCGGGTAGGGCGTCACCATCAGGATTTTCATGGTCAGGAGCCCCCTACCGTCAACGAATCGGCCGCCTTCACCTCGTGCGAGGGCGCCGTTTCCGGCGTCGGCGCGGGGAGCCAGCTGTCCAGGCTGTCCTCGATGCCATCCAGTACCGTGTCCCAGGTGTAGTGGTCAAGCACGTACCCCCGGCCGGGCGCGGCCAGCGCGGCAGCCGACTCGGGTGCATCGGCGATGAACCGCAGGCACTGCTCGAACTCGGCGGCGTCGCGGTAGACCAATCCGGCGTCGGAACGCTCGCAGTGCCAGGCGACCACCTCGGAACCGGCGTTGGCGATGACCGGGGTACCGGCCAGCCAGGCCTCCATGATGGTGCGGGAGAACGCCTCATACTTACTGGGCTGCACATATGCCGCCGCCGCGGCGAAGGCGTTGTCACGTTCGTGGTCGGGCAGAAAGCCCAGGTCGATCACCAGGTCCTTGATCGATTCCGGCGGGTTGACGTCGCCGCTGCCCATGGTGACCAGCTTGAGGTCGAAGGGAGCGTGGTCGTAGGCGGCCGCGTACCAGTCGAGCATCTGCTCCCAGCCCTTGGCGCCCTCGCGGCGACCGGCGTAGAGCAGGAAGGGCCCGTCGATGTTGTACCGGGCACGGAAACCGTGCGGGTCGTACACCTCGGGGATCTCCACCCCGCAGCCGACGATGGCGTTGGGCGCCAGGTTGCTGCAGATCTCGGTCGCCAGGTTGTACTCGGGGTCGGTCTGGAAGAACAGCCCGGCCGAGCCGGTGAACATCGGCTGGAACAGGTCGAGGCGGGCGTAGGGCTCATCGTGCAGGCAGGTCCAGAGCACACTGCGTTCCGGGGCGATCTGCGAGCACGCGAAGGTCACCCAGAACGGGTACGGCGTGAAAAGCATCCCGCGGTAGGAGTAACGGTTGTCCAGAATGTAGTGGTAGAGCTCGGGCACCCGCATGCCGGAGTTGATCCAGCGCTGCTGCTCGGCCAGCGTCACCTTCTCGCCGGCAATGATCCGGGCTTCCAGCACACCGCGTTCGACGATCGGCTCGTTGACCACCGGGAATCGCCGGACGGTCAGACCGTCCTCCTGGCTGGTACCTGCTTCGAACACGTTCTCCCAGTAGTGATGATCCAGCGCGCAGGTGGTCAGAATTTCGACGTCCCAGCCGCGGTCCCGTAGGCCCAACGCCATCTGCTTCATCACGATCTCCGCGCCGCCGACCACCTCCTTGCCGAATCGCGCCGGCACAAAGGCCAGGGTCCCTCTTCGGTCGAGATCAGCGCGCATCAGCCGGTCACCACTTCGATCTCAGGGCGCAGATAGACCACGCCGTCTTGATTGGCCGGGCTGTAGACCTTGAAATAGGCCGCCCGGTCGACGCGATGCCACTCCGCGCCCCGCGGCGGGTGGACGGCGGCCGTGATGAAGTACTGACCCTCGGCCAGGGGCACCTCGGGGATCGCGAACCGGACCGTGCTGGTGCCGTTCAGCGGGCCGAGATCAACCTTGGCCATCTGGGTGTTCACCCCGTACACGTGGTTCTCGAACTGATTCGCGATCGCGATACCCACCGTCCATTCGGGCAGCGGATGCCGTGCCGAGACCTTCACGTCGATGGTCACCGGGTCGCCTGGATCGATGCGTCGCAGCGCAGAACCGTCCGGCGATGTCACCGTGACCGAGACGATTTCGGCCGGGCGCGCCTTTTCCGGATCGGCGGCCTCGCCGACATTGGAGCTGAAGTCCTGCTCGTACTTCTCCCGGAAGGTCCGGATCACATCGATCGGGTCACCGTCGATCAGGATCTTCCCGTGTTCGAGCAGAATCGCCCGGTCGCACAGCTGGCGTACCTGGTCGAGGCCATGGGTGACCATCACGATGGTGCGACCCTCACGCTGGAAGTCGCGGATCTTCTCCAGACACTTGCGCTGGAACGGCTCGTCGCCGACCGCGAGGACCTCGTCGATCAGCAACACCTCGGGGTCGACGTGAATCGCCACGGCGAAGGCGAGCCGGACATACATGCCGGATGAGTAGAACTTGACCTGGGTATCGATGAACTCCTCGATACCGGAGAAATCGACGATCGCATCGAAGTACTGGTCGGTCTGCGCTCTGGTCAGACCCAGGATCGAAGCGTTGAGGTAGACGTTCTCCCGCCCGGACAGGTCACCATGGAAGCCGGCACCCAGCTCCAGCAGGGCGGCCAGTCGGCCGCGCCGCTCGGTGTAGCCGGTACTCGGGGCGAGGATGCCGCCGATGATCTTGAGCAGGGTCGATTTCCCGGAGCCGTTATGACCGATCAGGCCGAGCGTTGTCGACGGTTCGACGTCGAAGGTGATGTCCTTCAGCGCCCAGAACTCATCGACGTAAGCGGTGTCCCGGCCGCGGTTCACCAGCCGCTCCTTGAGCGATTTGTGCTTGTGCAGGGAGAAGAATTTCGACACGTCGTGGACGCGGATGACGGGTTCGGTCACCTCACAGCTCCTGCGCGAAGTTGCCCTGAGCGCGGGCGAAGACACGTTGCGAGACGAACAACAACACCGCGGACGCGGCCAGGCAGACCAGCAGCCGTAGCCACAGATTGCCGCCGTAGTAGAACGCGGCGCCCTTCTCGGTGAGCCCGCCCGGCCACAACGCGCGCTGGAAGGCCAGCACCACGTTGGCCATCGGGTTGGCCATGTACAGGTCGAAGAGCCACGCAGTCGCCTTCGGCGCGTCCGCGGTACCGGCGAGCTCGGTCCGCACCTTGGTCCAGTCGTAGACGATCGGCGTCATCCAGAACCACAGCAGCAGGCCGATCTCCACCAGGTGCTGGACGTCTCTGAGGAACACGTTGGCGGCGCCGAGCAGCATGCCGATCGCGGTCGCGAAGACGACCAGCACGAGCAGCGCCAGCGGCACCAGCAGCAGGTTCGACAGCCTGGGCCAGGATCCGGTGACCAGATAGGCGCCGAGCAGAACGATGACCTGCAGGAAGAAGTTGACGACCGCCGCGCCGACCACCGACAACGGGAACAGCTCCCGCGGGAAGTAGACCTTCTTCACCAGGCCGGCATTGCCGACGATCGAGCCGGTGCAGCCACCGACGATGTCGGTGAACAGGGTCCAGGCCAGCAGCCCGGTGAAGAGATAGACGCCGAACTGCGGAATGACCCGGCCGCTGCCCAGGAAAACGCCGATGGCCACCGAATAGACCAGCAGTTGCATCAACGGCCGGACCAGCGTCCACATGAAGCCGAGGACCGATTCCTTGTACCGGACCTTCAATTCCTTGCTGACCAGGTTGCCCAGGAGTTCGCGGAACTGCCAGATGTCGGCGATGGATTTGCCGAATCCGCTGAAGAAGGCGGGACGGGCACTGATCCGTTCCAGGTGGGAATGGCTTCGACCATCTACCGCCGGAACATTCTGGAATGAGTCAGCAGTTGCCATTTCGCCCTCCAGGGATCGTCAGGGCACGATCTGAGCAGCGGGCGATTCGTTGCCGATGCGCGTGCTGGCCGTCAGATGCTCGCCGGCAAAAACTCTCACTGATGGTCCAGATCCTTTCGCCGTGCCTACTGCTGTGTGCATACCCATCCCACCGAAGGACCGAACGATCCCCGATCAGGTTAGACCACTTCGCGCTCGGTCCCCGGGATCGAGGACTCAGACCGGCTGATCGGTGTCGAATGCGGTCAGATCCGTTTGCACCATCCTGGCCACGATCTCATCGAAGCCCAGCGTCGGTGACCAGCCCAGCGCGGTTCTGGCGCGCGTGGCGTCGCCCACCTGCTCGAGTGCATCGGTGGGCCGGACAAAGGCCGAATCCACCCGGACACGCTCTTGCCAGTCCTGGATTCCGACTGCGCCGAACGCCGCCGCGACGAAATCTCGCACGGAATGGGCCACCCCGGTGGCGATCACATAGTCCTGCGGCTCGTCATGGGCGGCGGCGCGAACCATGGCATCCACGTAGTCCGGCGCCCAGCCCCAGTCCCGCCGGGCGTCCAGATTGCCCAGGACGAGTTCGGCGGCAGTACCGCGGGCGATCCTGGTGACCGTCTGGGTGATCTTCCGGGTCACGAAACTGGGCGGCCGACGCGGCGACTCGTGGTTGTACAGGACCAGCGACACCGCGAACAGTCCGCGGGACCGATACACGTTGACCAGGTGGTGGCCGTATGCCTTGGCGGCACCGTAAGGGGTGATCGGCGCGATCTGGGTGCTCTCGTCCTGCGGGCTGATCTGTGGGTTGCCGAAGATCTCCGCGGAGCTGGCCTGGATGAACTTGACCTGTTTGCCGCTGGCCTCGCCAACCTGCCAGGCCGCGTGGATCAGACTGCCGACGGCCGCGCCGGAGATCTGTCCGGTGATGACCGGCTCCGCCCAGGATCGGGCCACCGATGAGATACCGGCCAGGTTGAAGATCTCGTCCGGCTGGATATCCCGGATCAGATCGGCTACCCGTTCGCTGTCCAACAGATCCCCGGGATGGTTGACCACCCCCGGCACCGGGACCGCCGCGGACACGTCAACCGGGCGAATCAGGCCGTGAACCTCGTAGCCGGCATCCACCAGGCGCTCGACGAGATAGCTGCCGTCCTGACCGTTGACACCTGTGACAAAAGCTCTCAACACGATGCTCGATTCTTGATGCTCGATTCTTGCGGATCAGTGGGCGATGAGGAGCTTCTGCGCCGCCAGATCCGAATCAAGCATCATGGTCACCAGTTCGGGGAACGGCACCTTGGGCTCCCAGCCGAGCTTCGCCCTGGCCTTCGCCGGGTCGCCGATCAGCAGATCGACCTCGGCCGGCCGGAAGTACCGGGGATCGACGTGCACGTGACGCTCCCAATCGGCGATGCCGACGTGGGAGAAGGCGGCGTCGAGGAACTCACGGATGGAGTGCGTCTCGCCGGTGGCGATCACGTAGTCGTCGGCCTGTTCAGCCTGCAGCATCAGCCACATGGCCTCGACGTAGTCGCCGGCGAAGCCCCAGTCGCGCCGGGCATCCAGATTCCCCAGGGAGACCGACTCCTGCTGTCCCAATGCGATTCTGGCCACCGCCTGGGTGATCTTCCGGGTCACGAACTCCGGTCCGCGGCGGGGCGACTCGTGGTTGAAAAGAATGCCTGACGAGGCGTGCATGCCATAGGACTCGCGGTAGTTGATGGTCATGTAGTGTCCGTACACCTTGGCGACGCCGTACGGCGACCGGGGCCACAGCAGGGTTTCCTCGCTCTGCGGGACCTGCTGGACCTTGCCGAACATTTCCGACGAAGACGCCTGGTAGAACCGCACCTTGGAGATGTCGTCACCGCAGTAGAGCCGGGCGGCCTCCAGCACGTTCAGCACGCCCATCCCGGTGACTGCGCTGGTCAGGTAGGCGTTCTCCCAGGAGTAGGCGACGAAGGAGATGGCGCCCAGGTTGTAGACCTCGTCGGGCTGCGAGGTGTTGAACGCGCGAATCAGGCTCGACAGGTCGGTGATGTCACCGGTGATCAACTGAACGCCGGGAATCTCGCGTTCGATCATTTCGCGCTTCGGGTTGTTCTGCCCACGGATCAGCCCGAATACCTCATATCCCTTGGCCAGCAGCAGCTCCGCCAGGTAGGGGCCATCCTGACCTGTGATACCGGTGATAAGCGCCCGTGGCATAACTCTCCTTTTCCAGAATTGATGCCGAGACGACACCGATTGCCCGACGTGTGAAGGACTGTGACGGACTCGTGAACGACTGCTGTCAAGGACTGCACTATACCGACCGGGTGGATCGGCGCGGCGGACGGACGCCACCTCGGCAGCGCGAATCCGAGATTCCAGCCTGCCGAATCCGCGTGTCTATACTCGTCCGGTAGCTCTGCCAGTGAAGATGTGTTAACAGCTGAACAGGAGGAGCGGGTGGATATTCTGGTGTGTGGCGCCCAGAAGCCGTTCATGCACGGTGGCGCTGAGCTGCTCATGGAGAACTTGACCGCGGCACTGACCGCGGCCGGGCACAACACCGAGTTGGTCAGGATTCCGGTGGCCTGGGAGAAGGACCGGATCTTCGACTCACCGCTGGCCTGGCGGACCACTCCGGTGGACGCCGACCTGGTGATCGCACTGAACTTCCCGTCCTACTTCGTGCAGCATCCCAACAAGGTGGTATGGCTGTTGCACCAGCATCGCGGCGCGTACGACGCGGCCGAAGCGGACTGGTCGGACTTCGGTCTGGACGACTACTCCATCGAAATGCAGCGGCAACTCACCGAGTGGGATTGTCGCGCGCTGTCAGAGGCTACGAAGTTGTTCACCATCTCCGACGTGGTCACCGCGCGGCTCGCGCAGTTCAACGGCCTGCAGAGCCGGACGCTGTATCACCCACCGCCGTTGGCCGATCGGCTGGCCCCGGGTCCGTTCGGGGACTATGTGTTGTCGCCGACCAGGTTGGAACAGAACAAGCGGCCGGGCCGGATCGTCGAGGCCCTCGCGCACAGCGGAGTGCGGGCGGTCATCACCGGGCGCGGCAGCCTGGCCGAGCAGTTGCAGGAACGGGCCAAGGCGATCTCGGTCGACGACCGCCTCGAGCTCCCGGGCTTCGTTTCCGACGGCGATCTGGTGGCGCTGTTCGCCAACGCCCTCGCCGTCGTCTACACCCCGGCCGACGAGGATTACGGCTACGTCACCCTGCAGGCCTTCCTGGCCGGCAAACCGGTCGTCACCGCTGCCGACTCGGGCGGCGTCCTGGAGTGGGTCGAGGACGGGGTGACCGGCATCGTCACCGATGGATCGGCCGAGCAGATGGGCGCCGCCTTCGACAAGCTCGCCGCCGACAAGGATTGGGCGGCTCGGCTCGGTGAGGCCGGGCGCCGCAAGGTGATCGAGTTGAACTGGGAGACGGTCGTGGAAAGCCTCACCTCGTGATCCCAACCGGCAGGGTCGTGCTCGGCCTGTCCGTCGGCGGTCCACGACCGGCTGAGCTGGACCATCTGATCTACGCCATCGGTCGGCAATCGGTCGTGGTGAACATGGACGGATACACCGGCCGGGTGGATTGGATGCTGGTGTTCCGTAGTCCGTTCCGCATTCCGGACGGCGCCCCCGCCGCCTGGTACCTGGCCAACCGCGCGGATATCGAACAGGTTCGCCGGCCGTCGCTCATCCTGTCCGGTGACCAGGCGCTACTGGACGCCTGCGAGACCACAGCACCGAAGGTGCTGATCACCCCGTCGACCGTGCGATACGACGACGCGAGGCCGTACGCACCGTATCCCCGGCAACGGATCCGGCGCGCTCGCGGGCTGCCGTCGGCGGTGGTCGGCGAGGTGGGCGCGCAGCGGTGTGTGTGGGACGGTCACGTGGTGGATCCGAAATTCGCCGACACCATTCTGATCACCGCCTCCGCAGTGATCAGCGACCAGGCCTCGGTGCTGTTGGCGCTGGGCTGCGGCGCACCGACGGTCACCGACCCGGCGACCGCGGAGGCCATCGGGGCCCGCCACGACGAGCACGTCCGGGTGGGCTCGGATCATCAGGAGCGGCAGCGGCTGGCCGCTGAACTGGCCGACGACATGGCCGCCGCGGCGCGGCTGAGCTGGGCGGGTCGGACGCTTTTCGAGCAGGTGCACAGCATGCCGCACCTGGTCGCGCGGATAGAGAATGCGATCACGAAACCCGCTGGGCCGGCAGCTCGCATCTCCCGGGTCCTGGCGGCCCTCGGCACGCCGGATGATGCCCCCATCCGCGCTCGGGCAGCTCGTCTGTACAACCTTCCGCGATCCGCCGGATCCGCCCAGACCATAGGAGAGTCATGACGCTCCCTGACGCACTCGATCACGACCTGACCGCCGAGCTGGCCGGATTGTCCCGCTCGACCGGCCTGCTGAGCTCGGACCGGCCGGCAGGTTCGCCCACCGGCGGTGGCATCGCCAACACGCCAACCGCGGCGCCGACGTCCGCGCAGGCGGGCCGGCCGCGGCGGATGCCCAGCGTTCAAGGCGTCAAGTCCCGGGTGCGTGCGCAGGCGGTGCGCCAGGCGTCGCGGGTAATCCTGCGACTCGGCCAGGCCGGTGCCAGCCGCCAACTGGTGGAACCCTTCATCACCGAGCGCACCGCTCCGCTGATCGGCCACGTCGACGATTTGGGTGACTGGCTGGCCACACTCTCCGCGCAGGTTGCCGCGCTGACCGCTGAACGTAGCCAGTCGGCGGCCGATCGGATCAATTTCTCGCTGTTGAAGAACGACGTGATAGCGATCAGCGGCCGCGTCGATGAAGTTCTGGCCGAGATGCGTGAGCAGGAGCGGCGGCTCTTGGACCTCGGAATGGCGTTCGCGCCGGGCGCCGGTCTCGGCGGCGCCGCGGTTCGTTTCGCCGAGCTCCGCGAGCAGATCAACAGCGTCGAGCGGCGGCTGCGATATGCCCCGGCCGCCGCCGCCATCGACGGCTCTGCCGATGCGACGCCGGCGGCGCAACCCGAGCCCATTGTCGCCACGGATCTCACCGCGCAGGGCCAAGCCTCGACAGTGGTCGCCGCGAATTCGGTGACGTCGGAACTGTTCAACTACGTGGCCTTCGAACGCCGGTTCCGCGGCGACCCGGAGGCAATTCTGGCAGTTCAGACCGAGCGGTACAGCGAGCTGCTGAGCGCCAACCGGCCGGTGGTCGACATGGGCTGCGGACGGGCGGAGCTGCTCGAACGGTTGCAGAGCCAGGGCGTCGAGTGCATCGGCGTCGATACGGATTCCGGCATGGTCGCCGAAGGCCGCGCCCGTGGACTGGACATCCGGCACACCGATGCGCTGGCGTTTCTGGAGCAGGCGTCCGAACACAGCATCGGTTCGGTGTTCAGCGCGCACCTGGTGGAACACCTGCAGCTCGATGTGCTCATCCGATTCCTCGAGTTGTCGGCGGCGAAGCTGAAGCCGGGCGGCGTGTTCATCGCGGAGACCCCGAATCCGGCGTCACTGATCGTGCTCGGAAACTCCTACATCCTGGATCCGACGCACGTGCGCCCGCTGCATCCCTCGCTGCTGGCGTTCCTGTGCGAGACGGCCGGCTTCCGCGATGTCCGGTTGGAGTTCTACTCGCCGGCATCCTCCTATCACCTGTCCGAGGTCCGGGATGCCGATGCCCCCGAGTGGGTCCGCACGATCAACACCAACACCGAGCGCCTGAACGAGGTGTTGTTCGGCCCGCAGGAATACGCAGTGATCGCCACCACCCCAAGCTGATCGGGGCGATGGCGATCGGCGTGACCGGCGATCGGTGCTCCGTCAGCGGACTTCCGGGGTTCGGAATTCGGCGGCGGACCATTCTGCGTAGGTGAGTGGGTGGGTCTGGCCCTCGGGGTCGGTCAAATAAATAACCGGCGAACTGGCGTTCTTCCAGACGGTCGATCCGGCGATCCAGCCGGCGACCCGCGGTGCCGGGTACCCGGCAGATGCCCAGGAGTTGAAGTCCAGCTTGTCCCACTCCCACTCATCGGCCCAGAAGGTCACCGCGTAGATGCTTGGCGACCACGGGTAGTGGACGTATTCGGTATAGGTGGCCGTGGGGGTGGGGAAGCCGGCGCCGGCCCATTCACCGTACGTCGCTGCGTGGTGGCTACCACCGGAGACCGAGTAGATCGTCGGGTTGTACGCCGTCTTCTGCCAGCTGATGACGTCCGGGTTGTCGACCTTGTCGGTGAAGGTCATCGTGTTCCAACTGACTCCACTGGAGTCGGTCACACTCCCGATTCCGATAAAGCGGTAGGCGGACCCGAGAATGTTGGCCTTGTGACCGGGGGAGGCCATGTAGGCATTGAAGATCTGGCTTGCGGTCACGGTCGCCGGGGTCCACTTGGCCACGTTCTCGGCCCAGGCGGTCCGATTGGATGCGCCGTATTGCACCGTCTGCGCGAACGCGTTGGGGTTGTGCTGCAGCACGCCGCCGGTGGCCCCGCCGGCCAGCTGGTTGGACCACCAGAGCGACAGGTTGGTCAGTCCGGAGGCCGACTGCACGTACGCCAGGCCTGCCGAGTCACGGGCGCCGTTGACCAGCGTGAGCATCTGCGAGTCGAAAGTGGACAGTCGCGGACTGTCCACGCGGGCAGTGATGTTTCCGATGAGGGCCGGACCGGTCACGGCGGCGAGCAGCACTATCAGGGTCAGAAATCGACGGACGGGTGATCGGAACACGCGCTTGAGCGTGGGTGCGCGGCTGCTTGACTCTGACATCAGGGCGACCTTTCACATTCGCAGGCCCAGCCAGAGCAACCCGCGTTTGTTACTCAGTGTATTCGATCAGTAGCACTCAGTGCTATCCCCTAGTGAGGGGACTTCCGTGACGCGAACGTGACCGAAAATAGCTGAGCGTGACTGAAGCAGCACAAGAGTCACCGACAGTAGCCAGAACGTGCACTTCCACCCAATCGGGCCTTCGGGCAAATCGAGGAGAGGCCTCAGGCAGGCAGAAAATCTGCCCGGTGGCTCGCAAAGGCGGCGGCCAGCGCGTCGCGCCACGGGCGCAGCGGCGTCAGTCCGGATTCGTTCCAGGCCCGTGCCGAGAGCACCGAATAGGCAGGGCGCGGAGCCGGGCGGATGAACGCATCGGAGGTGGTGCGCAGCACCCGCTCCGGGTCGGCTCCCAGCTCGGCGAAGATGGCCCGGGTGAATTCCCACCACGTGGCAGCCCCGCTGTTGGTCGCGTGCAGCACGCCACCGGGCAGTTGAGCGCCGGCCAGTTCGATCAGGCCGGCCGCCAGGTCGGCCGACCAGGTCGGTGAGCCCCGCTGATCGTCGACCACCGTGACCGTGGGGTGGTTGGCTTCCAGCGCGCACATCGTCTTGACGAAGTTGGCGCCGGTCGCGCCGTACACCCAGGCGGTCCGGACCACCTGTGCGGCGGGATGCTGAGCCAGCACGCTGTCCTCACCGGCCAGTTTGGAGGCGCCGTACACCGACCTCGGACCGGTCGGATCCGACGGCTCGTAGGGTCGGCTGCCGTCGCCGGCGAAGACGTAGTCGGTCGAAAGGTGAATCAGGCCCAAACCCGCGCCCGCCGCGTGCTTGGCCAGATTGCCGGGGCCGATGGCGTTCACGGCGTAGGCCGCCTCGATATCGGATTCGGCCTTGTCCACTGCGGTGTACGCCGCCGCGTTGATCACCACGCCTTCGGGATGGCCAGCGGCGAAGGCCGCCAATGCGGTCGCCACCGCGTCCTCGTCGGTGATGTCGAGGTCGGCCGACCCGTAGCCGAGTGCCGGCAGGCCGGCCGCCGCTGCTTGCGCGAGCAGGTCGGTACCGAGCTGGCCGCGGGCGCCGGTGATGAGAAGGCTGGGCATTCCGATGGTTGTCAGGCCTTGCGATCCAGCGCGGCCCGCGATTTCAGCGGCTCCCACCAGTCACGGTTGTTCCGGTACCACTCGACGGTTGCGGCCAGCCCATCGGCGAACGGTACCCGGGGGGCGTAGCCCAATTCGGTGGAGATCTTGGTGATGTCCACCGAGTACCGCAGATCGTGACCCTTGCGGTCCTCCACCGGGACGACGGCGTCCCAGCTCCGGCCGGTGGCTTCCAGCAGCAGCCCGGTCAGTTCCTTGTTGGTCAGCTCGGTACCGCCGCCGATGTTGTAGATCTCCCCCGCGCGGCCGCCGGCCAGCACCAACGCGATCCCGCGGCAGTGATCGTCCACGTGCAGCCAGTCGCGAATGTTGAGTCCGTCGCCGTAGAGCGGCACCGTACCGCCGTCGATCAGATTGGTCACGAACAGCGGAATGACCTTCTCCGGGAACTGGTAGTAGCCATAGTTGTTGGAGCATCGGGTGATCGCCACCGGCAGCCCGTGGGTGCGCGCGTAGGCGCGGGCGATCAGGTCCGATGCGGCCTTCGAGGCCGAGTACGGGGAGTTCGGTTGCAGCGGGTATTCCTCGTCCCAGGACCCCTCGGCGATGGAGCCGTAGACCTCGTCGGTGGAGACGTGGACGAACTTGGTCAGATTGGCACCGAGGGCAGCCTGCAGCAGGGTTTGGGTGCCGAGCACATTGGTCAGAACGAAGTCTGCGCCACCCAGGATCGACCGGTCGACATGCGACTCGGCGGCGAAGTGCACGACCGCATCGCTGGCGGCGACCAGCTCGGCGACCAGTTGCGGGTCACAGATGTCGCCCTGGACGAACTTGTAACGCTCCGAATCAGCCACCGGGGCCAGGTTCGCGAGGTTCCCCGCGTAGGTCAGTTTATCCAGGACGGTGACCTGGGCACCTTCCAGACCGGGATACAGATCGGCGAGCAGGTTACGGGTGAAGGCAGAACCGATGAACCCGGCTCCGCCGGTGACGAGGATGCGCATGAGGGGACATTCTGCCCTACCCGGCGCAGAGCCCGCGCATTCCGAGAAGATCACCCATCCGGGTGGACTGATAGCGCACCGTGAGTACCGCAGGCGAAATGCGCACTTTCGCGCTGGCGATGGGAGACAATGCAGTGTGGCTTCGACCAAGCCGCACGAACGATGCGCCGGGGGTGTGTCGAGTGTGGCTCGGTCGTCAGAGCGGCCGTCGACGGCATAGTTCGTGATGTCAGTTCAGCACAGCCGATTCACGGTGTACTTGACGGTGGTTTCTGGACAGCCGGCTGGCTGGATGGTGATCGCACCGATGGAATCAGCAACCCGACGGTGGGTTCGGCGTCTCAGGAATGGGCGCGCTCGACGCGATCAACCATCGGTCGCCGCATCGAGCCCCCGTGCTCGTTTTGACAGTGTCTCTCCGGCCAGCGCGGGAGGACGGATGAGGAAGGCATGGAATGACCGATCGCGACGGCGGGGACACTCCTCGCGGGCCCCGCAAGTATGGGCCCCGATCGGCTGGCGAGGACGCTCCTGTTTCCGGGCCGGCGGCCGACGGAAAGGGTGACCCACCATCGACTGCGGGCAACGGAAACGGGGCCTCGCCATCATCTGGCGACCCGGGCCGGCATCCGGCGCAACCGCCGCGGGCCGGCGGCTGGCAACAGCCCCCTCGCCCGCCGCGCGCCGAACAGCCCACCCGCCCGGCCCAGGGTCAGCGGCCGGCGCAGGGTGATCGCCCCGTCCAGGGACAACGCCCGGTCCAAGGCCAGCGACCGGCGCACGGCCAGCGTCCGGCCGGCCAGCCTCAGCGTCCCGGTCTGCCGCCAACCCACAAGGCCGATCCCGGCCTTCCGGTCGCCGGCGGTTCGCGGGCAGTTCCCCCGCAGTCACGCCCACCGCAATCACGCACCGATCAGCCGGGGCAGGCATGGTCGGAGACCGAGCACCGGTTCGAACCCCAACACCGACCGCGGGGCAACACAGGTCCGCCACGGTCGGCGGTGGACCGATCGGTGGACCGACCCGATGGCGATGCACCTCGCACCCGGGTGCTGCCCCCGGCCGGCGCGGCCGGCTGGGAAGCCACCGAGCGGGTCGCGCCGGGAAGCCGGCCGGATCGGACGGGATCCGACCGACGGTCGGCTGCGCGTCCCGGACCTGATCGACGGCGCCAGATACCCGTCTCGCCCGTATTGCTCAGTCCGCCCCCTGCGCGGCAGGCCACGCAGGCCCAGGAGAGCAAGAAGCGACACAAACGGCGGCTGCGGATCGCGCGCATCGTCGTCGGCGTCGCCTCCGCCGTCGTCCTATTGGCCACCGCCTTCGTCACGGTCGTGGCCAATGGCACCGGCCAGCAGGAAGCCGGCCTGACCAGCGCCTGCGCAGCAACCAGCGGATGCACCGGCACTACGATCCTGCTGGTCGGTTCGGATGCCCGGGTGGACGCCGAGGGAAACCCGCTGTCGGCCGAGGAACTCGCCGCGGTGGCCACCCAGGAAGACGGCGGCGGGCTGTCCACCGACACGATGATGCTGATCCATCTTCCGCCGGGCGGCGGCAAGGCGACCGCCGTGTCGATCCCCCGCGACTCCTGGATCTCCGCGTCACCGATGGGGCCGTCCAGCACCGACAGCGGCCAGGTGGCCTATGCACCCAACAAGGTGAACTCGTATTACGGCAGCGCCAAGTTCTTCACCCAGGAAAGGCTGGTCAGCGCCGGCCGCACCGATAAGGCGGCGATCGAGCGCGAGTCGAGCAACGCCGGGCGCAAGATGCTGATCAACGTGCTGGAATCGCTGACCGGAGCGCACATCGACCACTACGCCGAGGTCAACCTCTTCGGTTTCTACCTGCTGTCCAACGCCATCGGCGGTGTCCCGGTCTGCCTGAACGCCGCGGTGAACGACCCGCTGTCCGGAGCCAACTTCGCTGCCGGGCCGCAGGAGGTGTCCGGCACCGCGGCGCTCTCCTTCGTCCGGCAGCGGCACGGCCTGCCCGGCGGCGACCTGGACCGGGTGCGCCGACAGCAGGCGTTCCTGTCCGGAGCCATCTCCAAGGTGCTCTCGGTCGGCACCCTGGGCAATCCGTCCAAGCTGTCCGCGCTGGTCGACGCCGCCAACCGGTCGATCGTGCTGTCCGACGGTTTCAACCTGCTCGATCTGGCCGACCAGATGGGGTCGATGTCCTCGGGCAACATCAACTTCGAAACGATGCCGACCCATGGCGCCGAGACGACCACCACCAAGGACGCCTTGCATATCGACGTCACCGAAGTACAGGCATTGTTCACCCGGATCGCCAAGGGCGACACGGCGTCGACCACTTCGGCGACGGTGCCGGCCACCGTCGCCGAAGGTGCGTCGGCCACCACCGATTCCGGTGGCTCCGGCACTGCGGCGGCCGACCCCGCGTCGATCACGGTGGATGTTCAGAACGGAACGATGACCACCGGGATGGCCGCCACCGTGTCCGCCCAGGCCGCGAAGGCCGGTTACACCGTCAGCGACCCGGCCGACTACCCCGGGACCACGAAGGGCAACGAGCAGGGAAAAACCACCATTCGCTACGCATCGGGCGAGCAGGCGGCAGCCGACCAGGTTCGGGCCAGCCTCGGCTTCGGAAAGCTCGCCGAGGATTCCTCGGTGGCAACCGGACACGTGCTCGTGGTCGTTGGCACCGACCAGATCGGCGGGGCCGGACTGCGGGCCGGCGCGGTGGCCAGCGCAGCCGCCACCGCCGTGGCGACTCCGGCCGCAGCCGCCACCGAAGCGACGACAATCAACGCGGCGCAGCCCGGATGCGTGAACTAGGTGGCGATCACCACCGCGGTGGACGGGGTCCTGGCTGCCCTGCGCTCGGACCCGAGCAAGCCCAGATTCACCGGATACGTGGCGGACGGTCGGACCGAACTGTCCGGCACGGTTCTCCTGAACTGGGCGGCCAAGGTGGCCGGTCTGTTGGTCGACGAACTGGGCGCCGCTCCCGGCGCCCTGGTGGTCGTCAGGACGCCCGCACACTGGCAGACCGCCGGGATCCTGCTCGGCGCCTGGTGGGCGGGAATGACGGTCAAGTTCGACGACGACCCGACCGCCATCGCCGCATTCGTCGCGCCAGGTGAGGACGCCGACGCCGATGAGGTGTTCGTTGTCTCGGGCCATCCGCTGGGCGCGCCGAGCCGCGACCTGGCCGGTCATCAACGGGACTACACCACCTCGGTGCTGGGTCAGGCCGACCGTTTCGCGCCGCGCTGGCCGGTCGCCGGCGCGGCAGCGGTGGTCATCACCTCGGCCGGAATCGCCTCGGCCGATGGGCTGGGCGACCGGATCGGCAGTACCTGGGCCGGGCTGACGTCCGCCGATCGGGTGCTGACCGCCGGTGCCTGGTCACTGGGTTCGGACGTGGTGCCGTTGCTGCTGGCTCCCCTGGCTTCCGGCGCCTCGGTGATCCACAGCCTGGATCTGGATCCGGCGGCCGATCACGCCGCATGGGCCCGCCGGGCACGGACTGAGAAGGCGACCGTCAGTATCGGCGTCGGTATCGCGGACCTGCCCCGACTTGACTGATCGCCGCCGCGGCTTTCGCCGATGGGACTACCGTCAGCGCAGCAGCGAGCGCGACATCACCAAGCGTTGGATCTGGTTGGTGCCCTCGTAGATCTGGGTGATCTTCGCGTCACGCATCATCCGCTCGGCCGGGAAGTCGCGGGTGTAACCGGCGCCGCCGAGCAACTGGACGGCATCCGTGGTCACCTGCATCGCAGTATCGCTGGCCAGGCATTTGGCGGCGGCGGACAGGAACGTCGCATTCGCCGCACCCGATTCAGTCGCTTCGGCCGCTTGATAGACCAGGGCCCGGGAGGCGGCGATCGCCATTGCCATGTCGGCGACCATGAACTGCAATGCCTGGAACTCGGCCAACGCTTTGCCGAACTGCCGGCGCTCCTTGAGGTAGGAGATGGCGAGGTCGAGGGCGCCCTGCGCGATGCCGACGGCCTGCACACCGATGGTGGGCCGGGTGTGGTCCAAGGTGGCCAGCGCGGTCTTGAAGCCGGTGCCGGGCTCGCCGATGATCCGCCAGCCGGGTATCCGGCAGTTCGTGAAATGAATTTCCCGGGTCGGTGAACCCTTGATGCCGAGTTTGTGCTCCTTCGAGCCCACCTCGAATCCTTCGTCGGTCGCGTGAACCACGAACGCGGAGATACCGCGGGAGCCAATGCCGGGCTCGCTCACCGCCATCACCGTGTACCAGTCGGAAACCCCGGCATTGGTGATCCAGCATTTCGTGCCGGTCAGCAACCAGTCGTCGCCGTCGGCCACCGCGCGGGTCCGCATCGCGGCGGCATCACTGCCGGCCTCACGCTCGGACAGCGCATAGGAGATCATCGACTCGCCCGAGGCGATGGACGGCAGCACCGCACGCTTGAGTTCGTCCGATCCGGACAGAATGATCGGCATCGAGCCGAGCTTGTTCACCGCCGGAATCAACGACGACGAGGCGCAGACCCGCGCGACCTCCTCGATGACGATGAGTGTGCTCAGCGCGTCTGCGCCGGCGCCGCCGTACTCCTCGGGAATGTGCACGGCCTGGAATCCCGCCGCGGTGAGCGCCTTCTGCGCTTCAATCGGGTACCGCTCGTGTTCGTCGCAATCCGCTGCGTAGGGTGCGATCTCCTTCTCGGCGATCTCGCGGACCGCTTTCCGGATGGCTTCGTGATCTTCATTGAGCGCAAAGAGTGGGGACATACTTCCGGACGCTACTCGCCGGTAGCGACGCATCGGTCGGATTGTGAGCGGGGAGTCACCGGCCGTCACACCAGTTCTGCCCGGCGCCACCACCCCACGGTGGCGGTCAGCGCGGCGATCGCGGTCAGGGGTACGACGACCAGGTGCCAGGTCGGGACGGCGGGTACCCCGGCCGCCCCGGCAGGCCCCGATGCGGCCCACAGTCCAGCAGCGGAGTACGGAAACCAGGCACCCGCGCCAACGAGGACCGCGACCTGGGCGGCAACGACCAGCCCCACTATGGCGCCGAAGGCCGGCAGATATCCCCGACCGGCGCTGGCCGGCACCCCCACTGTCAACGCCAGGAGGGCCGTCATGAACGCCAGCACGAGCAATCGCCCGATCGCCGCAAGTTCCCCGGCGCCCGGCGCGCCGAGTCCGGTGATCAGGCCGGTGAGCAACGCGACCGGCGGCAGGAGCAGACAGATGGCTGCCGACCAGACGGACAGCACGGCGAACTTGGCGGCCGCGACCTGGTCGCGAGAAATCGCGCACGCGTACAGCGAGACGACGGTGCGTTCAGCGAACTCCCGGCCGAAGCACCACGCCACGACGATGCCCATCCCGAGCAGGCCGCCGGTGGCGAAGATCTCGTTCAGAAACGATAGGTACCCGGTCCATCCGTCGCCGACCAGCAGGGCGCCGGCCTTCGCCGTCAGCGCTCCGCCGCCCGTCCCGTGTGCGACCGACAGAAATCCGGCGGCCAGGCCGCACGGCACCACCAGCAGCACAATCGTCGTGACCGAGGCCACCCGTGACCGTCGCAGCTTGAGCCATTCGACCGCGAACGCCGCGCTCATCAATGACCACCTGGCGCAGCCGACCGGCGCGCGAACCGGCGTCTGTACGGGCGCTCGGTCGGGCCACCGTCGGCGCCGGCCACACGATCCGCGTCGCACACCATCGCGAAGAACGCCCGCTCCAGGTCCACTCCGTCCGGATCGAGTTCACCGATCACCGATCCATGGTGCAAGATGCTCACCCGGTCGGCCACCCGCGCCACCTCGTCGAGATGATGACTGGACACCAGGACGGCGGCGCCCCCATCGGCGATCTCTTCGACCAGGTCCCGCAGCAGCACGACCCCGGCCGGGTCCAGCGCGTTGGTGGGCTCATCCAGGACCAACAGTTTCGGGGAGTGCACCAGTGCGGCGGCCAATCCGAGGCGCTGACGGTTGCCCTGCGACAACGTCGAGGAACGCCGATCTGCCCATGGCGCCAAACCCAACCGGTCGATCATCTCGGCCACCGCGGCCGGCGCGCCGCTTCGGGTCAGCCCGTGCAGCCGGGCTGCCGCGTGCAGGTTCTCCCGTACCGTCAACTCGGGGTAGGCGAACGGGGTCTCGATCATCTGCCCGACCCCGGCCCAACACGCCCGGGGGGCGCGGGCGACGTCGAAGCCGAGCACCCGCACCCAGCCGCTGTCCGGCCTGGTCATGCCCAGCACCATTCGCATCAACGTGGTCTTGCCGGCGCCGTTCAGCCCGACCAGTGCCTGCACGTGCCCGGCTTGAACGGTCAGGTTCAGATCGCTGACCACCGGCTCGGCGCCAAAGGATTTGCTCAGCCCCTCGCAGCGCAGCGCGGCCTCGTCCGGCAGGGACATCTCACACCCCGTGATGGTTGGTCGGGCAGAGCAGATCCAGCGCGCTGCGCAACCGATCGGCGAGCGGTTCCGGCCGGGCCTGCAGACCCCAGTCGAGCAGGGCGGCGGTCAGCGCGCCCAAACAGGCCGCGGCCGCGACTTCGGCCTCGAATCGACATACCCCGGTGTTCCGCAGGGCCTCCCCGACGATGTGCTGGGTGGCGGCGGTGTTGCGGAGCACTCCGGCGTGCAATGCGGGTGTGCTGCCGACCAATTTGATCCGCGCCCGCACCAGCGACTCCTGCGGCAGATCCAGCTCGGCTATCGCCGATCTCAGGCCGCCACAAACTCGCTCGACCGCCGAAAGCTCGGCGGGTTGGGCCGCCACAGCCGCACCGATGGCCGGGTCGAAGGGGTCGTCCAGAACCACGGACTCTTTGGTGGGGAAGTGCCGGAAGAACGTCATCTGGCTCGTCCCCGCGGCCGCGGCGACCTGCGCGACGGTCGTCTGCTCGAAACCGTGGGCGGTGAACATCTCCAGAGCGATCTTCTGCAAACTGGCTCGGGTGCGAGCCGACTTGGTCATGCGAAAATGTTAGTCACTAACATTTTCTCCTGTCAACCCCGGTCGTCTCCCACCGTCTCGGCAAGCTCTTCCTGCAGTCGGGCGTCTTTGGCGAGCACCATGGCCGCCAGTCCGGCCGCGTAGTCGGCCAGTCTCGCGGTGAGGTCGGCGCCGTCGGGCGCGCTCGCCAGGATCCGCACTGCGAGCAGCCCGGCGTTGGCGGCCCCGCCGATCGACACCGTCGCCACCGGAATCCCGGCGGGCATCTGCACGATCGAGAGCAACGAGTCGAGCCCGTCCAGCTTGGCCAGCGGCACCGGCACGCCGATCACCGGCAGCATGGTCGCCGAGGCAACCATGCCGGGCAGGTGAGCGGCGCCGCCCGCACCCGCGATGATCACCCGCAGCCCACGGGTGGCGGCGGATCGGGCGTATTCGAGCATCCGGTCCGGTGTTCGATGCGCCGAGACCACGGACACCTCGAACGGCACCTCGAACTGGCGCAGGATTTCGGCGGCGGCGCTCATCACTGGCCAATCCGAGTCGGAGCCCATGATCACGCCGACCGTCACACGCCTGGCGGCGCTCATCGGCTCAGGCTTTCATGCCGGGGTTCGCCGATGAGCTCCTCGGCCAGCTGTCCGGTGCCGGCGCCATGCGGCGGCAGCGTGTACCCGTCGCCCCAGATCCCGGCGCTGAGCCAGGTGCCGGCGAGCTGGGCGACCCGACGGACAGTGCCGAGCTCGGCACCGCCGACGTTGACGTGGCCGAGTTTGCGACCCAGCCGGAAGGACTTGCCGTACAGGTGCACCTTCGCCTGCGGGAAGCGCGCGGCGAGGTGATGAATCCGCTCGTCCATCCCGGCCGCCGCGTTTTCCCCGCCGTCCGCGCCGATCACATTCGCCATCACGGTGACCGGATGCACGGCGTCGGTGCGGCCGAGCGGATAGTCGAGAACCGCCCGCAGGTGCTGCTCGAACTGGCTGGTCACTGCGCCGTCCATGGACCAGTGTCCGGAGTTGTGCGGCCGCATCGCGAGCTCGTTGATGACCAGACCATCCGGGTATTCGGCACTGACCGGGACCTCGAACAGTTCGACGGCCAACACCCCGACGACGCCGAGGGTGGCCGCGATACAGAGCGCCAACTGCTCGGCCGCCACCGCCCGGGCGGGGGGCAGACCAGGTGCCGGGGCGATTACCTCGACGCAAATCCCGTCCTGCTGCACGGTCTCGACGACCGGCCACGCTGCGGCCTGGCCGAACGGCGACCGAGCGACGACGGCGGCGAGTTCGCGGTGCAGATCGACCTTCATCTCGACCAGCAACTCGCCGACCTCGGGCAGGTCCGCGAGCAACCCCGCGGCCTGTTCGGCGGAATCGAGCATCCACACACCGCGCCCGTCGTATCCGCCGCGACAGGTCTTGAGCACCAGTGGCCAGCCGTGCTCGCCGGCGAAGGAAGTGATCTGCGCGCGTATTTCGTCGACGGTGTGGTGGGCCGGGATCAGCGCGAAGGGTGGCACCGGGAGGCCCAGTTCGGTGAGCCTGCGGCGCATCACCCCCTTGTCCTGAGCGTGTTCCAGAGCGTCGGCGCCGGGGTAGATGGCGTGCCCTTCGGCGGCCAGGGTTCGGATGTGCGCAGTGGGCACATGTTCATGGTCGAAGGTGACCACCTCGCAGCCCTGCGCGAACCGGCGAAGGGCGACCAGGTCTTCGTGGTGGCCGATCTCGACGTCAGGCGTGACCAGCGCCGCGGATTCATCAGCCGAGACCGATAACACCCGCAACGACTGACCGAGTGCGATCGCCGCCTGATGCGTCATTCGGGCCAACTGCCCCCCGCCAACCATCCCCACCCGGGGCATCCCTGTCCGTGAATCCACCCAGCGAGTCTAGCCAGCGCAACGCAGCGGTGAGGCGGCCAGCCTCAACGGCGGCGTGATGGGGTAGGGTCAGTCCTGCTGAGCCAACAGCGGCACTGAGGCCGGTCCAGTCGCCCGAAGGGGCCACTTCTCCGCGGGTCAACCCGATGCTCAGGCACCAGGTTTTGCAACCGCTCCTGGCTGGATCCCGATGATCCTCACCCTCCTCTCGCAGCGCGGCCACCTCGGAGCGAGCTCGTGACGCAGACTCCGGTCACCCCGAAGACCCCGGCATCCGGGCCACCGGACGCGCCCCGGGAATCACAGGCCCCGGCGGTGCCGCCGCCGACGGCTTCGAGCCGTCATTGGAACCCGCTGTTCTACAAGGCGGGAATTCCGGTCGCCCTGGCGCTCGGCATCTTCTTCCTGCCCAGTCCGGCCGGCGTCGACGGCAACGGGATGCGGATGCTGGGCATCTTCGTCGGCACCATCGCCGCGCTGATCCTGCAACCTCTCGCCACCGGATCAGTTGCGCTGATCGGCCTGTCGATGGCAATGATCACCGGCACCCAAAAACCTGCCGACGCGCTGTCGGGATTCAGCAACACCACCATCTGGTTGATCGTCGCATCGTTCTTCATCGCCGAAGGATTCCTGGTCACCGGCCTCGGCGAGCGCATCGCGCTGCAGTTCGTGAAGCGGCTCGGCAAGTCCAGCCTCGGGCTGTCCTACGGGATGGCGTTCACCGATCTAATCCTGGCACCGGCGACGCCCTCGAACACGGCGCGTGCCGGTGGTGTGATCTACCCGATCGTCGTGTCGCTGAGCAAACTGGAGAACTCCACCCCGGCGACGGACGAGTCCCGCAAGCGGTTGGGCGCGTTTCTGCTGCTCACCTCGCTCCAGGTCAACGTGGTGACGTCGGCGATGTTCATCACCGCCATGGCGGGTAACCCGGTTGCGGTGGCCGCCGCCGCGAAGCTGGGCGTAGACATCTCCTGGGGAAAGTGGGCGCTCGCTGCGAGCGTTCCCGGAATTGCCAGCCTGATCGTCGTGCCCTGGGTGATGTCCAAGATCTACCCGCCGACGGTCACCAGAACCCCGGCGGCGCCCGAGCACGCCCGCGAGCGGCTGCGCGCGCTGGGGCCGATGACCAGCCACGAAAAGATCATGACGGGGACCTTCGTGCTCCTGCTGGTCCTGTGGTGCCTGAGCAGCCAACTGGGCGTGAACGCCACCACCACAGCATTCGTCGGTATCGCAATCCTGCTGGTCACCAAGGTCCTGACCTGGAAGAACCTGGTTTCCGACAGTGGCGCCTGGCAAACGCTGGTGTTCTTCGCCGTCCTGGTCGGGATGGCTTCACAGCTGGCGACCTACGGCGTGATCGAGTGGATCGGCGCCAAGGTGGCCGGCAGTGTCGACGGCCTGCCCTGGATCGCCGCGTTCGCCGTGCTCACCATCGTCTACTTCTACGCGCACTATTTGTTCGCCTCCAATACGGCTCAGATCGTCGCGATGTACTCGGTCTTCCTGGCCGCGGCGATTGCGACGGGGGCTCCACCGCTGTTCGCCGCGCTGGTATTCGGTTTCATCGGCAACCTGTTCGGCGGCCTGGCCCACTATTCGTCCGGCCCGGCCGGGGTCATCTTCGGTTCCGGATTCATCAAGACGTCGGAATGGTTCCGGATCGGATTAATCATGAGTCTGGTGCTGATCGGGATCTGGACATTGCTCGGCGGCGCGTGGATGCGAGTCCTCGGGATCTGGTGAAGGCGCCGGGCACCGAGGGCGATCAGTCAGCGCGACTGCGCACCCAGAAGCGCAAGGATTCCTTCGGCACCGCCGCGATCGCGGTGAGCGGGATACCCGCCGGGCACACCGTCGCGCACTCGCCGTAGGTGGAACACGGCCCGAACTCCGCGTCCAACTGCCGGGTGATCGCGTGCGCCCGGCTCCCCCGCTCGGCGCCGCCCTGGTTGAGCAGTGACAGGTGAAGCAGTTTGGACCCGGCGTACAGCTGCGCCGACGAGTTGGGGCAGGCGGCCACACAGGCACCGCAACCGATGCAGGCCGCGTAGTCCAGCGCCTGGACGGCGGTGGAATGCGGTATCTGCTGACTGTCCGCGTCGGGTGCGGTGCCGGCGTCAACGGACACGAAACCGCCGGCTTCGATGAGTCGGTCGAGTGCCGATCGGTCCACCACGAGATCCCGGAGTACCGGGAACGCCGCCGACCGGAAGGGCTCGAGTTTGATGACGGCGCCGTCGGCGAAGCTTCGTAGATGTTGCCGGCAGGTCGGCGTGTTGGCGAGCGGACCGTGTGGCCGGTCGTCGACGGTGATACCGCAGGCGCCGCAGACACCCTCCCGGCAGTCGGAGTCGAAGGCCACCGGCGGGACCCCGGCCGCGACGAGCGTCTCGTTCAACATGTCCAGCAGTTCGAGCAGGGACATTCGGCCGTCGGCGTCCAGCACCTCGTAGCGGGCGAATCCGCCGGCGGTCCCGGTGTTCTCCTGACGCCACACCTGCAGGGTGAGCTTCACGTGTAGTTCCTCGTCTGCAGGGGGACAGCGGTGAACACCAGGTCCTCGTCGTGGCGGATCCGGCGCCCGTCGGTGGTGGTTTCCCACGCCGAGACGAACTGCCAATGGGTATCGTCGCGCAGAGCTTCGCCGCCGGCCGTCTGATGCTCGGAGCGAAAGTGCGCGCCGCACGATTCGTCCCGGTCGAGTGCATCGATGCACATCAGCTCCGCGAGGTCGATGAAGTCGGCGACCCGGCCGGCGCGTTCGAGCTCCTGATTGAGCTGGTCGGCGTCGGTGATGATCCGCAGGTCCGACCAGAACTCCCGCCGCAGCGCCCGGATCTCCCCGATCGCCGCGGTCAGGCCCTGCGCGGATCGGCTGACGCCACAACCGCGGTACATGATCTCCCCGAGCCGGCGGTGGAAATGCTGGGGACCCTGGGTGCCGTCGATGGCCAGCAGCGACCGGATGCGCTCCTGTACCCGGCGCAGCGCGTCGGCGACCGCCGGGTCGTCGTGGCTCAGGACGGGCGTACCCAACAGTGGAGCCAGGTAGTTCGGTACCGCGTACGGCAGGGTGAACCAGCCGTCCACGGAGGCTGACAGCAGCGAATTGGCGCCGAGCCGGTTGGCCCCGTGGTAGCCCCAGCCGGCCTCACCACCCACGAACAGACCCGGGACGGAGGTCATCGAATCGAAATCACTCCACAGCCCACCCATCGTGAAGTGCGCGCCGGGCGCGATTCGCATCGGCGTGAGATAGGCGTCCTCACCGGTGGCGTTGGCGTAGGTTTCGAACAGATTCCCATATCGCTCACGCATTTTCGCCGCGCCGACGGTGGCCATCGCATCGCGGAAATCCAGATACACGCTGTTGCGCAACGGTCCGACACCATGTCCGGAATCGATCTGCTCCCGGGCCGCCCGGGACGAGACATCCCTGGGGGCCAGATTTCCGTAGGCCGGGTACTTCCGCTCCAAGTAGTAGTCCCGGTCGGCCTCCGGGATGGAATTCGGATCGCGGGGATCACCCGCGGTGACCGGCACCCAGATCCGGCCGTCATTGCGGAGCGACTCACTCATCAACGTCGTCTTGGACTGCCACTCCGAATTCACCGGCAACGTCGTCGGGTGAAACTGGACGAAGGACGGCGCCGCCAGCAACGCGCCCCGACGGTGAGCCCGCCAGGCAGCCGTGGCATTGGAATTCACCGCCAGGGTTGAGTTGTAGTACACCGTTCCGTAGCCGCCGGTCGCGAGGACCACGGCCTGGCCTGTCGTGCAGGCGATCTCACCGGTGATCAGATCCCTGGTGACGATGCCCTGGGCTCGTCCGTCCGCGATGACCAGGTCCAACATCTCGTGCCGGGTGTGCAATTCGACGGAGCCGGCAGCGATCTGGCGGTGCAGCGACTGCGATGCAGCGACCTGCAACTGCTGCCCGGTCTGACCCCTCGTGTAATAGGTACGGGACACCTGGACGCCGCCGAAGGACCTGGTCGCCAACTGGCCACCGTACTCCCGGGCGAATGGGGCACCGATGGCATTCATATGGTCGATGACCCGGCCCGACTCTTCGCCGAGCCGGAAGCAGTCTGCCTCGCGTGCGCGGTAGTCCCCACCTTTGACCGTGTCCTTCACGAATCGGGCCAAGCTGTCGTTGTCGACCTTGCGGGCCCGCGCCGCGTTGATGCCACCCTGCGCCGCGACACTGTGGGCCCGGCGCGGCGAGTCGTGAAAAGTGAATGATTGAACGTGATAGCCGAGTTCGCCCAACGCGGCTGCGCACGCCGCGCCGGCCAATCCGGTGCCGACCACGATCACCGTGAATTTCTTCCGGTTCGCCGGGTTCACCAGTCGATAGTCGAATTTCCGGGATTCCCAGGCCGCGGCAGGTGCGCCGGCTGGGACATTCCCGTGAACCGGCGAGCCGATGGAACGCAACTCCTCGATCGCGAGTTCGGTCACGGCAGCACCCCCGTCAGCACGGCGATCGGGATCGTGGCATTACCGATGAAGACGAGCATCCCGAGGCCACCGGCGAGGGCGGCGCCGACCTGACGTACCCGGTGACCGGTTGCGCCGAGATCGTTCACCACGCTCCACAGCCCGTGAGCCAGGTGCAGGCCCAGCACGACCATCGCGACGAGGTAGAACGCCGACGCGACGGGGCGCTCGAAACTGGCGATCAGGTTGTCGTAGGCGAAGCTTTCCGACCGGCCGGCGGCTTGATAGGCGCCGGTCGCCATCGGCCTGGTGCCGGTGGTCAGATCAAGAATGTGAAACGCGATGAAGCACAACAGCACCACACCGGTGGCCAGCATGGTCCGGGCGCCGATGACGCGGGCGCCGAGGCCCCGTCTGCGGAATGCGCCCCGTGCCCGTCGCGCTCTCGCCCGGACGACGAACGAGCACCATACGTGCCCTACCAGACTCAGGACCAGGACGAAGCGCAGGATCCACAGCAGCCCCTGGTAGGGCAGCAACGGTTCGAATGCCGTGCGCAACCAGTGCGCATAGGAATTGAACGTTTCAGCGCCCTCGTAGACCTTGAGATTCCCGACCATATGGGCCAGCACAAACATCGAAAAGATGATCCCGGTGACAGCCATGATCGTCTTGCAGGCCATCGTGGACACTCTTGGCAGGGCGCGCACCGACCGGGTCGAGGGACCGCTTTCGACCACCGCCGAGCGTTGGCCGGAATCGTGGTTCAAGGCACTCCCGGGCGGCCAGGTCACCAGCGATACGCACGATTGGGGGCTTGGTGCCCTCCGCAGTCGGCTTTGACGGACCACGGCGTTCGTGCCGGCTGGTGTCTGCAGCCACACCGAACGCTACACCCGCCACACTGGCGCTTCTGCGTCAGCGACCGAGTTCAGCCAGGAGCGCCTGGGCCGCGGAGTATTGAGCGGGTAGCGGTTCGATCCACACCCGCGGCGGGTTGATCTGCGAATCCGGGTCCGCTCTGGTGCGCCCGGCGATCAGCCGGCCGAGCATCTGCACACGCCTGGACAGCATCGGTGTGCGTGCGGTGAGCACGACGGCCATCGGATCGCCCAGTCTGGCAAGGGTTTCCCCGGCGTCGAAGATCACCCGCATGCACTCGCCGGCCAGAATCATCGGCAAGGCCCGCTGCCAGTCGTTCCGGCCGGTCAGGTCGAGCCGGACGACGGCAAGCGCGTACTCGTGCGCGACGTCGGTGCCCGCTGCCTGGCAGCCCTGATACACCTCGGCCAGCCGGACCTGCAGGTATTCCTTGGACACCAGTCCGGTCAGTGGGTCGGAGATCTCGGAGGCCGGGGCGATCGCCCGGTCGGCCCAGCCGAGGGACACCGCGCGACGCAGGACATCAGCCTGCTGCCCGGGCACCAGGCCGATCAACTGGTCGATATCGGCCAATGCCTCGCCCAGCGCGACGCCGGCGCCGGCGCGAACCCGGCCGAGCCGTTCGGCGGCGGGAAACACATCATCTTCGGCGGCGATTGCTTCGCAGACGGCATCGACCGCTGGGCTGTCCCAGTCCGAGGGAAACGCCCAGGACTCAGTCAGTGAGCGCTCGGACCAGTCCGCCCGCAGCGAACGCGCCGTCACCCGACCAACCTGAGTTACCTTGGCCATGACTCACCCCTCGACTTCACCCACGAGTCATCGACTCCGTTGACAATGAGACTCGGCAACCGGCGTCCTGTCACGCGGGTTGCCGGAACTTTTCATCGGCGCACCGCGCTCATCCGCACCGCGATGTCGTCACCCCTATGCTTCAGGGTGTTGCCTATCGTTTCTGACAGTCGCGTGATCGCGGCGGTCCAGCCGCGTCTCCTCATCGTTGGGCATTCCGGACGGCCCGATTCACCGAACACGAGGGACCGATTCGTCGCTCGCGACGACGCAGAACGGAGCATCCCGCCATGCAGCCCAACAGCGGTGTCGATCCGGACACCGCCCCGAGCGACGCCGAACTCATCGCGCGAGTCCGCGATGGTGACCGTTCCGCGTTCGGTGATCTGTACGGCCGGCATGCCCGCGCCGCGAACGCGCTGGCCCGGCAACTCTCGGTATCCGGCGCGGAAGCCGACGACCTGGTCGCCGAGTCGTTCGCCCGGGTGCTGGATACCCTGCTCGACGGCCGTGGGCCCGATTCGGCCTTCCGGGCCTACCTGTTCACCACCCTGCGACACACCGCCTACGACCGCACCCGCAAGGACAAGCGGCTGACCTTCACCGACGACATCGCCGCCCACGACGTCGCCGTCGAAGGCGATGACCCGGTGTTGCTCCAGATGGAGAATTCCTTCGTCGCCAAGGCCTTCGGCCAGCTCCCCGAGCGTTGGCAGACCATCCTGTGGCATACCCAGGTCGAAGGGCAGACGCCGGCTGAGGTGGGTGTGCTGCTGGGCATGACGTCCAACGCGGTGACCTCCCTGGCCTTCCGGGCACGCGAGGGTCTGCGCGAGGCATACCTGCAGGTCCATATGAACGAGACGGTGGCCGAGCGTTGCCGGACCACCATCGACCGACTCGGCGCCTACACCCGCGGCGGCCTGTCCAAGAGGGAGAATGCGCAGGTCCAGGCCCATTTGAACGAATGCGACCGCTGCCCTGCCCTGGCCGCCGAACTTAGCGAGATCAACTCAGGCCTGCGCGGACTGCTCGCCCCGCTCCTGCTCGGCACCGCCGCCGCCGGATATATCGCCACCCTCCCCGCAGTCCCGGTGCTCACCCAGGTCGGCGCCCAGGTCGCCGCGACCGGTGCAGGTGTCGGCGTGGGGGCCGGCAAGCTCAGCGTCGTTTCCAAGGTCATCGTTTCCAAGGTCATCGCTTCCAAGGTCATCGCTTCCAAGGTCGGCAAGCAGTTCGCCGGGACCTCCGCCGCGGCCGGCGGGTCGGTGGCCGCCGCGGTGATCGTGGTGATCGCGGTGGTGATCGCCGTCGCCAGTGGCGGCGGAAAGGACACCGCCGGTCCGTTGGCGGACCAGATTCCGTCAACGGCGGCCGCGGGGAACGCGGCCCCGCCGGGCGCCGCTCCGCCGGCGGGCGTCGGCGGATCCTCGGCGGGCGCACCATCGCCTCCCGTTCAGGCGGCGGATTCGGCTGCAGGCTCGGCTGCGGATTCGACTGGGGCCTCGACTGCGGCAGAGTCACCCGGGTCGCCCGCGGCCCAGACGACCACTTCAGCGACGACGACCTCAGCAACCACCCCAGCCGCAACGGCCGCGCGGATTCCGCCGGTCGCCATCCAGCCGCCCAGCAACCAGGTCCGCCCGCCGCCCGGTACCTCGCCACGCGACACCCCACCTCCCGACACCCCGCCCACCAACGCCCCGCCCACCGACACCCCACCCACCGACACCCCACCGATCGAGCCACCGCCGGTCGAGCCGGCCGTCGTCTCGGGATCGTTCGTCTCGGCGTCGGGTTCGCTGACCGCCGGCAAGGTCGAAACGATCAACCTGGCGCTGACCAATAGCGGCGGCACCGCTCAGCCGGCCGATGTTGCCACCCTGACCGCGGATCCGGGACTGACCATCGTGGGGGCCGACCTGGTCACCCCGGGCTTGCGCGCACCGCTGGTTGCCTTCGCCGCCGGGGGCGCAGCCAGCCCGCTGAGCTGCAACGCCACCAGCTGTGCACTGCCTGAGCTGGCGCCCGGGACCAGTGAGACGATCACCGTCCGGATCGGCGTCTCGCCCGACGCCACCTCAGGCTCGATGGCCTGGACGGCTTACGGCGTGCAGCTCACGGGTCAGCCGGAGCCGCTGCCCATCACTTCCGGGCTGATATCGGTGGCGGTGTTCGCCGATGCTCTGCGGGCCGGTCGGAATGTCAACCTGACCATCGCCACGACGCTGGCACCCGGCGTCACCGATGCCGGCTCGATCGAACTCCCCCGTCGGCTGGCCGACGGCATCACCGTCTATGCCGCAGACAACGGCTGCACGACCGCCGGCACGACCGTGACCTGCGGTTCTGCCGGCGGCATACTGCACGCAGCGGCCCTGCCGGGCGGATCCACCACCACCACGGTCAGTGCCCGGCTGCCCGGCAACCGGGCGATCGAGGTCACGCTGCCGACCGTCGGCTCGGCACCACCCGGATCGTTGCTCAACCTGACCGGGCAGTTCGGCGGAACCGCGGCCGGCGCTGAGCTGATGCGCTGCGAAGTCCGCGAAGCGGACAGCCGCGCGTCGTGCGGTGGCGGTGGCGCCGGGGGCCCGAATGCCGGCATGCGGTTGGTGAACAAGCCGCAGACCGTCACGATCCCGGTGGGTGCGACAGTTCTCCGCGCCGAGCTGACCTGGGCCGCGACAGCGCCCCTACCGGGCACATCGTTGGCCCGGGTGACGTTCAGTGGGGCGCCGGCGCAGATCAACGGACTGCGAATCTCGAATGCCGAAGGGTTCATCTCGGCCTATGCCGCGGATGTGACGAAATGGGTCAGCGGCAGTGGCACTTTCTCCGTCACCGACCTGCCCGCCAGCACCGTGCCGGGGGGAACCCGCAGGGCACCGATCACCCCGTTCGCGGCCTGGACGCTGGTGGTGGTCTGGTCCGACCCGAGCGGCCCCGTTGTGACGGTGCACTCGGCCAACCAGACCATCCGGAGTCTGCCCGGAATGGTCGCGGGCGACACCATCGATGTCATCCGGACGAGCGAGCCGCTGACGGAGCTGTACGTCGCGCTCTGGGCCACCGACCCGTGGGGGATGAAGTCCCTGTTCACCGATACCGGCGTCACGCTGGCGCCCCAGGTGACCGGCACCGAGAACGGCTTCCAGACCGGATTCGACTTCTTCGCATTCACCGACAAGACCGGATTGTCCGGGGCCACCACCGTGCGGCTGTCCAATAGGCGCCTGATAGTTCCCGGACACGTCTGGCCGGACGACGGCCTCTGGGTCGGCCCGGTGCTGGCCATCTCCTCGGCCGTTGACCCGGCGCCGGCCGGGTAGCTCACATCCGCACCCCACCATCGCCGACTACGATCATCGGATGAGTGTCATCGATCAGGTGCGAAAGTACCTACCGGCAAAGTACCGACAGTTCGCCAAATTCCTGGTCGTCGGCGGCATCACCTGGGTGATCGACACCGGGACGTTCCTCTTCCTCAAGCACACCGTGCTGCCAGGCAAGGTCATCACGGCGAAGATCATCGCCATCCTGATTGCGATGATCGTCAACTACGTGATGAACCGCGAATGGTCGTTCAACCATCGCGGCGGTCGTGAACGCCACCACGAGGCCGCCCTGTTCTTCCTGCTCAACGGCATCGGTATCCTGGTGAACCTGCTGCCGCTGTGGATCTCGCATTACATCCTCGGGTTCAACAGCACCCAACACACCCCGACATTCGAATTCTGGGCCGACGTCATCTCCGGCTCGATCGTCGGCACAATTCTGGCGATGGGCTTCCGGTACTGGGCCTACACCAAATGGGTGTTCCCCGAGCTGGTTTCGGAGATGGACCCAGACGATCCGGCCGGTGAGCCGGACGATTTCTCCTTCAACATGCCCCCGCAGCGCCAGCGGCCACCCACGACCCCGTAACGAGACCAGTGCATCGGGGGTGAATGGGCCAGCCACCGTCACTGGCTGGCCTCAGGCCGACTTCCGTTCACCAGGAAGATCGCGAAGATCGCCGGCCGCGCCCGCCGCAGTTCCAGACGTCCGCCGTCGGCCTCGATGAAGGCCCGAGCCAGGCCCAGACCCAGCCCGGACGACGACGCGCCCGATATCCCCCGGTCGAAGATGTGCGGAACCAAACCCGCGTCGATCCCCGGTCCCTCGTCGGTCACCTCGATCAGCACCGGTGAGGCGGCGGATCGCTCTTCGACCCGGAGCACCACCTCGCCCTGGCCGTGCCCCAGCGCGTTGTCCAGCAGCACGCCCAGCGCCTCACGAAGCCGGACCGGGGTCGCCCGCACGTGGATATCCGGCGGACACTGCACCACCAGTGGCCGCCCCGCCGACCGGAACGCATCCCGCCAGCCCCGTTGGAGTTCGGCGAGCTCCGCACCGAGATCGAGCACCTCGGCGCCCGCGGCCCGCCGTGACCGGGCGCTGACGAGCAGCTCGTGAACGATGCCCACCAGCCGGTCCGTTTGTTCCAGGGCCTGCCCGATCTCCTCCCGGACAACGGGATCGGGGTGCTGTGACAGTTCTTCCAACCGGAGCTGGATGCCGGTCAGCCGGGTCCGCAGCTGATGCGAGACATCGCTGCCCAGGTCCCGTTCATTCCGCAGCATCGCGGCGACCTCCTGGGCCGAAGCGTCCAGCACCCGGGCGACCCCGTCGAGTTCGGCGATCCCGTAGCGTCGGGGCACCGTCCGGAAATCGCCGGCGCCGAGCCGGCCGGCTCGTAGCGTCAGCTCGGACAGCGGGCTGGCGAGCCGGTTGGCGGTCACCATGGCCACGCCGGCGCCCACGATGATCGAGGCGAGTACCGCCGCGGCGACCAGACCCATCGACTGCCAGCGTTTTGCGGTCAACTCGGCGTCGGGGCTACTCAGGATCAGTATGCCGCCGTTGACGCTGGGCAGACTGACCGACAGCATGCCGTCGGTGCCGGCGGCGCCGACCGCTTCGCCGCCCTCGCCCAGCTCCAGGTACTGCAGGCGCCAGCCGGTGGGCACCGCCAACGCCACCAGGTCCAGATCGACCTCGCCGGTCCGCACCTCCTGCTGGCTCAGCGCGGCGTTGATCGCTTCGGCCTGCACCGTGATCGAGTTGCGCACCCCGTCGGTGACCAGATTCCACGAGACGATGGCCAGCGGACAGCCGAGCGCGACGACGGTCACCAGGACGATGCCAAAGATGCTGCGCAGCAGCCGGCGCCGCATCCGGCGATCAGCTCACGTTGAAGCGGAAGCCCAGCCCGCGAACCGTGGAAATCATTCGCTCACCTGCGGCGACATCGTTGACGGTGAGCTTTCGACGCAGCCACGACATATGCATGTCCAATGTCTTGGACGTCTTCAGCGAAGGGTCCGCCCATACCTCGGCCAGGATCTGATCTCGGCTGACCACCTGACCGGCGTTGACCATCAGCAGCCGGAGCAGTTCGAATTCCTTGTTGGCCAGACCGATCTCCACCCCGGCGACGCTGACCTGGCGGGCGCCGACATCGATCCGGACGCCGTTGACCTCAAGGCTTTCCGGCGCGGTCCGACGAAGCAGGGCGCGGGATCTGGCCAGCAACTCACTGAGCCGGAACGGCTTGGCGACATAGTCGTCGGCGCCGGCATCCAGTCCGACAACGACGTCCATCTCGTCGGTGCGGGCGGTGAGCATCAGCACCGGCATGGTGCGGCCCGCCTCACGCAATCGGCGGCAGACATCGAGTCCGTCCAACTGCGGCAGCCCGAGATCCAGAATGACCAACGCGAACGGCAGAGTCAGCGCTTTCTGGTAGGCGACTCGGCCGTTACTGACCGACACGACCTCGTATCCCTCGCGTTCCAGCGCGCGGGCCAACGGGTCGGCAATGGCCTTGTCGTCTTCGGCTAGCAGCACAGTCGTCACCCCGTCACGATACGACGGAGGGACCCGGTCGGTGGCCACTGGCGCATGTGGATCAGACGGGAGTTACGCCGTGCCGGCGGCCGTCGGCGTTCACCACCGGTTCCCCCGCGAAGGCGAGCCTGGCCAGTAGCTCGCCGCGCAGGTCCTCGGGCTCGACGATGGTGTCCACCACGAGCTCCGCGGCCAGATGCAGGATGTTGATATCGCGCTCATATTCCGCCCGTTTGGTCGCCACGTAGGCGGCCCGCTCGAGATCGGTACCGAGTTCGGCGATCTTGTTCGCATAAACCGCGTTCACCGCTGCGTCGGCGCCCATCACGGCGATCTTCGCGGTCGGCAGTGCGATGGTCGCGTCGGGGTCGAACCCGGGACCAGCCATCGCGTAGAGGCCGGCGCCGTAAGCCTTGCGCACCACCACACAGAACTTCGGTACCAGAGCCGACGACACCGCAGAGATCATCTTGGCGCCGTGCCGAATGATCCCCTGCCGTTCGACCGCGGCGCCCACCATGAAGCCGGGAACGTCGGACAGGAAGATCAGCGGGACGTTGAAGGCGTCGCACAACAACACGAAGTGCGTGGCCTTGTCGGCGGAGTCGACGAACAACACACCGCCCTTGAACATCGAATTGTTGCCGATCACGCCCACCGCCCGGCCGCCGAGGCGGGCCAGCCCGACCGTGAGCTCCTTGGCCCAATCGGGATGAATCGGAAAGAAAGTGCCGTCGTCGACCAACGCCGTGATGTAGCGACGCATGTCGAAGGCCTGCCGTTCGCCGGCGGGGACCAGGGCCCGCAGATCACCCGGGCCCGGGCCCACGATCGCGCAGCGCGGCGGGGCCGCACCGCAGTTGTCCGGCAAGTATGACAGGTAGCGGGTGACCAGGTCCAGCGCCGCGGTCTCGGACGGCGCGAGCAGGTGTCCCACGCCGGAAACCGACGTGTGCATCCTGGCACCACCCATCTCCTCCAGGGTGGTCTTCTCCCCCGTCACCATCTCCACCATCCGGTCACTGCCCAGGTACATCGAGGCGTTCCCGTCGACCATGATGACCAGGTCGCAGAAGGCGGGAATGTAGGCACCGCCGGCCGCGCTGGGCCCGAACAACGCGCAGACCTGCGGGATCTGTCCGGACGCCTTGATCTGCTGATGGAAGATCTGGCCGGCGCCACGGCGCCCGGGGAACAACTGCACCTGATCGGTGATCCGGGCCCCGGCGGAGTCCACCAGGTAGATCATCGGCACCCGGGCGGCCTGGGCCTTCTCCACGATCCGGATGATCTTCTCCACCGTCCGGGCTCCCCAGGAGCCGGCCTTGACGGTGGAATCGTTGGCCATCAGGCAGATCCGGCGGCCGCCCAGGGTGGCGCTGCCGGTGATCACCCCGTCGGCGGGGAGCCCCTCGGCCAGCGCGTTGGCGTAGATCCCGTCCTCGACGAACGAGCCGGCGTCGACCAGATATTCGATCCGGTCCCGGGCGAACATTTTGCCCTTGGCGGCGTTGGCCTGGTGATACCTCGATGCGCCGCCGGCCGCGGCTCGGCGGCGGGCGTGCAGCACCGGATCCGGCTGCCCTGGAACCGCCTGGTCTGGATCCGGCTGGCCTGGATTCGGCTGCACCGCCGTGTTGTCGTTCATTCCTTGCAGGCTAATCCCAGCTGTCCCTGGCTTGGTCGTCAATTCCGCCGCCATCCCGGCCTCGCCCGTGCACAATCTGGACATGGCCAACCACGGAACACCCCGCGAGGTGGGCATCTCCGCCCGTGAGGCCGAGGTCCTGGCCGCGCTCGGCGAGCATCTGACCAACGCTGAGATCGGCGCGCGGCTGTTCATCTCCATCCGCACTGTCGAGAGTCACGTCTCCTCGTTGCTGCGCAAGCTGAAGGCCGACGATCGCCGCGCGCTGGCTGCCGTCGCGGGAAGCCTGCGCGCCGATCCGGCTGGCGAGTCGGCCGCGCCGATCGCGGTTACCGCCCCGCTGCCATCGCCGTTGACGCCGTTCGTCGGGCGGTTGGCCGAGCGCGCGGAGCTGTCCGCTGCGTTGGATGAGCACCGCCTGGTGACGGCCGTAGGGCCGGGGGGCATCGGTAAGACGCGCCTGGCCTTGAGTGTCGCCGCTGATCTGAGCGATCGGTTCGCTGACGGCGTCTGGTACGTCGATCTCGTGCCGGTGACCGATGCGTTGATGATCGCGCCGGCGATTGCCGAGGCGCTCGGCCTCGGCGAGCGGCAGGGCAGCTCAGCGGCGGACAACGTTCTGAGCTGGCTGGCTGATCGAGAGGCGCTGCTCGTCCTGGACAACTGCGAGCACCTACTGGATGGCGTGGTGGTCCTGTTGGAGCGGCTGCTCACCGGCAGTCCACGGTTGGCGGTACTGGCTACCAGCCGGGCCAGATTGCTGGTTCCCTTCGAGCGGGTGTTCGCGGTGCCCGGGCTGTCCGTCGAATCCGGCGACGGTGGCCCGGGCGACGCGGTCGAACTGTTCCTCGGGCGGGCAGCGGCCGGGGGTAGTCCGGTGCGCCCGAACGACACTGTGGACTTGGACGACACCGCGCGCATTGCGGCAATCTGCCGGGCCCTGGATGGCATGGCGCTGGCGATCGAGCTGGCCGCCGCCCGATACCCCTCCCTCGGGCTGGATGGGCTCGAAGCGGGGTTGAGCGATCGGTTGCTGCTGCTGACCGGCGGTCCGCGGATCGACGACCGGCACCGTTCGTTGCGCTCGACTCTCGACTGGAGTTACGCCCTGCTGGACGAAGCCGACCGGGCGGTGCTGCGTCGTATCTCGGCCTTCGCCGACCCGTTCACCACGACCGCGGCGGCGGTGGTCCTCGCGGATTGGCCGCCAGTGCGGGCCTGCCATATTCCCACCATCCTGGCCGGGCTCGCCGACAAGAGTTTGCTGATCGCGATCGCCGGGCCGGGCGGGATGCGCTACCGAGCCCTGGAAACCATCCGCCAGTACGGCGTCGATCGACTGGACGAGGCAGGCGAGTCGGTCGAGGCACGGTCGCGCCACCTGAATTGGTGTCTGCAGGAGAGCGCTGCTCTCGAGCCCGCGTCGCGCGAGGTCGTCGGTGCGTGGCGGACGGAGTTCGATCTCCTCGCCGACGAGCTGCGCGCGGCGCTGGCCTGGGCAGCGGGAACTGCGCGATATCGCCCGGAGTCATACCGGTTGGCGATCAGCCTGGCCCACCTGAGCTTCATTCGCGGCCTGCTCGGCGAGTCGCAGCGCCGCTATGAGCAGTCGGCCGAGCTGGCCGCTGACGACTCGATCGCCGCGGAGGCGTTGCGGGGTGCCGCGGGCGCCGCCGAGTCGCGACATTTCGGCGACGAGTCCTTGCGGCTGCGTCGGCGGGCGGCCGCGGCAGCCCTGCGCGCAGGCGATCGAGCCGGCGCGGCTGGTGATCTCGCCCGGAATGCCGAGCGGATCAACCGCGGCCCGGGCCTGATGGCCACCCAGCCCGCGGTCGGGGAGGTGGAGGCACTGATCGCGCAGGGGTGGGCACTGGCCGACGGAGACCTGACAGCCCGGACGCGGCTGTTGATCGCCGAGGCGTTCAACGGCGACGGAACAGATGAGGCCGCTGTTCAACTCGTCGAGCGTTCGCTGACGATGGCCCGCCGGATCGGCGATCCGCTGGCCGAGAGCGCAGCGCTCGATCAGCTCACTTCGGTTCAGCTGGCCCGGGGCGAGGTCCGCGCCGCGGCGGCCAGCGCGTTGCGGCGCACCGAGCTGTTGGCGCCGATGCCGGTGACGGCGATGACTGGATTCGAGTTCTTCGACTCCTTCGTGATGGCCGCCGAGTGCGCGGTCGCCGCTGGTGACCTACCGGCCGCACGACGGCTGGCCGAGCGCCTGCGGGACCTGCCGTTCTACCGGGAGGAGGGCCACTTGGCCACCTCGCGGCTGCTCGTGGTCACAGTGCTGGCGGGTGACTGGTCCGAGGCTGTCGGCCTGGCTGAGCGCTTCCGCGAGGGATGGGCGCGGGCCGGACGTCCCCGCGCGGGCAATCTCGGCCGCGGCGCCTATGCGGCCGCGACGGTGTACGGACTGCTGGGCGAGGACGACACCCGGGCGGCGTGGCTGGACATCGTCGATGGCCTTCAGGCGCCGGGACGCCCGGTGTCGGAGGAGCACGTCGGCGAGTTTTTCGACGCGTTGTTGCTGCTGCACCGCGGTCGGCCCGAGCAGGCGGCGGAGCTGATGGGCACGCCGCCGGAGCAGTTCACGCAGTGGTACAGCGGCATGTGGCGGCCCTGGTATGCCGGGCTGTGGGCCGAGGCGGCGGTGCTCATCGGGCACCCCGATGCGGCTGACCGTATCCGGCGGGCCCGCCTGGCCACGGCGGGCAACCCGATCGCCACCGCCATCGTCGACCGCGCGGCGGCGTTGGCCACGGGAGGCAGCGACCGAGCCGGTCTGACCGCCGCGGCCACCGCTCTCCAGGATGCCGGCTGTCGCTACCAGTGGGCCCGGACCCTGGTCATCCTCGGCGGGGAGGACCGGGCCCTTGGCGAGTCCGCGCTGGCGACCATGGGCGCGACGGCCATGGTTTGGCCTGCAGAATGATGGAACGGGTCTGGAGGGCCCGGCCGCTCCACCCCAGAATGCTCGTCGAGGAGTCACCGGCACAATCCAGAATCTATTGAGCCGGCGCCGAATACATGGCAAACGTCTGGGACACGATCTTTCCGTCGTCCACCACGAAAGTATCAGTGCCCAAAGGGATCTCGCTGCCAACATGCCACGTGATGTACGCGATGTTCCGATCGACCCGCAGGCTCCGGAGGGTAAACCGATCAATGCTTCCGGCGGGCAAAGAATCGATGAAATCCACGAAGAAGCCACCGATTTCCTGCTTCCCCCGGTAGATCTCAGCTTCGCTGAAGAACACCGCAGCGTCGTCATAGTCATTTACTATCGCGGCGACACCCTGCTGTTCCAAGAAAGCCTGCAGGTGGTTGCGAACAACGGCTTCGGTGACCGACGATTGAGTTTTCATCACACATCTCCTGAGATGAGTTCGTTGGGGACTGTGGCCGGAGTCGGCGCCTGTCGGATGCGCGGTGCATCGGTGCCTCGGCTCTCCGTGGAGGCCCGGTGGACCTGCGCTTCAGTAGCGTGCCCGAACCGGCAGCCACCGGGCATCCGTGGCCACCACGGAATCGCCTGGTCCGTGGCCGGTACGGATGCCCGGCAACAGACACCGACGACTCACCCGCGCGTCGCGTCCTGGGCGGGCGTCGTCGCTGCGTCGGCGGCGGGGGTGCTCAGCGCGCGAACGACCGCCGACGGCGATGGCCGGCCGAGCTGCGCCGCCATCCAGGCGCTGGTCGCCACCAGAGCGGGCAGGTCGACGCCGTGCTCGACACCCAGACCGGTCAGCATGAAGACGAGCTCCTCGGTGGCGAGATTGCCGGTCGCCGACTTGGCGTACGGGCAGCCGCCCAGGCCACCCGCGCTCGAATCGATCTTGGTGATGCCGGCCAGCATCGCCGCGTAGGTATTGCTCAGCGCCTGTCCGTAGGTGTCGTGAAAGTGCACGGCGAGCAGCCCGGGGGGCACCCGTTCGGCCAGGAAATCGCCGATCAGCGCCGTGGTGAGGCCGGGCGTTCCGACGCCGATGGTGTCGCCGAGGCACAGTTCGTCGGCGCCCAGATCCAGCAGCCGCAGGCCGGCGTCGACGACCTGTCGGCGGTTGACCTGCCCCTCCCACGGATCGCCGAAGCACATGGAGAGGTAGGCCCGCACCTGCAGACCGGCCGCCTTCGCCCGTCGCACCACCGGCGCGAACATCGCGAATTGTTCGGCGAAACCGCGGCCCAGATTGTGCTGGGCGAACGTCTCGGTGGCGCTGCCGAAGATCGCGATCCGGGTCGCGCCGACGGCCAGCGCGCGGTCCAGGCCCGCCTCGTTCGGCACCAATACGCTGTACCGGACGCCCGGTCCGGCAACCAACTTCGGATACAGCTCGTCCGCGTCGGCCAGTTGCGGGACCCACTTCGGATGCACGAAGCTGGTGACCTCGACGTCGGTCAGACCGGCGTCGACCAGCCGGCGGATGAATTCGAGCTTGACCGCCGTCGGCAGGGCCCGGCCCTCGTTCTGGAGCCCATCGCGCGGGCCGACCTCCTGGATCTGCACTCTGGACGGCACGCCGGGCGCGACCACCACCGCCGGAAGGTCCATCGGTCCGCCGTTCAGTTGACGTCGCGCCGGTTGCCGCGCTTGTCCTGGCTGACAGGGGGCGGGTCGCGATATTCTTCGTCGCTGTACTCGCGGCCCCGGTTGTCGTCCACGTCGTCGACGGTCGATCGCTCGGCGTCATCATCGAGCTGTCGCTGGCCGATAACCCGGGTCGGTGATTGACGGGCCGCGGACTGCCCGTCGCCATAGGGCGTGGCGTTGACGGCATCGTGGATCAATTGGTTGAGTTCGCTCTGCACCTTGGGCAGCGCCGCGACGTTCAGAAAGGACAACGGCTGGTCGGCGGCGGACTCGATGGTCAGGGTGCCATACCCGAAGATCCGACCCCAGAAGCCGACTTCGGTCTCCAGGTTCTGGATCCGGTCCAGCGGGATCTGGTGTTCGCGCCGCTTGAAGAAGCCGGTCCGGAAGAACACGTGCCGGGTGCTGATGACGAAATGCTCGCTCCGCCACTTGATGAACGGCACAACGCTGAGGAAGACGACCAGAACCACCGCGAGCACGGCGGCGACGATCCACCAGATTCGGTAGTTGCCGGTGTGCCGATACGCGTAGGACGACCCGAAGGACGCCAGACCGATGACCAGCACCAGCCAGACGATCGGCAGTACCAGAGTCTTCCAATGCGGATGCTTGTGCATGACCACGCGCTCACCGCGAGAAAGCAGATGATCCGGGTACGCCATGGCATGTGCCCCTCGGGTCGTGCGAACAGGATTCCGTGCACAAACCTACCGTGCCACTCCCCCCGGCCGCGGAAAATGCGGTGAATCCGGGCTGGTCAGACGACCGGCCTCGGGCGGGCGCCGAACGCGCCGGAACCGATCCGAACGATCGTCGCGCCGGCCGCGATCGCGGTGGGATAGTCCGCGCTCATCCCCATCGACAGTTCGGTGGCCGAGCCGAATCCCGGGCGAGCGAGCAACCTGTCGCGCAGGTCCGCCAACTCCGAGTAACCGGCTCGAACCGCGGGCAGGTCCGGAGAGTTCAACCCGATCGTCATGTATCCGCAGAGCCGCAGGTTGGCGCGGCCGACGATCTCCTCGGCGAGCTCGGGGGCGCGGGCCACGGTCACACCGAACTTGCTGTCCTCACCCGACACGTTCACCTGCACCAATACGTCCAGCACTCGCGCCGCGGCGGCGCAGCGGGCGTCGAGCCGGCCGGCGATCGACGCGCTGTCGACCGTCTGCACGCAGCTGACCAGCGGCAGCAGCTGCCCGATCTTGTTGGACTGAAGGTGCCCGATGAAGTGGGTCTGCGGGTGCCAGGCGGCCAGCGCCGGGGCCTTGTCGACCACTTCCTGCACCCGGTTCTCGCCGATCAGGGTGAACCCGGCGGCCAGCGCGACGGCGATCACCTCGGGGGCCACCGTCTTCGTGGCGAGCAGGATGCGGACGGTTCCCGGCGACCGGGAAGAATCCGCGGCCGCCGCGGCCACCCGGTCACGCAGCCCGCTCAGCCGGGCGAGTAATGCCGGATCAGCGGGCTGGTCGGTCATCGCTCGACTGTAGGTGGTGGCCCTCCGGTGGTCGGTCGGACCCCATCGAGTCAGGTCGACCGCAGGTGGAAGACGTCGGCGGCGCTGAAGGTCCGGGCGCCGCCCGGAGTGCCGATGACCAGGGCACCATCGGCGGTGATCTGCTGAGCAACGCCGACGATGTGCTCCCCGGACGGCAGTTCGGCACGGACCGTCTGCCCGAGGGTTGCGCAGACCGCGATGTAGGCCTGGCGCAGTCCGCAGGCATCGGCATCTCCGTCGACAGCTCGCCAGCGGTCCACCCAGCTGATCAATTCGCCGAGCAACGCCGCAGCCAGCGCTGTGCGATCCAGGCTGGGTGAACCCGAGAGCAGCAGGGAGGTGGCGTCCGGCCGGGGTAGTTCGGCCGAACGCAGGCTGACGTTGAGCCCGATGCCGACGATCAGCGCATCACCGACGGCCTCCGCCAGGATTCCAGCGGATTTCCGGCCGGCGACCAACAGATCGTTCGGCCACTTCAGGGCCGCGGTCGGCACGCCGACCGACCGCACCGCCTCGACCAGCGCCAGGCCGGCGATCGCGCCGATCCAGCTGCGGCGTGCCGGTGGCACAGTGGGCACCGTCACCAGGACGCTCATGGTGAGCCCGGCGCCCGGTGGCGCGGTCCACACCCGGCCCAGCCGCCCCTTGCCCGCCACCTGCACCTCGGCGACGAGGACGCGACAATCGACATCGCGACCATCCCCGGCCCGAGCCTCGGCAGCCAGGTCGGCGTTCGTCGAGCCGGTCTCGAGGGTGGTCGCGATCGACCACCGAGCCGATTCGGGCAGCAGTGCGGTGATGGCGTCAGCCCGGACGGGCAGCCGGGACCGGTCGATCGCCGCCGCCGCGTTCGCCGGCTCGGGATCGGGTTCTGGATTGCGCTGATCGGCAGCCGGGCGTGGGGTCACCGGCCCACCGTAGTAGCGGCGACTTCGGCCGTGCCATTCTGAGCAGAAGTCATTCACCGCTCCGCAGCACACCATAGGAGAACGATGTCGCCCGATGAGGAAGTCTCGACTCCCGCCAGCCCGGCCCCGCACACCACCGCAGGCAAGCTCGCGGAGCTGCAACGACGCCATGTGGAAGCGGTCCACGCCGGATCGGCGGCGGCCGTCGAGCGGCAGCATGCGCGCGGCAAGCTGACCGCCCGCGAGCGGCTTGACGCGCTCCTGGACGACGGCTCCTTCGTCGAATTCGACGCCTTCGCCCGGCACCGCAACACCAACTTCGGAGCCGGTCGCAACCGCCCTTACGGCGACGGCGTGGTCACCGGGTACGGCCTGATCGACGGCCGCGAGGTCGCCGTGTTCTCCCAGGACGTCACCGTCTTCGGCGGGTCACTCGGCGAGGTGTACGGCGAGAAGATCTGCAAGATCATGGACTTCGCGGCCGCCACCGGACGGCCGTTGGTCGGCATCAACGAGGGCGGTGGCGCGCGTATTCAGGAAGGTGTGGTCTCCCTGGGTCTGTACGCCGAGATCTTCAAACGCAACGTCCGGCTCTCCGGGGTCATTCCGCAGATTTCACTGATCATGGGCGCCGCCGCCGGTGGCCACGTTTACTCGCCCGCGCTGACCGACTTCGTCATCATGGTCGACGGCACCTCCCAGATGTTCATCACCGGGCCCGATGTGGTCAAGGCCGTGACCGGCGAGGACGTCACGTTGGACGAGCTCGGGGGAGCCAGGACGCACAACACGAAGTCCGGTGTCGCGCACTACCTGGCCTCCGGCGATCTGGACGCGCTCGAATACGCCCGCAAGTTGCTCAGCTACCTGCCGTCGAACAACCGAAAGGCGACGCCACGCTCCGAGGTGCAGCCGAATCTCGAGATCACCGACAGCGACCGCGCCCTGGATGTCCTGATCCCGGACGCCGCATCATCGCCCTACGACATGCACAAGGTGCTCAAGGCAGTGCTGGACGACGGCGAGTTCCTCGAGGTGCACAAGCTGTTCGCCAAGAACATGCTGGTCGGGTTCGGCCGGATCGACGGCCGCAGCGTCGGCCTGGTCGCCAACCAGCCGCGATCGATGGCCGGGGTGCTGGACATCAACGCGTCGGAGAAGGCTGCCAGGTTCGTCCGCACCTGCGACGCGTTCAACATCCCGGTGATCACCTTCGTCGACGTCCCCGGCTTTCTGCCCGGGACCAAACAGGAGTGGAACGGCATCATCCGGCGCGGCGCGAAGCTGCTCTACGCCTATGCGGAGGCGACTGTTCCGCTGATCACCGTGATCACCCGCAAGGCCTTCGGTGGGGCGTACGACGTGATGGGTTCCAAGCACCTCGGTGCGGACATCAACCTGGCCTGGCCGACCGCGCAGATTGCCGTCCTCGGTGCTCCGGGTGCGGTCAACATTCTGTACCGCAAGGAGTTCGCGCAAGCCGAAGCCGACGGCGGAGACGTCGCCGAGCTGCGCAAACGTCTCCAGACCGAATACGAGGACACCCTGCTCAACCCCTACATCGCCGCCGACCGCGGATACGTCGACCAGGTCATCCTGCCCTCGGCGACCCGGACGCATCTGGTCCGGGGACTGCGCGCGCTGGCGGACAAGAAGGTCTTCAGGCCGGACCGCAAACACGGAAACATACCGCTATGACCTCACCGATTCCGGAGCACATTCCGGAGCACACTCCGGGGACCACCTTCATTCTGGGATCGGCCTCCCCCGCTAGGCTCGCCGTCCTGCGGGCGGCGGGCCTCGATCCTGTGGTGCGGTTTTCCGAGATCAATGAGGACAAGCTGATCGCCTCGATGGCGGGTGCGGAACCCGAGCGCATCGTCACCGAACTGGCCCTGGCCAAAGCAAAGGCCACGCTGCGGGGGTTGCCCGCCGAATTGACCCGCGACAGCGTGCTCGTCGGATGCGACTCGATGCTTCGCCTCGGCAAGTCGCTGCTCGGCAAGCCGCTGACCGTCGATCGGGCGCGGCTGTATTGGGACCAGATGGCGGGCCGAACCGGCACGCTGCTCACCGGACACGCCCTCCTCAAGGTCGACGGAGGCAAGGCCACCGCCGAAGCCACCGGGTGCGAGGTGACCCAGATCCACTTCGGCCGGCCGAGCGATCCGGAGCTCGAGGCCTATCTGGCCACCGGGGAGCCGCTGCAGGTCGCCGGTGCCTGCACCATCGACGGCTACGGCGGCTGGTTCATCGACGGCGTCGAGGGCGACCCGTCGTCGGTGATCGGGATCTCGCTGCCGCTGACCCGCACACTGCTCAGCCAACTCGGCATCCGGGTAACCGACCTGTGGCGGACGCCGCCGACCGACGACGATGCTGGACAGAGTCACTCACTGAGAAGGGGACCGCGATGACCGCTGCACCATCACCCGGGGATGCCGCCCGGCCGCTCGGCCTGCGAATCGGCGACGCCGAACGCAATGCCGCCGTCGAGGCCCTCCAGCAACATCTGGCCTCCGGTCGGCTGACTCTCGACGAGTTCTCCGATCGCTCCGCGAAGGTGGTGGCCGCCCGCACCCAGGACGACGTTGCCGAGGTCTTCGCCGACCTGCCACCGATCGCCGGGCTGCCGATCAGCTACGCCGCGGCGTCACCGCAGCCGGCCGGATCCGGTCCGCTGCCGGTGGTCTCCGGCAACAAGAACCGGCCGATGCTGATCGCCCTGGTCTCGGCCACCCCATTCATCGCGCTCATTCTGTTCTTCATCACCGGAAGCTGGCTGTTCTTCCTGGGGATCCCGCTGGTCGGGGCCATCGTTGGACCGATGATCGGGCAAAACGATGACCGCAGTGACCGGGACGAACGCCGCAACCGCCGCCGAGGCTGATCGCCGTACGTCAGCTCAGCGCACCGCGGGCAACGCTGATCGTGGAGTGCGCCGGATTACCGTCCGAGGGCTCATCGGAGATATCGACCGTCCGATACTGCGCGGGGTCGATCCCATCGGGCACGGTGAAGGTGCCCTGACCCTGATGCAGGACGCCGAGCGAGACCATCCGTCCGTCGCCGCCGAACAGCCACACCTCGTAGGCGCCCTTGATGGCCGGCAGGCCGACCGCGGCGACCCGCAGCTCGATCTGATCGCCGGTGGCGAGCAGATCGGCCTGCCCGAGCGACCCGGCCGCACCAACGGTCTTGACCGGGCCCAACAGTGCCACGGCCCGCACCGCCACCGCCGGTTGCGGTGACTGCGTGGCAGGTCTGGTCGTCGCGTAGATGACGCCGCCGCCGATCAATGCGCCGACGGTGGCCGCGATCAACGGCATCATCCAGCGTCGGCGTTCGGGTGCCCGCAACGGCACCGGCGATGCCGCCGACGGGACCCGCGCCGGTGCCGTGACTTCAGGCCGGAGGTCGGCCGCCGATGCCGTCACCTCGGGCCGGAAATCGACCTCCCGCGCGATCTGGTCCGCGATCGCCGCCCAGACATGGGGTCCGGCCGGCTCCGGTCCGATTTCCTGTTCGGCGGTTCGAACCGTGCCGATGACGGCACGCCAGCCACTCAGCGCCTCGGCGCAGTGCGCGCACTGCGCCAGGTGCGCCGAGACCGCGTCGCCATCCGGGAGCTCGTCGACAGCGAGCAGGATCAGATCCGCTTCATCAAGATGCTGCACCGTCCACCTCCCTGTTCTTCTTGAGCTCGACCAGGGCTCGCCGAATGTGACTCTTCACGGTGCCCAGTGGTAGGCCCGTGGTATCGGAGATCTCGGAATGGGTCAGACCGTCGTAGAACGCGAGCCGCAGCACCATTCGCTGGGGCAACGGCAACCGGCTGATCTCATTCCCGACATCCAGCCGATCGACCAACTGGTCGGCGCTGTTCTGCGCGACCGGCGCCGCGGCAAGCGTCGCTGCTGCGGCGATCACTCGTCGATCCTTGTCCATTGCCGCGTACCTGTCCGCTATCTGACGCCGGGTGATGCCCAACAGCCAGCCGGCCATCGAACCACGCTCCGGATCGAACCCGCTCCGTCCGTTCCAGGCGCGCACGAACACTTGCTGCACGAGATCTTCGGCGTCGTGGTGGTCGCGCAGGGCCAGAATGCCCACCCGCAACACCATGCCACTGAACCTGTCAAAGGCATCTTTGAGGGCGAGTTCGTCGCCGCTCCGAAACCTGTTGGCCCAGCCCACATCGAGCATCGAGCCCTGCTCTGGGCCGCATGGTCCGGTCACTGTCTCAGCGTAGGTCACGAAGGAATCTGAACCGCGGTGATAGCGATGTTGTTTTCGTAGTTCCGGGTCGCTCGATCAAATGTTCCGCCGCAGGTGATGAGAACCAGCCGCGGCTGACCGCTGCGATCGAAGAGCCGATCGAGCGGGACTTCCGGCTTCGGCCACGATTCCCGGGCGATGACCGAGAACGTGCGGACCGCACCTGCCGCGTCCGCCACCTGAACCGTGTCACCCGGATTCAAGTCGCCGATTCGGCCGAAAACGCCGACCCCTTGAATGTGGTCGTCCACGTGGCCGGTGAGCACCGCCGAACCCACCGGATCACCCGGCGCGGGTCCGAACTCGTACCAGCCGACGGTCGACACATCCGCGGGTATCTCCAGCGACCCGTCGGCCTCCACACCCACCGGAAGAACGTCCGCCGCTACCCCCAGGGCCGGCAGGACGACCCTGACCGGAGCGGGAACAGTTGCTGCGGCTGGTGTCTCGGCGAGCGGCGCAGGGATGGCAGCAGGTGTTGCGTGCTGTTCGCTCTGTTGAGTTCGAGCTTCTGACGGTGAAGGCGGAGCTGAAGACGGCGACGGAGCTGAAGACGGAATGTCCGAAGACCGCGAGCTGCTGGCCGCCGGCCGCTGGGCAAGCGATTCGGCGGCCACTGCGCCGACGGAGCTGACCTGCTGACCCGCCGGCTCCGGCGCCAGGTATTGGCAGCCGATGACGGTCACCGCGATCAGGGCCAAGCCCGCCCCCAGGATGGCGAGACCCTGGGGGCGGGCGCGGCTCCGGAATTGCTTCCGGTTCCCGTCATTCTCGATCAGCTGGCACGTCCCGACGTCAGCAGACGCCGGCCTCCGACCAGCGCCAGAGCGGCGCCTGCCGTGCCCAGCAACACGAGAATCAATACGGCATCAGGGGTTTGGGCGGGCCCACTACCGGCCGGCACGCCGCCCGGAGCGGAGTGCAACCCGGTCACGACGAAGGAGACCAGGCCAAGGGTGCCGTCGGTCGCACTGCCGATGGCGTGCACAAAGGTTGCGGTGCCCTCGGCCAGGGTGAGGCTCGCCGGTCCGATGGCGACGGTCGCCGTGCCGGCCAGCACCACATCGGCCGAAATGGTTCCGGCGGCCACCACCAGGGCCCCCTGCTGCGGATTCGTCACACCTGGCAGTACCACGGTGCCGCCGGCGCGGACATCAACGGCCGGCGCTGCCGCGGTGTGCCGGACGACGATGCGCGCCTGGCCGGCGGGGATGGTGGATACATCGTTGACAAATGGTGTGACGGTTGGTGTCCCATCCTCTTTCAGATGAGCGACGAGACTGACATTCGCGCCGGCCGCCAGGTCGGCACTGGCGGACAGCAGCGGCGCGGAGGCATCCGTGGCGTCGGCTTTGGTGATCACGATCTTGTGCGTTCCAGCAGGCAATTGCAGGGGCCCGGCTACGGTGGCCGGCTGGAAGTCGTCCAGGGCCCGGGTGCCGTCCACGTAGACATCGACGGGTAGGCCGGGTATTCCGTGCACGACATAGACCGTTCCGGTGTCCGCGGCAGCAGCGGAACCGGCTCCGATCAGTGCCGAGCCAACGATCAGGGCGCCGACAGCGGCGGTGGCAACAACGCGCTTCATACGTTCTCCTCGAATCCGGGGGGACATCTGACATCTGCAAGTACCGGGCGAGCCCCGGGATTGGATGCAGTTGCGAGCGCATGGATTCGACAATGCATGGGCAGCAAGCAGTCAGGCTACCGGCGAGGTGAGATTGCGGCGGATCTCCGGGGCCATCCGCCGAACTGCGTCCGCTGCGGCGTCATCCGGCTCGGTCTGGGATTTGCGCTCCGCATCGACCCTGGCGATGTAGGCCTGCACCTCGCGCTGCACCTGCTCGGCGCTCCAGCCGAGGACCTCGGCCATCAATTCCGCGGCCCGCGGCGCGGTTTCGGTCCCCCGGTGGGCATACTCGATGGAGATTCGCGTACGCCGGGCGAGCACGTCCTCCAAGTGCAGGGCACCCTCGAACATCGCTGCGAAGAGCACCTCCACCTGCAGGTAGTCCGCGGCGCCCGGCAGCGGGTGCAGCATCTCCGGTCGGCCGTCGGCCAGGGCCAGCAACTCGTGAATCTGCGAGCCGTAGCGGTCGAGCAGATGCCGAATCCGATACGGGTGAACCCGGTTATCCTTCCCAAGCCGATCAGCCTGGTTGACCAGCGCCTGATAGCCGTCGGCACCGATCAGCGGCACCTTATCGGTGCAGGACGCATTGATCCGGCCCGGGAGATCCTCCGCCGCCGCATCGACGGCGTCCGCGCCCATCACCCGGTATGTCGTGTACTTTCCGCCGGCGATGGACACCAGGCCCGGCGCGACCCGGGACACGGCGTGCTCCCTGGACAGCTTGGACGACTGCTCGCTCTCCCCCGCCAGCAACGGCCGCAGACCGGCGTAGACACCTTCGATGTCGGCATGTGTCAACGGCGTGGCCAGCACCATGTTCACGTGGTCGAGAATGTAGTCGATGTCGGCCTTGGTCGCCGCCGGGTGGGCCAGATCCAGATTCCAGTCGGTATCGGTGGTGCCGACGATCCAGTGCGACTTCCACGGGATGACGAACAGGACGCTCTTCTCGGTCTTCAGGATCAGGCCGGTCTCCGATGGGATCCGATCCCGGGCGACCACCAGGTGCACACCCTTGGAGGCGCGCACCTTGAAACGGCCGCGGCCACCGGAGAGCCGCTGCAACTCGTCGGTCCACACCCCGGTGGCATTGATCACCACCTGCCCCCGGACGGAAACCGTCTCGCCCGACTCGATATCGCGGACCCGGACCCCCGCCACCCGATCGGCCTCCTTGATGAAGTCGATGACCTGGGTGGAGGTTCGGATCACCGCGCCGTACGCAGCCGCGGTGCGCGCCACCGCGAGGGTGTGCCGGGCATCGTCGACCTGCCCGTCGTAGTAGCGGATGCCGCCGACGAGCGCATCCCGGCGCAGCGCCGGGGCCAGCCGCAGCGCGCCGGCCTTGGTCAGGTGCTTGTGCCGCGGCACCGACCGGGCCCCACCCATCGAGTCGTACAGGATGAGCCCGGCCCCCACGTACGGACGTTCGATGACGGGCTTGACCAGCGGGTACAAAAACGACACGGGCTTGGCCAGGTGTGGACAGATCGTGGTGAGCATGAGCTCCCGCTCCCGCAACGCCTCCCGGACCAGGCCGAACTCGAACATCTCCAGGTAACGCAGGCCGCCGTGAAACAGCTTCGAGGATCGGCTGGACGTCCCGGAGGCCAGATCCCGGGCTTCGAGCAGCGCGACCGACAGTCCACGGGTCACCGCGTCCAGGGCCGTCCCGACGCCGACCACCCCGCCGCCGATGACCACCACGTCGAAGGTCTCGTCCCGCAATCGCGCCCAGTTCGCCGCTCGCTGGTCGGGACCGAGTTGGGCGCCGGGTGCGGTGTGCGCACTACTCATCAGCGGGGCCACCTTCCTGCTATTCCAGCATCCGTTCGAGCTGAGCGCGTCGGGCTACAGACTGACCCAGCAGTACAGCCGTTCCCCACGATTGCGGGCCCGTCGCGCCAGCGAGGCCAGCTCATGCAGAAACACCGCGAGATCCTCGGCGTCGGCGATGCCGCCGAATTCCTCTGCGTGAGCCCACTCCTGCGCCGCGGTGGCCAGCACCGTGTCCTTGGCCCCGGCGAGTACGGCCTGCAGCGCGTCGGTCACCGTGATGACCATTCCCTGATCGTCCTGGCTGGCCAGGGTGTCGGCGGCGCGAGGGTTCTCGATGATCGCGTCGTACTCGACACCGGTCAACAGTTCCTCCAGGTCGGTCAGGTTCACCGCCGGCTCGATACCGACTCCGTCGATGGCGTCCCAGACCTGTGCGTCGCTGCCGGAAACCCTGGCCGCCAGCGGACCGCCGCGGATTTCCAGCACCCGGACGGCTGCCTCATCGGAGGGCGCCGCGAAGTATTCGTACAGCATGCTCATGGCAAGAAAGTTAGGCGGTCAGCCGCGCAGGCGCCAGCCCGGGGCGGCCGAATACCGGTCGGTGACGCCGCACCCGTCAGACGGGCCGCCGGGTAAAGGTCAGCCCAAGTCCCCGTCGAAGTGCATCAGCTGGCGGCCGAGTTCGGTGATCGAGCCGGACAACGACGGGTAGACACTGAAGCTGTACGCCAGGTTCTTCGCGGTCAGCCGGTTCTGGACGGCCATCGCGATCGGCAGAATCAGTTCACTGGCATCCGGCGCCACCACCACCCCGCCGATCACGATGCCGGTGGCGGGCCGGACGAAGAGCTTCACGAAGCCGTGCTTCTGCCCGGTCATCTTGGCCCGCGCGTTGGTGAACAGCGGCAGCATCATCATCCGGTTGGGCACCATTCCGGCGTCGGCCTCGGCCTGCGAGATGCCGACGGTGGCGATCTCCGGATGGGTGAACACGTTGGCCGAGACCGTCTTGAGCTTGAGGGGCGGGACCCCGTCGCCCAGGAAATGCCACATCGCGATCCGGCCCTGCATGGCGGCCACCGATGCCAGCATCAGCAGACCCGTGCAGTCGCCGGCGGCGTAAACCCCGGAGACGTTGGTGCGGGAAACGCGATCGACCGTGATGAAGCCCCCCCGGCCCGGTTCGATACCGACGCGGTCCAGACCCAGATCGTGGGTGTTGGGCACCGAACCCACAGTCATCAGCGCATGCGAGCCGCGGATCTGCTGGCCGTCAGCCAGGGTGACCAACACCCCGTCACCATCGCGGACCACCGCGTCGGCACGGGCGTTACGGACCTGGTTCACGCCGCGCTCGGCGAACATCGCCTCGAGCACCGCGGCCGCGTCGGCGTCCTCGTGCGGCAGGATCCGATCCCGGCTGGAGATCACCGTCACCTGGACGCCCATCTCGGTGTACGCCGATGCGAACTCGGCGCCGGTCACGCCGGAGCCGATCACGATCAGGTGCTCCGGGAGTTCGGTGAGGTTGTAGACCTGACGCCAGGTCAGGATCCGTTCGCCGTCCGGGATCGCGCTGGGCAGGATCCGTGGGCTGGCGCCGGTGGCGATGAGAACCGCATCGGCTTCGAGGCGGCTGGTCGACCCGTCGGCAGTGGTGACCTCCAGGACGTGCATCGCCAGGCCGTGGGCCTCGTCGACAAACCGGGCGTGCCCGCTGATCATCTGCACGCCGCGCGCGGCGAGGCCGTTCCGGATGTCCGTGGATTGCGCCTTGGCCAGGGTGGCCACCCGCTCGTGCACCCGCCCGACGTTCATCTCGACGTTGTCGCTGGTGATCGCCACTCCGAGCGTGCCCGCTTCCCGAACCGCGGTGCGGCCGCCGGCGGAGGCGATGAAGGTCTTCGACGGCACGCAGTCGTAGAGCACGCAGTTGCCGCCGATGCCGTCGGATTCCACCACTGTGACCGCGGCGCCGTATTGGGCGGCGACCAACGCGGCCTCGTAACCTGCAGGGCCGCCGCCGACGATGACGATCCGGGCCATGGTGTTCTCCTCTGCTGCGTCCTGATCCGGAGCGCTTTTCGAGCCGGGCGTCGGTGGCGACGGGCACCTGGCGCACAACTCCGTCCGACTGCGCTTCGTACGGTAGCGCCAAAGGCTCAGCCGGGTTCCGCCCGCTCGACCTGTCTCGTGATCGTTTCAACACGGAGGGTAGCGTCAGCGGTATGCATCGAGGCCGCCCACCATCGCGGCTATGTCATCGACGGCGCTGACGTCGTCTTCTGAGGCCGTTTGCCCGTCCTGCGGCTCAGTGGACTCCTGAACTGCCCAAACCGAGAGGATTACCCGTGTCCGACCACTCCGATACCGTTCTCAGCGAGATGAACGAGCCCGCCGAAGCCGCGGCCAAGTGCCCGGTGGTGGAGGAAAATCTGCCGTACCCGGCCGCCGGCGACGCGAACCGCCAGTGGTGGCCCGAGCACCTCAACCTGAAGATCCTCGCGAAGAACCCGGAAGTCGCCGACCCGCTGGGCAGCGACTTCGATTACCGCGCTGAATTCCTATCGCTGGAGCTGTCCGAGGTCAAGCGGGACATCGCTGCGGTGCTGACCGAATCCAAAGACTGGTGGCCGGCCGACTTCGGCAACTACGGCCCGCTGATGATCCGCATGGCCTGGCACAGCGCCGGCACCTACCGGGTGCACGACGGCCGCGGCGGTGCGGGTGCCGGCCAGCAGCGTTTCGCCCCGCTGAACTCGTGGCCGGACAACGTCAGCCTGGACAAGGCCCGACGGCTGCTGTGGCCGGTCAAGAAGAAGTACGGCACCAAGCTCAGCTGGGGCGATCTGATCATCCTGACCGGCAACGTCGCGCTGGAGACCATGGGCTTTGCGACCTTCGGTTACGCCGGCGGCCGTGCGGACGTGTGGGAGCCGGACAACGACGTCTACTGGGGTCCGGAGACCACGTGGCTCGGCGACGAGCGCTACGCCGGCGACCGTGAACTGCAGGGGCCGCTCGCCGCCGTCCAGATGGGCCTGATCTACGTCAACCCCGAAGGTCCCAACGGAAACCCGGACCCGCTGGCCTCGGCCCGCGACATCCGCGAGACCTTCGCCCGGATGGCCATGAACGACGAGGAGACGGTGGCGCTGATCGCCGGCGGCCACACTTTCGGTAAGACGCACGGAGCCGGCCCGGCCGACGCCGTCGCATCCGAGCCCGAGGGCGCGCCGATCGAGCAGATGGGACTGGGCTGGAAGAGCAGCTATGGCACGGGCGTTGGAGCTGACGCGATCACTTCGGGCATCGAGGTCACCTGGACCTACCACCCCACCCGCTGGGACAACGAGTTCTTCCACATCCTGTTCGGCTACGAGTGGGAGCTGACCGCCTCGCCGGCCGGCGCCCACCAGTGGCGTCCGGTGAATGGCGGCGGCGCCGATATGGTGCCCGAGGCCTTCGGTGACAGCAGGCGCGAGCCACGGATGCTCACCTCCGACCTGGCGCTGCGCGTCGATCCGATTTACGAGAAGATCTCGCGGCGGTTCCTGCTGAATCCCGAAGAGTTGGCCGACGCGTTCGCCCGCGCCTGGTTCAAGCTGACCCACCGCGACATGGGACCGGTCGCCCGCTATCTCGGCGCCGAGGTCCCCGTCGAGGAGCTGATATGGCAAGATCCGCTGCCCGCGCGGGAGGGAGAGCTGATCGGCGAGGCAGACGTGGCGGCGCTCAAGGCGAAGGTCCTGGAGTCCGACCTCACGGTGTCGCAGCTGGTGTCGACCGCATGGGCGGCGGCCTCGTCCTTCCGGGGCAGCGACAAGCGGGGCGGGGTGAACGGCGCCCGGATCCGGCTGGAACCGCAGAGCGGCTGGGAGGTCAACAATCCCGACCAGCTCGCGATCGTGCTGCGCACGCTCTCGGGCATCGCCCAGGCGTACGCGAAGCCGGTGTCCCTGGCCGACCTGATCGTCATCGCCGGTGCGGCGGCGGTCGAGAAGGCGGCGCAGGCGGGCGGGGTCTCTGCGCAGGTGCCCGTGACGGTGGGTCGCGTCGACGCGTCGGCGGAGCAGACGGACGCGGACTCGTTCAGCTTCCTCGAGCCGGTCGCCGACGGCTTCCGCAACTACTACGGCAAGGGCAACCGCCTGCCGGCCGAATACCTGCTGGTCGACAAGGCCAACCTGCTGACCCTGTCGGCCCCGGAGATGACCGTCCTGGTGGGTGGCCTGCGTGTGCTGGGCGCCAACTACGACGGCTCAGCGCACGGGGTGCTCACCGACCGGCCGGGCGCGCTGACGAACGACTTCTTCGTCAACATGCTCGACTACGACACCGAGTGGAAGCCCGTCGACGAGTCGTCGACGCTGTTCGTCTCGGGCGACGGAACACGGTCCGGTACCCGTGCCGACCTGGTCTTCGGCTCGAACTCCGAGCTGCGGGCGGTGGCCGAGGTCTACGCCAGCGATGGTGCGCAGGGCAAGTTCGTCAAGGACTTCGTGGCCGCGTGGAGCAAGGTCATGGACCTGGACCGGTTCGATCTGCACTGATCCGGTCGCGGCGACGGCGAGGCGAGTGGCGTTAGGCTGACCGACATGGCCCTGTACGCCGCTTACGGCTCGAACATGGACCCCACCCAGATGTTGCAGCGATGTCCGTCTGCCCCCGTCGCCGGTACCGGTTGGCTCCAGGGCTGGCGGCTGACCTTCGGCGGCGAGGACCTGGGGTGGGAAGGCGCGCTCACCACGATCGTGGAGGAGCCCGACGGCCACGTCTTCTGCGTTCTCTACGACATGTCGCCGAGCGATGAGAAGGCCCTCGATTCCTGGGAGGGCGCCGACCTGGGGGTGTACTCCAAGATTCGGCTGCGGGTGGCGACGATGAACGGATCCGAGCTGGCCTGGGTCTACGTCCTGCGCGCCTATGAGGGCGGGCTGCCCTCGGCGCGCTACCTCGGGGTGATCGCCGATGCGGCCGAAGTGGCCGGGGCGCCCGCCGACTACGTCATCGAGTTGCGCCATCGGCCGTGCCGGTCGCTGTTGCGGTAGTCAGTCGATCCGGGCTCCCGGTGGCCAGCGAACTCCACTGCTGTGCCGCGAGCAGCCGCCGCTTGACGGACCGTCTCGAGCCCGCCTCGGCGCATTGGCCGTTGCTGACCACGATCCACTGATCAGCCCAGGCTGGCCAGCGCGGCGTGCACCAAGGTGCGGATACCCAAGGCGATGGCTCGCTCATCGACCTCGAAATGCGGTGAGTGCAGGTCCACCTGCGGGCCGACGCCATCCCACACACCGAGCCTGGCCAGCGCGCCGGGCACCAGATCCAGGTAGACCGCGAAGTCCTCGGCACCCGTGGACTGCAGGGTGTCCACGATCGCCTGCTCACCGAGCCCGCTGATGACCCCGGCCGTCAACAGGGCAATCGAATCGGCGTCATTGACCACCGGCGGCACCCCGCGCAGATAGGTCAACTGATAGTCGGCTTTCAACGGTGCGAGCAGGTCCGCGACCAACTCGGTGATCAGCGCTTCGGCAAGGTCCCAACCGTCGCGCTGCATGATCCGCAGGGTGCCCTTCAACACCGCCATCCGCGGGATGGCATTTGCCGCGTCGCCCGCATGGACCGCGCCCCACACCAGCACAGGTGCGCTCCGTGGATCCATCCGGCGGGTGAGCAGCGCGGGCAGCCCGGTGATCAGCGTGCCGAGCGCGTACACCAGATCAGCCGTCAGGTGCGGCCGAGCGGTGTGCCCGCCGCGGCCGCTGAGCCGGATCTCGATCACGTCGACCGTCGACGTGATCGGGCCGACCCGGAGCCCGACCTCGCCCACCTTCAGGCGCGGATCGCAATGCAGGGCGAAGATTCGGTCGATGCCCTCCATCGCGCCGGCGGCTACCACCCCGTAGGCCCCACCGGGCTGCGTTTCCTCCGCCGGCTGGAAGATTCCGCGAACCCGCCCGGGCAGATCCGGGGCGAGGTTGAGGGCGAGCATCGCGCCCAGCAGCATCGCCTGATGAACGTCGTGCCCGCAGGCGTGGCAGACGCCCGGAAAGATCGACGCGAACTTCAGCCCGGACGCCTCCGGCAACGGCAGCGCATCGATGTCCGCGCGCAGCGCGACGGTGCGCAGGTTGTCACTGGCGGGCCCGATCTCACAGATCAGCCCGGTTCCCTTGGGCAGAATGCGCGAGTCGATGCCGGCCCGGCCGAGCTGGCGGCGGAGGTAGGCGGTGGTGGCGAACTCGGCGTCGGACAGCTCGGGGTGGGCGTGGATGTGCCGCCGCCAGGTGATCACCTGCCCGAGATTTTCGGCCAGGAACTTGTCCAGCCAGTCCGGTCCGCCGCCGGCGCCCAGATCCGCGACCTCATTGGGCAGCAGCACGACGCGGTGCTGGCGATCGGGCAGTGACGACATACGGCTCGGAACGCCCTTTCGCACGGTTGCCAGCGGAGCGGACAGGCACCCCCGCGAAGCTGCCGCGGAGCAAATCCTATTCCACGCTCGCAGCCGGACGGACGGACCGCCCACTGGGCTAGTCCGCGTTGGCCGGCTGTGGTTGGCTTACGGCTTCGGGTCCGGCGCAGGACCGTTCGTCGGGCGAAAGGTCGAGACTGTGGGCGACGACATCAGCAACGCCGAATACACCCGAGAGGACCGCAAGCGGTACCGGGAAAAGGTCCAGAAATGTCTGGACGTCTTCGAGCGGATGCTGATCGAGCACAGCTTCGAGTTCGATCAGCAACTGACGGGGTTGGAGATCGAACTGAACCTGGTCGGCGCCGACCTCAACCCGGCGATGGCCAATGCGGCTGTGCTGGCGAACATCGCCGATCCGGCCTATCAAACCGAACTCGGCCAGTACAACATCGAGCTGAACGTTGATCCGCGGCCGTTGCGCGGTGACACCTTCCTGCAGCTGGAAGAGACGCTGCGGGTCTCCTTGGATCACGCCGAGATCAAGGCCAACGAGGTGGGTTCGGAGATCGTGATGATCGGCATCCTGCCGACGCTGCGGCCGGAGGACTTCCACGGCGAGTGGATCAGCGCGAATCCGCGCTACCTGGCACTCAACGAAGCCATTTTCGCCGCGCGCCGGGAGGACCTGGAACTCGATATCCACGGGGACACCGAGACCCTGCGGATGGACGCGGACACGATCGCACCGGAGTCGGCGTGCACGTCGGTTCAGCTGCACCTTCAGGTCTCGCCGGCTGATTTCGCCGCGAACTGGAACGCCGCGCAGGCGCTGGCGGGCCCGCAGCTGGCGCTGGCCGCCAACTCCCCCTTCCTGTTCGGCAAGAAACTCTGGGCCGAGACCCGGACCGAACTGTTCGCCCAGGCCACCGACACCCGGTCGCCGGAGCTGCGCAACCAGGGCGTCCGGCCCCGGGTGTTCTTCGGCGAACGCTGGATCACCTCGATCTTCGATCTGTTCGAGGAGAACGTCCGCTATTTCCCCGCGCTGCTGCCCGAGACCACCGATGAAGACCCGGAGGAGGTCCTGGCTACCGGGGCGGCGCCCAGACTTCAGGAGCTGCGGCTGCACAACGGCACGGTCTACCGCTGGAACCGGCCGGTGTACGACGTGGCCCGCGGGCAGCCGCACCTGCGTGTGGAGAACCGGGTACTGCCGGCCGGACCGACGGTCGCCGATGTGCTGGCCAATGCCGCCTTCTACTACGGCGCCATCCGGATGATGGCCGCGGAGGAACGTCCCGTCTGGTCGAAGCTGACCTTCGCGACGGCGGCGGCCAACTTCGATGCCGGCGCGCGCCGCGGCATCGACGCCTCGTTCTACTGGCCCGGATTCGGCGAGATCACCTGGGACGAGCTCACCATGCGACACCTGCTGCCGCTGGCCTATGAGGGCCTGGACCGGTGGGGCGCCTCGGCCGCCGTCCGCGACCGGTTCCTGGGCATCATCGAAGCGCGCTGCAAGACGCGGCAGAACGGCGCGTCCTGGCAGACCGCAACCGTCGAAGCGTTCGAGAGCCGGGGCCTGAGCCGGGGCGCGGCCCTGCACGAGATGCTCCGGCTGTACCTGGACGGGATGCACGCCAACGAGCCGGTGCACACCTGGGAGATTCCGCGCGGAAGTCGGTGATACTGACCCCATTCGGTGGCCCTCCGGTTGACCGGGGATAGGATCCGAAAGATGGACGCGCTCGCAGCAGAGCTGCCGCTGGATGCCTCACCGTTGATCGGCGGGACGGCCGGTGGCCGGGCCGCGTGGGAACGGGCGGCCGCCACGGCGGCTCGCCGCGCGGGCGTACTGGCACCCGACACACCCGACACAGACGTACTCGACGCCCTGTCGCGCCGCACGGTTGACGGAATCGTCATTCCGGCGCTCAGCACCCGGCAGGACGCCGCCGGCCTGGACGGGGCGGGGCTACCCGGCCAGTCGCCGTTTGTCCGCGGTGCGCGGCGGGGACCAACCGGTGGCCCGCAGGGTTCCTGGGACATCCGATCCTCGATCCAGGTCGCCGACGCGACGACGGCCAATCAACTCATCCTGTGGGAGCTCGAGCACGGCGCATCTTCGATCTGGCTGCCGACCGGCACGACCGGGATTGCGACAGCCGATCTGCCGCAGGCACTTTCGGGCGTCTATCTGGATTTCGCGCCGATCGTCTTCCAGCCCGATCCGGGCGTCGAGATGACGACCTTGGTCGCTGCCTACGGCGAATTGATCGCCGATCGCGATCTGCAGCCGGCATCCTCGTCCAACCTCGGGGCCGATCCGCTCGGCCAACTCGCGCGCCACGGCGCCGGCGACCAGACCGGCGCTAGCGCCGCTCCGCTGGCGGTCGCGGCCACCGCCGCACTGATGCACGGCATCCGCGCCGCGGTCATCGACGCCACGGTGATCAACGACGCCGGCGGGACCGACACCCAGGAACTGGGGTATTCGATGTCGGCCGGGCTGGCCTACCTGCGCGGGCTGGAAGCGGCCGGCATCGACCCGGGGACCGCCTGCGGCCTGATCGACTTCCGTTACGCGGCAACAGATGAGCAGTTTCCGACGATCAGCAAGCTGCGGGCCGCCCGTCGGCTGTGGGATCGATTGACCCAGCTCTGCGGGGTCGCCGCCGCGCACCGCGGGCAGACCCAGCACGCGGTGACCTCGGCGGCCATGCTCACCCGGTACGACCCGTGGGTGAACATGATCCGCGGGACCGTCGCCGCGTTCGCCGCCGGTGTCGGCGGCGCCGAGTCGCTGACCGTTCGATCGTTCGACGAGGCGTTGGGTTCGGCTGAAACGCTGGGCCGACGGGTCTCTCGCAACACGTCGTTGCTGTTGTTGCAGGAGGCGCATGTCGGGGCCGTCCAGGATCCGGCGGGCGGTGCCTACGCGATCGAAGTTTTGACCGACCGACTGGCCGAGGCCGCCTGGCAGGAGTTCCAGGAAATCGAAGCGGCGGGCGGCCTGCCCGCCGTGCTGTCCAGCGGCTGGCTGGCCGCCAGGCTGGCGGTGAGCACCGCGACCCGGACACAGCGCATCGCACACCAGCGACAGGTGGTCACCGGTATCACCGACTTTCCGCTGCTCGGCGAGACTCCGTTGGTCCGAATGCCGCTGCCGGCCTGGCCGGCGGGACCGGGGGCGTTGCCGCAGATCCGCTACGCGGCCGACTTCGAGTCGTTGCGCGACAGCACGGGCGGGGCACCGGTCGGGTTGATCGCCGAGCCCGGGGCCGCCGTTGCCGCCGTCAGCTGGGCGGAGAACGTACTCACCGCCGGCGGGATCGAGTTCGCGTCCGGCGACGTCGGTGGCTCGGCGCGGGTGATCTGCCTCGTCCCCGCAGCGGCGGAAGTGACGTCCACGGCGATCAGCGAACTCCGCGGGGCGGGGGCGTCCCGGGTGATCGTGGTGAGCCCCAGGCAGGTCTCGGCGCCCGAGGCTGACGACCGATTCTCGCCCGGCGATGACCTGCTGGCCTTCCTGCATCGGACCCGAGAATATCTGGGGGACAACGTATGAGCATTCCGAAGAGCTTCGCCGGAGCGCCGCTGCACGCGCCATCCGACAACGACGGAACCGCGCCGGGGCCCCTCGCCGGCCCCAGTTGGCTGAGTCCGGAGGGGATCCCGATCGCCGACCTCTACACCGCCGCCGACACGGTGGCGCTGGATGCGTTGGACACCTATCCCGGGCAGGCGCCGTTCATCCGGGGGCCCTACCCCACGATGTTCACCACCTCGCCGTGGACCATCCGGCAGTACGCCGGCTTCTCCACGGCGGAGGCCTCGAACGCCTTCTACCGACGGAACCTGGCCGCCGGACAGAAGGGCCTCTCGGTCGCCTTCGATCTGGCCACCCACCGCGGCTACGACTCGGATCACCCGCGGGTGTCCGGCGACGTGGGGATGGCCGGAGTGGCCATTGATTCGATCTATGACACCCGGCAACTCTTCGACGGCATCCCACTGGACAAGATGTCGGTGTCGATGACGATGAACGGCGCCGTGCTGCCGGTGCTGGCCATGTACATCGTCGCCGCCGAGGAGCAGGGAGTGCCGCCGGAGAAACTGGTCGGCACGATTCAGAACGACATCCTCAAAGAATTCATGGTGCGGAACACCTACATCTACCCGCCCAAACCGTCGATGCGGATCATCTCCGACATCTTCGCGTTCACCGCCGCGCGGATGCCGCAGTTTAATTCCATCTCCATCTCCGGTTATCACATCCAGGAGGCCGGCGCGACCGCCGACCTTGAATTGGCCTACACCCTGGCCGACGGTATTGAGTATCTGCGCGCCGGGCTGGCCACCGGCATGGATGTGGACACCTTCGCTCCCCGACTGAGTTTCTTCTGGGGTATCGGGATGAATTTCTTCATGGAGGTGGCGAAACTCCGTGCTGGACGGGCGATCTGGGCGAAGCTGGTCGCCGAGTACCAGCCGAAGAATCCTAAATCGGCTGCGCTGCGGGCACATTCGCAGACCTCGGGCTGGTCGTTGACTGCCCAGGATGTCTACAACAACGTGGTGCGAACCTGTATCGAGGCGATGGCCGCCACCCAGGGGCATACCCAGTCGCTGCACACGAACGCGCTGGACGAGGCGATTGCGTTGCCGACCGACTTCTCGGCGCGGATCGCCCGCAACACCCAACTGCTGTTGCAGACCGAGGCCGGCACGCCGGCCATCATCGACCCGTGGGGTGGGTCGTATTACGTCGAAGCGTTGACCCATCAGCTGGCGAACAAGGCCTGGGCGCACATCGTCGAGGTCGAGGAGGCAGGCGGGATGGCCGCGGCCATCGAGGAGGGCATCCCGAAGCTCCGGATCGAGGAGGCGGCCGCCCGCACCCAGGCCCGGATCGACTCCGGGGCCCAGACGGTGTTGGGGATCAACGCCTTTCGGCTGACCGACGACCATCCGATCGAGGTGTTGAAGGTGGACAACCGGGCGGTACTGGCGGCCCAGAAGGCGAAACTGACCGCACTCAAGGCCGAGCGGGATCCGGCGGCGGTGGCCGCTGCGCTCCGGGCGCTGACGGATTCGGCCACCAGGGGACCGATTCACGGAGCCGGCCTGGAAGGGAATCTGCTGGGCCTCGCGGTGGACGCGGCCCGCGCCAAGGCCACCGTCGGCGAGATCTCGGACGCGCTGGAAGCGGCCTACGGCCGGCACACCGCGGTGATCCGGACGATCTCGGGTGTATACCGCAACGAGGTCGGGCAGTCCGCTGCCGTTGACCGGGTACTGGCCGCCACCGCCGCCTTCGAAGAGGCCGAGGGCCGCCGGCCGCGGATCCTGGTGGCCAAGATGGGCCAGGACGGGCACGATCGCGGTCAGAAGGTCATCGTGACGGCCTTCGCCGACCTCGGCTTCGACGTCGATGTCGGCCCGCTGTTCTCCACCCCCGCCGAGGTCGCCCGGCAGGCCGTCGACGCCGACGTGCACGTGGTCGGAGTGTCGACGCTGGCCGGCGGGCATCTGACGCTGGTGCCCGAACTGCGCGACGAGCTCATCGCCGCCGGTCGTCCGGATGTACTGATCGTGGTCGGTGGCGTGGTACCACCCGCTGACGTGCCCGAGCTACTGGCGATGGGTGCCGCAGCGGTCTTCGGTCCCGGCACCGTGATCGCCGACGCGGCCATCGACTTGCTCGACCGGCTCGGCGCCGCTCTCGGACACACTGTATGACGGCTGCGGCCGGCGCTGCAGGAATTGTCGCCGAGCTGACGGCGGGCGTCCTCGAGGGGTCGCGGGCCGCCCTGGCCAGAGCGATCACCCTGGTCGAGTCGCGGCGCGGCGACCATCGTCGGCTGGCCCGCGAACTGCTCGCCGAGCTGCTGCCGGCCGCCGGAAATTCCTGGCGGGTAGGCATTTCCGGAGTGCCCGGGGTGGGCAAGTCGACGTTCATCGAGGCGCTCGGCCAACAGCTGATCGCGGCCGGACATCGGGTCGGCGTACTCGCGGTCGACCCGTCCAGCGTGCGCACCGGCGGCAGCGTGTTGGGCGACAAGACCAGGATGACCGCGTTGGCCGCCGACGACCGCGCCTACATCCGGCCGTCACCGACCGCGGGAACGTTGGGCGGGGTGGCCCGGGCCACGGCGCAGACCATCACCCTGGTGGAAGCGGCCGGCTACGACGTCGTCCTCGTCGAGACGGTCGGCGTCGGCCAGTCCGAGATCACCGTCGCGGCGATGGTCGACACCTTCCTGTTGTTGGCACTGGCCCGGTCCGGCGATCAGTTGCAGGGCATCAAGAAGGGCGTGCTGGAGATCGCCGACGTCGTCGCAGTCAACAAGGCCGACGGCGAGCACGCTCGCGAGGCCCGGGCGGCGGCCCGCGACCTGGGTAGCGCACTTCGCCTGGTCAACTCGGCCACCACCGGCTGGGTGCCACCGGCGCTGACCTGCTCAGCACTGAGCGGCACCGGCATCGAAACGGTGTGGGCCACCGTCGGCGCGCATCGCGAGGCCCTGGGCAGCATCGGACTGGCGCGGAAGCGGTCGACCCAGCAGTGGGAATTCACCCAGGGACTGGTTCGCGAGGAGCTGCTGGACCGACTCCGACGGTCCGCGCCGGTGGCGGCGGTGACCGAATCGGTTCGGGCGCAGGTGCTCTCCGGCAGGCTGGCCGCGGTCACCGCCGCCGACCTGATCATCGACGCGTTTGACGCGGAGCGACCCGCCCGGAGCGATCGCCCGGCGGGGCCTCAGCCCGGCTGACGGAGATAGATGTCGGGAATGCCGTCGTTGTCGGTGTCGCGTTCCTCGGCCTCGCAGAGCTGCCGGTAGACCCTGTTCCGCAGGCGCAACAGAATCGAGGCCAGCACGCCCGCGGTGAGAGATCCCAGCAGGACACCGACCTTGACGTTTTCATCGCTCGGACTGCCGGAACCGAAGGCGAGCTCCCCGATCAGCAGCGACACGGTGAATCCGACGCCGCTCAGCATGGCCAGGCCGAGCACGTCCAGCCAGGAAAGGTCGTCGTCCAGGCTTGCCTTGGTGAACTTGGCCATCAGGTACGTGGCGCCGAACACGCCGATGGTCTTTCCCGCCACCAGGGCCACGATGACGCCGATGGTCACGCTGTCGGTCAGCGACCGGCCGAGCCCGGCGAGTCCACCGACGGTGACGCCAGCGGAGAAGAACGCGAACACCGGTACCGCGAACCCCGAGGACAACGGTCGAAGCCGGTGTTCGAAGTGTTCGGCCAGCCCCGGCCCGGCCTCGGGTCCGCCGTTCTTCCGGCTGCGAACCACGGGGACGGTGAATCCGAGCAGTACGCCCGCGACCGTGGCGTGGATGCCGGAGGCGTGCACGAGCGCCCAGGTCGCCACGGCGAGCGGGATCAACAGGTACCAGGAGCGCACCCGGCGCTGAACCAGCAGCGCGAACAGGGCCAGCGGGATCAACGCGAGCAGCAAGGGCAGCACAGACAGCGTGCTGGTATAGAACACTGCGATGATGGTGATCGCGATCAGGTCATCGACGACGGCCAGGGTGAGCAGAAACGTGCGCAGCCCGGTGGGCAGATGGGTACTGATCACGGCGAGGACCGCCAGCGCAAAGGCGATGTCGGTGGCGGTGGGAATCGCCCATCCCGCCAGGGCAGCACCGCGGCCCATGTTCAGCAGTGCGTACAGGATCGCGGGGACAGCGACACCACCGACAGCGGCAGCGATCGGGACGGCGGCACGCTTCGGATCTCGCAGGTCCCCCGCGACGAATTGCCGTTTGAGTTCCAGCCCGGCGACGAAGAAGAAGATCGCCAGCAGCCCATCGGCGGCCCACTGCCCGACACTCAGGTTCAGATGCAAGGATCCCGGACCGAAGCTGGCATCCCGCACCGCATGGTAGGAAGCCGACCACGGCGAATTCGCCCAGCACAACGCGACCACGGTGGCCACGAGGAGCAAGGCGCCGCCGACAGTTTCCCGGCGCAGGACATGGGCGATCCGGCTGGCTTCGGGCCAGGTACCGAGACTGAACAGACGATGCGGTGGTAAGGGCACAGGCACTCCCGAGAGGTTTTTCTTGCGGCGTCGACAACAGAGTTGCCGACCAGACTTCCCGGCGCACCATCGCTGAGTCTATTTCACCCGCAACCGCCGAGGTACCGGCGGGCAGGTGTCGCCCGCGGCCGGCAGCAGCGCCGGCGGGAGCTTACGGCACCAGGAAGGCCCACAATAGAGCGATGTCCGACCCCGGCTTCGACCCGCTGCGCCCTGACGCGCGCGCTGGTCGCGGGTGGGAGACCCAGTCGACACCCGCCCCACGGGTGCCTGGTTCCGGCCGGATGATCGGCGGCCGCTACCGGCTGGACCGGGTCCTGGGCAAGGGTTCGATGGGCACCGTCTGGGCCGCGTATGACGAGACACTGCATCGCCGGGTCGCCATCAAGGAGATCTATTTTCCGGCGGGAACGCCGCCCAACGAAGCAGCGGCATTGGTGGAACGCACCCTTCGGGAGGCCCGCGCGATCGCCCAGCTCTCCCATCCCAACGTGATCACCCTCTACGACATCCTCACGCTGCCCAGCGGCCCGGTCATCGTGATGGAAGTGCTGGCGGCGCGGTCCCTCGGCGAGGTCCTCAAGGAGGTCGGCACCCTCACCGAGGGCCAGGCGGCCACGGTCGGTTTGGCCGTCGCCGCGGGGCTCGGTGCCGCCCATGCCGCCGGTATCACCCACCGCGATGTCAAGCCCGGCAACGTGTTGATCGGTGGTGACGGGCGAATCAAGTTGACGGACTTCGGGATCGCCCGGAGCGCCGCCGAAAACCCGATGACCGCCACCGGTTTGTTGTTGGGCTCGCCCGCCTACATCGCACCCGAAGTGGCGTCGGGTGCCACCGCCGGACCGCCGGCGGACGCCTGGGGGCTCGGTGCGCTGCTCTTCGCCTGTGTCGAGGGTCGCCCACCCTTCGATCGGGGCAATCCGATCAACACCCTGATGTCCGTGGTGACCGACCCGCTTCCGCAGCTGCAGCGCGCGGCCCGGATTGCCCCGGTGATCCGGGGCCTGTTGGTCAAGGACCCGACTCGTCGGCTGACCCTGGCGCAGGCCAGGGCGGCGTTGCTGCCACTGGCCGACGACGCCGCCGAGGGCCGGCTGATCTTCCGGCCGGCCGCCCGCCCCGCCCCCGGTTCAGGTCTCCCGAGTACCGCTCGGCCACCGATGCCGCCCGGGCCTGGCCACACTTCCATTCCGGCGGCCGACGCACCGACCGAACGAATGCGGCCGGTGTGGGCTCCCGGTCCATCCACCCAATCCCGCCCGCCGAGCTCGCACCGACCCGCCACGGTGTCGCCGATGCCGATGCCGCCACCCCCGTGGGCGGCCGACGCGTCCCGGCAGCTGGGCGCGTTGCCGGTGGGCACCCGCCCGGTCGCGGCGGCCCCGGAGAGCGCCGTACCGACCGGGTCCACCGGACAACTTCGCCGCTGGATGATCGCAGTCGCCGCGTTCCTCGCCGCGGCGGCCCTGGCATTCTTCGGCCTCCGGGCGATCGCCGGTCAGCTGCAGCCCAAGGCACTCGCGGCCGGGGCCCAGCCCGCGGCAATCCTCGTCCTGGCGCAGGACACCGAGTGTCCCTGGGTCTGCCTCCCCGTTAGGCTCGCGGAATGAGCCAACCCGCGGATTCCGTCAACCCGTACCGACTGGCCGAGCAGGCGGCCCGGCAGTTGGCCGCAGTCACCGGAGTCGAAAGTCACGATGTCGCCGTCATTCTCGGGTCCGGCTGGGTGCCGGCCGCCGACGCGTTGGGCACCGCACGGGCCGAACTCGTGATTGCCGGTCTACCCGGGTTCAGCGCACCCGTCGTCGCCGGCCACGGTGGCAAGATGCGCTCGATCATGGTTGGCGGGAAGCGTGTGCTGGTGGTCCTCGGGCGCACCCACCTGTATGAGGGGCGCGGCGTCGGCCCGGTCGTGCACGGGGTCCGGACGGCGGCAGCCGCCGGTGCGAAGCTGATCATCCTGACCAACGCGGCCGGTGGTTTGCGCACCGACATGCAGGTCGGGCAACCGGTGCTGATCTCCGACCATCTGAATCTGACGGCCACCTCGCCGATCGTCGGACCGACCTTTGTCGACCTCACCGACGTGTACTCCCCCCGCCTGCGCATTCTGGCGGGGCAGATCGACCCGTCCCTGGCCGACGGCGTCTACGCCCAACTGCCCGGTCCGCACTACGAGACTCCGGCGGAGATCCGGATGCTCCGCGCGCTGGGTGCCGACCTGGTCGGCATGTCCACGGTGCTCGAGGCCATCGCCGCCCGGGAGGCGGGGACCGAAGTGCTGGGCATCTCGCTGGTCACCAATCTCGCCGCCGGAATGACCGGCCAGGCGCTGGACCACAACGAAGTGCTGGCGGCCGGCCGGTCCGCGGCGACCCGCATGGGCAGCCTGCTCGCCGAACTCGTTCGCCAGGCGTGAGCGGCACCGGTTGGAGCAGCAGCACCCCGCGACTGCCCGGCGCGGTCCGCGACGCAGCGATGCGCTGGATCGCCGATGATCCACATCCGGCTGATCGGGCGGAGTTACAGGCGATCCTGGCCGATGCGCTTGGCGGGTCCGCTGCGGCCGTGGCCGAGGTGACCGCACGGTTGGCGGCGCCGCTGACATTCGGCACCGCCGGACTCCGCGGACCGCTGCGCGCCGGGCCGGCCGGCATGAACCTGGCCACCGTCCGGCGGGCCGCCGCCGGCATCGCCGCCTATCTGAAGGCTACCGGGGCCGCCGGTGGAATCGTGGTCATCGGCTTCGACGCCCGGCACCGTAGCGCCGAGTTCGCCGCGGATTGTGCGGGAGTTTTTGCTGCCGAGGGCTTCTCGGTTCTGCTGGCGCCGAGCGCGTTGCCGACCCCGATCACCGCGTACGCCGTGCGGGCCTTGGCCGCGGTGGCCGGCCTGCAGATCACCGCTTCGCACAATCCGCCGGTCGACAACGGCATCAAGGTCTATCTGGCCGGCGGCGCCCAGCTCATCTCGCCCGAGGACTCCCGGATCGAAGCGGCCATCGCCGCCGGCCGGCCGGCGGTGTCGATCGACGCCGACGGCGCACCGGCGGCGTGGCCGGCCGAGCTCATCGAGGATTACCTGATCAAGGCCGCCGCGGCGGGCGGCACGAGCCCGGTGGCGCCGGTCCGGATCGCGACCACCGCCATGCACGGCGTCGGCGGCGAGACCCTGATCAAGGCGTTGCGACTGGCCGGGTTCACCGATGTCCACGTGGTCGGGGCCCAGGCCGCGCCGGATGCCGATTTCCCGACCGTGGCGTTCCCGAATCCAGAAGAACCGGGGGCGACCGACCTGTTACTGGCGCTGGCCGAATCGGTGGACGCGGATCTGGCGGTGGCCAACGATCCGGACGCCGACCGGGTGGCGATCGGGATCCGCGACGTCGGTGGTTGGCGGATGCTCTCCGGCGATGAGACCGGCGCCCTGTTCGGCGATTTCCTGCTGTCCCAGCTGGATCGGAGCGCCCATCCGGATCCGTTGGTCGCCACCACCATCGTGTCCTCGACACTGCTGTCGGCGATCGCCGCGGGGCACGGTGTCCGGTTCGCCGAAACCCTGACCGGCTTCAAGTGGATCGTCCGGGCCGGTGATGGCCACGGTACCGGATTGGTCTATGCCTATGAGGAGGCCCTCGGGCATTGCGTCGACCCGGACGTGGTCCGCGACAAGGACGGCATCTCCGGTGCGGTCGTCGCGGCGAAACTCATTGGCCGGCTGAAGCTGTCGAACAGTTCGGGGCCGGCGGCACTGGACGAGCTGGCCATCCGATACGGGCTGCGCAGCACCGATCAGCTCTCATTCCGGGTCGCCGACCACACCCTGATCGACCGGGTGATGGCCCGACTCCGAGCCCGCGCACCGGCCGCCCTCCTCGGCGAGGCGGTGATTCGCACCCAGGACCTGCTGCCGCTGACGGATGCGTTGGTGTACAACACTTCCCGACTCCGAGTGGTGATCCGGCCGTCCGGGACGGAGGCCAAGCTGAAGTGCTATCTGGAACTGGGGTCACCGGTGACCGCGGCCGACGTGACCGCGGCGCGGGCCGCCGCCCGGACCGAGCTGGCCGACCTGAAGTCGGAACTGACCGGGCTGCTGTCCCTGTAGCGCGGGGGCCGGGTTCGATCAATGGCCGTCTCGGATGACCGCCGGCTCGGTCGCCCCCCGGATCAGCGGCTGACCGGCATCGAAGGTGAAGCCGACCGAATGGCGGGCCGGCTGTTCGGCCGGCCTCGCCTACCCCACGGAAGCCGCGGGGAAATCGGTTGCAGGGACTCGTCAGACCGCGCCGAACTGTCGATCACCGGCATCGCCGAGGCCCGGCACGATGTAGCCGGAGTCGTTCAATCGCTCGTCGACGCTGGCGGTGACCACCCGCACCCCGAGAGTGGCGGCGGCCAGCGCGAACAGGCCCTCGGGCGCGGCCAGCGCACAGATCGCGGTGATGTCCGATGCCCCACGCTCGCGAAGCAGCCCGATGGTGTAGATCATGGAGCCACCGGTGGCCAGCATCGGATCCAGCACGAAAACCGGCCGACCGGCGAGCGATTCGGGCAGCGAGGCCAGGTAGGGCTTGGGCTGCAGCGTCTGTTCATCCCGGGCGACGCCGACGAAGCCCATCTGCGACTCCGGGATCAGCGTGTGCGCCTGATCGGCCATGCCGAGGCCGGCCCGCAGCACCGGGACCAGCAGCGGCGGGTTGGCCAGCCGGGTGGCCGAGGTGCGGGCCACCGGAGTGTGAATCGGCACCCGGTCCACGGCCAGCTCGCGGGTCGCTTCGTAGATCAACATCAGCGTCAGTTCCTTGAGCGCCGCCCGGAACGTGGCGTTGTCCGTCCGGGCATCGCGCATGGTCGACAGTCGGGCCTGGGCCAGTGGATGGTCGACCACGATGATCGGCAGATCGGCCGGGATCTCGTGCGGTGCGGGCATCTGACTACCGTATACAACTCACGCTCACGCCTAGGATGACGCCATGAGTATCGCGACAGATCGAGGCGACGGTCAGATCGGGACGGGAAGGTCGGTCGGTCAGCCGATCCCGGCAATCCTGAACCCGCTCGCCGAGCTCCGTTCGTCGCTGCCCGCCCACCTGGCGGACGCCACGGTCGACGAGGCGTCGCTGCGCAGATTCCTGCACGGTCTGCCCGGCGTGGACCCGGTCGGTCTGGAGCAGCGCAGCGCCGCTCTGGCCACCCGGTCGATCAAGAAGGAGTCCAAGAAACAGGCGATCGATCTGGCCATCTCGATGGTCGACCTGACCACCCTCGAGGGCGCCGACACTGCCGGCAAGGTCCGGTCGCTGGCGGCGAAGGCGCGGCGCCCGGACCCGGACAACCCGGCCACCCCGTCGGTCGCCGCGGTCTGCGTCTACCCGGACATGGTGGCCACCGCGGTTGCCGAGCTCGCCGGCAGCCCGGTCGGCATCGCTTCGGTGGCAACGGCTTTCCCATCGGGACGAGCCAGTCTGGCGATCAAACTGGCGGACGTCCGGTTGGCCATCGAGGCCGGCGCAACCGAGATCGACATGGTCATCGACCGCGGCGCGTTCCTCACCGGCAACTACGGCAAGGTGTACGACGAAATCGTTGCGGTGAAACAGGTCTGCGGCCAGATCCCGCTGAAGGTCATCCTGGAGACCGGCGAACTGGGCACCTACGACGGTGTCCGCCGGGCGAGCTGGCTGGCGCTGATCGCCGGTGGCAACTTCATCAAGACCTCCACCGGCAAGATCAGCCCGGCGGCCACCCTCCCGGTGACCCAAATCATGCTGCAAGCGGTTCGGGATTTTCACTCCGAGACCGGCCAACGTCGGGCGGTGAAGGCAGCCGGCGGCATCCGCACCACGAAAGACGCGATCCGTCATCTGGTCGCCGTTCACGAGGTGGCCGGCCCACAGTGGTTGACCCCCAAGCTGTTTCGCTTCGGCGCCTCGGGTCTGCTGAACGACCTGCTGATGCAGCGCAAGTTCCAGGCCGATGGCCATTACTCCGGACCCAACTACGTGACGGTGGACTGATGGACTGGGAATACGCGCCCGCCCCGGAAAGCGCGGCGATCGGTCGGGTCAAGCAGCGGTATCAGCCGTACATCAACGGGGAGTTCCGGGATGGCCGTGGCGAGGACGCACCGACGATCAACCCGGGCACCGGGGACACGCTGGCCCAGGTCTCACTGACCAACGCCGTGGATGTGGACGATGCCGTGAAGGCCGCCCGCACCGCCTATGACAAGCACTGGTCGAAGCTGTCGGGCGCGGAACGGGGCAAGTATCTGTTCCGGATCGCCCGGGCCATCGCCGAACGCTCCCGGGAACTCGCCGTGGTGGAGACGCTGGACAACGGCAAGCCGATCAAGGAATCCCGCGACGTAGATGTGCCGACGGCCACCGCGCACTTCTTCTATCACGCGGGCTGGGCGGACAAGCTCTCGCACGCCGGGTTCGGGGCCGACCCGAAGCCGGTCGGCGTAGCCGGACAGGTCATTCCGTGGAACTTCCCACTACTGATGGCCGCCTGGAAGATCGCGCCGGCACTCGCCGCCGGGAACACCGTGGTGATCAAACCGGCGGAGACCACACCGTTGTCGATCCTGGTGCTCGCCGAGGTCATCGCCGACGCGGGACTGCCGCCGGGCGTGGTCAACATCGTCACCGGCGCGGGCGACGTCGGGCAGTCGCTGGTCGATCACCCCGATGTCGACAAGATCGCTTTCACCGGTTCCACCGCGGTCGGCAAGCAGATCCAACGTTCGCTGGCGGGCACCGGCAAGAGGCTCACGTTGGAGCTGGGCGGCAAGGCCGCGAACATCGTCTTCGATGATGCCCCGATCGACCAGGCCGTCGAGGGCATCGTCAACGGAATCTTCTTCAATCAGGGCCATGTGTGCTGTGCGGGTTCACGTCTGCTCGTCCAGGAGTCGGTCGCCGAGGAGATTCTGAGCAAGCTCAAGGACCGGATCGGCACGCTCCGGCTCGGCAACCCGATGGACAAGAACACCGACATCGGGGCGATCAACTCGGCGGAGCAACTCGGCCGGATCACCGCGCTGACGGCCACCGGCGAGGACGAGGGCGCCATCCGCTGGACCAGTTCATGCGCGATCCCGGACCGCGGTTTCTATTTCCCGCCAACGGTCTTCAGCAACGTCGCGCAGTCGATGCGGATCGCCCGGGAGGAGATCTTCGGGCCGGTGTTGTCGGTGTTGACCTTCCGGACGCCGGACGAGGCGGTAGCGAAGGCGAACAACACGCCCTACGGTCTGTCGGCCGGGGTCTGGACCGAAAAAGGTTCGCGCATCCTGGGTATGGCCGGCGCGTTGCGAGCGGGCGTGGTGTGGGCGAACACCTTCAACAGGTTCGATCCGACTGCGGCATTCGGCGGTTACAAGGAATCCGGGTTCGGCCGAGAGGGCGGCCGCAGCGGTCTGGGCGCCTACCTGCGCACCGATGAGGGGGCGTAGGTGAGTGAGCATCGCAGCGAGCTTGCGAGCAAGGCCCGGGGCGAACAGGCGATGAGCGCTCGAGCGACGAGCAGGAGGCACTAGTGGTGGATCGCATCGCAGTGGCGAAAACCTACAAACTCTTTGTGGGGGGCGCCTTCCCGCGTTCGGAATCCGGGCGCACCTATCAGGTCGCCGACGCCAAGGGAAACTTCCTGGCCAACGCGGCCCAGAGCTCACGAAAGGACGCCCGCGACGCGGTAGTGGCTGCCCGCAAGGCTTTTGGCCCCTGGTCCGCGGCGACGGCCTACAACCGGGGCCAGGTGGTGTACCGGATCGCCGAGATGCTCGAGGGGCGGCGCGCCGACTTCGCCGAGCTGGTCGGCCGGTCCGAGGGCATCGGAGACGGAGCGGCGCGCACGGTGGTGGACCAGTCGATCGATCGGATCGTGCACTTCGCCGGCTGGACGGACAAGATCGCCGCGGTGTTCGGCGGCGCCAACCCGGTCGCCGGGCCGTTCTTCGCGTTCTCGGTGCCGGAGCCCACCGGGGTGGTCGCCGTCGTCGCCCCGGCCGAGGACTCGCTGCTCGGCTTGGTGTCGGTGGTCGCGCCGATCATCTGTTCGGGCAATACCGTGGTGGTGATCGCGTCCGAACAGCGGCCGCTGCCGGCCATCGCCCTCGCCGAAGTGCTGGCCACCGCCGACCTGCCCGGCGGAGCGGTGAACATACTGACCGGTTCGCCCGCCGAGATCTTCGGCTGGCTGGCCGAACACGGCGACGTCAACGCGCTCGACCTCACCGGGGCGAACCAGCAGCAACGGACCGAATGGGAGCGGGCCGCGGCGGGCACCGTCAAGCGGGTCTACTACCCCAGCGACGGATTGCAGTTCAGCGGCGTGCCCGGCACCGCCCGGATGCTGGCGTTCCTGGAGACCAAATCCGTGTGGCACCCGACCGGCGGCCTGTCGATGTCCGGCGGCGGCTCGTACTGAGCCGTTGCACTCAGGTCCGTTGCGCGCACCCGCGCAGCCGTTCTCGTACGATCGATGGACCCGCATCACCGCCGAATCAGCCCTGAGGAACCTCCGATGACCGAACAGAAGTTGCTCTACCGTCTGCTCAGCGGTCCGGACGACGCAGTGTTCTGTGAGCGGGTCAGCGCTGCGTTGGCCGAGGGGTACCGGCTGTTCGGCGGTCCGGCGGCGACGTTCGACGGCGACCGGGTCATCGTGGCCCAGGCGGTCGTGCTCGATATCGCGGTGGACAAGAACGGCGCGCAACGATGACCTTCTGCGCAGGCGAACGCACGGTGGAACTGTGAGCAACGGATACGCGGGCGATCTGACCCCGCAAGAGACCTGGGAACTGCTGAAGAGCAACCCCGACGCGGTTCTGGTTGATGTGCGTACCGACGCCGAATGGCGCTGGGTCGGTCTGCCGGACCCGTCCGGACTGGGCAAGAAGCTGATCAAGGTCGAGTGGAATTCGGCCACCGGTCGTAACCCGAACTTCCTGGGCGACCTCGCCGCCGCCGGCCTCGAACCCGGCCGGGATGCGCCGGTGCTGTTCCTGTGTCGCTCTGGCGTCCGGTCAGTGGCCGCCGCGATCGCGGCGACGGCGGCCGGCATCGGCCCTGCCTACAACATCACCGAAGGCTTCGAGGGCGTGCTGAATGACGACGGACATCGCGGCGGCGACGGCTGGCGAGCTGCCGGGCTGCCCTGGAAGCAGTCGTGACCGACCGCACTCTTCGCCCCGACACGCTTGCCGTCCGCGGTGGTCTGGCACGCAGCAACTTCGAGGAGACCGCCGAGGCGCTGTACCTGACCTCGGGATATGTCTACCAGACCGCCGCCGTCGCCGAAGCCGCGTTCAAGGGTGAGATCGACCGCTTCGTCTACTCCCGCTATGGGAACCCGACCGTGGCGACCTTCCAGGAGCGGCTGCGACTGATCGAGGGCACCGAGGCCTGCTTCGCCACCGCGAGCGGGATGGCGGCCGTGTTCAACGCGCTGGCCGCGTTGGTCAAGACCGGCGACCGGGTGGTCGCCGCGCGGTCGCTGTTCGGGTCCTGCTTCGTCATCCTCGACGAGATCCTGCCCCGCTGGGGTGTCACCGCCGAATTCGTCGACGGCTCCGACCTGGCGCAGTGGGAAAGGGCGCTGTCCACCCCCGCGACAGCGGTCTTCTTCGAGACGCCGTCGAACCCGATGCAGGAAATCGTGGATATCCAGGCGGTCTGCGATTTGGCTCATGCAGCGGGTGCCACCGTGATCCTGGACAACGTCTTCGCCACCCCGGTGCTGCAACGCGGCGGCGAGTACGGCGCGGACATCATCGTGTACTCGGCCACCAAACACATCGACGGCCAGGGCCGGGTCCTGGGTGGGGCGATCCTGGGCACCGAGGAATTCATCATGGGTCCGGTGCAGGAGCTGATGCGGCACACCGGACCGTCGATGAGCCCGTTCAACGCCTGGGTGCTGACCAAGGGTCTGGAGACGATGGGCATGCGGGTGCGGGCGATGTCCGCGTCGGCGCTGAAGATCGCCACCTGGCTGGAGCAGCAACCCGGCGTGAGCTGGGTCAGGTACCCGACCTTGGATTCGCATCCGCAGGCCGCGCTGGCCCGACGGCAGATGGAAGCCGGTGGCTCGGTGCTGACGTTCGAGCTGTCCGCGCCGATCGACGGCGGCAAGGACCGGGCGTTCCGGCTGCTGGACGCGCTCGAGGTGATCGACATCTCCAACAACCTGGGCGACTCGAAGTCGCTGATCACCCATCCCGCGTCGACCACGCATCGGCGGATGGGCCCCGAGGGACGGGCCAAGGTCGGCATCACCGATGGCGTGATCCGGCTCTCGGTCGGCCTGGAGGATGTCGACGATTTGCTCGAGGATCTGGACTTCGCACTGAAGGCCTAGCGCCGGCCGGGGGCGATCCGGGAAGGTTTGCGCCTGCCGCCGAGCTCACAGCCGGCCTCGAGTGACACCTGTCACCGCAGGTCGGAGCTGGGTGACGGCCGCGGGTAATCTGGAATGGTTATTTCGACATATCACTGGGAGCCCTTCATATGACGTTGCCGCTGCGGGTCGCCGTTGTTGGTGCCGGTCCGGCAGGCATTTACGCCTCGGACATCCTGACCAAGAACGATCCTGACGTGACCGTCGACATCTTCGATCGGCTGTCAACCCCCTATGGCCTGATCAGATACGGTGTCGCGCCCGACCACCCGCGGATCAAGCAGATCATCGTGGCGCTGCACCGGGTGCTGGAGAACCCCCGGATCACCTTCACCGGCAACGTACACGTCGGCGTCGACGTCAAGCTCGACGAGCTCAAGCAGTTCTACGACGCGATCATCTTCGCCACCGGCGCCGAGCGCGACCGCCCGCTGAACATCCCCGGCATCGATCTGCCCGGTTCCTACGGCGGTGCCGATTTCGTCGCGTTCTACGATTCCCACCCGGACCGCCCGCAGACCTGGGATCTGTCCGGCGCGACCAGCGTGGCCGTCATCGGTGTCGGCAATGTGGGACTGGACGTGGCCCGGTTACTCGCCCGGACCGGCGACGAACTCCTGTACACCGAGATCCCGCCGCACGTCCATCAGGTGCTGGCCGCCTCCGCCGTCACCGATGTGCACATGTTCGCCCGCCGCGGCCCGGCGCAGGCCAAGTTCACCCCGGTCGAGCTGCGCGAGCTGGATCACTCACCGAACGTGCAGGTCGTCGTGCCGCCCGAGGGCATGGAGTTCGACGCCGCCTCCGAGGCCGACATCGCCGGCCACAAGAGCCTGCGGATGGTCGTGGACGTGCTGTCCGGTTGGGCGATGCGGGACCCGGAACCCGGTCCGCACCGCCGGATCCACATCCATTTCCTGGAGAACCCCATCGAGGTTCTGGGTACGGACCGTGTCGAAGCGCTCCGCACCGAGCACCAGGAGCTCACCGGTGATGGAAACGTTCGCGGCACCGGCGAGTTCACCGACTGGCCGGTGCAAGCGGTGTACCGCTGTGTCGGATACCGCTCGGAGCCGATCGACGATCTGCCGTTCGATCAACGCAAGATGGTTTTGCCGAACGAAGCCGGCCGAGTGCTCGATCTCGACGGTGTGGCCATGCCGGGCATCTACGCCACCGGCTGGGTCAAGCGTGGGCCGGTCGGGCTGATCGGGCACACCAAGTCCGATGCCGCCGAGACGGTGGCCAATCTGCTCGCCGATGTTCCGGCCCTGCCACGCGCGCCGCACCGGGACCGCTCGGCAGCCCGCGCGTTGATGGCCGAAAAGGGTTTGCCCATCACCGATTTCGATGGCTGGGATCGCCTCGAGGACTTCGAGCGGGCGCTGGGTACCGCGGTCGGTCGGGAGCGGATCAAGTCGATCTCCCGCGCGGAGATGACCGAGGTGGCCAGGGTTCGGCAGTCCGAGTCGGTCTGAGGTGTGCCGCGGCAGTCACCGCCGCATGGCCTGATCGGTGCCGCCCCAGGTATGCCACTGGGGCCGGAACTCGCACCCTGGCCAGACCAGAACGCGGTCACAGGCAACGCACTGCCAGGTTCGATGCGGCCGTCCAGCGCACAGGCACGGCAGCGCGCCCACGAGGACCTGCCCGGGGCCCAGCGGATGCCCGACCGGGCAGCAGGCCGGTGCGAGCTCGGTAAGCCCGAGTCCCTCCCGGCGATAGTGCGCTGCTGATTCACTGCCGGCGAGGTTCATGCCGCAGACGCTAGACCGGGGCACCGACAGACTTCGGTGAGGCTCAGATCGGTATGCCGAACGAAGTGGAGTTTGCCGACGTTCGTCGTTCGGCATTTCGCATTTCGTTCGGCAGACCGGCCGAACTGTGTGCGGACGGCCGCCAGCGGGCAGGATGATGGAGTGCCAGAAGGACATACCATCGTGCGGCTCGCCCGCGAGCATGAAGAACTCTTCCGCGGCAGCCGGCTCAGTGTGGACAGCCCGCAGGGCAAGTTCGCCGAAGGCGCCGCGCTGCTGGGCGGCCGACAGCTGATCGATGTCCAGGCGCACGGCAAGCACTCCCTGCATCGGCTTCGGCTCGACGAAGCGCCGCCCCGGCACGACCTCTGGCTGCACGTCCACCTCGGCCTGTACGGCAAATGGAGCTCCGGCGCGCTGCCGCTGCCCGAGGTGCAGGGCCAGGTCCGCCTCCGTCTGTGGAACGACAGCTCCTGGGCCCAGCTACGCGGCGCGATTGTCAGCGAAGTGCTGGACAATGGGCAGGTCAAGACGCTCAAACTGCGGCTGGGCGAAGACCCGTTGAAGTCCAAGCTCTCCGGTACCGGTGCCTACGAACGGATCGCCCGGAGTAGTAAGCCGGTCGGCCTGCTACTGATGGACCAGACCGTGCTGGCCGGCGTCGGCAACGTCTATCGCGCCGAGATCCTGTACCGGCAGCGGATCAACCCGCACCGCGCCGGGAACCTGGTGACCCCAGAGGAATGGGCAGTGCTCTGGGCGGATCTGATGAAGCTGATGCGCGCCGGCGTCCGGCTCGGCCGGATCGTCACCACCGAGACGAAGGATCGCACCCGGCGCAGCGGGCCGGCGTCCACAGAGGACGCGCACTATGTCTACCGCCGCCAGGGGCTGCCCTGCCGGGTCTGCGGCACCACCGTGCTGATGGAGGAGTTCGGCGGGCGCCGGCTGTACTGGTGCCCGGTGTGCCAGGCGATCTGACGAACGATCTGCCCGGTCACATCTGCTGCCCGAACCAGTGAACGATTTCCTCGCCGGCCAGCACTCCCACCTTGTCGGTGATCCGGACGTGCGGGCGGGTCCAGCCCAGCTCGGCCAGTTCCCCGTGGCGCGGCCGGATCCCGGCATCGGCCAGCTCCAGCAGGTCAGCGTCGAGCTGGCCGTCACCGGCGGCGATGACCCGATCAGCGCCGACCCGGGCGGCGATCTCGGTCACCGCAGCAGATTTGCGGAGCCCGACGGGCGTCGAATAGATCTTGCGCCCCTGCACCGACAGCAGCCAGCCGTGCTCAGCACACCACTGCCCCCAGTCGGCCAGAAAGTGCGCGGGAACGCGGGCGAGTTCGACGACCAGATAGCAGAACAGGTCATCCGCCGAGCGCCGCTTGATCACCCAGTCGCCGGCGGTACGCGACTTCAGCGCCTCGGAGACCTCCCGCAGTGGACTCGCGGTGGTGGCCAGCCGTTCGTCCAGGTCGGCACGCCAGTCCCGATCGGGCCGCCCGGCCACGAGGATGTTGCCGCCATTGCTGGTGATCGCGTAGGACGGGCCGGTCGCGGCGAGCGGCAACCGCACGCGCTCGAACTGCTCGACGGTCCGCGTCGTGCACGGCACGAAACGATGTTCTCTGGACAGCGCCGGTAGCGCCTCGAAGGCGTTCATGGTCATGAACGCGGCCGGCCGACCGTCCAGCACCTCGACCGAGGCCATCGGCGGCGCGTCCTTGTCCGCGCAGGTCAACCGCAGGGCGCGCGCAGAATAGATCACCGTCTGGTCCAGATCACAGGCGATCACGGTGCTCATGTGGCCCCTGCGGAACCGGCAACCGGTCGAGTCACCGGCGCGGCCTCGTCGTCGAAGATCTGCTCGATCAAGCCGACGCAGGCGTAGGCCAGATCCGGAACCTCTTCCACCGGCACCGCACGCTGCGCGGCGAGCAGACGGATGTGCGCCAGATCCGGATTGGCCAGCTGCCGGACCAGGATCCGCGAAGGCCGCCGCCGCAGCAACACTCGCGTGGTCTCCCCCACGCCCGGCTTGACGAAATTCACCGAGCTCAGGCCGTAGGCCACGCGCACCTTCTCCACCGCCGCCCAGCCCGACCAGGTCGGCGTCCGGTCGCCGGCAAGCAGGGCGGGCAGCTCGTCGGCGACCGCTGCGGCGACCGCGGCAAAATATCCACTGACCACGTCGACGAGTTCGGCCGACCGGTCCACACCGGACAGCTCCGCGTAGAACTTCGCGCCGTGAAAATCGTCCGGCCCGATGTAGTCGTCGTTGAGCACCGTCCGCGAGACCAACCCCGAAACAGTCGAGTTCAGGCACGCCGAGGCGATCAGGAAGTCCTCCCGGGTACCGAATTGGGTCACGCAGTGGCCGGGGTCGGCCAGCACCGCCAGGCTCGGGTTGAATACCGGGCCACCGTCCGCGGCGACATCGGCCAGCGCCGCTGTGAGTTCCCGCGCGATCGCGCCCTTGCCCGTCCAGCCATCGACGAACACGATCGATGCGGGGTCGTGATGGCGGGCCAGATAATCCAGCGCGACCCGGTCGATACCGCGGCCGCGCACGATGGATACGGCGTAATGCGGCAGGTCGAGGCCTGCATTCGCCGCGGCCCAGCGCTTCATCAGGATGCCCACCGGGGTGCCCGCCCGAGCCAACGACACCAGAGTCACGTCGCGGCCCCGTTCGGCCAGCACCAGGCTGGTCACCAGGCCAACGGCGTGCGCCAGCCGCGACGCGCTTTCGGCCAGCACCGCGGAGAACAGCCGGTGGTACTCCTCGTCGGGCTGGAACTCGATGGGCAACGACTCCGCGTAGTGCGCCAGCCCGGATTGGATGCGCTGCTCACGCACGGCGACGTCGGCCTCGAGTTCGAGGTGCGAGAGGTCCTTCAACAGCCAGCTGACCTCGTCCGGATGGTAGGAACCGAAGTCCGGCCCGCGCAGCGGCTCGGGCAGCTCGCGACCGCCGGTCAGCTGATCGCCGGTCATCGGGCCGCCGTCAGCGCGACCGGCCGGCAGCCGGCGACCACCGCCAGCACCATCGGCAGCCCCAGCGGGCCGAGCGCGGCCAGCAGGCCGGCCGGCGAATAGAGGGTTGCCCGATCGGCGTCCTGGTCGATCACCACGACGACGGCATCGGGCTCGCTGCCGTTGACAGGTCGGCCGCCGGGCGTGCGCCAGTCGACGTTGTACACATACCGGTCTCCACCCACGGCACCCTCGGGACTGGTGAAGGCGAACGTGCGCCGCACCGGGTATCCGGGCGCGGGCTCGGCGTGCACCGGCGACCGGGTTGTCGTCTGGAACCTGGCCTCGCGACCCGGTGCCTCGGCGATCCGATCGGCCAGCCGGAGCGGCAGATACATGAATTCCTCAGTGCCGATGACCAGAATCCGCCGCGCCGCCGCGGGTAGCGCTGCCAGCACCAGATCAGCGCCCAGCGCGACTGCTCGGTCGAATCCCGGAGCGTCGGCCGCCAGGAATCCGTGACGGCCACCCTCCGGCAACGCTTCCGGCCAGCCGATGTCGACCCGGCTGAAGGCCGTCTCGACCACGGGCCCGGCGCGGCTGACGGCACGCGCGACCGCCGTGGCAGCCGGCTGCGCTTCGATGTACGCGGCGGCAGCAGCAGCCAAGCCGGTCGGCAACTCGACGCTGCCGTGAACCAGGGCGACGACGGCGATCTCACAGGACAGCTCCGCGGCGAACTCATCCATCGCCTGGCTGTCCAGCTCGCTGCGCAGATCGACCAGGGTCGCGATCACATACTTCGGCCGCGGACCGATGCGGTGGAATTCGCTGATTGCGGCCATCGCCGTCCGCCCGGTGGACAGCTCGTCGTCGACGAGCACCAATAGCTCCGCGCCGTGCAGGAGCGATGGCGGAGCCGGCTGGATCAGATGGCTGGTCGCGTGTGAATGGCCCTCCTCGAACCCGGCGGACACCGGGACCTCGGCGATCTGCCGGCGCGTCGAATGCAGATACCAGGAGGCGCCGAGGGCTTCCGCGACGCAGTGGCCGAGACCGGTGGCGGTCTCGGCGAAGCCGAAAACGGCCACCCGGGCGTCGGCGACCGGATTGGCAAACAGTGCGCGAAGCGCACCTGACCTGCCCGCGAGTGCATCGCCGGCGGCCGCGGCGAATCTGCCCGCACCACCCGGCAGCGGCACGCCGAGTTCGCGCTGGGCGACCAGGGCGCCGAGCAGCCGGCCGACGTCGCGGATCAGCGCCGGGTCGGCCGGCACATGCTTGCCCAAAACGGTCGACACCAGCAGATGCGCCCGCCGCGGGTTGCGCCGTAGCGCCAGCCCGACCAGGTCCGTCAACTGCCAGCCGACGGGCGAAGCGGCGGTGCTCAGCCGAACCCCAAACCTCTCTCGTACCCAATCATCGAGCTGTACTGTCACGCTCTCACCAGCGCGGCGAGCAGGTCGACGAAAGAGGTCTCGGGCGATGCCACGCCGAATGCGTTGGCCCGCAGCATGATCTGCTCGGCCCAGAACCGGTGCGGCCGGGCCTCGTTCATCTTGTCGCGGTAGCCCGATGCGCGGACACCTGTCCGGCTGCTCAGAATGTCGCTCGCATCGCTGTATTCCTCGAATGAGACCACCGAAAGGGCGTGCACCGGCGCCGCATGCGTCGGGTGGATCACGGTCTTGCCATTCAGCCCGTTGGCCCGATCGAGGACGATCTCCTTGATCAGATCATCGAAATCCTTGGTGATCAGGCGATGTCGCAGCATTTGCGCATCCGAATCGATGAACGGCGTCGCGCGCAATTGTGGGCGGAAAAGCCGCTCATGATTGGAGAAGTATTCCCAGACCGGCCCGGTGATGATGAAGTTCCCCTCGCCCTCACGACCAAGTTGATTGACCGCGTCCGAAATCAGGTCGGCAACCACCCGCACGTCGTAGATCGTGAGGTCGCGGTCACGTCGGATACCGAACAGACCGCAAAGGTCGGTCGCCCCGAACCGCACCGCAAGCACAATGTCCCGGTATTCCTGGAGAATGATTCTGATCTTGCCCAGACTGTCTATCCGGGACTCTCGGAAAATGACTTCGCCGGTTTCGATGACCGGCATCGCCAACATTCTTCGGCCCAGCACCCGGCCACTTTCGCGAACGGCATCGAGAAATTCCCGGCCGGTGTCGGGGGAAAACTTCGGCAATACGAATCCGGTCAGCGCCGACAAATCTTTCGGGGCCGGTCCGGTGATCGCCTTAATCTGTTCGGGAGTGCGAACCCGAACGAAGATCAAGGCATCGACCCCGGTCGACGACAACTCAGCGAGGCATCCGGTTGCCTGCTCCAGCGCGTCGGCCACCAGACCGTCCTCGACGGCATCCTCAAGGTCGATCACCATCGACCGGACACCCAGCGCGGCGGAGCGGCGGACCGAGCCGGCGAGTTCCGGGCGGGTGCCCGGCATGTACAGGGTCGCGCCGAGGGCCCTGGCGAGCAGCGGGATCTCGGAATCCGAACCGAAATCCACTGGCTGCCGCTCGAAGAGCTCGCCGCGGACGGCCTGGTCAAGTTGATCGAAGTGACGCACGTTTCACTTTCTTCGCTGTCCTACCGCCGGCTCGCGCCGCAGGTCCCGGCCCACTTCATAATGCCACGGCCCGGTCGGCCGACGGCCCATCATGATCGGTATCACCCGGCAATGGTCGGGGGTTCGCACAAATCGCTACTTCGCCGTATTTGGTAGCCTGAGAGTACGGCTACTTTTGGCTTCACCGCCCGCAGCGGGCGGTATGTGAGGAACTGGAGAAGGTACATGGCATTCTGGGATCAGCTCAAATCGAAGACGACCGAAATGAGTTCGCAACTCAAGACGAAGACCGGGCAGTTCAAGAACAAGGAATTCGCCAACGGCTCGATGGCAATGTGCGCGCTGATCGCGGCGGCCGACGGCAGCATCGACCCCGAGGAGCGTCGCAAGACCGCCGCGCTGATCACCAGCAACGACATTCTGTCGATTTTCCCGGCGACCGAACTGCGCGAGAAGTTCGACTGGTACTGCGACAAGCTGCAGCGCGATTTCGACTTCGGCAAGGTTGAGGCGATCGCCACCGTCGGCAAGCTCAAGTCCAAGCCGGAGCAGGCCCGGGCGGTCATTCAGATCGGCATCATTATCGGCGGGGCGGACGGGAACTTCGACCAGCACGAGCGTGCCGCGGTCAAGGATGCCTGCTTCGCCGTCGGCATCGCCCCCACGGAGTTTGATCTGTAGCTGGCCCGAGGAATTCAGGCTGGATGCGCGCCCTGGCCGGCTCCGCCCGGAGCCGGCCGGAGCGTGTTCTACTTGCTGCCCCGGGTCCAGTTCATGCCCCAGCCGTAGGCCTCGTCGAGTTTCTGCTGGTTGCCCTGGATGTATTGGACTTCCCGGCGGACCACCAGATCGCCGCCCTGGTTCTCGAGCATGGCGATCGCGCACACCCGCGAATCGCTGCCGTCGCCGTCGAGCCGGACCTCCACCTCGGGCCCGGCGGTCGGGAACAACGTGACCACCCCATTGGCCTCGGTCCAGCTGGTAGCCCCCCGGTAGATCATCGCGAAGATCAGTATCCGCTTGAATCGACCGGGCTGCTCGAGATTGATCAGCAGGTTCTCCCCGCCGACCGAGGCGCCGCTGCGATCGTCGCCGTCGAGCAGGATGTACGGCGCGCGCTGCAGGTTGCCGAACTGGTTACCCAGCGCCTGGATGCCGCCCTTGGAACCGTCGCTGAGCTCGAACAGACACCCGATGTCGAGGTCGATCGAGTCGTTGCCGGTCACCTTTGCCAAGAAGCCCTTACCGGGCGCCTTCGACGTCCAGTTCAGATTCACCCGCATGGTTCCCTGGCTCTGGCCGCGCTTGGTGAGGCTGATCGTCGGAGCACTCTTGGTCAGCGTGATCTTGCTCAGCGAGATCGGCCGAGCCGGGGTGGCGGCCGGGGGGGACGGCGGTGCCGGTGGCCGGGTAGCGGCCGGCCCCGACGGCGTGCCGGGCGCGGCGGTCCGGTTACGTCGGGAGAAATCGATCCCCGGCGACGCCGGAGCCGGTTCGGGTGATTCGATGGTCGGCTCGGGCTGCTTCTTCGAAGCGGAATCGCCGCGCCTGGTGTAGTCGATCGCCATTGACCTAGCCCTTCACGTGGTGGAGCGGTGTGGATTCGGACGGTGTGGATTCGGACGGTGTGGGCTCGGACAAGGGTCCGACCCCCGACTGCTCGGACGAGGAGCTCCGCTGCGCCGCGGCGATCCGCCGGTTGCGCGCGATGCTCGAGATGAATGCGGCCCCGATGAAGGCGACGCCCAGCAGGCCGGTGACTATCTCGTTGATGTGCACGCCGATCGAGACGAACAGGATCCCCGCGAGCGCGCCGATCGCCCAGTGCGCTCCGTGCTCGAGGTACACGTAGTCCTGCAGGGTGCCCTTGCGGACGAAGAAGATCGTCAGCGATCGGACGTACATCGCGCCGATCAGCCCCAGACCCAGCGCGATGATGATCGGATCGGAGGTGATCGCGAACGCGCCGATCACGCCGTCGAAGGAGAACGAGGCATCCAGCACTTCGAGGTAGAGGAACAGGAAGAATGCTGCCTTGCCGGTCGCCTTGACCAGGTTGTTCGGTCCCCGGGCCGGCTTTGCTCCGGCGCCGGCCGGGTTGGCGATGTCCGGGTCATCTTCGTCATCGGCCGTCTCGGGCACGTGGAACAGCGAGCCGAGACCGTTGACCGCGAGGTAGGTGATCAGGCCGAGCATGCCGGACAGCAGGACCACGCCCGGATCGTCGGCCAGGAACTCGGCGCTCAGGACGAGCCCGATGACCGCGACGATGACGGATAGCTGATCGAGCTTGCCGATTTTGGCCAGCGGAGCTTCGAGCCAGGTCAGCCACTTGATGTCGCGATCAGCGAAGATGTAATCGAGGAACAGCATCAGCAGGAACATGCCGCCGAACGCGGCGATCTGCGGATGAGCGGCCAACAGGAGCGCCCCGTAGCTCGTCGGGTCGTCGATCGGACGTTGTTCCATCGCCAGCCGGATCGCCTCGATAGGCCCCAGGTTGGCGGTGATGCCGACGATCAAGAGCGGGAAGACCAGCCGCATACCGAATACGGCGATCACGATGCCGACGGTCAGGAAGATCTTCTGCCAGAAATCACTCATTCGCTGCAGGATCGAGGCGTTGACGACGGCGTTGTCGAATGAGAGCGAGACCTCGAGAATTCCCAGGATCACGCAGAGGAACATGGCTGTCGTGCCGCCGTAGATGAACGCGGCGACAAGGGAGACAGCGGTTACCGCAAAGGACCAGCGGAAGGTCTTCAGCACTGCGTTGGACGCCTTTCAGAAGCAAGAACAGGCAAGAGCAGACATGGGCTGGTCCCAGGTTCGGCGATAATCGCACAACCCGGGACCAGTACCCTTCATCTGCTGAATCAGAGGTTGACGCCGAAGTCGCGAGCGATTCCCGCGAGACCGGAGGCATACCCTTGACCAGTCGCACGGAATTTCCACTCCGCGCCGTTGCGGTAGAGCTCGCCGAAAACCATCGCGGTCTCGGTGGAAGCATCTTCACTCAAATCGTAGCGCGCGAGCTCGGCTCCCCCTGCCTGGTCGACGACGCGGATGAACGCATTCCGGACCTGGCCGAAGCTCTGGCCACGAGCGTCGGCGTCGTACACCGAAACCGGGAAAACGATCGAGGCGACGTCCTGCGGTACAGCGGCCAGGTTGACCTTGATGACCTCGTCATCGCCGTCACCCGCACCGGTCAGGTTGTCGCCGGTGTGCTCGATCGAGCCGTCCGGCGAGCGCAGGTTGTTGAAGTAGACGAAGTGTTGATCGGACAGGATCCGGTTGTTGGTGTCCAGGGCCAACGCGCTGGCATCGAGATCGAAATCGGTGCCGGTGGTGGTCCGAACGTCCCAACCGAGGCCGACGCTGACGGCTGTCAGATTCGGGGCCTGCTTGGTCAGCGAGACATTTCCGCCCTTGGTCAAACTCACGCTCATAAGGAAGTTCCTCCTACTACGGGTTGTCGGGGGAAGCCGCAGTGCGTTGAGCTGTGCTCGACACGCCGCCGGGAGCGGCAACTTTAACCGCTCTTGACTTGACAACGGATGCCGGCACGCAATGGTTCCCGCCGAGCCGACCGTCGCGGTGCCCGGTGGGCCGGCCGACTGAGTAATGTTCGATTCAATGGCCAGTCGTTGGTTCGGGCGCACCCGCAGAAGTGCTCAGGAAGAAGCGGCCGCCAGCGCTGCCCGCGATGGCGCGGTCGCGGCGTTCCTGGACCTGGATACTCGGCAACGGTTCGCCGCCGAAGCGGTCGCCGCGGTCCGCGAAATGAACTCGGCGGCTCCGTTGACGGCAACCTGGAAACCCGTCGAGCAGGCGTGTTTCGATGCCAGCGCCGAGTTCGTCAGGACCAGTGAGCGCTTCCCGCTGGACACCGCCGGCGGTGTCCAGCGGGGCAACACCGGCGCCGCGGTGGACGTCGACGCCGCTGTCGCCGCTTACCACCAGGCGCATCGCGTGCTGTCGGCCGCCGGTACCCGGGTCGATGATTTCTACGCCCGATACCGCGAGGCGCTCGACGGCGCCCGCTCCGCGGTTGCGGCAACTCCACGGATCGCCGAGGCTGCGGTGCAGGAAACGCTGGCCGCCCGGCAGGCGCTCGCCCAGCATGTGGCGATCGCCGGGTATCCATCGGTTCAGGCCGCCTCGGCCGCGGTGCAACAGGCAGCCGACGAGCTGGACCGGGCGATGGCGGCCGGGTCGCCCAGCGGCATCCGGGCGGCGGCCAATCGGATCCACGGCCTGGTGACCGAGGTTGCCGACACGCTGGCCGCCGCGCTCGACGCGAGTAACCGGGCGGCCACCGGCCTGCGGTCGGTACGCACCCGGATCGATGCCGTGACCACCCACATCGAGCGGCTGCCCAAGGCCATGTCGACGCTGCTCCGCGAGTTCAGCGCGCCCAATTCAGCCGATCTCGGCGGCACCGTCGACATCGCGACCACCGAGTTGGAAGCGGGCAGACGCGCGTGGCAGAAGGCCACCGCTTCGCTGTCCGCCGGCCGGCCCGAGGAAGCCCTGGCGTTCCTGGCCGCGGCCCGGGAACACCTGGCCAAGGCGGCCGCCGTCAGCGATCGGCTGACCGACCGGCTCGCGGCGCTGAAGGCCGTGCAGGCCGATCCGGCGGTCGCCGAACGCGCCGCACGGTTCCGGATCCGGGACTGCCAGCGGCTGGTTGTCGATCGGGGCTTGACCGCCCAGTGGGGGACGGTGCTCGATGCGCAATCCCGCCGGGTCGACGTCGCCCTGACGAAACTCGTCGGGCCGCACCCGAACTACTGGGCCTTTCTGTCCGAACTCGAGTCGGTAACCACGTTCGTCAAGGGCGTCGTCGAGCGAGTCCGCGCGGCGGCTCAGGGCGCAAGCGCGACCAGGGCGGACACCGTCACATAGCGGGCGCCCAGTGTCGGGGTGAGCGTCGGCACCGGCTCGCCCAGCGCCAGCCGGACCGCGGCCCACGGCAGGTTCACCCCGGCCAGCCGCGTCTGATACAGACCACCGGACGGCCGCGTGTTGATCTCCAACAGCACCGGTCTGCCCCGCCACTGGCGGAACTGAACGTTGACCAGCCCGTGCAGCGCGAACCTGCGCACCAGCAGCGCAGTGTGCTCGAGCACTTCCTCCGGTGCGTCGAGGTGGCGATCGCGGCCGACCTTGGAGCGGGGTACGGCAACCAGCGGGTGCCCCGCGTCCGCCAGCACATCCACGCTGATCTCGGGTTCCTCGAGGTAAGGCATCAGCATCAGTGGAGCGATCGGTTGTCCGGTTGCCTCCGCGCTCTTCAGGGCCACGATGAAGTCGATCAGCGTTGCGGCATGGCTGACCGGGCCGGACAATTCGGCCAGCGTCGGGGTCGTGTCGGTCAACATCCGGACCCCGTTGGCGCCGACCCCCCGGACCGGTTTGACCACCAGAGGCCCACCGTATTCGGACAACTCGGTGACCGCCGCTTCGAAGTCATCCGCCGTGGCGGCCGCCCGCCAGGGCGGCAGCAGACCCGACTCGTCACCGACGGCCCGGTAGGTCGCCGCCTTGTCGCCGAGCAAGGCCACGGCCGGGGCCGCGGGGGCGATCACCGCCACCCCGGCGCGGGCGAAATCGACAGCCCGGCAGACAACCGAATATTGCTCGTAGACCGGCAGGAACACATCGATGTGGTGCTCGAGGCAGAAGTCGAGCGCGTGGTCGGCGTACGCCTGACCGACGAGTGTGGATTCGGTGAACCGGTAGTCGCACGCGGACAGCATCGGCGAGGACGAATCCTGGTGACTGCCGTAGATGGTGACGGCCCGGCCGTCCGGATTGTTCCGGAGCTGTTCGATCACATGCACCGTCGTGGCGTAGTTACGGTTCAGCCAGATGGCGATGCTCACCCACGGCAGCGTAGCGGTCCGGCTCGGGCCCGCCGGCCCCTCTCAGCGGGGCTGTCACGTGCACGGTCGCTTGCACAGCTGACGACTGTCCGTATCGTGAAGTTGGGCTGAGCACGATGCGCACCGGATTGGTCCGACTGTCAGGATCAGTCCCCCTCGGTCCCCACTGCACACTCACCAGGAGGAAACGGAAATGAGCGTAAGTCTGACCAAGGGTGGCAACGTCTCGCTGACCAAGCAGGCACCGAACCTGACGGCGGTCCAGGTCGGCCTGGGCTGGGACGTCCGGACGACCACCGGCGTCGACTTCGACCTCGATGCGAGCGCGCTCGGACTGGACGCCAATCAGAAGATCCTGTCCGACCAGTACTTCGTGTTCTTCAACAATCTGCGTTCGCCGGACGGTTCCATCGAGCACACCGGCGACAACCTGACCGGTGAGGGCGAAGGCGACGACGAAGTGGTCAACGTCAATCTGCCGGCCGTTCCCCAGCAGATCAGCTCTATCGTCTTTCCGGTCTCGATCTACGACGCCGAGGCCCGCAGCCAGAGCTTCGGTCAGGTCCGCAACGCCTTCATTCGCGTCGTCGACGCCACCACCGGCAAGGAACTCGCCCGATACGACCTGTCCGAGGACGCCTCGACCGAAACCGCGATGGTGTTCGGCGAGCTGTATCGCAATGGTGCCGAATGGAAGTTCCGCGCCATCGGACAGGGCTATGCGTCCGGGCTGTCCGGGATCGCCCGCGACTACGGTGTGAATGTGTAGCAGTTGTCGCACTGCAGCGACATCCACCCAGTCCGACCGGCACTGATCGCGGTCACCAGCTAGCGAATTAACCATTCACATTCAGCAGGCAAATTCACCATGCAGAAGGACACTTCAATGGCAATCAACATGACCAAGGGACAAAGCGTCTCGCTCACGAAAAGTGGGGGCGGATCGCTGTCCAACGTGAACATGGTGCTGACCTGGGAAGGGTTGACGAAGAAGGGCTTCTTCGGCGCCAAGAAGGTCTCCGTCGACCTGGACGCGAGTTGCCTGGTGTTCGACAGTGCCAAGACGCTGATCGATCAGGTCTGGTTCAAACAGCTCAAGAGCGCGGACGGATCAATCGTGCACACCGGGGACGACACGGCCGGCGGTGCGGGCGAGACGATCAGGGTCAGCCTGGCGACGCTGCCGACCAACGCCCAGTCGCTGGTATTCGTCGTCAACTCGTTCCTGGGCCAGGCGTTCACCCAGATCGAGAACGCCACCGTGCAACTGTTCGACGCCTCGACCAACGCGGAACTGGCCAAGTACACCCTCGCCGGATCGGGCAATCACACCGCGTTGGTGATGGCCAAGGTGACCCGCAGCGGCGCGCAGTGGACGATGACCGCGATCGGCACACCGGCTCAGGGACGCACGTTCCGGGAGATCCTGCCCGCGGTGTCCGTCGCGCTGTAGCGAATGAGGCCACCGGCGGGGGGCGTTAGGTGCTCCCCGGCGTGGCAGGTCAGAGCAGGTTGACGACCACGCCCAGGTCGGGGACCCGGAACAGTCCCCAGCGGCGCACGAGCGCGTCCGCGGCATCCTGAGCCGAGCAGCCATGGTCGAGCATGTAGCGGGCGATCCCCCCGGCGACCTTGGGCGCCGAGAACGAGGTGCCGCTCCAACTGGCCCAGCCGTTGATGAAGGCGTCGGGGTCATCGAATCCGGCGTAGGTCGCGGCCGGACCGTTGAAACCGACGAAGAACGTGCTGACCACGTCCACCCCGGGCGCACACGCCGTCACCCACGGACCATAATTCGAGAACCACGCCCTGGACGTGTCGTTGACCGCGGCGACGCCGATGACGTCGCTCAAAGCGGCCGGATAGGCCGGGCGGGAGGATGCATTGTTGCCGGCCGCGGCGACCACCACCGGGTTGTTGCCCTGGTTGATCAGTGCCGCGATGGCCTTTTGGATCACCACGGGCGGCTGATTGTCATCGGTGTATCCGCTCAGCGACAGATTGACCACGTCGACGTCGGGCACTTCCTTCATCAGTCGAGCGATCGCGGTGCCGACGGTGAAATCGTCCCCGTCGCCGAATCCGGTGAGCACCCCGAGGTTGACGATCGTGGCGTCGGGGGCCAACCGACGGACGATGCCGGAGATGAACGTGCCGTGGCCGGCTTCCCGATCCAGCCAGGTATCGCCGTCACTGTCGGGGATGTCGGTGTCGTCCACGTCGTGCGGGGTCGCTGCCGGGGTGGTGCTCAACGCGTACGCGTTGTCGCTCAGAAACGGGTGCTCGGCCTGGTTGCTGCCGGCCCGGACCGCCACCCCGGTGTCCAGGATGGCGACCACCGGTCCGGAGCGCGGAGCGCCGGGCGTGGCCGGCGCAACACTGCGCGGGTCCCACGGCTCCGGGTCCGGCGCGGGCAGTGCGGTATTGGCCATCGGGTTGCCCAGATAGGCCGGGTTGCCCAGATAGGCCGGGTTGCCCAAATAGGCCGGGTTGCCCAAATAGGCCGGGTTGCCCAGATAGGCGGGGTTGCCCAAATAGGCCGGGCTTCCGGTGTAGCCGTCACCGAAGAACACATGGTTCGGCGAAGCCTGCAGACCCGCACCGCGGAGCCGGTCGATGGCCGAAAGCGTGTCCAGCTGCTCGCCGTCCGCACTGACCGGGAGCCGGTACCAGGCGACGCCGAACAGGACGTCAACCCGCTCGGCGCCGTCGATCACCGTGCGGACCAACTGGTCGGTGTTGTCCAGATCTCCTGGAGACGTCTGGACGAGCGCCTGACCGCGGCGGTAGGCGAACCCACCACGAGACCCGGTGGACGCGGTGTCGATCTTCGCCCGGCGCATCCACGCCGCGAAACGAGCGAAGCCATCGTCTGCTGGTGAAGGTCTCATCGAAAGGTCCCGTTCTATCGGACACTTGCTGTCTATTCGGACAGTAACGCCAGCCGTCGAATGCACTATAACGAGCGCCCGTACACTCTGGCCGTGTCGGATTCCGATGCCGACCTGCTGGCCGGCGCTCAGGAGGCTGTGGCGGCCGCGCAGCACGATCCGCAGGCCGCGCTCGACGCGGCACTGGAAATCCTGGCCGCCGGATCGACGAATCCTCAGATCGAGGCGACCGCCCACTGGGCCGCGGGGCTGGCCCAGCGGGAGTTCAACCGGTTGACCGAGGCCGAGGACCACTTGGTCCGCGCGATCGCCGTGGCGTCGGAAGCCGGGCTGCCGCAGATCGCGGCCCTGGCCAGAATCAGCCGTGCGCTGGTGCTGACCTACCTGGGCCGGGCCGAAGCCGGGCTGGCCGAGCTCGATCTGGCCGAGCCGGATCTGGGCGGCGCCCAGCGATCCCGGGCGCAGATGCAGCGGGCCTTGATCATGCAGCGCCTGGGTCGGCTCGACGAGGCGCTGGCCGGATATGCACAGGCCCTGCCCGGCCTGATCGCGGGCGGCGATCACGTTGCCGAGGTCCGGCTCCGGGCGAATCGCGGGATCGCGCTCACCTATCGCAACGAGCTGCTGGCCGCCGACGCCGATCTGGTGCGCGCTCGCGAGATCGCCGCCGAACTGGGCCAATCCATGCAGGTCGCCGCCTGCTCGCACAACCTCGGCTTTCTGCACGGCCGGCGCGGCGATGTACCACGCTCGCTGGGCTGGTTCGATCGGGCACGGACCGAATACGCTCGCCTCGGCGTAGACGGCGGTCTGAATGCGGTGCTGCTCGCCGATCGGGCGGACGTCCTGCTGGACGCGGGCCTGGCCAACGAGGCGTTGCAGTGCTCGCGCCGTGCGTTGGGGCTGTTGGCCGATACGGCCAACTCGGTGGATGTGGCCGAGGCGCAGCTGGCCCTGGCCCGGGCTGCGCTGGCCGCCGGTGATGATCGGCTGGCCCAGGGCCAGGCGGTGGCCGCCGCCGAACTGTTCGACGCTCAGGGCCGCGCGACCTGGGCCGCGCTCGCCCGCTACCTGGCCTTCATCAGCGCCGAGGCCACCCGCACGACTGACGTGTCCACCTCATACGTCGACCAGGCGCAGACCATCGCCGATGACCTGGCCGCCGCCGGCTGGTCGCTGGAGGCCTCGACGGCCCGCAGCCTGGTGGGCCGGCTGGCCCTGCAAGCCGGCGACCTGGTCCGCGCCGATCGGGAGTTGGCCGTGGCCGCGACGGCCCGCACGTCGGGCAGCGCCATCTACCAGGTCGGTGGCTGGTACGCCGAGGCCCTGCGGCGCACGGCGGCGGGCGATCGACGCGGCGCCCGCCGGGCCGTCCGCGCCGGCCTGACCATCATCGATCGGCATCGGGCGACGCTGGGGGCGGCCGACCTGCGCGCACACGTGGCCACCCATGGGGATCGGCTGGCGGACCTGTTGATGTCCCTGGCGATCCAGGGGCGCCGGGCCAGGGACATTCTGGCGGCCGCCGAATCCTGGCGGGCGGGCTCGTTGTCGATCCCGGTCACCCCGCCTCGCGATCCGATCCTGGCCGAGCGGCTCAGCGCGCTGCGGGCGCTGGCCGCCGAGCGCCGCGGCGGCAACGCCCTGGAGCCCAGCGGCGACCTAGGCCGGCTCGAGAGCGAGATCCGCGACCTGGCCCGATCTCGTCCGGCCTCCGGTGACAGCCGGCTTGAGGGCGAGATCCGCGACCTGGCCCGGTCCGGCCCGGAGCGGGGCGCCAACTCCCGTCGAGCGCAGTTCGATCACCACGCGCTGGCCGCCCAACTCGGCGACCGGATGCTCGTGGAATGGGTCGTACATCAGGGGCAGCTATCGGTGGTGTGGGTGGTCGACGGACGGACCCGGTGGTCGCCGCTGCAGGACATCGCGCCCGCGCTACCGGAAATTCAGTCGATCAGAATGTGCCTGAACCGGCTCGCCCGTGGCCTCGGTTCGTCGGCCTGGCAGGCGATCATGCGGACCACGCTCGCCGAGTCCGCGGCGCGGTTGAGCACAGTGCTGTTCGGTCCGATCGCGGCGCAGGCGGCCGAGCATGAACTGGTCCTGGTGCCGACCGGGCCGCTGCACGCGGTGCCGTGGTCGGCTTTGGAGCCGGTCAGGCGGTCCCCCAGCGTGATCGCGCCGTCGGCCAGCGCCTGGCTCGCCGCCAGCACCCGACCGCTGCAGCGGACCCGGCTGCTGATTGCGGGCGGCCCGGATCTGCCGGGCGCCGCGGCCGAGGTCGACGCCTTGGCCCGCAGCAGACCGGATGCACTGGTCCTGCGCCCGGCCGAGGCGACCGTGGCCGCGGTGATGGAGGCGCTGCCGGAGGTCAACATCGCGCATCTGGCCGCGCACGGCACGTTCCGGACCGACAACCCGCAGTTCAGCTCACTGCACTTCGCCGACGGCGCGTTGACCGTGTACGACCTGGAGACCTTGCGCCGGGTGCCGGACATCCTGGTGCTGTCCGCCTGTGACGCGGCCGCGGTCAATGTCCGTCCGGGTGACGAACTGCTCGGGCTGTCCGCCGCCCTGCTCGGCATGGGCACGTCGTCGCTGATCGCGCCGTCCGTCCCGGTGCCCGATGACGCCACCGTCGCGCTGATGGTGGCGCTCCAGGAACGGCTCGCGGCCGGCGAACGCGCCCCGGTCGCGCTCTGGCGGGCGATCGGCGGGTTTGCCGACTCCGAGGATTCCAGGGTGCACTCGACGATCCGGTCCTTTGTCACGCTGGGGGCGTGACGATGGGACAGGGTGGCTGATAGGGCTGGTCGGGGAGATAGAGCCGCCACTCACTCTCGGTGATTCCCTGGCCCTGATCGGCGCAGATCGCAGCCGCGACGACGTCCGGATGGGTAGCCCACACCCGGACCTCGGCGGCGGACCCGGCCGCGGCCAACTCGGTACCGTCCGGTGAGAACACGGCCGAATACACGCCTCCGGTGGGCGTCGTGAGGACCTCGGTGACCACCGCGGCAGCCGGATCCGTGGTGTCCCAGATCCAGACCTTCCCGTCGGTGCTGGCCGCGGCCAGCTGCTTCCCGTCAGCGCGGTAGCTGAGCCAGTAGACCTCCGCTCGCGGACCGGTCAACATTGCTCCCACCCGGACCGGCGCGGTCGGCTTCTCGATGTTCCACAGCAGCACCGTCTTGTCGATTCCGCCGACCGCAATGTAGTTGCCGTCCGGTGAGAAGGTCACCGAGAACGCCGAGTCGCCCACTCCGGTCAGGTCGGCCTGCAGCACGGGAGTCTGCCGGTCCGAGATATCCCACAGCGTGGTGTGCCCGCTGATGTCGACGGCGACCGCTTCAGCGGCGTCCGGACTGATCGCCGCGTAATAGACCTGGTTCCGCATTCCGGTGAGCCGGCCCAGCGTCCGGGGTTGTCGCGGGTCGCTGACGTCCCAGAGCTGCACGACCCTGCCGCCGCTGCCCGCCACCAGTTTCCCGTCCGCGCTGAATGTCAGTGAACTCACGCCATCGGCCAGCCCGGGCAGTGCCGACAGGAACGTGGCCGGGATCGTATCTACCTCCCAGATGCCCACCGCACCGGTTCCCGAGCCGCCGACCACCAGTCGGCCGTCCGGGGAGATTGCGGTGGCGGAGTTCACCGACCCGATCGTCGCACTGCCGGTGATGTCGGGTTCGACCCTGACCGGGTGCAATCGATCGGCGGCGTTCCACCTCCGGAGAAGCCCGGGGTTCTCGCTGGCGCCGACCACCAATTCGTTGGCCGCCGAGAACCCGAGGTTGAACACCGGCCCGCCGATGCCGCGGAGCACCGGCCCGGGGAAGGGCCAGATCCGGGCAACCCCGTCGGTGCTGGAGGTGACCACCGACTGCTGATTCGGCGTGAAGGTCACGCCGGTCGCAGGTCCGGTATGCGGGTAGGACGCGATCACCTTCCAGGTCCGGGTGTCCCAGACCTGGACGAGCAGATCGGAGGTGGCCGCGCCGATCAACAGACCGTCCGGGCTGAAGTTGATGGCGTTCACCTGGGCGGCCAATGGGCCGGGACCAGCGCTTTCCAACGTAGGTGCGGCCGGGTCGGTGATGTTCCAGAGTTCCAGTTGACGTTGCGCACTCCCAGTGGCAACGGTCCGGCCGTCCGGGCTGAAGGCCACCGACAGCGCCCGCCCCCCGGCCGGCGCGATGGTACCGAGCGGCGCCGCTGCTGATCCGGCCAGATCCCAGAGTTCGACTCCGCCCGCACCGCCGACCGCGAGGGTGTTGGTCTGCTCATCGACGGCCAGAGCCAGTACCTCGCCGGGTGCCGGCAGCGGGGGCAGGGCTGTCGGCAGGCCCGCGCTGCCGATGTCCCAGCGCAGCACGGAGGGGCCACGGCCTTCGGCCAGCACCTGTTGACCGCCCCGCGCGAAGCCCACCGCCCGAACCCCGGCCTGGCCATCGCCGACCACCAACGGCGGGCCGATCATCACGGGCGCCGCGGGGACGCTGACATCCCAGAGGACCACCGACCCCGCGCTGCCGCCGCTGACGAACCGCCGGCCGTCCGGGCTGAAGGCGCCGGCGAACTGTTGCTCATCGGCGGTGGCCGGCATCGTCCCGAGCCTGGCCGGCTGACCGGGTTGCCCGAGCGAATAGAGCGTGATGCTGCCGTCCCGGGAGTTGCTGATCGCTATCACGGTCCCGCCGGGGTTCGGAACCACCAGGGTCGGACCGGTCGGCCCGACCAATCGGGTCGGCACGCTGCCACTGGATGCGTCCAGCAACGCCGAGCGGGCTTCGACGGTCGGAAAGGTATGGAACGCCTGCAGCGCCAGTTGGGCCGCCAGCGCCGGATCGGTCGACCGAAGGCCGCCGGCCTCGCTGGCCAGCTGGCGGGAAAGCGCGCGATCCCGCTCAATCGTCGCGGTCGCCCGGTCAGCCATCGCCTCCGCCCTCGACTGCAAGCCGAATACGGCCGCCCCGACCGCGACGACGGCGAGCACCACCGAGACGGCGACGAGCTGACGAAGCCGCCGGTTCCGCGTCCGGCGAGCAGACCGCTCCCGGCCCTGGGCCTCGGAACTGACCCTCAGGTAGTCCGCCTCGAGCGAGTCCAGATCGGTGCTGCCCTCTGACAGCCGCACCCATTCCTGCACCGCGGCCAGGCGCGCACCCCGCATCAGTTCGGATTCGTCGCGGCCGCTGTCGACCCAGTACGAGGCCCAACCGCGCAGCCTTCGATGGGTCTGCAAACTGGCCCGGTCCACGTCGATCCAGTCGGCGAGCCTGCTCCAGGCCGTCAGCAGCGCCTCGTGGCTGATCTGGGCCGAGCTCTCGTCGACGGTGACCAGCCGTGCCTCGACGAACCTGTCGAGCACGCCGGCGGTCATCGCGGCGCATTCCGGCTCCGCGTCGGCGAAGGCGATCTGCTCACGAGGCCCCCTGCGGCGGGTGATGGTCGAGTCCGCATCGACGTTGACCAGGCGCAGAAACATCCGCCGGGCGTACTGCTGCTCGGCCGGCCCGAGACTGTTGAAGGCCTCCTCCGCGGTCTTTTCCACCGATCCACGGATATCACCGGCGGCGCGATAGTCGGCCAGGGTCAGGCGGCCGCGCCGGGCTCGCAGCCAGGTCTGGTGCAGCGCATGGGACAGCAACGGCAGCGCGCCGTCATCATGCGCGGACCTGGCCAGACCGCGTGGTGCCAGCTCGTGGATCAGCAGGTCGACCAGGTCCTCGTCGACCACCAGGCCGACCCGCCTGGCTGGTTCTTCGATCGCCCGGCGCAGTTCGGCGCCGTTCATCGCACCTACCAGCAGCTGCCGGTGCTGCAGGATCTGCAGGAGGTCGGGATCCCGACTTGCCGCGGTGTAGAAATCCGCGCGCAATCCGATGGCCACCGCCGTGGTGGCCCCGTCGCGCCGGCCGTCGACGATCAACCTGAGCAGGGTGAGGAATTGCTCCCGCGTCCCGAAGCTGGTGCGGTCGACGGTGAACAGTTCCTCGAATTGGTCGACCACCAGCAGCAACGGCCCCGAAACTTCGACCGCGACGTCGACCGCGGCCAGCCCCGGCGGCCGCTCACCTCGTTCGGCGCCGAAGGCCTTCTCCAGCTCGCCGAACGGATCCAGGCCCGGCGCCATCACCCGGCACACCCACGCCGAACCGGCCGAGGCCAGCAGAGCGGGTACCAATCCGGCCCGGAGCAGCGACGACTTTCCCGATCCAGAGGCCCCGACAAGCGCGAAAAAACCGCCCTTCTTCGCTTCCTCGACGAGCAGGTCCGTCAGGGCCTCCCGACCGAAGAACCACCCGGCGTGTTCCGGCTGGAAACACTCCAGGCCGCGGTAGGGCGCGATGCCGGTTCCCCGGGCCGAGCCCGCCGTCCGCCGAACCCGGTTGAGCGCGTCCAACCAGTCCGCCACCGCGGTCGGCCCGGTGACGTCCAGGCAGCCGAGTACCCGACGGAACAGGTCCGTCTGGGAAACCGTCGGCAGGTGCCGACCGCTGAAATATCCACCGAGAGTGGCCAGCGGCGCATCCACTTGATTGGACAGCCGGCGCATCGACAGGCCGGACGCATCGCGAAGCGCCGTCAGCTCCGCGGCGAATTCTTCGCGGCTCTGGATGAGGTGTGGTTCCAATCCCATGACAACCATTCGGTCGAGGGCGCGCACATCGGAATGAGGCGACTCTAGTGGGAACTCGATCATCGGTCGGAAACCAACGCACGGTGACCACCCAGGCGATTGCGTACACGATTGAGCACGCGCTGTCACCCGGTCCCTTGTCGCAACCCTGACCTGGGTAAACGCTGCGTTCCCACTTCCCGACCGTGGTGTGCAGGCGTTCGGCATCGTTCGGAGTTGTCGTTTTCGGGCCGACCTGGCGGCGAATCGGGGTTTGATGGAGGCGAGCGGCGATGCGTATTTTCTCGCTGATCAGCACCAACACCCGGTCGCCGACCTCGAGCGCTTGCTCGGTCCGGATCCGGGTGGCCTGTTCCACTGGTGCCCGGAGCCGGGGGGCGACAGCGGCGGCCGATCACCCACTGAACCCCGACTCAGTGGGTCATCGGCCGCTCGGGAACCTGCCGACATGGCAGATTGAGCGGCCTCCGATAGTGTCGGATGACTGTCGCTACCTGCCGGAGGTCTTCCCGTGGTTCATGCAGTTCAAGCAGTTATCTCCCGCACCAAGGACGCACCCGTCGAAACGGTGACGATCCATGTGCCCGACCCCGGCCCGGGTGAAGCACTGGTCAAGATCCAGGCCTGCGGAGTTTGTCATACCGATCTGCACTACAAGCTCGGCGGCATTGGCGAGGACTACCCGTACCTGCTCGGGCACGAGGCCGCCGGCGTGGTTGAGTCGGTCGGCGAAGGGGTCACCGACGTCGCCGCGGGTGACTACGTCATCCTGAACTGGCGGGCCGTCTGCGGCGACTGCCGGGCCTGCCGCCGGGGCCGCCCGTGGTACTGCTTTAAAACGTTCAACGCGACTCAGAAGATGACCCTGGAGGACGGCACCCCGCTGTCCGCCGCACTCGGGATCGGCGCGTTCGCCGAGAAGACCCTGGTGCATGCCAAGCAGTGCACCAAGGTCGATCCGATCGCGCCGCCGACGGTCGCCGGGTTGCTGGGCTGCGGCGTGATGGCCGGCATCGGCGCCGCGATCAACACCGGCGCGGTCGGTCGCGACGACTCGGTGGCGGTCATCGGCTGTGGTGGCGTCGGCGACGCCGCGATCGCGGGGGCTCGGCTGGTCGGCGCCCGGCGGATCATCGCCATCGACACCGACCAACGCAAACTCGACTGGGCCGTCGAATTCGGCGCCACCCACACGATCAAGTCCGGCCCGGGCGTCGATGTGGTCGCCGAACTACAGGCCCTCACCGATGGCTTCGGCGCTGATGTGGTGATCGACGCGGTCGGCCGGCCGGAAACCTGGAAGCAGGCCTTCTACGGTCGCGACCTGGCCGGCACCGTCGTCCTGGTGGGGGTGCCGACGCCGACGATGCAGCTGGAGATCCCACTGCTGGATATCTTCGGTCGCGGCGGCTCGCTCAAGTCCTCCTGGTACGGGGATTGCCTGCCGTCCCGCGACTTCCCGGTGCTGATCGAGTTGTTCCTGGCCGGCCGGTTGCCACTGGACAAGTTCGTCAGCGAAGAAATCGGGCTCGGCGACATCGAGGAATCCTTCGAGAAGATGCATCGCGGCGAGGTGCTGCGCAGCGTCGTCGTGCTGTAGCCGGTTCGGTTCGGTGCGCGGCGCCCGCCGGTCGCCGCGCCCGCAGGGTCAGCCGCCGGACTTGCGCCGGAACATCCGCTGGGTCGCACCGGAATGCGACGAACCAACCACATGGTTGTCGCCGTCCAGATGCTGCGAGCGGGCGTGCGCGGCAGCGTTCTTCTTGTCCAGCGCTGCCTTGAACGCGGCCTTCTGATCGGTCGGCGCGGCGACAGACTCGGTCGGCGCGGCGGGTTCCGGGGTGTCGGTGTTCGCTGATTCGGACATGTCAGGTGCCTCCCGATGGCTCGATCTCGTGCCGGCGGCCGGGTTACCCGACCCACTCACCACTGGTCTTTCTGACGCTACCCGATCGTCGACGGATCTTGAATCGACCCTCGGCCCCCGGTCGATCATCGACCTCGGCGGGTATTCCGGCCAGTCAATTAGGCTCCACTGATCGAGCAGACAACTGAACAACTGAAGGAGAGTTCTCCCATGAGCAAGCCCCAGGTGCTCCAGAATTTCGTCAACGGCGAATTCGTCGACGCGAAGTCGGGCACCACCATGGACGTCATCAACCCATCGACCGGCGAGGTGTTCGCTACCGCACCGCAGTCCGGGGCCGCGGATGTGGACGCCGCCTACGCGGCCGCGGCGACCGCATTCGAGGCCTGGGGGAACACCACGCCGAGTGAGCGGCAACTCGCGTTGTTGCGGATCGCCGACAAGCTCGAACAGCGGGCCGGTGAGTTCGTCGATACCGAAGTGCAGAACACCGGTAAGCCGATCGGCCTGACCACCAGCGAGGAATTACCGCCGGCCGTCGACCAGTTGCGTTTCTTCGCCGGCGCCGCCCGAGTGCTCGAGGGCAAGTCTGCCGGCGAGTACATGACCGGGTTCACCTCCTTCATCCGGCGGGAGCCGATCGGGGTCGTCGGCCAGGTCACGCCATGGAACTACCCGCTGATGATGGCCGTCTGGAAGATCGGCCCGGCGCTGGCCGCGGGCAACACCATCGTGCTCAAGCCCTCCGACACCACCCCGGCGAGCAGCCTGCTGCTGGCCGAGCTGGCCGCCGAGTTCCTGCCCCCCGGCGTGCTCAACGTGATCACCGGCGACCGGGAGACCGGCCGGGCGCTGGTCAGCCATCCGACGCCGGGTCTGGTCGCCATCACCGGCTCCATTCGCGCCGGCATCCAGGTCGCGCAGGCCGCGGCCGCCGACGTCAAGCGGGTTCACCTCGAGTTAGGCGGCAAGGCGCCGGTGGTGATCTTCGACGACGCGGACGTCGAAGCGGCGGCGGAAGCGATCGCGCTGGCCGGCTACTTCAACGCGGGCCAGGACTGCACGGCCGCCACCCGGGTGATGGTCGCACCCGGGATACACGACGATTTCGTCGCCGCCCTGACCGCGCAGGCCAAGGGCACCGTCACCGGACCGCCGTCCAACACGGACGCCCTGTACGGCCCGGTGAACAGCGCCGCCCAGTTGGCCCACGTCGGTGGATTCATCGATCGGCTGCCCGATCATGCCGAGGTCACCGCCGGCGGCTCGGCGGTCGGCGGGGCCGGATTCTTCTACCCCCCGACCGTCGTGGCGGGCCTGCTGCAGGACGACGAGGCGGTGCAGAACGAGATCTTCGGGCCGGTGATCACCGTCCAGCGGTTCGGCGACGAGGCCGAGGCGCTGCGCTGGGCCAACGGCACCCAGTACGGCCTGGCCTCCAGCGTCTGGACCAAGGACCACGCCCGGGCGATGCGGATGTCCAAAGCCCTCAACTTCGGCTGCGTCTGGATCAACACGCACATCCCGCTGGTCGCGGAGATGCCGCACGGCGGGTTCGGACATTCCGGCTACGGAAAGGATCTGTCGATGTACGGGCTGGAGGACTATACGCGGATCAAGCACGTGATGTCGGCGCTCGGATAGGTATCCAGCCGCAGATCCGGAAGGATTGTTATCGGTGAGCGAGCAGAATCCTCCCGGATCTGTGAACGGTCGGGTCGAATTCTCCAGTGAACTCGGTAGGCTCCCCCCGGGGAAACGCATCTGCCCCGATTTCGAGCAGTCAACGGTAAAGGACCCGAAGTGGCAGCGGACATCGTCCCGATCGAACTCAGCCTGACCGCCGGTAACCTGGTGACGCTGTGGGCTCCGCGCTGGCGCGAGGACGGTGAGGAGTGGGAGGCCTTCCTCGGGCACGGCGACAATCTGTACGCGTTCGCCGACGCCGCGCACCTGGCCGCGTTCATCCGTACCGAGGACGAGCACGACCTGATCGACCACCCGGACTGGGAAGAAGTACCGGACGCGTTGGTCGACGAACTCGTGCCGAGCGATGATCGCCGTTTCGATCTGGTAGGCGTGCCGGAGCTGGTCTCCGGCCCGGCCGACATCTGGACGCTGGCCGAACTGGCCGACACGGTCGCCATCCTGCGCTCGCTGGCCGAGGTCTGCGAGCTGGACGAGGTCACCGATGTGCTGAACTCCGCCGAGGGTTTCGACCTGCTACCGATGGGTGAGAGCGCATTCGGCGGCCGGGTCGGTGAGAAACTCTGGACCGGGATCGGCAAGACGGTGGTGGCCCGCTGGGACGAGGTCATCGACGCGATCGATGCGATCGTCACGACACCGGAGGTCGACCCGGAGGCGCTGGCGCAGGCCCAGGCCGAACTCGCGTCGGTGTCCAAGCTGACGGTCGCGGTCGCCGAGGACGTTGATCTGGACGACGAGTTCGACGAGGACGAGGCGGAGGTAGATCGCCCCGCCGAGCTGGCGTTCTGGGACGAGATAGGGATCGACTGCATCAAGGTCACCGTCGAGGGCCACACCGGCTACAGCCTGCGCTGTTACCTCGGCGACGATCCGGTCTTCCTGTCCGAGCTCAATCGGATCCAGCTCTTCACCGAGACCGACGACCTGGTCGCCTATCTCGCCGATGCAGACAACAACCATTCGCTGGCCAAGTTGGAGATCTTCGCCCAGGTCCGCGACGCCGCAGCGGATGACGACCTGGAGATCACCGCCGGGCCGGAGAACACCTACGTCATCGACGGTCTGATGCAGCAACTGGCTCGCGGACCGGCCGACGTCGATGCCCGACAACTGGAACTGGGTGTCGAGCTGCTGACCGACGCGGCCGCCGCCCGCGGCGACGACGAGACACCGGCCGCGCTGACCACCGCCACCCCGCTCGGCTGGCTCATCGGTTCCGCGCTGCGGCCGGACCCGCGCCGGCTGGCCCCGTCACCGCCGTTCACCGATGAGGTCACCGCGTGGAACGTGCTTGTCGAGGGTTTCGTCGCGTCGCTGGACTGGCACCCGGAGCCGGCGTCGGTCGTCCTGGCGGACTGACGGCGGAAGCGTCGGTGGCGTGCGCTGTCAGACTCCGGCGATCAGTTGCTCATACCTGGGCTTGATCACCTCGGTGATGATCGCCAGCCGGTGATCGAAGGGCAGGAACGAGGACTTCATCGCGTTCAGCGTCAGCCATTGGATCTCTTCCCACCCGTAGCCGAAAGCGGTTGCCAGGGCTGACATCTCGCTGGTCATCGAGCATCCGCTCATCAGCCGGTTGTCGGTGTTGACGGTGACCCGGAACTTGAGCTGGGCGAGCAGGCCGATCGGATGCTCGGCGATCGAGCGGGCTGCGCCGGTCTGAATGTTGGAGGTCGGGCACATCTCCAGCGGCACCCGGGTGTCGCGCACATAGTTTGCCAGCCGACCCATATGGACGACTCCATCGCTGCCCACGGTGATGTCGTCGATGATGCGCACTCCGTGTCCCAGACGCTCCGCGCCGCACCAGCTCAGCGCCTCCCAGATGGACCGCAGACCGAACGCCTCACCGGCGTGGATGGTGAAGTGCGCGTTCTCCCGGCTCAGGTACTCGAAGGCGTCCAGGTGCCGGCTGGGCGGGAAACCCGCCTCGGCACCGGCGATGTCGAAGCCGGCCACGCCGCGGTCGCGATACTTCACCGCCAACTCGGCGATCTCCCGGGATCGCGCAGCGTGCCGCATGGCGGTGAGCAACGCACGGACCACGATGTGACTCCCGCCGGCCGCAGCGATCCGCTCCCCCTGGGCGAAACCCTCCAGCACCGCTTCGACCACTACGCTCAACGGCAGCCCGTGCTCGGTGTGCAGTTCGGGCGCGAATCGCACCTCGGCGTACACCACACCATCGGCGGCCAGATCCTGCGCGCACTCCGACGCGACCCGGATCAGGGCCTCGCGGGTCTGCATCACCCCCACGGTGTGCGCGAAGGTCTCCAGGTAGCGCACCAGCGAGCCCGAATTGGCGGCTTCGACGAACCATCGACCCAGCTCGGCCGGCGTGCTGGACGGCAGGCCCTGGTAGCCGAACCGATCCGCGAGTTCGATCACCGTCCGCGGACGCAGACCGCCGTCGAGGTGGTCGTGCAACAGCACCTTGGGCGCGCGGCGGATGGCCTCCGGCGTGAGGTCGACGGGCTCTGGGTGATCGCCGGGCGCAGGAACCATGCCCGCACGGTACCGCACCCGGATGAACCCTCCGGGGTGGCTCGGCCACCCGGCTCATTGCGGTCGGAGAATCCGTAACACCAGCGGGCTGGGGGCGAAACCAGCCGCCGGGCCGTCGATTTCGATTGCCGCGTCAACCAGCGAGATGGCCTCGTCGATCCGGTCGGCGGTATCGGTGTGCAATTCGAACAGCGGCTGCCCCGCCAGCACCGTCGTCCCCGGCTTGGCCAGGCAGAGCACGCCGGCGCCGGCCTGTACCGGGTCCTCCCGGCGGGCCCGCCCCGCGCCCAGCCGCCAAGCGGCCAGCCCCACGCCCATCGCGTCGAGCCTGCTCACCAGACCGCCGTGGGCCGCGGTCACCACGTGCCGCTCCCTGGCCACCGGCAGCGGCGCGGCCACGTCGCCGCCCTGGGCGCGGATCATCGCCCGCCAGCGGTCCATCGCCCGGCCGTCGGCCAAGGCCCGAGCCGGATCAACATCGATGTTGCTCAACGCCAGCATCTCTCGAGCAAGGGTCAGGGTCAGTTCGACGATATCGGCAGGCCCGCCGCCGGCGAGTACCTCGACGGATTCGGTCACCTCGACCGCGTTGCCGGTCGCCACGCCCAACGGGGTGGACATGTCCGTCAGTACGGCGGTGGTGGCCACCCCGTGCGCTCGGCCCAACTCCACCATGGACAGCGCCAGTTGGGTGGCCGGTCCGATGTCCTTCATGAAGGCCCCCGCACCCACCTTGACGTCCAGCACCAGCGCCGATGTGCCCTCGGCGATCTTCTTGCTCATGATCGAGGCGGAGATCATCGCGATCGATTCGACGGTGGCGGTGACATCCCGCAGTGCGTAGAGCTTGCGATCGGCCGGCGCCAAATCGTCCGACGCGGCACAGATGACGGCGCCGACCGTCCGCAACTGATCGATCATCCGGGCCGGCGGCAGCACGGCCGTCCACCCCGGAATGGATTCGAGCTTGTCCAGGGTGCCGCCGGTGTGGCCAAGCCCGCGACCCGACAACTGCGGCACGGCTGCCCCGCAGGCGGCGACCAGCGGTGCCAGGATCAGTGAGATCTTATCTCCCACACCACCTGTCGAATGCTTGTCGACCACTGGCCGGCCCACCCCGGACAGGTCCAGCCGAATACCCGAGCCGATCATCGCGGCCGTCCAACTGGCCGTCTCGGCCGGCGTCATCCCGTTCAGAAAGATCGCCATCAGCAGGGCCGACATCTGTTCCTCGGCCACCGCGCCGGCCGTGTAGGCCGAAATGACCCACTCGATCTGCGGGTCGGTAAGCACCTGCGCGTCGCGCTTGGCCCGGATGACGTCGACGGCGGTGAAGGCGGCGGTGCGGGTATCAGCCATCGGCCCAGTATGGCAAGGGCGGCGGGGAGAACTCAGCGCTGTGGCAGTCCGAGGTCGAGACCGAGGTCCAGCGCCGGCGCCGAATGGGTCAGCGCGCCGACAGCGAGATAGTCCACGCCGGTCGCCGCGACCAGCGCGGCGCGGTCCAGGGTCAGTCCGCCTGATGCCTCGAGGGCGACCCCGGGGTAGCCGGCCCGGGTTCGGCGGACCGCCTGTTCGGTGTCGGCGATCGAAAAGTTGTCCAGCAGAATGAGTTCCGCGCCCGCCGCGAGCGCCTCGCTGAGCTGTTCAAGGGTGTCGACCTCGACCTCGAGGGTGATCTCGGGGCTCAGCCTGCGCACCGCGGCCACCGCGGCGGTGACCGACCCGGCCGCGGCAACATGGTTGTCCTTGATCAGCGCCGCGTCGCCCAGCGACATCCGGTGATTGATCCCCCCGCCGCAGCGGACGGCGTACTTCTCCAGCGCGCGCAGCCCGGGCAGCGTCTTGCGAGTGTCGCGGATGGCCACCCCAGTGCCGGCGACGGCGTCCACCCAACGCCGGGTCAACGTCGCGATCCCGGAGAGGTGGGTCAGCAGATTGAGCGCCGTGCGCTCGGCGGTCAGCAGACCGGAGAGCCTGGCGCGCAGCACGATCACCGGTCGGCCCGGCTCGACGATCGACCCGTCGGGGGTCTGCTGGACGATCTCGCACTCACCGCCCAGCACCAGATCGAACACCGCGATCGCGATGGTGCCGCCGGCCAGCACACCGCGGGCCCTCGGTACCACGCCGGCCCGCTCGACCCTCTCCGGATCCACCGTCGCCTCCGTGGTCAGATCGGGACCATCGCGCAGGTCCTCGTCCAGCGCGGCGGCGATGACGGCCTCCACCTCGGCCGGTTTCAGTCCCGCCGCGATCATCGCGGCGTCGAAGGCGGCCAGCGCCTGCGCGGTCATCGGCCCGCTCGGGCCAAGGCGGATTGGTGACGCGCCGGCCTGAGCAGGCCGCCGGCCGGTCGATCGGGGGATCCAGCTCCGACAACCACAACGCCGTCCTGGATGCGGACGAACAGTGAATGCGCCAGGGCCTGGCTGCGATGGCCGAACTCGGTACGAATGTGACACCCCCGGCTTTCGGTTCGCCGTGTCGCGGCGGCGACGACGGCCGCGCTGACCTGCGCCAGGTTCGTGGCTTCGACCGCGGCTCGGTCGAGCCTACCGTCGGCCCGCTCCGCCGCCAGCAGGGCGATCTGCCGCAACCCGTCCTCATCGCGGCCGATCCCCACGTGCCGGCTCATCGCCGTCTGCAGCTCCGACCGGCTGCCGAAGACGCGGCCGTCGGCCGGAAGATGTTCGCGGACAACGGCTTGGGTCCACGCGGGACGGGCTGCGGCGATCGCGGCGGCGACCCGCTCCCCCATCACCAGACCCTCCAGCAGTGAGTTCGAGGCCAACCGGTTCGCACCGTGCAGCCCCGTTCTGGCCACCTCACCCGCCGCGTAGAGACCGGCGACGGTGGTCCGTCCGTGACCATCGGTCCAGACACCGCCGCAGTGGTAGTGCGCGGCCGGCGACACCGGCAGCGGATCGACCGCCGGGTCGATGCCGATCTGCCGGCAGGCGGCGGTCACCGTCGGGAAGCGGTCGGCGAAATCGGTCAGCGACGAGCAATCCAGGAAGACGTGATCGCCGATGCCGCCGGGGTTCTCGGCCAGCCGCCGGGTGATCGCCAACGAGACCACGTCGCGCGGCGCCAGATCGCCGAGCGGGTGGACGCCGGCCATCACCGGCCGGCCGGCTCCGTCGACCAGCGTGGCGCCGGCGCCGCGAATCGCCTCGGTCACCAACGGCCGGTGACCGTGCGCGTCCGGCCCGGTCCAGAGCGCCGTCGGGTGGAACTGGATGAACTCCAGATCGGCGGTCACCGCGCCGGCCCGGAGCGCCATGGCCAGGCCGTCCGCGGTCGCCACCGCCGGGTTGGTGCTGGCCGCGAACAGCTGACCGACCCCGCCGGTGGCCAGTACCACGGCCCCGGCCCGGATCAGTCCGCACCGACCGTCGGGATCCAGGACGTAGATCCCGGCGGCCATGCCGTTCCGAGACAGGGCGACATCGACCGTCAGGTGCCCGGTCAACACGGCGGGCAGCCCGCGGGTTGCCTGCAATGCCCGCTGAATCTCCGCGCCTGTCGCATCGCCGCCGGCATGGATCACCCGGTCAGCGCCGTGGCCGCCTTCTCTGGTGCGCAGGAGCCCTCCGGGGCCGGCGTCGAATCGGGCGCCGCGGGCGATCAATCGGGTGATCGCCGAAGGCCCGGCGCGCAGGATCTGGCGGACCGCGCGCTCGTCGCACAGACCCGACCCGGCGACGAGCGTGTCCAGCACATGCTCCTGGACGCTGTCCCCGTGGTCATGGTCGGCGGGGTGACCGGATCGGACCACCGCGACGCCGCCCTGCGCGTAACTGGTGTTGGAGTCGCCGATCTCGCCCTTGGTAACCACCAGCACCGATAGTCCCGCCTCGGCCGCGGTCAGCGCGCAGGTCAGGCCCGCCGCTCCGGAACCGACCACGACCACGTCGCTATCCGCCTCCCAGGACGGGGCTTCCCCGGACAGCACCGCCGTGGACAGAGTCGACGTCATTCGCCCTGTCCCGACGACCCGATCGCAATCATCGCCTCGACGGCGCCACGGGCCCGCGCCGCGATCTGCGGATCCACCAAGACCTCGTCACGCATCTCCTTGAGCGATCGGGTCAACTTCTCCGGGGTGATCATCTTCATGTACTTGCAGGACGCGCGCTCGTTGACCGCGCGAAAGTCGATGCCGGGGGCGGCCTTTCGCAGCTGATGGATCATCCCGATCTCGGTGGCCACCAGTACCGTGCGAGCATTGCTGCGCTTGGCCGCTGTGACCATGTCGCCGGTGGACAGGATCTTGACCCTGACCGGATCGACGATGCCCGCACCGGCCAGGTAGATCGCGCTGGTCGCGCAACCACATTCGGGATGAATGTACAGCTCGGCCTCGGGCAGCGCCTCGGCCTGCGCGGCGAGCTGGGCGCCGTTGATCCCCGCGTGCACATGGCATTCGCCGCCCCACACCTGGATGTTCTTGCGTCCCAGTGTCCTTCGCACGTGAGCACCGAGGAACTGGTCCGGCCCGAAGAGCACCTCGGTGTCCGCCGGGATCGAGGCGACCACCTCGACGGCGTTCGAAGAGGTGCAGCAGATGTCGGTCTCGGCCTTGACCGCCGCGGTGGTGTTCACATAGGACACGACTCTGGCCCCCGGATGGTCGGCCTTCCATGCCAGGAGTTGACCCACGGTCAGTGAGTCGGCCAGCGAGCAACCGGCGGCGGCGTCCGGAATCAGCACCGTCTTCTCCGGGGCCAGGATCTTCGCGGTCTCGGCCATGAAGTGCACGCCGCAGAAGATGATCGTCGATTGCGGGGCGGTCGCGGCGATCCGGGACAGCGCCAGCGAGTCGCCGACATGATGCGCGACGTCCTGGATCGCGGGGATCTGATAGTTGTGGGCCAGGATCACGGCGTCGCGTTCCTTGGCCAGTTGGCGGATCTCGTCGGCCCACTGCATGAATGCTTCGTCGGAAGCCCCGAGGGTGCCCTGACCCGTCGAGCCGGGAGCCGTCGGGCCCGGGGCCGAAATATGCAGCGCCGGGGTATTCAGTGCCGCCATGCCCGTCTCCTGATCATCGGACCCATGCACAGGTCGGTGTTGGTTTTCGTCTAGTAGTCGAAAACAAGACCGACTCTAGCACCGAGTGCATCGCGACAGCGGTGATCGCCCGTAATCTCAACCACGTGACCACCCGATCGGCTGCACCGGCCCACCACGAGGTGCTGGCTGCCGTGTTCACCGTCCGGGCCGACGAGCAGGGCTTCGCGCCGTTGAATGTGCTGATGTGGCAGCGCGCCCAGTGGCCGGACGCCGGAAAGTGGGCGCTGCCCGGCGGCGCACTGCTCCCGCACGAGGATGTCGAATCATCCATGGGCCGGCAGTTGGCGCAGAAGGTGGACCTGGCCAAGGTGTCCCACCTGGAGCAACTCGGCACGTTCTCGGACCCGGGTCGACTACCCGGCGACCGAACCGTGGCCACCGGATTCCTCGGATTGGTGCCGTTCGGGACGGCGCCGACCTTGCCTACCGACACCGTGTGGCATTCGGTGGACAAATTGCCGCCGACCGCGCTGGACCATGGGCGGATCGTCGACCGCGCCCACGAGCGGCTGCGCGGCAAGCTCTCCTACACCAACATGGCATTCGGTCTGGCGCCCGGGGAGTTCACCATCGCCGAGCTGGCCCGGATCTACTACGCGGTGTTGGGTCACCTGGTCGATCCGACCAACCTGCAGCGCATCCTGACCAGACGGGGCATGCTCGAGCCCACCGGCTCGACGGCCGGCCCCGGGCGCCGCGGCGGGCGCCCGGCGGCGCGCTACCGTTTCGCCACCAACGAGCTCCGGGTGACCGACCCGTTCGCGGCCTTCCGACCGCCCGACGGGTGGTCGAAACCCGGGAACTAGTACCAAGGTCCGATTGTCGCTGCTATCGAACACCTCCGAGGGTGGATACATCGGACAAGCCGGACAACAGCCGGCTCACGGTGGAGTCCGAGGTTGACAGCAACCGCGTCGGGCAGACCTGGACGGTCGGTATCACCGACAACATGGTGAAGATCTTCAGCGGAAACCGGGTTACCCGCGCCCCAGCGGGTGGTTCACCGTCGCCCTGCTCACCGCCGACCGGGACGTTCCGCAGGACAAAGAGCGTGCTATCCGAGCTGATCCGGCAGGTTGTCGCGGGCCCACATCGCCGCGCTGGTGCGGTCGGCCACCCCGATCCGGCGGAACAGATGCCCGACATGAACCTTGACGGTCCGCTCGGTGATACCGAGCGAGCGGCCGATCTGCCGGTTCGAGAACCCCTTGGTGACCAGTTGCAGGACCTGCCGCTCGCGGACGCTCAGCGAATCGATCGGCCGGGGCGTTGCCGACGGCAGTAGTACCCGGGCCACTCGCGGGTCCAGGGGTGCATCGCCGATCGCGGCCGACCTGATCGCCGCCAGCAGGTCACGCGGGTCGCTGTCCTTGAGCAGGTAGCCGGTGGCGCCGGCCTGCAGGGCATCGGTGACCCGCCCCTGGTCGTGGAACGATGTCAGCACCACGACCCGGGTAGCGGGTCGCACCTGCAGTATCCGGCGGGTCGCCTCGACGCCGTCGATGCCCGGCATCGACAGGTCCATCAGGATCACGTCGGGTTCCAGTTCGGTGGTCGCCGTCACCGCCTGCTCGCCGCTGGCGGCCTCGCCGACCACGGTGAGGTCGTTGGACGAGGCGATCAACGTACTGATCCCCGCGCGGACCAAGGGGTGGTCATCGACCAGTAGCACCGTGATCAGTTGCGGCGTGGTCATTTCGGTGATCGTTTCAGCGGCACCCGAAGCTGCCAGCTGGTACCGAGGCCCGGCGCGCTGGCCAGCCGCAGCTCAGCGCCGGCGTCGTTGGCCACGTCACCCATCACCCGGAGCCCGAAGTGTCCGTCGGCCGGATTGGCCAGCGCCTGCTGGACGTCGAAACCTATTCCGTCGTCGACGATGTCGAGCACTGCGTACTCCTCGGTCCGGGCCAGGCGAACCTGGACATGGGACGCCGCCGCGTGCCGGGCAGCGTTGTTCAGGCATTCCTGAGCGATCCGGAAGACCAGTCGATCGATCTCCGGGTCCACTTCCCAGTCCCGTTCGGAGTCCAATTCGATTCCGGCCGGAACGTCCACCGTCACGGCGATTCCCCTGGACCGCAGGCTCGCCGCGAGATCATCCAGCGCGGCAGCCAGGCCCGCGCTGGCCAGGCTCGGTGGGTAGATGTCGACAAGCAGGGATCGAAGGCCGCCGATCGTCGTACGAACGGTGGCCGACGCGGCGCGCAATTCGGCGGCCAACTGTGGCTGTCCCAGGGTTGCTGCACGTTCGGCCGACGCCGCCACCGCGAACGACGTGGCAGCCAGATCCTGCACCACCCCGTCGTGCAGAGTGCCGGCGATCCGTCGGCGCTCCTCGGTCGAGGCGTCCACGGCGCGCTGCAGCAAGGCTTCGCGTTGAGCCTGCGACCTTTGGAGCCGGTCCAGCAAGCGCCACAGCACCGGCAGCAGCAGAACGACCAGCAGCAGGATGCTGCTCAGGGTCACCCCGGCGAAGCCGCGCCACAACTGGCCGCTACGGGTGACGACATCGTCGTAACGGAAGTAGGTCTCGAACAGCAACGGCCGCCCGGACGGCGTCCACACCGGTCGATAGACCTCCAGCAACTTGACGTTGGCCCGCTCATACACGTTTTCCGGCGCCTGCAGGTCCGACACATCGGCCCGGGTCTTGGGATTGGTCAGAACATCTCGTTCTTCCGCACCGAGCGGGAAGGTCTGGCCGATCAGCAACGGCTCATCGGAGTACAGAACGCGGCCCTGCGGGTCCCAGATCTTGACCCGCACGATCCCCGACCCCAGCACCTGATCGCGGACGACGCGATCCACCGCGATCAGGGCGGCCGAATCGCCGGTGATCAGCCCATCCACCAGAACCGGCTGAACCACGGCATCAGCGATCAGATCAGCGCTTTTGGCCGCGTTGTTCACCGCCTGGGCCTCCGCCAGCCGGCGAGCGGCCACCACGCCGACCATGGCAACCGCGAGGATGACCAGCAGGGCGCCCGCGATCACCTGGATGAACACCCGCCGCATCCGGACGGGGCCCTCCGCAGTCACGCGTGCGCCCGCGGCGACAGTGATCCACCTCGAGCGCTCCGTGACCTCAGATTCGATCATGAATGATTCGCACCGTCGTCCTTTCCGCTGCCGCCGTGGCCGCCGGCGTCCTGCCCACCCGAGCCGGATCCACTTCCTTTATCATCACCTACCGCGCCGCGCCCGCTGTTGTCATCGGCGGGCTTCGAGGTCGTGGTCGTGGTCCGTGTCGTGGCCAGGCCACCGTTGTCATTGCCTGGCTCGGCGGTGGGGTTGAGGCCCCCGTGATCATCCTGCGGCTCGGTGGTCCCGGCTGTAGTAGATGAGCCGCCGTTGTCATCGCCGGGCTCCGAGGTCGTGGTCGGGGCGCTGGAGCTGCTCGTGGCGGCGGAAGTCGCACCACCGTTGTCATCACCGATTTCGTACATCCTGGTCAGCCCACCGTTATCGTCGAGCACACTGGCCGCAGCCGGCACGACCACCGGCACGGTCTCACCGAAGGAGGCATTTCCGATCAACCCCACGGTGGCGGGTACAGCGGCAAGCACGGCTGCCATGGCGGTAAAGATGATTCGCTTCATTTCAGGTCCTCTCGTCTTTCGCTTAGCTCATTTCTCCTCTCCCGGCGGTATGCCGCGCCATCGAACCTTGGTACTAACACCTTCACCAAGCGGTTCCACCTGCGGCAACGGCGCGAATGGCCTTCACCATGCTGCTTGAATCACCGCTCTTGCGCAGGAACCCCATCGCCCCGGCGAGCGCCGCGTCCTGGCTGCTCCCGCCGACTGGCGAGGCCGTCATCATGACGACCTTGGAGGTAGGAAATCGGGCGAGCAGGGACCGGGTCGCATCCACCCCGGATGTCAACGGCATCCGCATGTCCATCAGCACGACATCCGGCTGTACCCGTGCGGCGACCCGTGGCACGATGGCGCCGTCGGCGCATTCGGCGACAACCTCGATTCCGTCGGTCCGGCCCAACATCGCGGCCACACCTGCTCGGACCAGCGCATTGTCATCGACGACCAGGACCCTGATCACGTTCCGACTCCTTGGACAGGGCTCATGTCTGCCGTCCTAGTTCAGTGAGCACCGCCTGCCCGACAGCTCACTGTGGAACGAATCGGGTACGCAAGACAATCGGACCTTGGTACTAGTACCAGGTGCCCGACGCTCGTCCGCCCAGGTGCGAATGGCAACGGCAGGCGGGCCGGTCGCTCCGACCTCAACCAGGCAGCTGCTCCGGCCCGAACGCCTCGGGCAGCACCCAGCTCATCGGGCGCACCCCGACCGGCGTGTCCAGTTGCATCGACGGGCCACCGAATTCGTAGATCACCTGGCGGCAACGGCCACAGGGCATTAACAGTTCACCCGCTCCGGACCGGCAGGCCAACGCGACCAGCCGGCCCCCGCCGGTCAGCCGCAGCTGCCCGACAAGTGTGCATTCGGCGCACAGACCTAGGCCGTACGAGGCGTTCTCGACGTTGCAACCGGTGATGATCCGGCCGTCGTCAACCACGGCGGCGGCCCCGACCTGAAGGCCCGAATACGGGCAGTAGGCCGAACCGGCGACCGCCACAGCGAGCGAGCGCAGCTGAGCCCAGTCGATGTCGAGGCTCAATGCCCCTCCCCGGATCGATACGGCAGCCCGGCGTGGGCCGGTGGCCGGAGCCGCTGCGACGCGGCGGCCAGCACAAGCAGGGTCACCAGGTACGGGGTGGATGTCACCAGGTCGGTCGGCACCCTGTCCACGGTCAGGTAGAGCACCAGGAACACGACACCGGCCAGCAGCGCGCCAATCGCGGCGTACGTCCGCTTCTTGCGGAACTGCCAGCCGGCCAACAACACCAGCACAATCGCGACGAACAGGAACAGGGCGGGAATCGCCTCCTGCCCGAGCAGCTGCAGCGCGTCGGTGAAACCGAAGAGCGTCGCGCCGCCGAGCAGCCCGGTCGGCCGCCAGTTACCGAAGATCATGGTCGCCAGGCCGATGTAGCCGCGGCCGCCGGTCTGCCCCTCCCGATAGGTGGACGAGGCGACGATGGCCAGGAACGCCCCGCCGAAGCCGGCCAGTCCGCCGCTGATCGCCAGCGCCACATAGCGCAGGCGGATGACCTTGACGCCGAGGCTCTCGGCCGCCGCCGGTGCTTCACCGGAGGACCGGAGTCGCAGCCCGAAAGTGGTCCGCCAGAGCACGAACGCGGTTGCCGGCACCAGCGCGAGCGCCAGCAGCGTCGCCCACGACACCTCGGTGAGCAGCCCGCGCAAGATGCCCGCAAAATCGGCGACGATCGGCCATCGCTCCCTGTTCAGCCAGCCCAACACGTCCGGAGATCGCCAGCCGAACAGATCGCCGCCGGCCAGGAACGGCATGGTCAGCGTCTCGATCGGCGCCAGCTGCGGCGGGGATTTGCTGACGCCGCCACCCGGCACACCGGCGAAGGCGATCGCCGACAGGTACTGGGTGAACCCGGCGGCCAGAATGTTCAACGCGACACCGGAGATCACGTGGTCGACGTTGAACCGGACCGTGGCCAGCGCGTGCACCAGCCCGCCGAGGGCACCGCCCAGGATGCCCAGCAGAATGCCGCTCCACGGCCCGAACTTCCACGCGCCAAATCCGCCGAACCAGGTCCCGAGGATCATCATGCCCTCGATACCGATGTTCACGATGCCCACCCGCTCGGCCCACAGGCCGGCCAACCCGGCCAATAGCAGCGGAATCGACAGCCGCAGGGTGGCGCTCATCGTCCCGGGGGCGGTCAGGTCGTCGGCGCCGGTGATCACCCGGACGATCGACAGGATGACCAGCAGACCGACCGCAATCAGCAGGAACCGGGTACGCGCCGAGGTGCTCAGCGCCGAGAGAAACGGCGGATTCGTCGGCGGCAGCACATCCACCTTGGCGGCCGGGCCGGGCGCGGCCGTCGACTTCAGATCGTCGCGACCGACCCCGGGTGTGGGTTCCAGACTCATACCAGCACCTCTCCGCTGTGTATCGCCTTCGAGGTACCGTGGGCCGTTCGCTTGTTCATCCAGCGACTCACCGACTCGTTCACGATCACCACGGTCAGCACGACGATGCCCTGAATGATGTCGACGATCGATTTGGGCACGTCCTGCAGCTGCAGGGTGCCGGACGAGGCCTGCAGGAAGCCGAAGAGCAGCGCGGCGAGCACGATGCCAACCGGATGATTGCGCCCGAGCAGCGCCACTGCGATACCGGTGAAGCCCAGCCCGGCCGCGAGCCCCGGCTTGTAGGAGTGTTCCTCGGCCATCAGCGACTGCATTCCCACCAATCCGGCGAGGGCGCCGGAGATCAGCATCGCCCGCAGCACCATCTTCGACGAGTCGATGCCCGCGGTCTGCGCCGCGACCGGGTTCAGCCCGGACGAGCGGAGCTGGAAACCGAAGGTGGACCGGAAAACGACCAACCAGACCAGCACGGCCACCAGCAGCGCGATCACGAAATACCAGGACAGCTTGCCGTTGGATCCGTTGATCAGGTCCGGCAGCCAGGCCGAGTTCGGCAGCGGTTTCGTCTTGATGTCCAGCGACACCCGTCCGGTGGAATCGATCTTCTCGTAACGGAAGAAGCTGTTGAACAGCCACGCCGTGACACCGATCGCGATGGCGTTGAGCATGATCGTGGAGATCACCTCGTTGACGCCGCGCTGCACCTTCAGAACCGCGGCGATCCCGGACCAGGCGGCTCCGGCAATCATTGCCACGATCAGCACGAACAGCACGTGCAGCGGTGCCGGCAGGGACACCGCCGCCCCGGCGACGGCCGCGGCGAGCATGGCGACCCGGTACTGACCCTCGACACCGATGTTGAACAGGTTCATCTTGAACCCGATGGCCACGGCGCAGCCGGACAGGATCAGCGGGCCGGCGCGTTTCGCCGCGTCCAGCAGTTGCGGCGGTTTGGAGCTGTAGTCGAACATCTGCTGGTAGATGGTGAAGGGGTTGTGACCGGTCGCCCAGAGCAGGATCCCGCCGAGCACGAACGCCAGGAACACCGCTCCCACAGTGCTCGCCGCGGTCACCGCGAGCCGTTGCCGGGCCGCCCGATCCATCACGCCACCTCCTGCCTGGTGCCCGTCATGTACGAACCCAGCCGTTCCGGGGTCGCATCCGTCGGTTTCAGCTGTGCGGTGACGATGCCGTCGTACATCACGATGATCACGTCCGAAAGCACCAGCAACTCATCCAAATCAGCGGTGATCAGCAAGATCCCGGTGCCCTCGTCGCGGGCTTCGCGGAGCTGATCCCAGATCGTCGCCTGAGCGCCGACGTCCACCCCTCGAGTCGGATGCGCGGCGATCAGGACGCTCGGGTTGGACTCCAGCTCACGGCCGACGATCAGCTTCTGCTGGTTGCCGCCCGACAACGCGAACGCGGGAACCGTTTCGTTCGGTGTCCGCACGCCGAAAGTGGTGATGATGTTGCGCGCATCCGCCCGCACCCGGCCGGCCGCGACGAACGGCCCGAACCGGAATTGCGGCTCGATCTCACGACCGAGCAGCGCATTCTCCCAGAGCGGGGCCGACATCATCAGACCTTCGCGCTGCCGGTCGAACGGGATGTAGCCGATGCCCTCGCCGCGCGTCTGTTTCGCCGACAGTTCGGTGATGTTGCGACCCATCAGCGAAACGGCGCCGTGGGCCAGCGGCCGCAAACCCATGATCGCTTCGCAGAGTTCGAACTGCCCGCTGCCCTCGACCCCGGCCACCCCGACGATCTGACCGGATCTCACCTGGAACGACACGTCGTCCACCAGCGGCTTCGCGCCCAGGCCGGCAACGGTCACGTGGTCGAGTTCGAGCCGGATCTGTTCGCCGATCGGGCTGGTGCGGGGCTGTTCGGTCGGCAGCTGGAAGCCGACCATCATCTCGGACAGCTGACGCCGGTTGACCTGAGCCGGCGTGACCGCGCCCACGGTGCTGCCGGCCCTGATCACGGTGATGTCGTCCGCGACGGAGAGCACCTCGTCGAGTTTGTGCGAGATGAAGATGATCGTCGCGCCGTCGGCGACCATCAGCTTGAGATTGTCGAAGAGTTCGTCCACTTCCTGCGGGACGAGCACCGCCGTCGGCTCGTCCAGGATCAGGATCTTCGCGCCTCGGTACAGCACCTTGATGATCTCCACCCGCTGCCGGTCGCCGACCCCGAGTTCGGCTACCAGGCGACGGGAGTCGATGGTGCTGCCGGACCGTTGGGCGCACTCCAGGTACAGCCGCTGCGCCTGAGTGAAGTCGATCCGGCCGCTCTTGGACGGCTCGGATCCGAGGATGACGTTCTCCAGCACGGTCAGGTTGTCGGCGAGCATGAAGTGCTGGTGCACCATGCCGATGCCGGCGGCGATCGCGTCACTGGGAGATTTGAAGCTGACCAGCTGGCCGTTGACCCGGATGGTGCCCGCATCCGGCTGGTGCATTCCGTACAGGGTGTTCATCAGGGTGGATTTGCCGGCACCGTTCTCCCCGACGATGGCGTGGATGCTGCCGCGGCGAACCTTCAGCCAGACGTCCTTGTTGGCCACCACGCCCGGGAATCGCTTTTCGATGCCCTGGAGCTCGACCGCCAGCTCGCCGCCCGGCCCGTCGCCGATCCCGGGACTGCCGCCATCGGACACGTCGACCTGCCTCTCTGCCCGACGCGCCCGCGATGTTCGGCTGCGACGGCCCGCATCTGCTTCGCCGGCCGAGCTCGGCCGGCCCTCATTCTGAGTGGAAACCTAACCCACAACGCCGAAGTCCCGGGGTTGGTGGAGCCCCGGGACTTCGGCGTCAGCAACGCTTCGCGCGTCAGGCGCGGGGCGACATCACGGCGTGGTCGGTACCTTGATCTTGCCGTCGATGATCTGCTGCTTGTAGTCGTCGAGCATGGACTTGTATTCGTCCAGGTACCCGCCCGAGGTCGCGTAACCGACACCGTCGACGGAGAGGTCGAAGACCTTGGTGCCGCCGGCCTTGTCACCGGCCTGAACTTCCTGGATGGTCTGGAAGACCGCGTTGTCGACCCGCTTGACCATCGAGGTCAGCAGCACCTTCTGCTGTTGCGGGGTGGCTGTGAGGTACTGGTCCTGATCGACGCCGATGGCCCACTTACCCGCTTCGGCGGCGGCCTCGATGGTGCCCGAACCCGATCCGCCGGCTGCGGTGTAGATGATGTCGGTGCCGGCGGCGTACCAGCTCTTGGCGATCTCCTTGGCCTTGTCCGGCGAGCTCCAGGCCGCGTTGTCACCCTCCGGTCCGAGGTATTTCGAGTCGATCTGGATGTTCGGTCGGACGGCCTTGGCCCCGGCGATGTAGCCGGCCTCGAACCGCTTGATCAGCGCGCCCTCCTGGCCGCCGATGAAGCCGAGCTTGCAGGTCGTTGTCTTCATCGCGGCGGCGGCGCCGACCAGGAACGAACCCTGCTCTTCGGCGAAGACCAGGCTCTTGACGTTCGGCTTGTCGACGACAGAGTCGATGATGGCGTAAGTGGTGTTCGGGTTGGCCGCGGCGATCTCGGCCAGCGCATCACCGAACAGGAAGCCGACCGCGATAATCGGATCGTTCTTGTTCGCGGTCAGGTTGAGCAGGTTGGGCTTGCGGTCATCGTCGGTGGAGGCTTCCAGCTCGTTGATGGTCACCCCGAGTTCGGTCTTGGCCCGGTCGGCGCCGGCCCCAGCCGAGTCGTTGAAGGTTCCGTCGCCACGCCCGCCGGTGTCATAGGCCAACCCGACGTTGAGCGCCTTGCCGGTGCCGGCCGCGGGGGCCGAACTCGCGGACCCGGCCGCGGTGGACTGGGCGGACGACCCTCCCGACGTGCCCTTGATCGGGTCGCAGGCGCCGGCTGCCGCCGAGGTACCGGCCGCAGAGGTGCCGGCTGTGCTCGACGCTCCGCTGGATGTGCTGTTACCGCAGGCCGCCAATGCCAGGGCCGCGGCCGCTACTCCGGCGATCAGCCGAAGACTGCGCGTTCGACGCAAGGTGTGCTCCTCTTGTAGTGGGCTACTCGGATGAATGCCTCTGCGGACGTTACCGTTGAGTAAGCCGATCGGGTACCCCGGCAATACGTCCGTGATCGAATTGTTCCTTTGAGCTACGAGCCACCGCGGAGCGTTCCGCGGACCCCGGGTGACCTGGCCGAGTGTCTATGAAGTCACATCCGTACCGGTGCGGAGACCCTCCAGCCCCAGGGATAGCATCGGAACAGAACCCTTGCGGCCAACCGGCCCTGAGGCGCCCTGCCGCCGCCGCCGGAGGTCCAGCACGACATGGCCAGTCCCACCATAGTTCGCCCCACCGGGGGAACGCCCGGTTCACGCCGCGGATCCATCTATCGCGGCGGCGAGGGCATGTGGTCCTGGGTTGCGCACAGGATCACCGGCGTCCTCACGTTCTTCTTCCTGTTCGCGCACGTCCTGGACACCGCACTGGTTCGGGTGTCCCCGGAGTCGTACAACACGGTCATCGAGACCTACAAGAACCCGCTGGTCAATCTCCTCGAGGTCGGACTGGTCGGCGCGGTGTTGTTCCACGCGCTCAACGGCATCCGGATCATGACGGTCGACTTCTGGTCCAAGGGGCCCAAATACCAGCGCCTGATGCTGTGGATCGTGCTGGCGATCTGGGTGGTCGTGATGATCCCCGGGGTCTACTTCATGCTCGAGCGCAATGTGCGACGCATCTTCGGAGGTGGCGCATGACCGCATCGGTGGAACCGCAGTCCAGCCGTGGCATCGAGGCGCCCAACGCCCCGCGACGCCGGGTCAAGAAGGGCGGCGTCAACTTCGAGATGTACGCCTGGCTGTTCATGCGACTGTCCGGCATCGTGCTGGTGGTGCTCGTTCTCGGGCACCTGTTGATCATGAACGTGCTCGACGGCGGCGTACACCGGATCAACTGGGGCTTCGTCGCGGGCCGCTGGGCATCGCCGTTCTGGCAGATGTGGGATCTGTCGATGCTCTGGCTGGCCGAACTGCACGGCGCCAATGGGCTGCGCACCGTGATCAATGACTACTCCCGCAAGGACGGCACCCGCTTCTGGCTGACCATGCTGCTCTATGCCTCCGTGGTCCTGACGGTCGCCCTCGGATCCTTCGTGATCTTCACCTTCGACCCCTCGATGAAGGGCTGACATGCAGTTTCATCGCTATGACGTAGTGATCGTCGGTGCCGGCGGCGCCGGCATGCGGGCGGCCATCGAGTCGTCCCAGCGGGCGCGCACGGCAGTACTCACCAAGCTGTATCCGACTCGTTCACATACCGGCGCCGCACAGGGCGGGATGTGCGCCGCGCTGGCCAATGTCGAGGACGACAACTGGGAATGGCACACGTTCGACACGGTCAAGGGTGGTGACTACCTGGTCGACCAGGATGCCGCCGAGATCATGTGCAAGGAGGCCATCGACGCGGTCTACGACCTGGAGAAGATGGGACTGCCGTTCAACCGGACCCCAGAGGGCCGGATCGATCAGCGTCGCTTCGGCGGGCACACCCGCAACCACGGCGAAGCGGCTGTGCGCCGCGCCTGCTATGCCGCCGACCGCACCGGACACATGATCCTGCAGACCCTCTACCAGAACTGCGTCAAGCTGGGGGTGGAGTTCTTCAACGAGTTCTACGTCCTGGACGTGATGATGACGCAGACCGAGGACGGCCCGGTATGTACCGGCGCGATCGCCTACGAGTTGGCCACCGGCGAAATCCACGTCTTCCACTCCAAGTCGGTCATCTTCGCCACCGGCGGCGCCGGCAAGGTCTTCAAGACGACGTCGAACGCGCACACGCTGACCGGCGACGGGATGGGCGTGATCTACCGCAAGGGCCTGCCGCTGGAGGACATGGAGTTCTACCAGTTCCATCCGACCGGCCTGGCCGGCCTGGGCATCCTGCTCACCGAAGGTGCCCGCGGTGAGGGCGCGATCCTGCGCAACGCCTCCGGTGAGCGCTTCATGGAGCGCTACGCACCCACCATCAAGGACCTCGCCCCCCGGGACATCGTCGCCCGGTCGATGGTGATGGAGGTCCTTGAGGGACGCGGCGCCGGCCCGCTCAAGGACTACGTGCTGCTGGACTGCACTCACCTGGGCGCCGAGGTCCTGGAAACCAAGCTCCCCGACATCACCGAATTCGCCCGGACCTACCTGGGCGTCGACCCGGTGACCGAGCCGGTCCCCGTCTTCCCCACTGCGCACTACGCGATGGGCGGAATCCCGACCAACGTCCGCGGTGAGGTGTTGCGCAACAACGACACCATCGTGCCGGGCCTCTACGCCGCTGGGGAATGTGCGTGCGTGTCGGTGCACGGCTCCAACCGCCTGGGCACCAATTCGCTGCTCGACATCAACGTGTTCGGCAAGCGCAGCGGCATCGCCGCGGCCGAGTACGCCAACTCCACCGAGTTCGTCCAGGAGCCGGCGCACCCGGCCGACCTGGTGATCAACATGGTCGAATCGCTGCGCAGCGCCACCGGTGGTGAGCGCGTCGCCGATCTGCGGATCGCGCTGCAGGCCACCATGGACGCCAACGCCGCGGTGTATCGGACGGAATCCACGCTGAAGCAGGCGCTGCAAGACGTGCAGATGCTCAAGGAGCGCTACGCGAACGTGTCGGTGCAGGACAAGGGCAAGCGGTTCAACACCGACCTGCTCGAAGGCATCGAGTTGGGCTTCCTGCTCGAACTCGCCGAGGTGATGGTGGTCGGCGCGTTGAACCGCAAGGAATCTCGCGGCGGCCACGCCCGCGAGGACTATCCGACCCGCGATGACGTCAACTACATGCGGCACACGATGGCCTACAAGTCCGATGCCGACCTCGCTCCCCTGTCGTCTGACATCCGGATCGACTTCAAACCTGTGGTGATGACGAGGTACCAGCCGATGGAGCGTAAGTACTGATGACGTCGACACTGCCTTCTCAGCACACGGCGCCGCTGCCACCGGTGCCGGACGGCGCCATCATGGTGACCGTCAATATCCAGCGGTTCAACCCGGAACTGGACGACGGCCCGCACCAGGAGAGCTACCGGATTCCGGCGCTGCCCACCGACCGGGTACTGAACCTGCTGCACTACATCAAGTGGTACATCGACGGCACGCTGGCCTTCCGCCGGTCCTGCGCGCACGGGATCTGTGGCTCCGATGCGATGCGGATCAACGGCCGAAATCGATTGGGCTGCAAGGTTTTGGTCAAGGACCTGGTCGACGCCAAGACCGCCGAGATCAACATCGAGCCGATCAAGGGTCTGCCGCTGGAGAAGGACCTGATCGTCGACATGGAGCCCTTCTTCGACGCTTTCCGATCGGTGAAGCCGTTCATGATCACCTATGGGAATGAGCCGTCGCGGGAGTGGGTGCAGTCGGTCGAGGACCGGGAACGATTCGACGACACGACCAAGTGCATCCTGTGCGCCTGCTGCACCACATCGTGCCCGGTGTACTGGAGCGCGGACAACTATGTCGGGCCGGCGGCGATCGTCAACGCACACCGATTCATCTTCGACTCCCGCGATCAGGGCGCCGACGAACGGCTGGAGATCCTGTCCGACGCCGAGGGCGTGTGGCGCTGCCGCACCACCTTCAACTGCACGGATGCCTGCCCCCGCGGTATCCAGGTGACCAAAGCAATTCAGGAAGTCAAGCGCGCCTTGATGTTCCGGCGGATCTGAGCCAAGTAACTTCAACCGGGTGCGTATAGTCCCTTCCCGGCCCGCTTCGCGACGGCGGTCCGGCCCCGCTCGGATTGCGTCGTTGCTGTGCGCGGTGTTGCTGTTCGTGGGGGTGACAGGCATCGCCTCGGCGGACGAATTCTTCCTGCCGCCGACGGAAACCATTGCCCCGCCCGACACCTCGGACTGCGCGCAGAAGACAGCACCCCCACCGGCGATCGACACGTCGGAGAGTCTGGCGCCCGGACAGGCCGCACCGGACCCGGTCCCGGTGCCGGCGACCCCGGTCGGCGGAACCCGGCTCGGCGACTGCGGTTTCGTGTTGCCCGATGCCGCAGTGCCGCTGCCCGGTGACATCTCGGCGCGGGCGTGGCTGGTCGCGGATCTGGAGACCGGACAGGTGTTGGGCGGCAAGGACATCCACGGTCGTTACCGGCCGGCGTCGACGCAGAAGCTGCTGACCATGCTGACGATCTGGGGCAACCTGCACGACTTCGACCAGTCCGTGGTCGGCACCCAGAACGACGCCGACCAGGAGGGTTCGCGGGTCGGTATGGGCGCCGGCGGGTCCTACACCGTCCGGCAGTTGATTCTCGGCCTGATGATGAACTCGGGCAATGACTGCGCCAATGCGCTGGCCCGGGCCAACGGAGGTTACGACAAGACAGTCGCCGAGATGAACGCCAAGGCCGCCGCGATCGGCGCCCTGGACACCCGGGCATCGACCGTCTCCGGCCTGGACGGACCCGGCCAGCAGACGTCGGTGTACGACCTCGCGCTGATCATGCGGGCCGACATGCAGCTGCCGCATTTCGCCGAGCTGATGGCCACTCAGGACATGATGTTTCCCGGCTTCGCGGACAAGCCCGGTTTCGGTATCGCCAGCGACAACAAGTTGCTGTTGCACTACCCGGGCGCGGTAGCCGGAAAAACCGGATTCACCGACGACGCCGGCAACACCTTCGTCGGCGTGGCGGAGCGGGATGGCCACCGGCTGGTCGTCACCATGCTCGGCGGCACCCAGCAACCCCGGCGCCAGTGGATGCAAGCCGGCTCCCTGCTGGACTGGGGGTTCAGTACCGTCGGTGCGCAGCTGGCACCGGTGGGGCGGCTGGTCAATGCGGCCGCCGACAGCGATGACCGGCCGGCCGGCCCGTCCGCTGCCGCCGTGACCACCGATGGCGCTTCGACGGGCGGGGCGGTGCTCACCCTTGCGCCGGCCACCTCCGCTGCCGCGACGGACGGGGCGACGGAGAAATCGACCGCCGGAGTGACCTCGCTGTTCTGGGTGATCCTGATGGCCGTCGGCCTGGTCGGGATCGGTGGTTCGGTGATCATCGGCGCCCGCCGGCGGACCGGCCGCTACCGCGCCGCGGCTGCGGCCGCCGAGGCACCAGACGCCGAAACAGCAGTCAATGAAACACCAACCACTGAAACACCAGACATCGAAAAACCGGACCAGACGCCGGCCGACGATGTACCGACGGAACGGACCTAGCACCCGATGGATCTGACCCGGCCCGAGCGGGCCGTTCTGGATGGGCTGGACGAGCGGCAGATGGTCGCCGACCTGATCGACCTGGTCCGGGTGCCGAGCGTGACCGGGACCGACGCCGAATCCGACGTGCAACACAGATCGGCCGACCTGCTGACCGGCTGCGGGCTGGATGTCGACATCTGGCAGCTCGATCTCGCCGCGCTTCGGGCGGACCCGCGATTCCCCGGCACCGAGGCGGACCGGGTCGACGGATATGGCGTCGTCGGCGTCACCGGGCCGGGGTTGCCGGCGCTGGTTCTGCAGGGCCATGTCGATGTGGTGCCGTCCGGAGACCTGGCCAACTGGGCCGACGGCAACCCGTACAGCGCCCGGATCGACGGCAGCGTGCTGCACGGCCGGGGGGCCTGCGACATGAAAGCCGGGGTCGTGGTCAACCTGGCCGTCGCGAAGGCCATCGCCAGCAGCGGGGTTCGCCTCGAACGGCCGTTGGCGGTGCATTCGGTGGTCAGTGAGGAGGACGGCGGCCTCGGCGCCTTCGCCACCATGCTGCGCGGCCATTCCGGCGACGCGGCCGTCATCACCGAACCGACCAGCGGCAGGCTGATCACCGCGAACGCCGGCGCCCTGACCTTCCGGATTTCGGTCACCGGGCAGGCCGCCCACGGCAGTGCCCGGTTCAGCGGGATCAGCGCCTTCGATGCGTTCCTGCCGATCAACGCCGCGCTCTTCGACCTGGAGACCCGCCGCAACCATTCGCCGGATGCGCTGTTCGCCGGCAACCCGCTTCCCTACGGCATCTCCATCGGCCGGATCAGTGCCGGCGACTGGGCCAGCAGCGTGCCCGATCTGCTCACCGCGGATGGCCGGCTGGGAGTTCAGCTGGACGAGGATCCCGCGGCCGCCCGCGCCGCGTTCGAGGAAGCGGTTGCCGACTCCTGTCGGCGCGATCCGTGGTTGGCAGACCACCCGGCGACGGTGACCTGGCCCGGCGGCCAGTTCGCCAGTGGCCGGATTCCCGCGGGGCATGAGCTGATCGGTCAGGTGAGCCAGGCCGTGCTCACCACCGTCGGCACCACGCCCGCACCGGCGGCCGCCCCGTACGGCAGCGACCTGCGCCTGTACAACGGCATCGGCGGCATCCCGACCCTGCACTACGGACCCGGCGATGTCGGCTTCGCCCACGCCCCCCGCGAACAGGTCGACCTTAACGAAATGTTCGCGGTGGCAAGGTCATTGGCCCTGCTGGCCGCCCGGCGGTGTGGCGCCCGGCTAGACGTCTAGGTTTGCACGTCGGCCACACGGTGCCCGCGACAAGTGCCAACAGCAGGCGAATCAACGTCGATGGATGTCGGTGAGCGCTCACCGCGCCTCGGCAGACATACGGTCCCCCAATAGGGTGCTGTGATGACGGACGGGATGGTGCTCGTGACCGGGGCGAGCGGGACGGTGGGCCGCCCATTGGTCGCTGCACTGCTGGCGGCAGGGCAACAGGTACGGGCTGGTGTGCGCGACCCGAAGCGCGGGCAGCTGCCCGCCGGTGTGGAGGTGGTTCGCCTGGATTTCCTGGATCCGGCGACTGCCGGGCCGGCGCTGCTCGATGTCGACCGGATCTTCCTGATGCGGCCGCCCGCGATCAGCGATGTCGCGACCGCGCTGGGCCCGCTGGTCGAGGCGGCGGCCCAGCGCCGGGTACAGCGCATGGTGGTGCTATCGGTGATGGGTGTCAATCCGGCGCTACCGCACTGGCGGATGGAACGCATGGTGCGCCTCGCCGGCCTGCCCATGACGGCGCTGCGGCCGTCCTACTTCGCACAAAACCTGCTCACCGCGTTCGGCGACGACATCCGCCTGCGCTCGCAGTTGCCACTGGCGTCCGGCAACGGCCGGGTCTCGTTCATCGACACCCGAGACATCGCCGAAGCTGCGGCGCGGATCTTCACCGACCTGCCCGGGCACCCGGCTGAACCGGTGACTCTGACCGGTCCGGAAGCGCTCACTTTCGAGGAGGTGGCCAGCGTGCTCAGCGCTGAGCTTGGCCGCCCGATCACGTACCTACGGCAGAGCCTGTGGCAGCGGCGACGGACCTTGCAAGCGCAGGGGATGCCATCGGCCTACGTCAACGTGCAACTCGTCATCGACATCACGACCCGGCTCGGGCTTGCCCGCAAGATCACCCCGGACCTGCCGCGAATCCTGGGGCGCCCCGCCACCTCGATGACCCGGTTCATCCACGATGAACGCGCCGGGTGGCTCAGCTAGCGCCCGGGACCAGCGATCACCTCACGCCTGCCCGCCGGTCCGCCTTCACAGCGGTCGTACAGCGTGATCGCAGGTCAGGGCTATGTCGGCCGCACACTGTGAGGGCATGACATCCTCTGCGCCCGCGAGTTTCGGTGTCTCGGTGGCACCGTCGATCCACCGTGCGAGCCCAGGGCACCGCCGGTGGAAGGTGCCCAGCGACTCCGCGATACCGATCGCGTCAGCGGTCCTCGACGTGGTGATTCCGGTGTACAACGAGGAATCCGACCTCCCCGGCTGCGTCCGCCGGCTACACGCTCATCTGGTCGACGCGATCCCGTTCGGCGCCCAGATCACCATCGTCGACAACGCAAGCACCGACGGCACTCTCGCCATCGCCCGGGACCTTGCGCGCGAACTGACCCGGATCAGGGTGATGCATCTTCCAGAGAAGGGCCGAGGCCGCGCGCTGCGGGCGGCCTGGTCGGTTTCCGACGCCCCGATCGTCGCTTACATGGACGTTGATCTGTCCACCGATCTCGCCGCGCTGCTGCCGCTGATCGCGCCGCTGATCTCCGGGCATTCGGATATCGCGATCGGCTCCCGTCTCAACCGGTCGTCCCACGTCATCCGCGGACCGAAGCGGGAGATCATCTCCCGCTGCTACAACCAGCTGCTGCACCGGACGCTGGGCACCCGGTTCGCCGATGCCCAGTGCGGCTTCAAGGCGATCCGGGCCGACGTCGCCGCCGAGCTGCTGCCGCTGGTGGAAGACAACGCCTGGTTCTTCGACACCGAAATGCTGGTCATCGCCGAGCACAGCGGCCTGCGGATTCACGAGGTCGCTGTCGACTGGGTCGATGACCCGAACAGTAGCGTGGACATCTGGTCGACCGCCGTCGCCGACCTCAAGGGTGTGCTCCGCGTCGGCCGTGCACTGGCCAAGGATTCCGCCGCACTCGGCGCCTTGCGCAGCCGGCTCGGCCGCGACGGTCTCGCCGGCACCGAACAGATCGAACCGGAGGCTGCGCTGCGACGGTTTGCCGGTGTCGGCATCCTGAGCTTGGTCGCGTATGCGTTGCTGTTCCTGACGTTTCATTCCATCGCCGGCGTGCTGACCGCCAACGTGGTCGCCCTGCTCATTGCCGGCGGACTCAACACCGAAGTCAATCGACGGCTGACCTTCGGCCAGCGCCGGCGACCGGGCGGCGGACGTCAACATCTGCGCAGCTTCGGGATGTTCGTCGCAGCTGCCGCGATCACGACGGCTTCGCTGTCCTGGCTGGATCATCTCAACCCCGCGGCCGGGCCACTCACCGACCTGGCCTTCCTGACCGCCGTCAACATCCTCATCACCGTCGCGCGATTTCCGCCGCTGCGACAGTGGGTCTTCCGGTCACCGACCGCAGCGATCCTCGACACGCCGATCATTCCCATCTGTCTCACGAAGGAGAGTGCACGATGACCACCACGTTGGAGCATCCGCCGCATCAAGAGTTGCCACCCGACCAGGCCGCTCCCCCAGCGATCCCGAAGCCGCGATGGACGGTTCCCGCGTTGGTCGCCCTGCTGGTCGGGACGGCCGCGCTCTACCTCTGGAATCTGTCGGCCAACGGCTACGCCAACACCTTCTATTCGGCAGCGGCTCAAGCCGGGTCGCAGAGCTGGGAAGCGTTCCTGTTCGGCTCATCGGACTCCGCCAATGTGATGACCGTGGACAAGCCACCGGTCTTCCTCTGGCCGATGGACATCTCCGTACGGATCTTCGGCCTGAGCTCGTGGAGCATCCTGGCTCCGCAGGTACTCCTCGGTGTGGGCAGCGTCTTTCTCCTCTACCAGACGGTCGAGCGCCGCTTCGGCGCCGCTGCCGGCCTGATCTCCGGAGTCGTACTCGCGCTGACACCTGTTGCCGCACTGATGTTCCGGTTCGACAACCCGGACGCCATGTTGACGTTTCTGCTGATCGGAGCCTCCTGGGCGCTGCTCAGGGCGCTGGACGATGGCCGCACCACCTGGCTGGTGATCACCGGTGTCTTCATGGGTTTCGCCTTCTTGACGAAAGATCTGGCCGCGTTCCTGATACTGCCTGCACTGGCCGTGACCTATCTGATCGCCGGCCCGGTTCGGCTACGCGGCAGGTTGGGTCAACTGGCCCTGGCCGGACTCGCGATGATCGTGTCGGCGGGCTGGTGGGTCGCCCTCGTCGAGTTGCTGCCCGCCAGTTCACGTCCTTACGTGGGCGGTTCGACCGACAACAGCTTTATCTGGCTGGTGCTGGGCGAGAACGGGCTCGACCGGATCGTCAGCAGTTCCAGCGGTGGTGGCGGCGGCTTCAGCGACACGGCCGGCATCCTCAGGCTTTTCACGGGTGAGTCCGCGGCGCAGATCGGCTGGCTGCTGCCGACCGGGCTGGTTCTGCTGGTCACCGCGCTGGCACTGCGCGGCAAGCGTCCGCGCACTGATCCATTACGGGCCGCGCTGGTGCTCTGGGCGCTCTGGCTGCTGGTCTCGATGGCCATCTACAGCTTCATGTCCGGGATCTACCACGAGTACTACACCATCTCGATCGCGCCGCCGGCGGCCGCGCTGATCGGCGCCGGGCTGGTGCAGACCTGGCACGCTCGCCAGAAGACCTGGGTGCGTTGGTCTCTGGTGGGGGTGGCGGCCGTTACCGGGGCCTGGTCCTTCGTGATGCTGAGCCGCAGTCCGACATTCGTGCCATGGCTGCGGTGGGTCGTCCTCGGCGCGACGGTGCTCGGTCTCGGTCTGATCATCGTGGTCGGCAAGAAAGCCTTGTCCCGGCGCGCTGTCATTTCTCTTGCGCTGCTGGCTACCGTAGTCGGACTGGCGGGCCCGACGGCCTACACCGTCCAGACGATCACCTCATCGCACACCGGATCGATCCCGTCAGCGGGCCCGATGGTCACCAGCGGAACGTCGGCGCGCGGCGGGCCGGCCGGATTCGGTGGGCCGGGTGGCTTCGGTGGGCCGGGTGGAAGCCGCGGCGACACCGGCACCGCACCCACCGGCAACGGCGGCGCCCCCACAGGCGGGCTGGGGGGGATGGGCGCCGACTCGGCACCCAGCGCAGCCGTGATTGCGCTGCTCGAAGCCGACGCCGGCAAGTACACCTGGGTGGCGGCCACCACTGGCGCGATCAACGCCGCCCAGTATCAGCTTGCCACCGAGGATCCGGTGATCGGGATCGGCGGGTTCAACGGCGGCGGGGCGGCGCCAACCCTGGCGCAGTTCCAGAGCTACGTGGCGAATGGCCAGATCCACTACTACCTGGTCTCTTCGCAGGGCGGTGGCGGCGGCATCGGAAACCGCTCGGCGAGCACTCCGGCCTCGCAGATCCAAGCCTGGGTCGAAAAGAACTACCCCAGCAGCGACGTGGACGGAGTCACCATCTACGACCTGACCACCACCGTGCAGTAGGGCGCAAGAGATTCGGCGCTTCGCCGGAGCAACACTGCTGTTTGGCCCACCGGGAGACAGTGGGCCAAACACGTTGTGCGGGCCGGTATATGGCATTCGGCATTACCGGGTCGGTGGCCTCGGGTCCATCCCGGTCGATGAACGCGACGCTGGGCCGGCCGCCGGATGCACACAGACGAGGCCAGGCCGCATGCGCAACCTGGCCCCCGTCTACTGGGAACTGGATCAGAAGCCCGCCCGCACCGTGACCAGCTTGTTGAGGTTGGCAACGCTTCCGACCACCGGCAGCTGGGTCTGCGGCAGGTTGGCCTGGATGTGGATAGGCCGCATCATCCCGTCAGAGTCGACTGGATTCCCCGCGGGTGACGTGGTGGTCATCATCATGTCCTCGTGTTCGAGGATGTGGCAGTGCCACACCGAGTTACCGGCGATGGTGAACGTGCCTACCCAGACCGTGACCATGTCCGGGGGCGAGACGAAAGTGTCCTTTGGGCCTGACTCCCAGGCACCGGGTGCCTGGAACGCGCCCAAAGTCACCGGGAACGCGTTGCCGGTGACCGGGTCCTGAGTTCCCAGAGGCCCGGTGACGAGCGCCCCTGTCACAGAATCGTTGTAACCCCAGAGGGTGACCGGATAGCGACCGACAAGGCGCTGCTCGGCGAGGTGGGTGTGGATCGGATGGGTGTCCGGGCTGTGGTTGCGCATCTCCCAGGCCTCCGTGGAGCCGAGGTTGATGTTCTCAGTGGTACCCATCGGTGCCTCAACAGCCCTCGGATCGCCGACGGCCGTTGGGTCGTCGAACATGTACAGCCCCTTGCGGTCGCCCATGAAAGGAACTCCTGGAGCGAGTTCGCCGACCTGGACGGTCCGCAGTTGAGCCTTCCTCAGCGTCCACACGGCCGGCACCAGGTTGTTGGTTTCCACAATCCGGCTGGGAATGACAGAGGTGTCCCTGGAGGTTGCCGTGCTCACGTCGAACCGCATGAGGTCCGGAATTTGCGCCCCTGCGTCGGTGAGGCCATCGGCGACGCCGGTGTCGCCGGGGTAGGGGGTGGCTGCATTGTTGGCCAGCACCCAGTTGCCGGTGGTTCGGGTGAAGTCGGCGACCACCGTGTACCGCTCACCGGGCGCGATCAGCAGCGAGGTGACCGGGTCCGGTTTCAGCAGGTAGCCGCTGTCGCTGCCCACCACCGTCAGCTTGGGGGCGACAGTCGAGAGGTTTCCCACGGCCGGCTTCATGCTCAGGTTGTAAAAGCGGGAGCCGGAGCCGTTGAGAAACATGAACGAGTACTTCCGAGCCTGGACCGCCTGCTTGGGCGAGATGGTGCCGTTGATCACTGGGGTGTCCCCGAAGAACTCGGCAGACTGGTGGTTGTAACACAGCGTGTGATCAGGGTTGAAGGACTTGTCCTGCAGGACATAGGCCTTGGCGAAGGCGCCGGTCGGCAGACCGTACAGCGGCTCCAGCCGGTCGGTGTTGGGCATGTACCCGGCCAGGCCCGCGTAGACGTTGAAGGAGGTCGTCATGTCGGCGTGGTCGTGATACCAGATCGGCGCCGCGGCCTGGTTGTTCGGGTAGTCGTTGGTGCGCATTCCTCCGCCCGGCGCGACCATCTGATCCGGAGTGCCGTCGCTCAGGGCTGGCTGCAGACCGCCGTGGCGATGCAGGACCACTGTGTTCTGGGGTTCCATGCCCCACTGGGGGAACAGGTCCACACCCGCGGGGAGATCGTTCTTGATCGTCACCTGGATGGGCGTTCCCTTCTTGGTGACGATGGTCGGGCCGAGGTAGGCCATGTGGCTGAGCACCGTGTTGACGCCCCCGGTGACCTTGACCGCGTCGTATCCCATGGTCGGGACCGCGGGCCAACCGGTGGCGAACGAGTGGGTGTCCAGATGGGCGCTCAGCGTGTAGTGGTTCGCTGAGTCGGTGACGGCGGCCGCAGGCTGCCCGACGTCGTCGACGAAAGGCGTCGTCGCGGGCGAAGGCACTACCGAAGGCAGTTCGGCGGGGCTCTGACCGCACGTTGGCGATCCCATCGGCATAGTGGCTTCGGCGATCGGCCCGGCCGCGACGGCCTGCCCTCCAGCGAAGATGAGCATTGCCAATGTTGCCATCGGCCAGCCCAGCTTGTTTCTCATATCTCTGTTCTCCCCATACCTTGTTCTCGGTTCTTTGTCCGCGACGCGGAGCTGCGCCCCGGAAATGCAACGGATTTCTATACTCGGGAGTTTCGCCGGCAGTGCCTGCGACCTGGCGCGTCGATCCGTTCTTTTCCGGGTGAACCAATGGCTAGCAGATGATGCTTGGGCATGTTCATTCCAGAACTCCCATTCTCTCAAGGGAGCGGGTCACATCCACCAAGCACTACCAGCGCCACCCGGTTCCCTCTGTGTCATCTTCTTTTTCTTTGTGATTCCGCGCTGCAGGGCGGACCGATACAGAACCATTCATTGCGGGTATAGCTGCTCACTCCGATCTTCTGGTCGAATGTCGCCGCGTCGGCGACCCTTCTATGTGCTGGAGCGTCGGCAAAACCGGCAGTCACCGAGATCAGGATCCGAAGCGGGTGATCACCCCACCGGCCTAACGGTTGACCAACGATATGGTGCACTAGTGTTAGCACAAATCGGGCAATCCTCGCAACTTTTGCCATCGATCACCCGTTTGCACACATCGCCGTCAGTCTTTTGTTACTTTGCGTGTGCTTCCGCTGACACATACCGAGTTTTCTGACGACTTCGCCAGAAATGCAGACAGGGTGTCGGGCACCGGATGGCGTGGCCGGCTCAGGATGCTGCCGCCCGGTTCGGCGATGATGTGACCGGCCCGTTCGGCGATCTCGGCCCGCGTCGCGTTCTCGTCGATCACCGGCACCCGCGGTCGGAAATTACCTGCCGGCCTTGTCAGGATCGGTCGGATCACCAGATCCGCCAAATATGATCTGCGGTCCGCCGTGAGGTGTAGGCACCTACATCCGATCGCCCGCGGCACTGTCGTTCGGAGTTCCGCCGACGCGCAAGTGCTGGCCACGATCAATAGCCCGTACATTGCCGATGAGCGGATGGTCGAGGAACAGAGATGAGATTCTCCTGAAGATGACGATCCCGTCGACCAGAAATCGTCGATGATCCAACGGGAACGGGCCGCATATTCGGCGACTCGCAGCCACCGCTGAGCTCAGCTCAGCTCAGCTCGGCGGGAAGGCCGCGTGCGGCCGCCGTAAAACGGCCCGACTATCGCCGGCGCGGCCGCAGCGTCCTGGCCAGCCAGCCGACGGCTGCTCCGGCGCCCAACGCCCCGGCCACCGCGGGCAGGCTACGCACCCGGTACTCCGGCCGGATCACCACGGCGAGCTCCTCGGGCATGGTGTCTTCGACGGGCACCTTGGTGGCGATCCAGGCCGCCAGCATCAACACCACCTGGGCGACCACGTTCATGAAGAGCAGCAGGGCGATCACCGACCCGAAGACCGCGGCCGTGGGTGAACCGCTGAACAGCCGGAACAGCAGCGACAGGGCCAGCTTGAGGATCTCGAACACGGTGGCCGCGATGATCGAGCCGGCCAGGATGGTCCGCTTGGGGGCCAGGCCCTTGGGCCGCGGGAGGTAGGAGTACAGGAAGTAGAAGATCCCGGTGCTGGCTACGATCGCCAGGACGATCGGCACGATCCGCAGCACGGTCATCACCCAGGTCACGTCGTCCAGGCCGAACCAGCCCGCGACCAGGGTCGTGGCGCTCGCCGAAATCGCCGTCAGCGCGACGGAGACGATGATGCCCAGCCCGAGCACCACCAACGACAACAGGTCCTTGGCGAGAGCGACGAAGAAGTTCTCGATTTCCGACGGATCCTGTTCCCACTTCGGCCGCCACTGGGCGCGGATCGCCTGCCGCAGGTTGCCCATCCAACCGATCCCGGTGTAGAGGGCGATGGCCAGCGCGACGCCGCCGACGGCGAACCGATCGGCGATCACCCGGTCGATCAACGACGACAGGTTGGTGGCCATCTCGCCGCCCCCGGCAGCGAAGATCTTGTTGACCTCGTCCTTGAGGGATTGGATCAGATCGGGCTGATTGGCCAGCACGAATCCGGCCGTGGCGAAGCCCACCATCATCAACGGAACCAGCGACAGGAAGGAGAAGTAGGTGATGGCCGCCGCGAACTGGGTGCCGAGCCGATCGGTGAACCGCAGGAACATCCGGATCAGATGGGCGACAAAGTGCAGCTTGGAGATCCGCCCCCACAGGGCCGTCACCTTGCCGATCGGGCCCGGATCGTGGGCAGCGAGCTCGACCGCGTCGGTCTGGATCGCCGCGTCGGTCAACGTCGGATTCTTGGCTGCCATCTGCCTTCACTCCCCTGCTCAGAGCCGCCGGCCCGGTCAGCACAGCTTGGAACATCCGAAACCGCAACCGGTCCGGCTGCCGGTTAGCTCAACGGCAGGAAACCGACCTTGTCATACACCGAGGCCACAGTCGCGTCGGCGATCACCCTGGCGCGGCGCGCACCCTCGCCGAGGATCCGGTCCAGCTCCGCCGGATCTGCCATGTACTCGCCGACCCGGGCCTGCAGTGGAATCACGAACGCGGCGAACGCCTCGGCCAGATCCCCCTTCAGGTCCCCATATCCCTTACCCGCATAGGCCCTCTCCAAATCGGGCATCGGCGTGCCGGTGAATGCCTGCAATAGACCGAGCAAATTCGAGACACCTGGTTTCGCGGTCTCGTCGAACCGGATCTCCCGCTCGGTGTCGGTGACCGCCGACTTGATCTTCTTGATGCTGCCCTTGACGTCGGCCAACAGGTCCAGGGAGCCGCCGGGCGAGGATTTGCTCATCTTCGCCGACGGGTCGGTGAGGTCGAAGATTTTCGCCGTGTTCTTCAGGATGTACGGCTCCGGCACCGTGAATGTACGACCGAACCGGGAGTTGAACCGCTGCGCGAGATTTCGGGTGAGTTCCAGGTGCTGCCGCTGGTCCTCGCCGACCGGAACGGTGTCGGCCTGGTAGATCAGGATGTCGGCGGCCTGCAGCACGGGGTAGGTGAACAGCCCGACGCTGATCCGGTCGGCGGCGCTCTTGCCGGACTTGTCCTTGAACTGGGTCATCCGCCCGGCCTCGCCGAAACCGACCTGGCACTCGAGAATCCAGGACAGCTGGGTGTGCGCGGGGACGTGGGACTGGACGAACAGGGTCGAGCGCTGCGGGTCGATACCGAGCGCGAGCAGCTGCGCCGCTGAGATCCTGGTGCGGCGGCGCAACAGCTCTGGATCCTGATCAACCGTCACCGCATGCAGATCGACCACCGAATAGAACGTCTCGTGCGTGTCCTGCAGGGCCACCCATTGCTTCAGCGCGCCGAGATAGTTCCCGACGTGGAAGGAGTCGGCGGTCGGCTGGATCCCGGACAGCACCCGCGGGCGACGGTCGGCGAGCCGCTCGGCGGGATCAGCAGGTTCCGGGCGGGCGGCTTCGGGCGGGGCAGACGGTGTCCGATGTTCCTGTTTCACCGTCCGATCCTCCCATCCTCAGCGGCCGCCGCCGTCCAGCTCGGGGACCGCCGCCCCGTCCTCCTGGACATGCCGCACCAACCTGACTGTCGCGACCCGGCGCCCCTGCAGCGCGGCCACACTCAGCCGATGACCGTCGAAATCGGCAGCGTCGCCGACCTTCGGGATTCGGCCGACCCGGTGGATCACGAAACCGGCCACCGTTTGGTACGGGCCGCTGGGCAGTTCGATGCCGGTCAGCTCCGAGAAGTCATCCAGGTTCAGCCCGGCGTCGATCAGTCGCGGACTGTTGCCGCGATGGGTGGACGTCGGTTCGTCCAGACCGGTGGCGTCCATCTCGCCGACGATTTCTTCGATCAGGTCCTCCAGGGTGATGATCCCGTCGGTGCCGCCATACTCGTCGACCACCACCGCCAGGTAGTCTCCGGCGTGGCGCATCTCCTGCATGGCTGCCAGCACACTCTTGGTCCCCGGCATGCTGGCGACCGGCTTCGAGATGTCGCCCACGCTCGCCGCCCGGCCGAGCGGATGGCTCGGCACCAGCAGATCGCGAATATGCACCACCCCGACGATGTCGTCGGCGTCTCGGCCCATCACCGGGAACCGTGAATGTGGGTGCAGCAACGCCAGCTTGGCGCCGCGGCTGACGGACGCCGACGCCGGCAGCAGCTCGAGCTGCATCCTTGGCACCATGACCTCACGAATCTGGGTGTCATCGGCGGCGAAGACATCTCGGATGAGCCGTCGTTCCAGGCTGGTCAGCGCCTGGTGGGACTGCACGATGGACTGGAGCTCCGCCTCGGTAATCGCCTCGCCCCGCGCGTTCGGATCGCCGCGAAGCAGCCGGACGACCGCATCGGAGGCACGCGAGAGCAACCAGACCACGGGCCGGAAGATCTTGGCCAGAACGGTCAGCGGACCGGCCGCCACCAGCGCGATCCGCTCCGCGGACTGCAGGGCCAGCCGTTTCGGCGCCAGTTCACCCAGGACCAGGGAGACCAGCGAGAGCACCAGGGTGATCGACACCAGGGCGAGCGGAGTGGCCACGTGATCGGCCAGCCCCCGAGCCATCAGCCAGGTCGCGAACCTGTCGGAGATCGTCGCGGCGCCGAAGGCCGACGAGAGCATCGTGGCGAACGTGACCCCGATCTGCACGCTGGCCAGAAAGGTGGCCGGGTTGCTGACCAGCACTTCCAAAGTGCGGCCGCGTTGTCCTTGGGTGCGCGCCAGTTGCCGGACCTGACCTTCCCGCAACGAAATCATCGACACCTCGGCCGCGTTGAACACCCCGCCGATGAGCACGAAGAGCAGCACGATTCCGATGTCCAGCAGCGTTTGACTCACGTGGTTCCCACCTGGGGTCGGTGCGCCAGTTCACAGTGTCGGTGCACTCGTTCAAATTACGGCCTATCCGGCCCAGCGAACAGCCGGCTCCCGCAGGCACCGTTGACTGTGCCCGCTGGCGGGTCAGCAGCACGTCTTTCGCCCGATGCGTTGACCATGCCACCGTCGAGTGGTGCAGACCGTATCTGACGCTGCTGGCGGCGACGAGAGCCTGACTCGGCTGGCCGAAGCCTGGCACCGCCGCATGATGGCCGACGAAATGGTCAGCCACGCGTTCAGCCATGGCTACCACCCTCGGCACACCGAACGACTCGCCGCGTAGCGGGCCGAGGCACCCGGCGGACCTGGCAGGTACTCCGAAACCCAGCCAACGGTTGCGCCCGGACGTCGGCGGCGGTCAGTCGGACGCCAGCACCTCGGCCAGCACCGGCAGCAACCCGGCGGCCAGCGCGATGTCCGCGGTCAGGTCCCGATCAGCCATCTGGGCCGATAGGCCCACGCAGACCGCGAGGGCGCGGGCCAGCAGCGGATTGGATGCCCAAATAGTTCGCAACCGGATCGCCCGGACAGCGGACACCAGCTCGCAGGCCAGCAGCGTCCGCAGCGCCTGCGCGCCGTCGGCGGCCTGCCGGGCGGCCAGCGAAGCGAAGCTGGCGTCCTCCTCGACGCCGCGGGAGATCACCACGGTGTTCAGCCCGGCCGGCGTCGCGCTCGCCCGGATGTCGCCCAATGCGCTGGCGGCGACGTATTCGACGACCATCATCCCGGAGTGTCCGGCGATTCCGTCGCCCAGAAACGGGGCCTGCCCGGTGAAGGCCGGCTCGGCCAAGGTGGCCAGCCGCGCCTGGATCAACTGCGCCGACTGCGCCACCGCTATCATCGTCGTGTCCAGGGCCAACCCGAGATAGGCCGCGTGGAATCCGGCATGGTGCGCGATCTGGCCGCTGCCGGTCGCGTCCGCCAATACCACCGGGTTCTCGGCCGGGGCGTTGGCCAGCCGGCCGATCACCTCATCCAGCCCGCGCAGCGCGTCGACGGCCGGTCCGTGTGCCTGCGGCACCGCCCGGATGCCGAACGGGTCCTGAATCCGAGCCGGCGGTCGGGCCGACCCGGTCAGTTCGCGCATCCACCGGCAGACGGTGCGCGCCCCGGCAAACGGTGTCACCTGCTCGATGACCGGCGCATACGCCTCGGAGTTGCCGTCGATGGCCAGGAAGGTCAGTGCCGCGACCACCGGGTAGGCCCGAGCGAGCAGATCCAGGCTGGACCAGGCGAGCGCGGCGTCGCCGATCACCCCCGCATTGCTGCTGATGAAGGGCAGGGCATCGGCCGCACCGAACCGGGTATTGAGCACACTGCCCCGCGAGTTGGGCAGTTCGCCCAGCAGGGTCAGCGCAACCGTGGCCAACGCCGATAGGTCGCCGGTACCGATGCTGCCGTACTCACGCACCTGCGGCAGGGCATCGGCGGCGACCATGGCGGCCAACCCCTCGAAGACGTCGAGTGCAGCGCCGCTGCCACCCGCGGCCAGCTGATTGAGCCGCACCACCAGCATCGCCCGGACGCGCTCGTCGCTGCGCAGCCCGCCGCCGGCGGTGGCGTGCGAGCGGAGCATTGCGATCGCGTGGCCTGCCGGATCGGCGATCTCGACATTCCGGTTCGCACCGACCCCGGTCGATCGCCCGTAGACCGGACGGCCGGCGCTGATCCGCTCGGCGAAGGCATGCGAGGCGGCTACCTGACGTCGGGCCCGGTCGGTGACGCCAACGGTCCGAGTCTGCCGGGCGGCCGCGGCGATGTCCGCGCTGGTCAGCGCGGTGCCGTCGAGTTCGATCACGTCGCCTCCGGTTTCCAATATGTTTCCAGCGGGTCTCCAGTGTGTACGGATTTGCCCAGGGTCTTCCGAATCGGCCAGAGCGGTGCCAGTATGTCATCGGTCGGCAAGCGCCTGCCAGCAGATGAAACTCCGGCAAGACCAGGTCTACTTCACCGGGGAGAGCCAGGAAGCGGTGGGCATGATCAGTACGGCAGTATCCGTGAATCGATCGGGCAGGTCGGGCCTCGACTCTATGGCTGCCCTCGCTCCGAGTTCGACCCGGACCGTCGACCGCGCCCTCGGCCTGCTCGCCGAGATCTGCGCCGAGGGCTCGCTGAGCCTGAGCGAGGTGGCCCGGCGCGCCGATCTACCGGCCAGCACCGCACTGCGCCTGCTCCGCACTCTGGAACAGGCCGACTTCCTGTCCCGCAACGCGGCCGGCCTGTTCGAAGCGGGCACCCGGTTGATCCAGCTCGGCGCCACCGCCTTCGGCCGCCAGTCGCTCGTGGCGTTCACCGAGCCGTCCCTGCAGCGGCTGGTCGCGGCCACTGGCGAATCGGCCTACGTCTCCCAGCCCGGTGCCGGCGACAGCGCCCTGTACCTGGGCATGGTCGAGGGCACGTATGCGATCCGGCACACCAGCTGGGTCGGCCGCACCGTTCCGCTGGCCGGCACCGCTGTCGGCCTTGCCCTGCGCGGCCAGGTGCCACCGGCCGGGTTTGTCTGGCTGCGTTCGGCAGTTGAATCGGACGTCACGGCGATCGCCGCCCCGATCCGCCGGCCCGGTGGCATCGCCGGCGCGATCTCCCTGGTCGGACCCACCTACCGGATCGATGAGCCCGCGCTGGAGACCTTCGGCCGGTTGCTGGCCGAGGAGGCCGCCATCGTCGGCGCACACTTCTCGCTGCCGGCCACGCCGGCCCCGACGCGCCGACCGGAGTCATCGTGAGCAGCACGCGCCATCAGCATGGCCGAAATGGGCAGAACCCCCACGCGTCACCGATCAAGGAGGTGAGAGCCGGATGATCCGGTTCGAATCGGTATCCAAGCGCTATCCCGACGGCACGGTTGCGGTAGACGAACTGAACCTGACCGCGCCGACCGGCCAGATCACCGTCCTGGTAGGCCCGTCCGGCTGCGGCAAGACGACGTCGCTGCGGATGATCAACCGGATGATCGAGCCCACCTCGGGCCGGATCTTCATCGACGACCAGGACGCCTCGACCCTTTCGCCCAGCGAGCTGCGCCGCGGCATGGGCTACGTCATCCAGCATGCCGGCCTTTTCCCGCACCGGACGATCGTCGACAACGTCGCGACCGTGCCGGTGATGCTCGGCATGGGCAAGAAGGAGGCCCGGCAGAAGGCTCTCGGTTTGCTGGAGCGCGTCGGCCTGGATCCCAAGTTCGGCAGCCGCTATCCAGCGCAGCTCTCCGGCGGTCAGCAGCAGCGGGTCGGGGTGGCCAGGGCATTGGCCGCCGACCCGCCGGTGATGCTGATGGACGAACCGTTCAGCGCGGTCGACCCCGTCGTGCGTGCTCAGCTGCATGAGGAATTCCTGCGCCTGCAGAGCGAGCTGGGCAAGACGATCATCATGGTCACCCACGACATCGACGAGGCGGTCAAACTGGGCGACCAGATCGCCGTTCTGCAGGTCGGCGGCCACCTCGCCCAACTGGCCACGCCGCTCGACCTGCTGACCCGCCCGGTCAACGACTTCGTCGCCGATTTCGTCGGGCGCGACCGTGGGTACCGATCGTTGGGCTTCGAATCGGCCGGCAACCTGCCGACCCGCGGCGAGGCCACCGTCACCCTCGGCAGCACGGTGGCACAGGCCAGGCCGGTCGCCGAGGCCGGCTGGGTCCTCGTGGTCAGTCCGGAGTCGAAGCCGCTCGGCTGGCTCGCCGCCGGCAGCGCACCGGACGGTGAGGTGGTCACCGCCATGCTGTATCGCGGCGGCACCGTGGCCGCCAGCGACGGAACCCTGCGCGCGGCCCTGGACGCCGCGCTGTCCTCGCCGTCCGGCCGGGGCGTCATCGTCACCCCGGAGGGCAAGCTGATCGGCACGGTGACGGCCACCCAGGTGATCGAACGAATCGAGGCACAGGCTGCCGCCGGGCGGGAGATCGCCCTGCACGATGGAACCTTCGGCGGTCCGCTCTCCCCGATGAACCGATGACCGGCCCCGCCGTCTACTACCTCGCGGCCACCCAGCAGAACTGGGACCCCTGGGGATACCTGGTGAACAACCTCGACACGGTGATCCCCTGGTTCATCGCGCACGTGTGGCTCTCGGTGATTCCGGTGGTTCTCGGACTGATCGTCGCGCTGCCGCTGGGCTACTGCGCCCGCCGGTTCGCCTGGAGTTACGCCCCGCTGGTCACCATCTCCAGCCTGCTCTACACGATTCCATCGATCGTGCTGTTCGTGCTGGCGCCGCAGATCCTGGGCACCAAGGTGCTCAGCCCGGTCAATGTCATCGTGCCGCTGACCCTGTACACGATCGCCCTGCTGGTCCGGGTGATCGCCGACGGGCTGGCCTCGGTGCCGGAGGATGTACTGCAGTCCGCCACCGCCATGGGGTACGGACGGTTCGAACGGCTGGTCAAGGTCGAACTGCCGATTGCCGTTCCGGTGATCTCGGCCGGGCTGCGGGTGGCGGTGGTCAGCAATGTGGGGATGGTCGCGATCTCCACCGCGATCGGCCTGCTGCAGCTCGGTCAACTGTTCATCACCGGCTTTCAGAAGCCGGCGTTCGGGATGAGCCCGATCCTGCTCGGCATCATCTTGTGTGTCATTCTCGCGCTCACCCTGGACGGAATCATCGTGCTGATCACCCGCGGGCTGACCAAGTGGCGAAGGGTGGTCACACCGGCATGATCGACGCCATCATCGAATACCTGAAGCTGGACAAGACCTGGTCGGGCAACAAGAGCATTCCGACCCGGCTGCTGGAACACCTGGAGTACTCGGGCATCGCGCTCGGCATGGCCATCCTGATCGCGCTGCCGCTCGGCCTGGTCATCGGTCACACGGGTAAGGGGGCCGGCGCCACGGTCGCGGTCGCGAATGCGCTCCGGTCGCTGCCGACGATCGGCCTGCTCTACTTCTTCGTGGTGCTCATCTCGACCCAGATCAAGAGCCGCGGGGACGCTCCGTACCTGATTCCGACGCTGGTCGTATTGCTGATCCTGGCCATTCCGTCGATCCTGGCGAACACGGTGGCCGGCATGCAGAACGTGTCACCCAACGCCCGGGACGCCGCTGTCGGGATGGGCATGACCGGTTCCCAGGTGCTGTTCAAAGTCGAACTGCCGTGCTCGCTGCCGCTGATCATTTCCGGCATCCGCAGCGCGACCCTGCAGGTCATCGCCACCGCCACGATCGCCGCCTCGGTGCCGCTCGGCGGCCTCGGCCGGCTCATCTACGACGGGTTGGGTCAGGGGCTGGCCAACAAGGCGGGCGTCGGTCAGATGGCGACCGGGGCCATCCTGGTGGCCCTGCTCGCGATCGGCGTCGACCTGCTGCTGGGCGGCCTCGGCAAGCTCGTGATTTCCCGTGGGATCACCGGTCGCTACAAGACCAAGGCGTTCCGCGGGACGTCGACCAACGTGCGCAGCCAGGCCGAGGTGTCAGCGTCGTGAGCCGGCCGCCGATGTCGAATCGGTGTCGATGTCGGCGCGATCTGGCATCCTCAATGCGGTCTGCGGAATAGTGGCGCGATGAAGGGCGCTCCTCACGAAGACGTCCACGCTGCAGCCTTGCACCGAATCGAACTGCCAACAGTACGAACCACCGCCAACAGGAGTTGACATGAAGAGACGTTCCACGATCCTCAGCGCCACGATTGCCGCCGCGGCACTCGCGCTCGCTGCCTGCGGAAGCTCGGCCAGCCCGGCGTCGAGCAGCACCAGCCTGGCCGTGACCAGCGCCACCAGCTCGGCCCTGGGGACGACCACGAGCAGCTCAGCACCGGCGAGCAGCTCGGCACCCGCGACCGGCGCGGCCAGCGACATCGTCGGCACAGCTGCCGCCTCCACCGAACCGATCAAGATCGGCTCGGCGAACTTCCCCGAGGCCGTGCTGATCGGTGAGATCTACGCCAACGTGCTCGAGGCCAAGGGCATCAAGGTGGAACGCAAGCTGAACCTGGGCAACCGGGAGCTCTACATCCCGGCCCTGCTCGACGGTTCGATCGACCTGATCCCGGAATACAGCGGCAACCTGCTGGTGGACTACTTCGACAAGAAGGCCACCGTGACCAGCAGCGCCGACGTCTTCGCCGCCCTGCAGAAGGCCCTGCCGGCCGGCTACATGGTGCTGAACCGGTCCACCGCCGAGGACAAGGACGCGGTCGTGGTGACCGCGGAAACCGCCGCCAAGTACAGCCTGAAGTCGATCGCCGATCTGGCTCCCGTGGCCAAGGATCTCACCTTCGGCGGCCCCGCCGAGATCGAGAGCCGCCGTTCGGGTCTGCTCGGCTTCACGGACGTCTACGGCGTCACCTTCGGCAATTTCCGGACGCTGGACACCGGTGGCCCGCTGACCGTCTCGGCCTTGGAGTCCAACCAGATCGACGCCGGCGATCTGTTCACCACCGACCCGACGATCAGCCAGAAGGGCTGGGTCGTGCTGGAGGATCCGAAGAGCGTCTTCCCGGCGCAGAACATCCTGCCATTGGCCAACTCGGCCAAGGTGACCCCTGAGGTCTCCGCGGCGCTGAACAAGGTGTCGGGCACGCTGACCACCGACATCCTGGTCGGCCTGCTGACCAAGGTGTACGCCGGCCAGTCCGAGGCCGATGTGGCCAAGGCCTGGGTGACCGAGGTCGGCCTGGGCTGATCAGCCCGATGAGCTGAGCTGGACACCTGCTGCCCGCCGCCCCCGCACCCGGGGGTTGGCGGGCAGCGGTCGTTGTGATGGTCCTGCCAGCCCCGGCTACCCATGATCAGGTACGAACTCGTACCTGTATTCGCCGGTGTGGCGCGACCCGGAGGCGGTCAATCGGACGAGGAATCCGCTGTCGTCGACCTCGAGCACGGTGTAGATGATCGGGCGCTCGAAACGTTGCTGAACGGTGAACTTGCCGACTCCGGTGTACTGCCCCACGATGGGGTCCGGGTTGTCCCGGCCGAGTAACGGCTGCGCCTGTTCGACAGTGGCCCCGCCGCCTGCCTGATAGACCTTGCCGGTGGCGAAGAATCGCAGGTAGCGATGGCTGCCGTCGTCGGGTCCGCCCACGTAGGTGCCGTCCTGCCGCGGCTTGAAGTCATCGGGTTCCGGGACGGCCGACTTCACGGACGAGTCGGTACCCCCCTCGAGATCCTCGACCTTCCCCGATCGCAAAGAATGCAAGGCGTCTCGAATTCCCACGGTTGCTCCCCACTCGATGCCGATGCCGGCTGCTGACCGTGAAATCTACCGACCATCCGGCGGGTCGGCATGCCGAGTCGCGGGGTGCGATCAGTTGCGATCCGGCTCCGCACGCAGCCGGACGGACAGGCAGGTCACGCACCCTTCCATTTTCTCGAATTCGGTGATGTCGACCAGAACGGGGGTGTAGCCGAGGTCGGCGATCAGGTCGGCCGACCGCGGCGCCGACGACGCCATCAACAGCCGGCCCGCGCCGAGGTCGACCACGTGGGCACCGCCTTCTTCGGGCATCGGCCGGAAGTGCGGGTAGAAACCTGGGTCGTCGACAACCGGCGGGTACCCGATGATGGTGCCGTCCGGCAAGGCGGTGACCGCCGATTTCAGGTGCAGCGCCTTAGTCAACGGCACCGCGATAACCCTGGCCCCGAGGGGCTCGAGGATCGACCGGAACTCGGCGATGCCGGCCGCATCGGTGCGGCCACCCCGTCCGACATAGACGAGGTTGCCGATCTTCAGCACGTCACCGCCGTCCAGGGTGCCTTTGCTGATCTGCTGAAACGGGTACCCGAGGCTACGCAGCGCCGCCGCCGTGCCGGCGATTTCCGGCTTGCGCTCGTCGGCGCCCGGATTCGTCAGCACGGCGACACCGCCGAACATCACCACCGAGTCCTCCACGAAGACCGAGTCCGGGCACTCCGGAGCTGGCGCCACCTCGACGGTGTCCCAGCCGGCGTCGGTCAGCGCGGACACGTAACCCGCCCATTGCCGACCGGCCAGATCGATGTCGATCGGACTGCGGTCGATGTGAGTGACCAAGCCGTCGGCCAGCCTGGGGGACGGCCGACGGATCAGGGCGCGACTGGTGGATGCAGACATGGGCGGCTTTCTCTCAGGTGCAGGAACGGGATCAGCTAGGAGACTAGCCCCGGACCGCACCGGACCAATTGGCCGGAGCATTCGATTCACCCGCAATGAGTAAGGTGCTACTCATGTTCCAGCAGGCGCCAGACCCGGACACCGCACATCCGCCGATGGATCAGACCGGATCGGCTGCATCGTCGACACCGGAAAGCTCCGGTCATTGGCTTGTTCGCAACGCCGCCGAACTGACCCGCCGGTCCGTGGGCCTGGCCGGCCAGTCGGTTCAGGCGTTCGGGTCCAGCGTCGTACACGCGCTCCCGGACTTCGTAGCCAAGCCGGTGATGGCCGCAGTCGACGTGGTTCAGACCGGTGGCAGGGCAGTGGAGACGGCGTGCAAGACCTCCGCCGACGCCGCCATGCGGGTGACCATTCGCCTGGTGGTCGAGATTGCACTGTCCGAACTCGACCTGAACGAAATCGTCCGGAACCACGTCGACCTGAACGCGCTTGCGGCACAACTGGACATCGACGAAGTAGCCAGCCGAATCGATATCGGCGCCATTGTCGACCGGGTGGACATCATGGGCATCGTCGGCGATCTGGATCTGGACCGGATCGTCGATTCGGTCGACCTGAACCGGCAGATCAATCGCGTCGACCTCAATGCAGTCGCGGAGCGGATCAATCCCGACCCGCTGGTGGCCAGGGCCAATCTCGAGGCCGTCATCGCGCGGATCGATCTGATCGCGCTGGCCGACAGCATCATCGATGGCATCGACCTGCCGAAGATCATTCGACAGTCGACGAGTTCGATTTCGTCCGAGGCGGTCCGCGGAGTACGCAGCCAGAGCATGAATGCCGACGACGCCGTCGCCGGATTCATGGGCCGGCTCTTCGGGAAGGGCGATGCGAGCCCGGCGACGTCGACGTGAATCATTCGTCGTGAATCACCCCGCTGTCCCGCTCCCAGCGGAAGACGGTGAGTCCGCGGACGACCCGATCCGACCGGCCGGAATTGTCACCAGGGCGCTGGTCGCGGCGGTGGACACATTCGTCGTTTTCCTGCTGGTGGCGCTGATGTATTTCGGACTGGTCTTCGTCCGCCTGCTGTTCGACCCAAGGGCATTCAGCTGGCCGTCGATCGGCACCTTCTTCTCAGTCACCGCGTGCCTCGGGGTGGCGGTGATCTATCTGACCTTCTGGTGGGCGATGAGCGGCCGAACCATCGGCAGCGCCCTGCTCGGCGTCCGGCTGACGTCGCACCGACTCACGGTGGTTCGCTGGGCGGCCGCGTTCGCCCGGGCCCTGCTCTGCGTGATCTTTCCGTTCGGGCTGATCTGGGTGGTGTTCGATTCGCGCCGACGTTCGCTGCAGGACATTCTGCTGCGCACCGCGGTGGTTTACGATCGGCAGCCTAGCCAGGACGAATGACTTCCATCGCCACCAGAAGCACCGCGCCTGTCACCAGAACGATGATGGCCACAGCGAGCGACGGCCTATCCCACAGCACCAGAACGATCGCCGCGGACACCGGCACAATCAGCCAGATCCGCCGGCGGTGGCGAGCCAACCAGGTGGCGAATGCTGTTGTCCGCCAGCGCGCGACTTTCCTGGCCAAGCCCGCGGCTGCTCCGGCGATCACCGCCCTGGCCGGCTGGCCGGCCGACACCGCCAAACCGGACACCAGTAGCGCGCCGATCAGCGCCACCCTGACGGCCGTGTGCAGGTCCGCGGTAACGGCATCGAAGACCCCCGCGGCACCATCGGCTGATAGCAGATCAGAGGTCACCGCATCGATCGCGATGCTTCGCGCGACGATCAGACCGATCCCGATCAGCAGCATGCCGACGGCGACGGACAGACCCGAAATGGCGACCATCCGAAGTCGGCGTCGGGCCAGCGCGATCGCACCGGCGAGCGAGGCCAGGGCCACCCACGGGAGCCAGTCGGCAACGTCGTTCAGTGTGGACACCAGCCCGGTGACCTTGGTCAGCCCCCGGACCTCGGCAATCTGCAGAGTCACCCCAGAGGTCGGGATGGTGGCGGCGCCGGACAAGCCCGCTGACACCAGTCGGCCGGTCACCGCCGCGATCACCGGGGCCAGATCCAGCACCACGCTTTCGCCGCGCAGTGCCACGGTCCCCCCGCCAATCGGTTCGCCGCGAACGAAGCTGACCAGCCGGGCATGTGCGGTGCGATTGATCTGCACCCACAGGGCGGCGAACGCATCGCCGCGGACGAAATCGCTGACCGTGCGGCGCGCCAGATCTTCGGCCGCCTGCTGCAGCGGGCCGGCCAGGAATCCGGCGGCCGGCAACCGGCGGGCGATCAGCGCTTCGACGTCCAGGTGGGCCGTGACCTGCCGATCGACGGCGGCGATCACCGCATTCTGGAGGCCTGGCTGTGATCCGACCGGCCCGATCGCCTGCACGTACCGATCGGTGTTGAGCGCAATGTTGCGGGTCCAGAGTGCCGGCAGAGCGAGCGCCGCCGAGAGAGCACCCAGCAGGACCAGGATGACGACCAGGGTCGACCGAATCCCGGACGGCCACCGACCGACCTCGAGCGTGTGCGAAGGCATGCCGTTCAACTCGCCTCGCGCTCTCACCGGTCCCGCCGAGTTATCGGAATTCGGCTAGCCCAGTCGCGCTTGCAGATTGTCGTCGAGCGCGTTGAGGAAGTCCTCGGTGGTCAGCCAGGCCTGATCCGGACCAACCAACGCAGCCAGATCCTTCGTCATCTTGCCGCTCTCCACGGTCTTGATGACGACGTCCTCCAGCGCCTCGGCGAACTGGATGACCTCCGGGGTTCCGTCCAGCTTCCCGCGGTGCTTGAGACCACCGGTCCAGGCGTAGATGGAGGCGATCGGATTGGTCGAGGTCGGCTTTCCCGCCTGGTGCTGACGATAGTGCCTGGTCACGGTGCCGTGGGCGGCCTCGGCCTCGACCGTCTGGCCGTCCGGGGTCATCAGTACCGAGGTCATCAGGCCCAACGAGCCGAAGCCCTGGGCGACGGTGTCGGACTGCACGTCGCCGTCGTAGTTCTTGCAGGCCCAGAGGTAGCCGCCCGGCCACTTCATCGCTGAAGCCACCATGTCGTCGATCAACCGGTGCTCGTAGGTCAATCCGGCGGCGGCGAACTCCGCCGCATACTCGGCGTCGAAAATCGCCTGGAAGATGTCCTTGAAGGCCCCGTCATAGGCCTTGAGAATGGTGTTCTTCGTGGACAGGTACACCGGATACTTGCGCTGCAGTCCATAGGCGAAGGACGCCCGCGCGAAGTCGGCGATGGAATCGTTGAAGTTGTACATGCCCATCGCGACGCCGCCACCCTCGGGCATGTCCACGACGGTGTACTCGATGACCTCCGAGCCGTCTGCCGCGGTCCAGTTGATCGTCACCTTGCCGGCGCCGGGAACCTTGAAATTCGTTGCCTTGTACTGATCGCCGTGGGCGTGCCGGCCGATCACGATGGGCTTGGTCCAGCCGGGCACCAGGCGCGGCACGTTCGAGATGATGATCGGCTCACGGAACACCACCCCGCCCAGAATGTTGCGGATCGTGCCGTTCGGCGATACCCACATCTTCTTGAGCCCGAATTCCTTCACCCGCGCCTCGTCCGGCGTGATGGTCGCGCATTTGACCCCGACACCGTGCTTCTTGATAGCGTTGGCGGCATCAATGGTGATCTGATCGTCGGTGTCGTCACGACTTTCGATGCTGAGGTCGTAATACTCGAGATCGATATCCAGGTACGGCAGGATCAGCTTCTCCTTGATGAACTGCCAGATGATCCTGGTCATCTCATCGCCGTCCAGCTCGACGACGGTTCCTGTTACCTTGATCTTCGACATTAGCTGCCGGACTCCTCTCGCGCCTGCGTTCAGGCAGGCTTGCTGGCACGATCAGCGTAGTGCGCCCTCCGGTGTGACGCGCACGCGGTCCGCCCGGAATGCGCCCTGCCGCCCACTTGACGGGTACATTACGAAGCCGCGGATGATCAACACAGGGGGCGCGTCGATGAAGAAACCGTTGGCCATTCCGGACAAGCAGATGAATGCCTGGGTGTTGTTCATGCACGCGCACGCGCGACTCATGACGCAAATGTCCAGCGATCTCGAGAAGTCCGGCGAAGTACCGCTCGGTACCTACGACGTGCTGGTCCAGCTCTCGCTGGGCGGCGGCAAACTCCGGCTCAAGGAACTCCTCAACCGCGTTTTGCTGTCGCAGCCCGGGCTGTCCCGCCGGGTCGAACGGCTGGAGACCGCAGGCTTGGTCGAGCGTCGTCCCGATCCGAGCGACGGACGCGGCGTCATCGTTGCGCTGACCCGAACCGGCCGTTACGCGCTGCGGTCGGCCGCGGTGGTGCACATGGCCAGCATCGACCGGGAATTCACCTCGACGCTGACGGACGAGGAAGCCGACGTACTGAACAGGGTCTTCGGCCGGGCGCTGCCCGACGCGGGTCACCTGCACTAGCCCGTCGTTTCACCCGGAATATGCACCGGAATATGCATCCGCATGGAGTGGTTGGAACAGTGCATCAGCCAGCCTTGGAGCAAGACATGCCAGCGATCACCGTTCCCGACCTCCTGACCCTCCCCCGCATCGCCGCCGCCGCTGGGCAGACCACGCGCCCGGTGCTGTCGGTGACCACCGCACCGCACGGGTATGAAGGCGAAGGCTTCCCCGTGCGCCGCGCGTTCGCCGGCGTCGAGCTGCGCCGGCTTGATCCGTTCGTGCACATGGATCAGGTGGGTGCGGTCGAATACGCGCCGGGCGAGCCGAAAGGGACGGCGTGGCACCCGCACCGTGGATTCGAGACCGTGACCTACATGATCGATGGTCAGATGCAGCATCACGACACGCATGGCGGCGGCGGCCTGATCAGCGACGGCGACACCCAGTGGATGACTGCCGGCTCGGGCCTGCTGCATATCGAGACGCCGCCCGAGGCGCTCGTCGTCAGCGGTGGGCTGTTCCACGGTTTCCAGCTGTGGGTGAACCTGCCCGGGGCGATGAAGTTCGCGCAGCCCCGCTATCAGGACATCAAGTCCAGTCGGGTCAACCTGCTGACCAGCCCGGATGGTGGTGTGCTGCTTCGGCTGATCGCCGGAACGGTTGACGGTCACGCCGGGCCGGGCTCGACCTACTCACCGATCACGCTGATCCACGCGACGCTGGCCCCCGGCGCGCAGTTGAACCTGCCCTGGGACCGGACCTTCAACGCCCTGGTATACAACCTCGGCGGCGCCGGGCACATCGGAACCGGTCGCCGGCCATTGCGGGACGGGCAGTTGGCCGTGCTCGGTGCGGGTGAGTCGATTCTGATCGGCGCCGACGAATCGCAGGAGTCCCGCTTCGCGGGCGGCCTGGATGTCCTGCTGCTGGGTGGAAAGCCGATCAACGAGCCGATCGCGATGTACGGGCCGTTCGTGATGAACACCAAGGAAGAACTTGTTCAGGCGTTCGAGGACTTCCAGGCGGGCAAGCTGGGCACGATACCGAGTGCGCACCTGGCGCACACCGACGGGGCGGCGCCGCCGCACGCCTGACGTTTCACGCCGCCAGGTAGACGATGAAAAGCGCCAGGACCAGGCAGAAGAGCACATCGAAAGTCTTCGACCGGACGGCGAGCGGACCCATCTGCTCGGTGGTCAGCACCGCTCGCATCGCTCCGGTCACGGCGAGCGCACCGGCCAGGCAGGCGGAACCCCGGCGGAAGTGCGCCGTCGAGACCAACAGGACGGACGTGATCAGCAACGCGCCGACCAGGATCGCGGGGAGCGCCAGGCGCCAGGACACCGTGCGCATCGGTTAGTACCGCCGCCGAGCGGCCGGCTCAGGACACGTCTGGACCGGCATCAGCGCCGGTCCGCGCTACGCCGCTCGGCGGCGAGCACCACGTTCGTCTGCAGCATCGCCCTGGTCATCGGGCCGACCCCGCCAGGCATCGGCGCGAGCCATCCGGCCACCTCGCGGACCGCCGGATCGACGTCGCCGACCAGGCCGGACGGAGTCCGGGTGATCCCGACGTCGAGCACTGCGGCACCCGGCTTGATCATGTCGGCGGTGATCAGACCAGGGACGCCGGCGGCGGCGATCACAATGTCCGCTCGGCGGACCTCGGCGCCGATATCCCGGGTGCCGGTATGGCACAGCGTCACGGTGGCGTTCTCACTTCGCCGGGTGAGCAACAGCCCCAGCGGCCGGCCCACGGTAACCCCACGGCCGACGATCACCGCGCGCGCACCAGCGATCGGGATGTCGTAGTGCCGAAGCAGCGCCACGACTCCCGCCGGCGTACAGGGCAGCGGGCCGGGGACACCGAGGACCAGGCGCCCGAGGTTGACCGGATGCAGACCGTCGGCGTCCTTCGCCGGGTCGATGGCCTCGAGCACCGGGCCGGCATCGAGGTGCGCCGGCAGCGGGAGTTGGACGATGTAGCCGTCACAGGCGGGATCGGCGTTGAGTTCGGCGATCACCTCCAAGAGCGCGGCCTGACTCAGGTCCGCCGGTAGATCGCGGCGAATCGAATTGACACCCAGCGACGCCGAATCGGCGTGCTTGCCGCGAACGTAGGAGGCGGATCCGGGATCGTCGCCGACGATCACGGTGGCCAGGCCAGGGGTGTGCCCAGTAGCCGTCAATATGGCGACGCGGCTCCGCAGGTCGGTGAAGATCAATTCCCGCAGCGCGGTCCCGTTGAGCACAATCGCAGTCACAATTTCGCATCCTTTCACGAATCGGTCCGCGGCCCCGAGCGGTCGAAACACCGCGGCGCACCCGGTCTCTCTGCGACGAACCCCGGGACCGAGATCTGCGGGCAGTTCAGTGAAAGAAGTGCCGGGTGCCGGTGAAAAACAAGGTCGCGCCGGCTTCGCGGGCGGCGCCGATCACCTCGGCGTCCCGGACCGAACCGCCGGGCGAGACAACCGCCCGGATCCCGGCGGCCAGCAGGATTTGCAGTCCGTCGGCGAAGGGGAAGAACGCGTCCGACGCGGCGACGCTGCCGGCGGCCCGGTCCCCCGCCCGCTCGACAGCGAGCCGGGCCGAATCGACCCGGTTCACCTGACCCATCCCGACTCCGACGCTGGCCCCGTCACTGGCCAGCAGGATGGCATTGGACTTCACCGATCGACAGGCCCGCCAGGCGAAGACCAGATCCTGCAGGTCGGCGTCGGAGACGGCGTCACCGGCGGCCAGCGTCCACTTCGCCGGATCGTCGCCGTCGGCGTTGATGGTGTCGACCGACTGCACCAGCAGGCCCCCACTGATCTGCCGCAGCTCGAGCCCGGCGTTCGGCACTCCGGACACCTGCAGCAACCGGATGTTCTTCTTCCTGGTCAGGATGGACACCGCGCTGTCATCGAACCCCGGCGCGAGCAGCACCTCGGTGAAGACCTCGGCGACCTGCTCGGCCAGTTCGGCGGTCACGGTGGAGTTGACCGCGATCACCCCGCCGAACGCCGAGATCGGATCGCCGGCCAGCGCTTTGCGGTGCGCCTGCGCGACGTCGTCGCCGATCGCGATGCCACAGGGATTGGCGTGCTTGATGATCGCGACCGTCGGTCCGTGATGTTCGTGGGCCGCCCGCCAGGCGGCGTCGGCGTCGACGTAGTTGTTGTACGACATCTCCTTGCCGTGCAGCTGGATGGCCTGCGCCAAGCCGGGACGGCCGAACCCGCTGTGATACAAGGCGGCGCGCTGATGCGGATTCTCCCCGTAGCGGAGCACCGTCGCGCGGTTCCAGGTGCCGCCCATCCAGGTCGGAAAGCCGAGCTCGGCGTCCACGCCGCTGACCGCATTGCCGAGCCAGGAGGCGACATGAACGTCGTAGGTCGCGGTGTGCCGGAAGGCCTGCACGGCCAGGGCCTGCCGCTCGGCGAACGTGAACCCGCCGGCCCGAACCGCCTCCAGCGTCCCCGGATAGGCCGAAGGGTCCACCACGATGGCCACGCTCGGATGGTTCTTGGCTGACGCCCGCACCATCGCCGGGCCACCGATGTCGATCTGCTCGATGACCTCATCGGCGGGTGCGCCCGACGCCACGGTCTGGGCGAAGGGGTACAGGTTGGAGATGACCAGGTCGAAGGGCTCGACGCCGAGATCTGCGAGCTGCGTGACGTGTTCGGGTTTGCGCCGATCGGCCAGCAGCCCGGCGTGGATGGACGGGTGCAGGGTCTTCACCCGACCGTCCAGGGTCTCGGCGAACCCGGTCACGCTCTCCACCGTCACCACCGGCACACCGGCCTCGGCGATGACCTTGGCCGAGTTGCCGGTGGAAACCAGCGATACGCCGGCGTCCGCCAGACCCTTCGCCAGCTCGACCAGCCCCGACTTGTCCGAGACCGAAATCAGGGCCCGCCGAATCGGCAGCCGTTGCTCACTCATCGCCATTTCACCTTTCGTCCAACGACGTCCCAGCCGCGGCCGGCCATCGCCGTCACCACCTCGACCAGCAGCGAGCGCTCCGCCACCTTGATTCGCTCGTGCAGGCTTTCGGCGTCGTCGTCCTCGGCGACGCTCACCGCCCGCTGAGCCACGATCGGACCGGCGTCGATCCCGCTGTCCACGACGAAAATGGTGCAGCCGGTCACCGTGACACCGTAGGCGAGCGCGTCCCGCGGCGCGTGCATCCCGGGAAAGGACGGAAGCAGGGACGGATGGGAGTTGATCATCCGGCCAGGAAAGGCGGACAGGAACTCGACACCGACGAGTTTCATGAAACCGGCGGAGACGATCAGGTCGGCGCCGGCGCAACGGTCCGCCAGCGCCCGGTCCCAGCTAGCCCGATCCGGGTGGTCTTGCAGCGACACGACGAAGGTCGGTACACCGGCATCAGTGGCCCGCAGCAGCGCCCGGCAATCGGGCACGTCCGACCCGACCGCGGCAATCGTGTACGGCCCACGATTCCCCCAACCATCGCCGTCCTGTGCATCCAACAGCGCCTGCAGCAGCGTGCCGCTGCCCGAGGCCAGCACCACGACCTTGGTCGGAGCAGGGGAGTTTGCGGGCACGCGGTCAGTCCTTGGGCCGGAAGATTTGCACTCGGATGACGAGTCGAGAACGGGCTACCGACTCCGAACCTGTCAGACCAAGGCTAGTCAGCCCCGATACGGTGGCCTAACTCCGGGGTCGGTCCCCGCCGGCCGCCGGGTCCGTGTCAGGTTCGTCGGTATCGGGTTCGTCGGTATCGGGTTCGTCGGTGTCGGGTTCGTCGGTGTCGGGTTCGTCGGTATCGGGTTCGTCGGTATCGGGTTCGTCGGTATCGGGTTCGTCGGTTTCGTCGCCGTCGGTTTCGTCGCCGTCGGTTTCGTCGCCGTCGGTTTCGTCGCCGTCGGGATCGTCCACCGTCTCCGGGGTGTAGTCCGGCTCCGGCTCCGGCACCTGCTGCGAGACCGAGCGCGCCGGCGCGGGCCGCCAGCCGCCGGCCGACAGCACCCACGTGACACCGACGATGAGCACCGCAGCCAGAACCACCCCGGCGGCCGGCAACGCGGGGGCGCCGATCCGGGCCCATGATCCGCCGGAGACACCGCCGCCGGCGAGCCCGATCAGCACACCGACAATCGCCGCGGCGACCGTCCCGGCTCCGCCCACGGCCCAGAGCCGGTCTCGACCGTCGTCATGCCGGCGGACGACGGACAGACCGGCGACCAACCCGGCACCGACCGGGATCAGCAGACTGAGCACCCCCAGCCAGGACACCCCGGTGCCGTGCGGCACGGCGGCCAGCAACGGAAACGGCGGTAGGTCGGCCGGCAGATTTCCGAACGGCGAGAAGCGGCCTGACCCGACCTCAAAGCCGACGCCACAGACATAGCCGACGGTGGTCAGCACCGCGTTCGGCAGGTATCCGAGGCCGGCCAGTGTCAGCCCGACGCCTTCGCCGAAACCGTTGGTCAGCCCATCGGTCAGAGCGACGGCCCGCGAAAAACTGAACAGCAACGCGGTGGTGAACACCATCGCGGCGCCGGCCAGCATGCTGGCAGCGGCCGCGACGCCGGCCCGGATCGAGGTGATCACCCACTCCGGCACCACCTCGACAAGGGCGTTCCGCAGTGCCGCCCCGCGCCACAACATGCCGCCGGTCAGCGACACCACAGCAAGTAGTCCGGCACCGATCCCGACCGATGGGCCGACCGAACCGGGCGGCGCCAGGATCGCCGCCACCAAAGCCACCAGCACTCCGTAGCCGACCGCGCCGCCGGCGATCCAGCTTGCTTCTCGCCGAACGTCGGCCCCCAGTGCACGCCCACGACTGGCACTGACCGCCAGAGTTCCGGCGAACAGCACGGTGAGCAGCAGCGGAGACAGGGTCAACTGGGCGGTGCCGATGGTCAGCGAGCCGAAGTGTGCCAACAGGAAGGTCGCCACCCCGGCACGTACCAACGGCTCGGGACCGCCCCCGGCACTCGGCGTGATCGCCCAAACAACGAGCGCAGCGGCGCAGGTGATGGCCAAGCCGGCGAGCACCGCAACGGCCGACCGAACCGCACCATCCAGGGCCGGCATCAGTACGCCACCGATCGGCGCGGCTGATTCGGCAGGGTTCGGGTGCCGGGCTCGCACCTTCCGCCCACCGTCCCTACTCACCGATCAACTGTCACACGCCGGTCGGTGTCCAGGCGCACTGCCACGCCGCGCCGGACTGCGCGCAGCCAATCGAGTGACCTATTCGGCGCGCGGAATCGAACGCCAGCCGGAGCCGTCGCCCGGCTCACGACGCTCGACGGGATCGACGGGATCGTCCTCGCCTTCGGGATACCAGCCGGCATGCCGACCGGAATCGATCTGCGGTGGCTCGAATTGCGGCCGTTCCCACTCCGGGGTTTCGTAGAGGAACGCGCGACGCTGGCGTTCGGCGACCGCGGCGGCGGCGACCTCCTGGTCGGCGCGTTCTTCATAGTCCGGGGCCTCGCTGTAGACCGGCTCGTTCGGGTAGTCCGACTGCTCGTCCGGTCCGGGTCCACCGACGGCGGGCGGCACCGTGGCCGGCGGCGTCATGTCCGGCGGCGGGCCGAGGGCGATGTTGGTCATCGGCGGCGGCGGCGGTGCCGCGTACTGCACAGGCGTCGGCTCGGTCAGCCCGGTGCGCACCGCGCTGCCGGTCTGCGGATCGAACACCGGTCGCGGAGTTGGCGACGGCGCGAAGTGACTGACCGGCGGCGGCGGGGCCGGTGGCATCGGCGGCGGCGGCGCCTGCTGCGGCACCCCGGCCGCTGAACTGGCGGATGGCCTGAACGGTCCGGGCACCGGTGTCTGTCCGGCAGCGCTGACCCCGGGGTACCCGCCCGGAAGCGGCCCATAGCTCTGCGGGGCAGAGCTCTGCGGGCCAAAGCCCTGCGGGGCAGAGCTCTGCGGGCCAAAACCCTGCGGGGCAGAGCTCTGCGGCCCAAAGCCCTGCGGGGCAGAGCTCTGCGGCCCAAAACCCTGCGGGGCATAACTCTGCGGCCCATAGCCCTGCGCGGCATGACGCTGCGGCGCGGGCGAATAGTGACCGGCTCGGGTCCGGGCGGGCGGGCGGGTTCCGGAGGTGCGGACGAACCCGAGCACCGCGGCAGCCAATTGGATCAGCCCGAAGATCACCAGCAGGATCAGACCGGCCGAGAGCGACTCGCCGAAACCTGCGGAGCCGTTGGTTGCGAAGAAGGCCAGCCCTGCGCTGCGACCCGGGCGGGCCCAGAGGAAGAACAGCCCTCCGAGTCCTCCCACCACGGCGCCGGCCGCGCTGATCAACCAGATCGTCTTCTTGTCGACGCCGGGCAACAGTGTCGCGGCAGCCAACAACCCGCTGAGCAGCAGCAACGCCGGTGCCCAGCCGACCACCGCGAATACGGAGCCCAGCGGAAGCACTTCGTCCGCGCCGCGGGTCAGCGTCGACGACGGCAGGAATCCCCAGACGACGCTGAGCAATCCGAGCGCGCCGACCAGCAGCGCCAGAATGGCGCCCAGCGGTGGCGCTGGCCGGGCCGGCGGCCGCTGTGGTGGGCCCTGGTGTCCAAGACCCTGCTGTCCGGGACCCGGCTGCCGGTAGCCGAGCGCTGAATCCGGCGGGCCTGGTGGCGCCGCCGGTGGGGGTCCGTAGCCGGGCGGAAATTGCCCCGGCCCTGGGTACTGGTCACGAGGGCCCGTCGGCGGTTGGGTCACTGTTTGTCTCCCGGTGAAGGTCCTGGCCGGTTGGATCTATCGGACAACCCTACGATGATCGATCGGCGATCGCTCCCACGGCCGGCCAACCGAAGGCGGATACGTGGCCAGTCATGCGGGGACAGCGCACACGCACAGGTCCGCCAAACGCCGCCAGGGCACCGAACCGAGGTTCGATGCCCTGCGAGAAGCGCTGAAGCCGGAGCCGACTACTGGCCCGGGGCTGCCGGGTACGTCGGCCCCTGTGGGCCGGGCTGGCCGCCGGTCGGCGGCGTGTAGGGAACCGGCTGCTGCGGCTGGGAACCACCGGACTGCGGGCCACCCTGCGGCGGACCGTATCCCTGCGGACCACCCTGCGGCGGACCGTATCCCTGGGGGCCACCCTGCGGCGGACCGTATCCCTGCGGACCACCCTGCGGCGGACCGTACCCCTGCGGCGGCCCATATGCCTGCGGGGGATAGCCCTGCGGCTTCGGTGTCATCTTCAGGATGCCGGCGCTCAGCAGATACGCGGCGACCGCGGTCGCGCTCTGAATGAAGCCGAAGATCAGCGTCACGATGAAACCGGGGCCTGCTCCACTGGCGCCGAACAGCGCGAACAGCAGTGCCAAGAAACCGGCGAATGCCACCGCCGCCGACGCAAAGATGGTCGACCCTGCCTTGGGCAATACCGAGCCCAGGGCGAGCAGGCCGGCAGCCAGGAATAGCGCTGACGCCCAGCCGAATACCAGCAGGAACGACGGGGACGACTTGGCGGACGTAGCGTCGAGCAGGCCGAGCAGGAAAGTCACCACACCGAGGCCGGCGACCGCCAGGCTCAGCAGTTTGCCCAACGCCAGCGGAGCGCGCGGCGGTCCGGAGGACGACGGGCTCCAGCCCTGCGGCGGCGCCTGCTGCGGCCCGGAAGGCGGGCCCTGCGGGGGTCCCGCGGGCGGCGGACCATAAGGACCACTCATCTGTACTCCCCTTCTACTTCAATTCGATTGCGTCTGTTCGAACGGATTTGACGGTGTGTTGGTTGTACCGTGCCTGTCGCACACTTGAGTTCAATTCTTCGAGCACCCGTAGCCGACAAGTCCAGTTAACCAACTCACGAGGCCAAATACGCGGAACTCGGCGCATGACGCCAAGAAAACAAATCAATTCCGCTGAATTGGCCGGTCTGCCGGCATCCGGCTGACCGCTGGATCGCAGAATCGCTATCCGGCGATGACCTCGCGCATCAGCCGAGCGGCTTCCGAGGGAGTCTTTCCGACCTTCACCCCGACAGCTTCGAGCGCCTCCTGCTTGGCTGCGGCGGTGCCGGCCGAGCCGGAGACGATGGCGCCGGCATGGCCCATGGTCTTCCCCTCGGGTGCGGTGAAGCCGGCGACGTAGCCGATCACCGGCTTGGTGACATTGGTGCCGATGTAGGCCGCCGCGCGTTCCTCGGCGTCGCCGCCGATCTCGCCGATCATCACGATCGCGTCGGTCTCGTCATCGTTCTGGAAAGCCTCGAGGGCGTCGATGTGGGTGGTGCCGATGATCGGGTCGCCGCCGATGCCGATCGCCGTGGAGAAGCCGAGATCGCGCAGCTCGTGCATCATCTGGTAAGTCAGGGTGCCGGATTTGGAAACGAGTCCGATCCGGCCCGCCTTGGTGATGTTCGCGGGAATAATGCCGGCGTTCGACTTTCCGGGAGAAATGATGCCGGGGCAGTTCGGCCCGATGATCCGGGTCTTGTTACCGGTGGCCACAGCCTTGGCCCAGAAGTAGGCCGAATCGTGAACCGGGATGCCCTCGGTGATCACGACGGCGAGGGCGATGCCCGAGTCGATCGCCTCCAGGACGGCGTCCTTGGCGAACGGCGGCGGCACGAACAAAACGGTCACGTTGGCGCCGGTCTTGTCGATCGCCTCCTTGACGGAGCCGAACACGGGCTGGTCGCCGCTGTCGAAATGCGCCGAGGTGCCGGCCTTGCGGGCATTCACACCGCCGACAATGGTCGCGCCGGATGCGAGCATTCGTGCGGTGTGCTTCATGCCCTCACCGCCGGTCATGCCCTGAACGATGATCCGGGAATTCTGGTCGAGAAAAATAGCCATCTGAATTGCTCCTGTGATTCTGGTTCGGGCGCTTACGCGGCTGCGGCGGCGAGTTCAGCGGCCTTGTCTGCGGCCTCGTCCATGGTCTCGACCAGCGTGACCAACGGGTGCGCGGCCTCGAGGAGGATCCGGCGACCTTCGGCGACGTTGTTGCCGTCCAACCGGACGACCAGTGGCTTGTTCTCTTTGTCGCCGAGAATCTTCAGCGCCTGGACGATGCCGTTGGCAACCGCGTCACAGGAGGTGATGCCACCGAAGACGTTGACGAACACGCTCTTGACGTCCGGGTCGGACAGAATGATATCCAGTCCGTTGGCCATCACCTCGGCGCTCGCGCCGCCGCCGATATCAAGGAAGTTCGCCGGCTTGACCCCGTTGTGGGCTTCGCCCGCATAGGCGACGACGTCCAGGGTGGACATGACCAGTCCGGCGCCGTTGCCGATGATCCCGACCTGCCCGTCGAGCTTGACGTAGTTGAGGCCCTTCTCCTTGGCCCGGGCCTCCAACGGGTTCTGCGCGGCGGTGTCGGCAAAGCGCTCATGGTCGGGGTGCCGGAACTCCGCGTTCTCGTCGAGCGAGACCTTGCCATCCAGCGCCAGCACGATGCCGTCGGGCGTCTTCACCAGCGGATTGACCTCGACCAGCGTTGCGTCTTCGGCAACGAAGACCTCCCACAGCTGGATCAGCACGTTGATCACCTGTTCCCGCACGTCTTCCGGGAAGCGTCCGGCGATGGCGATCTCGGTCGCCTTGGCCAGGTCGACCCCGGTCACCGCGTCGATGCTGATCTTGGCCAGCGCCTCGGGTCGCTCCACCGCCAGCTGTTCGATCTCCATGCCGCCGTCCTTGCTGGCCATGGCCAGGAATGTCCGGTTGGACCGGTCGAGCAGGTACGAGACGTAGTACTCCTCGGCGATGTCACTGGCCGTGGTGACCAGGATGGTCTTGGTGATGTGGCCCTTGATGTCCAGGCCCAGGATTCCGGCTGCCTTCTCGCGGGCCTCGGCCGGGGTCTTCGCCAGTTTCACGCCGCCGGCCTTGCCGCGGCCCCCGACCTTGACCTGGGCCTTGACCACCACAGCGGTCCCCAGCGTGACGGCGGCCGCCTCGGCCGCGTCGACGTCGGTGACGACGATGCCGGGGGTACCCGGTACGCCGTGGGTCGCGAATAGTTCCTTCGCCTGGTATTCGTACAGATCCACGAGGGCTCCCGGCCGTTGAATGACGACGATAGGCCGACCTCGAGGAATCACCAGGTCGGCGCGGCCCCCGGCACAACACCCGTGGGGCGCACCATGGACCTGAGCAGTCACCCTAGCCACCCTGGTCGACCGAGTGCACCTCGGGCCAGCGGCGCCCGGGCCGAAATCAGCTGTTTACCCTGGTCGGCCGTTCGGGTCGTGGCTGATCTCACGTCCGCGCCAGGTCACCATGGACGAGCGGCCCGCGGTCGGGCGTTTGGCGGTCGCCGGCCGGCCCCGCTCAGCGGCGCTTTCCGCGGGGGGAGGTCGGCTTTCGTGAGGTCGACCTCGCCGGCCCGCCCTTGGTCGGCGAAGGCTTGGCGGGAGCCGGCTTGGCGGGCGCCGGCTTGGCGGGCGCGGGCTTGGCCGGGACGGGCTTGGCCGGCGATCCGGCCGTGCCGGCCAACAATTCAGGGGCACCGATCAGTCGCCACGACACGGGGGCGGCGACGAGCAGGCCGAGCACCAGGAGAGCGGTGACCCAGAAGCCGGCACTGATGCTGAAGTCGAGTTGCGCCCGCACCGAAGGCAGGATCGCCAGCCGAGTGCCGACCACGGCGGCGGCGGCGGCCAACATCGCGATAGCGGCCGACCGGCGCTCCTGGCGGACCGCGGACCAGATTGTCGCGACCACTACGATCAGGCAGATCCAGGCGCCCCAACCATCCAGCCGGCTGCCGGAGACAAACAGCGAAGCCGCCGGATGACCGTTGGTCGTATAGACCGGCAGCGCGTAGGCGACCACGGCGAGCACCGTCAGGACACCGGCGGCGGCGGTCAGCGCCGGGCTCCGATCAGCTATCTCATCGGTGTCGACGACCTCGGCGCTGGCGTGCCGAGCACGCGCGCTGATCATCGGTGCGATGGTCGCGGCCGCGCCGGCCAGGGCGGCCGCGGCCAACCCCCACCAGGTGCCGGCGGCGCGCTGGACGGTACCGGCACTGAGCCAGATCGAGGACGAGGTGAATTCCAGCGAGGTCAGCAGGGCGCCGAGCACCGGGACCCAGGCCACCCGGAGCGCAAGGCGTCCGAACGGGCAGGCCGCCGGGATCAGCACCAGAACGCCGACCACGAACAGCAGCACCGCAGCGGGCAGGAACCCGGCGCCGGCCGCGGCGAAGGAGGCACCGGTCGCCCCGCCCGAGGACACGGCCTGCGGCCGGAGATGGGCCAGCACGGACAGACCCGCCGCAACCAGGGTGAGCGCGCCGAGGGCTGGGTTGTGCCAGGCGGCCGGCGGCGCCGCATCCAGATCATCGGTCGACGCCGCGGTCCTCTCGTCGATGCTGGTGCCGTCCGGTCGTAGATCCCTTTTCAGCACCCCGGCGACGACAAGACCCAGCGACCCCAGCAGCCCCAGCCAGGCCGGGACCGAGGCGTGAACCGCGGGGTTGCCCAGGCCACCCACGATCGGGGTCAGCGGGCCGACCGCGGTGGCCGCGGCAATCCCGAACAGCAGGCCGCGAGCTGATCTGGTCGGTAACACCGCCGCGCTGACCACCACGATGCACAGCAGCAGGCCGGCCAGCGCAGCCGTCCCGGTGCTCCACAGACCGATGTCGGCCACCCCCAACGGCGGGACCACCGGCAGTGGCTGCGCGTATGGGACCCCCAGCATCGAGGCCAGGACCAGCGCGGATGCGAGGAGGCCGACGACCGTGACCGGCGTGGCCCGAAAGACCCGGCGGCGGCCGTCAGTGGCGGCGGCAGCCGACCCGTCGGCGCTGGATTCGCCGGCGCTGGATTCGCCGGCGCTGGACTCGTAGGCGTCGGACTCGTCGGCGAACATGGTCGGCGGTTCGATACCGTCCAGCACCGTGGCCAGGCACAGCGCCAACGCGGCGACCGCCAGCAGGTCGGCGACAAGCGGCAGGGTGGCACCCCAGGCCGCCCGCAGCGGGAAGGCCGAAACCGCGTCCACGCCGAACCACTCCGGTCGCAGAACGCCGTCCGGGCTGATGATCAGGCCGACCCCTTGGATCAACCGGGCCATCGCGAACACGCCGACACCAACGATCGCCGCAGCGCCGACCGTACGATCCACGGCCAGCGCGACGACGACCACGACCAGCGGCAGGACTGCGAGCCATCCGGTGCCGACCGCCGGGCCGGGTACCGACCCGTCGACGCTGGTGACCATGTGCGTGAGCGGCGCGATACTGAGCATCGTCGCCGAAATGGCCAGCAGCACGACCGCGGCCGCCGGTCTACCCCGCCCGGCCGCAGATTCCGTGCTCCGGGCATGGGTCGCCAATGCCTGAGTCATCATTCGACGGTAGCAAGGGCAAGGCCCGACGCTGACCGCCTGCGCGTCTCCGCCCTGGGTAGGCCGCCAATAAGCTGAGTACCGGACACCCGGTGGAACCCTGGTTCAACCATCCATCGGCGAGCGCGAAAGGATCGGGCCGACGTGATCAACGCAGTCGCGTATGCCGTGATGGGCCTCGGTCTGCTGCTGGCGCTGTGGACCGGGGTGCAGGCGGGCCGCCGACGCGCGCCCACCGGCGCGCAGGTCATCGCCGCAGCCGTGGTGGAAGCGGTGCTCATCGTTCAGTCGGTCGTGGCAGTGGTTCGTTTGATCGGCGGACACCCGGTTCCCGAAACGGCGACGTTCATCGCGTACCTGGTCGGCGTCCTTGCCCCACTACCGTTGGGCATCTACCTGGCTTGGATCGAGCGGACCCGCTGGGGCAGTCTGTCGCTGTGCTTCACGGCGGTGGTGATTTCGGTGATGATGCTGCGGTTGATGCAGCTCTGGCAGTCGGGAGCGACGAATGTTTGAGCCCACCGTGCAGTCTCCGGATGACCCGGACACCGCCGGAAGCACGGCAGGTGCCCGCGGACCGTCAACCGGGCCCCGCCGGGCTCTGGTCGCGGTGTACGCGATCTTCGCGCTGGCCGCGACAGCGCGGGCGGTCGTCCAGATCACCACCACCTACGCCACAGCGCCGGTGGCCTACCTGTTGTCGTTGTTCTCGGGCTTGGTCTACATCGGCGCCACTGCCGGTTTGGTGTCGCATCGTGTCTGGTCACGGCCCCTGGCGTGGGCATCGTGCAGCGTTGAACTGGTCGGCGTGCTGGTGATCGGAACGCTGTCCATCGCCGACGCCGCCGCGTTCCCCCGGGACACTGTCTGGTCGCACTTCGGGGCGGGCTACGGCTACGTTCCGGTCATCCTGCCGTTGCTCGGCCTGTGGTACCTGTGGCAGAGCCGACCGGGCGACGGCAAGTTCGCACACTGAGCTGCCTCCCCGGCCGATCGCCGAAGACGGATTCCGGTGGATCTGTCGATCCGGTGCGATGCCTTTCGTATAGATGGTGAGCAGCCGGCGCCGGTCGGCTGTCAACACCAGAAGGAGCATCCGATGCCGCACTACCTGCTCAGCGTCTACCAGCCCGACGGACCCATCCCCGCACCCGAAGTCCTGGCGAAGATCTCCGCGGATCTTGAGGTGCTGCACACCGAACTCCAGGCGGCCGGCGCCTGGGTCTTCGCCGACGGTCTGTTCCCGCCGAGCACCGCCACCGTGCTGCGCTATTCCGCCGGTGATCTGCTGACCACCGATGGACCATTCGCCGAGGGCAAGGAACACCTCGGCGGCCTGAACATCATCCAAGCTCCCGACCTGGACGCGGCCCTGGAGTGGGGCGGCAAACTCGCCCGGGCGACGACTCTGCCGATCGAGGTCCGGCCGTTTCAGGGCGGCTGAACGGTGGCGTCCGAAGAAGCGCAAATGTTCGCATGAGGCACTCTCCGATCCCTCTCGTTCCGCAGATCGAGGCGGTGTTCCGCGCGGAGTACGGCCGCGCGGTCGCCGTCCTGGTTCGGGTTTTCGGCGACATCGACATCGCCGAGGAGGCGGTGCAGGATGCGTTCACCGCGGCCGTCCAGCGGTGGCCGGTCACCGGGGTGCCGCCAAGCCCGGCGGGCTGGATCATCACCACCGCGCGGAACCGGGCGATCGACCGCCTTCGCCGAGAATCGTCCCGGCCGGAGCGCACCGCGAAGGCCGCGCTGCCCCAAGCTGCTCGAACCGATGACCCGGCCGGATCGGATCCGGCGGGCGGTACCGTCCCGGAGGACACCGTGCGCGACGACCGGTTGCGGCTGATCTTCACCTGTTGCCACCCGGCGCTGGCCCCGGCGGCTCAGGTGGCGCTCACGCTCCGACTGCTCGGCGGCCTGACAACGACCGAGATAGCCCGGTCATTCCTGGTCCCCGAGCCAACGATGGCGCAGCGGCTGGTCCGGGCCAAAGGGAAGATCCGGGACGCCCGGATCCCGTATCGGGTGCCGGCGGAGGCGGAGCTGCCAGGTCGGCTGCGTGCCGTGCTCGCGGTCGTCTACCTGATCTTCAACGAGGGATACACGGCAAGTTCGGGTGCAGATCTGGTCCGGCCCGACCTGTCCGCCGAAGCAATTCGGCTCGGCCGGCTACTGGCCGAGTTACTGCCCGACGACCCCGAGGTGCTGGGACTGCTCGCCCTGATGATCCTGGTCGAGTCCCGCCGGGCGGCCCGGACCAGCGCGCACGGCGATCTGGTACTGCTGGCCGACCAGCGCAGGTCGACCTGGGATCGAACGCTGATCGCCGAAGGCCAGGAGCTGGTCAGGCGCTGCCTGCGGCTGGGGCGACCGGGCCCGTATCAGCTGCAGGCCGCGATCAACGCGGTGCACAGCGACGCATCGGCGGCCGCGCTCACCGATTGGTGGCAGATCGTGCGGCTGTACGACCAACTGCTGATTCTGGCGCCGACCTCGGTGGTCGCGCTCAACCGGGCGGTCGCCGTGGCCGAGGTCCAGGACCCGCGGACCGCGCTGGAGCTGGTCGACGAACTCGAGGGCGAGCTATGTGGCTACTACCTGTTCCATGCCATTCGAGCGGATCTGCTCCGACGGTTGGGCCGTGCGGAGCCGGCGGCACAGGCCTACGATCTGGCCATCGGACTGACCGAGAATGCGGCCGAGCGCGATTTCCTGCGTAGCAGTCGGCAGGCTCTGGTGAGCCGCGAGGCCCGACCGACAGCAACCGGTTAGAGCTTCGTCATCGGCACGCCGCCGATCAGCATCAGCCGAACCGTTCCGGCGGCCCCGAAGTCGATGGTCGCGGTCGCCCGTACGCCGACCCCGTCGGCCGCGATGACCTTGCCCAACCCGTACTTGTCGTGTGACACCCGATCGCCGACCGCGAGGTTGAGGGTCGGTGTGTTCTGCCAGCCCTTGAAGTTGGTGCTGCGCATCCCGCCGGCCGCGATCCGCGATTGGGCCGACTCGCCGAAACGCCGGTTCGACCCGCCGCTGCTGTCACCGAACCGCCCGGCGGCCACCGGCGCCGACCGGCCACTGGACCAATCCGAGTCACGGGCTTCGGCCAGCCGGCGCCAGTCCAGGACCTCGGGCGGAATGTCGTCAATGAAACGGGAGGCCGGGTTCGCACCCGGCTGACCCCAGGTCGAGCGGGTGACCGCCCGGGAGATGTAGAGCCGCTCGCGGGATCGGGTGATGCCGACGTAGGCCAGCCGGCGCTCTTCGGCCAGCTCAATCTCATCGGCCAGGGCCCGCATGTGCGGAAACAGCCCGTCCTCCCATCCGGTCAGGAAGACCACCGGGAACTCGAGCCCCTTCGCGGTGTGCAGCGTCATCATGGTGACCATCCCGGCCGCGGAGTCCGGTATCGAATCCGCGTCGGCGACCAGCGACAACTGTTCCAGCACCGCGGCGAGCAGGTCCGCGCCGGGGGCGAACTGCTCCTCGCCGGACTGCAGGAGTTCGACCCGTTCCCGCAGCACCGTGACCAGCTGCTCGAGGTTCTCCACCCGCGACCCGTCCTGCGGATCGGTGCTGGCTTCCAGACCGCCGAGATAGCCGCTCCGTTCCAGCACGCTGGACAGCAGGTCGGCCGGCTCGGCGCCGGCGGCCAGGAGGTCCCGCAATCCGGTGATCAGGTCGTTGAAGGCGCTGACCGCGTTGATCGACCGGGACACCATGAACGGAATGTCCCTGACCCGGCCGAGCGCCTCGGCGAAGGAGATTTTCTGGGTCTGCGCGAAGACGGCGATCGAGGCCTCGGCGCGATCACCGATGCCACGCTTGGGCACGTTGAGAATCCGCCGCAGCGAGACCTCGTCCGCCGGGTTCGCCAACGCGCGCAGGTAGGCCAGCGCGTCCTTGATCTCCTTGCGCTCGTAGAAGCGCACACCGCCGACGATCTTGTAGGGCATGCCCAGCCGGACGAAGATATCCTCGAACGCCCTGGACGAGGCGTTGGTCCGGTAGAACACCGCCACATCGCCGAACCGGATCTCGCCCAGATCGACGAGCCGGTCGATCTCGCCGCAGACGAACGCGGCCTCATCGTGCTCGTTGTCGGCGACGTACCCGACAATCTGTTCACCGCTGCCGGCCGCGGTCCACAGCTTTTTGGCCCGGCGGTCCGTATTGCGGGAAATCACCGCGTTGGCCGCGGAAAGGATGTTCTGGGTGGATCGGTAGTTCTGCTCGAGCAGAATGGTGCGCGCGCTCGGGTAGTCACGCTCGAACTCCACGATGTTGCGGATGGTCGCGCCGCGGAAGGCATAGATGGACTGATCGGCATCGCCCACCACCACCAGTTCGGCCGGCGGCACCGCGGACTTGGCGTCGCGGACGATCTCACCGTCGGCGGCACGTACCTCGCGCTGGTCGTGGGCACCGCCGACCAGTTCGCGGACCAGCGTGTACTGCGCGTGATTGGTGTCCTGATATTCGTCCACCAGAACGTGCCGGAAGCGGCGGCGGTAGTGCTCGGCGACGGCCGGGAACGCCTGTAGCAACGCAACCGTCTCCATGATCAGATCGTCGAAATCCAGCGCCGAGGCGGCCTTGAGCCGGGCCTGGTAGCCGGCGTAGACCTCGGCGATCACCTTGGCCATGTCCGAGTCGGCGCGCTCCGCGGCCATCGCCGGATCGATGAGTTCGTTCTTCAGGTTGGAGATGGCCGCGGCAAGGCCGCGCGCGGCGAATCGCTTCGGATCCAGATCCATGTCCCCGGCGACCAAGGCGACCAGCCGTTGCGAATCGGCGGAGTCATAGATCGTGAAGGTCGACTTGTAGCCCAGCATGGTCGCTTCGGCGCGCAGAATCCGCACGCACATCGAGTGGAAGGTGCTCACCCACATCGCCCGGGCCCGCGAACCGATCAGGTCGGCGACCCGATCCCGCATCTCGGCGGCCGCCTTGTTGGTGAAGGTGATGGCCAGGATCTCACCCGGCGCGGCGCCGCCGACCCCGAGCAGATAGGCGATCCGTCGGGTCAGTACGCGCGTCTTGCCCGAGCCCGCGCCAGCAACCACCAGCAGCGGCGCACCACGATGTTCGACGGCCGCACGCTGCTCGGAGTTCAAACCCGCCAACAGCTCGGCCGCCTTCTGGGCGGCCCGGTCGGCGCGCGCCTGGGTCTCGGCGACCGCCGCGCGCTGCTCCGCCGGCGAGGGAACGTCGATCGCCGACGGCACAGCCACCAAGAAGTCGTCCGACCCGAATCCGTCCATCGGCGGTTCTGGGACGTCCATCAAGGTCGGGTGCTGGTTATCGAACTGGTGGGTCATCGCGGTTCCCACGTTACCGGCTGGCGCCGACAGAGTTGCCCAGGCAGCACCCGGCGGGACGCGTCAGCTGGTGCCGCGCTGTGGTCGGCAACTGAGGTTGCGCTGTCGTCGACCCTTCCCGGTCTGGAGACTCGGGAGGATTCTTCTCGCTGAGCGAGCACTTTCCCACCGCATGTCAGCGGACGGGGCTTCAGACCACGTAATCGCTCAGCCACTTCAGCAGTGGGTCGGCCTGCCGCCAGACATCGACGATTTCGGCCTTGGCGGCCGGGGTGGGCAGCCAATCCGGGGCGCCGAGGTCGCGATGCGCCGTCAACGACTTGTAGGTGAGCAGGTCAGCGCGGGGGTGATCCTTCGCGAAGCCGCTGGGCACTCGGGTCAGCTGTTCGCCCGCAATGACCAGGCCGCGTTGTTTCGCGGTGGTCAGGATCTGCGCGAGAGCGGGCCCGTGACGCTCGTCATCGACGGCTCGGCGCAGCCGGGCGACCTGCTCCGGCGAGGTCTGCCAGACGCCTGCGCCCACGAACAACCCGGCGGCGCTGACCTGCAGATATACCCTGGATTCGGCGAAATAGACCCCTTGCTGCGTCTTGTACGGCGTCTTGTCCTTGGCGAACCGGACGTCCCGGAACGGCCGGAACAGCTTTGCCGCGCCGAACTCGGCTGCTAGTTCGGCCGCCAGCGCGAGCAGCGGCGCCCGCACTGATTCGTCGTAGATCTCCTTGTTCGCCGTCCAGAACGGCTTGCTGTTGTCGTTCTCCAGGTCTTCGTAGAAGTCCAGCGCGGCCAGCGGTATCCCGGTGAAGCTCATACCGAATTGTGCCCTTCGACGATCAGCGAGTGCGGCCCCGCCGCCGGATGGGGCCAGGACGGGTCGGGTAGCCAGTCATCCCACCGGGCCCGGAACGGCCAACTGCCCTGCTGGGCGGCAGCCAGCGCCTGCGCGCCGGCAATGCGGACTTCCGCCGCGTGCTCGGCCGACACGGCGCCGACCTGCTGCGCCCAGCCGAGTTCGTCCTCGTCCTTCCAGGTCCAGCCGACCAGGTCGGTGTCGATTACGAGGTCGAGAATCCAGTCTTCGGAGTCGTAGCCGAGCGGACCGGCCAGCCACGGACGTTCCAGGTTGACATAGAAACCCGGTTCCCAACGGCCGCCCGAATCCACCCAGCGCCACGCCGACCACGGCGTCCCCCGCCGGTGCGCGCGCACCACGCCGTTACCGACCCACGGATCCCGAGCATGCCCGCCGTCCCAACCCCCGGGCTGCATGTTCCGGCCACGGGGTCCGCCGCGCCGGCCGGTGCGGCGAAGGGTGTCAGTACCCGGTGGCTGATAGAGCACCACGTGATCGGCATCATCGACCACCACGACCGACGGAAAAACCGCGGCGACGTGGTCACCATGCACAAAGCGCCAGACAACCGGCGTTCCGGGGACTCGATATTCCACTTGGCCGACCTCTTCCTGTTCAGTTCGGGCCGCGGCCCACCTGTCCGTCGAGTAGCTCTCGCGCGGCGTCCAGATGTCCGGCGTGTCTGGCGGTTTCCTCGATCAGATGCAGCACGACCCACCGGACGTCGGCGACGTCGTCGGGCGCCCAGTGCGCTTTCCGGTTGGCGTTGGGCGCATCCCAATCAAGTTCGGCCAGCAGCCGATCGCTGTCCTTCATGGCCCTCCGGTAACCGTCGAGCACCGCGGCCACGGCCTGCCCAGGGGCGATCTGCCATTCCGCGTCCGGGTTCGCCGGATCCCACTCGGAGTCCTCGGCCACCCCGGCAGCCACGTGCTGAACCCACGATCGCTCCACGTCCGCGAGGTGGTTGATCAGCCCGATCGAGGTCCAGCCGGAAGGCAGGGCCGGCGTGCGAATCAGCGTGTCCGACATCCCGTCGACGATCGCCAGTACGGATTGCCGCTGCTGGCGCAGAAAGGCCAAAATCATGGTGTCCGAATCTCTCATGTCTTGTCTCTCACGCCTTCGTCTCTCATGAGTTGATCATCCCGGATGGCTATGGTGCGAGCGTGCTCCCTACCGGTGACGTTATCGCCACCTACCGACCGGACAACCTGCCCGCCTCGTACTTCCGCAGCCAGGCGTTTCGCCTCGCGCTGGTGCTGGCGGTCGGGATCGTCGCGATCAGTCTGCTGATCAGCACCCTGACCAGACCGTCCGGCGATCTTCGCGATTGGTGGCTCGGAGCCATTCCGGGACTGTTGCTGGTCGCCTTCTTCACCATGAGCTTGTGGCGGCGCAATCGCCGGAGTCGGATCGACCTGACGCCGAGCTCGGTGCTGATCGATTCCGGCGCCGGGCGGCCGCCGCTGGTGGTGCGCCGCGAGCAGATCGCCTTCGCCGGCTGGCTGACCGACTTCCGGCGCGCCGGCCGTGGCCGCCGGATGCTGGTGTTCTTCGACGCCGACGGCGTCGCGCTGTTCACGCTGGTGGGCCGGGTATGGAGCGACTTCGCCTGGCGGCACCTGCTTTTCGCGCTGGGTTCGCCGCCGTTGGATGTCGTCGAGCAGCCCACCAACCGGCGGGCGTTCCTGGCTCGCTACCCGCGGGCGATCGGCCCGGCGGAGCGGAAGAAGATGCGGCGAGCCCGGCTGGTGCTCGCCGTGTCGTGGCTGATCATCCTGACCGTCGCAGCCGTCTCGTTCCTCTCCTGATGCCGACGAACGCTCCGCTGGACGCCGGGCTAGTGCTGTGTCACACTTCGGGCCATGTTGCGGCAGCAGTTTTTCTACGGGTACCGGCCTCCGGTGCCCGTCAGCGGCTGACAATTCAGCTCCGACGACGCGCCCCGAGGTCACCCGACCCGGGGCGTTTTTCGTGTCCCGATCACGGTGGCAGGGGCAGAATGAGGTTCACATGCTCAGCACCAGAGTTCGAAAGGCCGACATGACCGACGCAGAGATGGATCTGCCCGAAGTGCCGGTGCCGGACACCGAGGAAGGCATCGCCGTTCTTCGCGTCGAGATCGACGCGATCGATGCCGAGCTCGTTCGGTTGATCAAGCGGCGAACCGCCCTCTCGCATTCCATCGGCTCCGCCCGGATGGCTCTCGGCGGTCCGCGAATCGTCTACAGCCGGGAGATGGCGATCCTGGATCGCTTCCGCGATCTCGGCCAGCCGGGTGCCGACCTGGCGATGATGCTGCTCGCGATGGGCCGCGGCAAGCTCGGCCGGGCGCGGTCCTGAGTGGTCTTGACCACTGAGGACAGTCAGACCAACCGACGGTCGGTGGCCCACCGGGAGAGCTCGTAGCGGTTGGACATCTGGGTCTTGCGCAGGACCGACGACACATGGGTCTCGACGGTCTTGATCGAGATGAACAGCTGCGAGGCGATTTCCTTGTAGGCGTAGCCGCGGGCCAGAAGCCGGAGTACTTCGCGCTCCCGCGGGGACAGCATGTCCAGTTCGGGGTCGACCAGCGGCGCCGCTCCTGGACGGTCGGAGAATGCGTCCAGCACGAATCCGGCCAGCCGGGGCGAGAAAACCGCATCGCCGCCGGCGACCCGGACGATCGCGTCGGCAAGCTCGGGTCCGGAAATCGTTTTGGTGACATAGCCGCGCGCGCCGGCCCTGATCACGTTGATCACGTCCTCGGCGGCGTCGGAGACGCTGAGCGCCAGGAACACGGCCTCGGGGAGTTTCGCGTGCACCCGCTCCAGAACGGCGCGGCCACCACCATCGGGCATGTGCACGTCCAGCAGCACCACCTTGGGCCGTTCTGCGGTGATCCGGACCACGGCCTCCCCCACCGATCCGGCCTCGCCGACGATCTGGATCCGCTCGTCGTTCAGTCCGGCCAACTCGGCCTTGACGCCGGCCCGGAACAGCGCGTGGTCATCCACCAGGAAGACCGTCACCGGTTCCGTCATCGCTTCTCGCTTTGCTCGTGGGCTACTGCTGGTCGGGTGCGGGTGGTCGGCTGCCGCCGGCGGCAGCGGGGTAGCTGCTACCGGCGGACGACCCCATGATCGGCATTTCCAGTTCGACCTCGGTGCCTTCACCCGGCGTTGACCGAACTGTAGCCCGGCCGTGATGCCGATCCATCCGGCCGCGGATGGACTCGGCCAACCCGCGGCGATCGGCGCCGACCTGGGCAACGTCGAAGCCGGCGCCCCGGTCGCGCACGAAAACCGTCACGGCGGATTCCTCGACCTCTGCATACAGGCTGATCTCGTCGGTGCCGGCGTGTTTGGCCGCGTTCACCATGGCCTCCCGGGCTGCCGCGACCAGGGCCCCCATCCCCGGATCCATCGGGGTATCGCCGACGACGACGGGCGTCAGCTTGATGGCGTAGGTATCCTCCACCTCGCCGGCGGCGATCGCCAGAGCCGCGGCCAGGGTTCCGGTGGCTCCCGGTGCTTCCGTATTGCTCGCATAACCGGCCGGCCCGTACAGCCAGGACCGCAATTCCCGTTCCTGGGAGCGGGACAGTCGCAGCACTTCACGGGGATCGGCTGCCTGCCGTTGAATCAGCGCCAGGGTCTGCAGTACCGAGTCATGCAGGTGCGCGGCGATCTCGGCGCGTTCCTGCTGCACCACCAGCTCGCGACGTTCGGTGCTCAGGTCCCGGACCAGCCGCACCCACCAGGGAATGGCGATGATGGCGACGCCGACCAGCGTGAGGGCGACCGCCACGATGGCCCCACTCGCAGCGGTGAAATCCAGCTGTCCAAGGGCAAACACGCCGAGACCGCCGATCACCAGGATCGCGCCGCCGGCAATCCGCCAGAACGTGCCCGAGGTCGGCCGCACGAAGCCCGCGGCGGATCGACGCCACTTCTCCCGCCGGGCGTCGTCGGCCTCCCGCCAGATGAATGCGCCGCCGACGGCGGCCAGGCCGAGCGGGCCGATGAGCCAGCCGATCGTCTGACCGAAGCCGAACGCATAGCCGAGGATGGCCAGGGCGGCCCCAATCGCGGCGACGCCGAAGGCCTGCCGACGTTCGGTCGGCGACGCCGGTCGCGGCTTCGCCACCGGCGAATCTCCCTGTGGCACGAAAATCCACAGCAGCGCGTAGGCCAGCACGCCGATCCCGCTCAGCAGTGAGAGCAGGCAGAACAGCACCCGCACCCACACGACCGGCACCCGAAGGTGGCCGGCGATACCCACCGACACCCCACCGAGCATCCGGTCCTGGCGTGGCCGGGTCAGCGGCGGCGACTCCTTCAGATCACCGGTGGTGGACGAACGCGGCAAACCGGTGGCCGACGGCGGGAAGGTTGCCGGCGAGGGAAAGGTGGCCGGCTGGGGGAAGGGAAGGGGCGGCGGGAAGGCGGTGACCTGCGGCGGGAGAGTGGCCGACGGCTGCGGAAAGGCGGCGGGCGGCGGCGGAAAGGCGGCGGGCGGCGACGGCGAAACGGCCGGCGAGGCGGCGACGGCGACAACGCCGGCGCTCGGCGCCGGTTCGCGGACCGCCCACGGTTGTTGCGCAGGCTCCCGCCGGGGTTCGTTCACCACTCGATCCTCCCAGCATTTCCGGCTCACCGGATCGGGGACTCCCCTGGTTCGCAAAATCAGGGGAGTCCCCGATGTTGCTCCGCCGCCGATGCGGTCAGAGTTGATGCATGACCGAAACCGGGCAGCAGCAGCCCTTCAACCAACGCAGCGACTGGTGGTCGCGGCGGCCGCGGCGTTCTCGTGCAAATTCCAAGATCGCCGGCGTGGCCGGCGGCCTGGGCCGTTACCTCGGCGTCGATCCGGTCCTGTTCCGGGTCGGTTTCGTCGTGCTCACCGTGCTGGGGGGCGCCGGCATCCTGGCGTACTGCCTGTGCTGGCTGCTACTCCCACTGGACGGTGACGAAGTGTCCGCCGGGGAATCGTTGCTCGGCCGCGGCCGTTCCTCCGTCTCACCGATCCTGGCGGTCGGCCTGGCAATTGCCGTGCTGATCAGCATCACTTCATCCTTTTCCTGGGGATTGCCGTTCTGGCCGGTCGCCATCGCCGCGGTGATCGCCTTTCACATCGCCCGTAAGCAGCGGCGGGGGCCGTTCCGGCCGGGCAGCGTCTGGGGACAGCAGAATCCTGGTCAGTGGGGTCAAGGTCAGCGGAACCAGACACCGACGGACCCCAACCAGCAGGGCCACCCCGGGTGGGGCAGCTGGGGCCAGTGGGGCGGCAAGGGCTGCGGCCCGCAGCAGCGGCAAGGCGCCGAATCAACGGCTCAGCCGTTCAACTGGGCCAAGCCGGGTGCGTCCGCCGGCACGTCGACCGGGAGTGCGGCCGACGCCGGTCAGCCGAGTCCGTTCGACACGCCCGCCTTCTGGGATCAGGGATCTGCCGGCGGCACCGGCTCCACCGGTAACGACACCGCGGGCTTTGCCGAACCGGGAGCGTCGGCGGGCTACCGATCCACCGCCGACCCGGTGGCACCGCCGCCTCGCACGACTCCCCCGGCCTGGGATCCGCTGGGCGCGGCGCCCTTCGCCTGGGACCTGCCCGACATCGATGTCGCACCGAAGTCGACCCTGGTGCAGACCCGCCGGCCGGCACCGGTCATCTATCGCGCGGCTTTCGGACTGGCCATGCTGGTTGCCGCCGTGCAGGTCGCCGGGATCTTCGCCGGCTGGTGGTTGCTGACCTGGGCCGCCGTTGCGGCCTCAGCGCTGGTGGTGGTGGCGCTCGGACTGCTGGTCCAGGCCCTGCTCGGCCGGCGGATCACCCTCCTGGCGCCGGGCATCGTGCTTGCCGTGATCACCGTGGCGCTGACACTGACCGGGATGTCCGGAACGACGGACGTCGGCAACCAGGCGTGGACCCCGACCTCCGCTACCGCACTCCAATCCGAGTACCACGTCAGCGCCGGCCAGGCAAAGCTGGATCTGAGCGGACTGACCCTCGAGCGCGGGACCACGGTCACCACCTCTGTCCATGTGGAGGCCGGCCAAGCCATGGTCCTCCTGCCGGAGAAAGTGAATCTTAACGTCACCTGCTCGTCGAATGTGGGCAGCGTCGACTGCGTCGGCAACAGGATCGACGGCTTCGACAACGACGAAACCTTCGTCGACACGATCGAGAGCGGGGGCACGATCAACCTGGATGTGCATGTCGGCGCCGGGGATCTGCTGGTGTCCCGTGGCTGAGCAGAAGGCCGGCGCGCCGGGTTCGGCTCGCGGGGTGAGCGCCATCGGGATCATCTTCGCCATGGCGTTCCTGGCCATCGCCTCGGTGGGCTTCACCGGAGACCCGTGGTGGCTGCTGAACCAGGGCACCAAGTGGATCGCCGCCGGGGTGCTCGCCCTGGTGGGCCTCGGCCTGTTGGCCACCACCCTGCCGGGAGCCAGACGGAGGAAAAGCTGACACTGCAGACAGTCCGTTCCGGCCCGCCCCATTCGGTGCGCCGGAACGGACATCGCTATGCGGTAACCGCGATTACTCCCACTCGATGGTCCCCGGTGGCTTGCTGGTGATGTCGAGTACCACCCGGTTCACCTCGGGCACCTCGCCGGTGATCCGGTTGGAGATCCGGGCCAGCAGGTCGTACGGGATCCGCGACCAGTCCGCGGTCATCGCATCCTCGCTGGACACCGGCCGCAGCACGATGGGGTGGCCGTAGGTGCGGCCATCGCCTTGAACCCCGACCGAGCGGACATCGGCGAGCAGCACCACCGGGCACTGCCAGATCTGACCGTCCAGCCCGGCCGCGGTGAGCTCCTCCCGGACGATCTGGTCGGCGCTACGCAGCAGCTCCAGCCGATCGTGGGTCACCTCCCCGATGATCCGGATGCCCAGACCCGGGCCCGGGAACGGCTGCCGTCCGACGATCTCCGGCGGCAGGCCGAGCTCGGCCCCGAGTAGCCGTACCTCGTCCTTGAACAACTTGCGCAGCGGCTCGACCAACTCGAATTTCAGGTCCTCGGGCAGCCCGCCGACATTGTGATGCGACTTGATCGTCGCCGTCCCGGTGCCGCCGCCGGATTCCACCACATCCGGGTACAACGTGCCCTGGACCAGGAAGTCCACCCCGCCCTCGGCCTCCGCGATGGACACCGCCGCTGCCTCGAACGATCGGATGAACTCCCGGCCGATGATCTTGCGCTTGGTCTCCGGCTCGGTGACGCCGGCCAGCGCGTCGAGGAACTGCTGTTGCGCATCGATGGTGACCAGCCGGATACCGGTCGCCGCAATGTAGTCACGCTGTACCTGCTCGCGCTCACCGGCCCGCAGCAATCCGTGGTCGACGAACACGCAGGTCAGCTGATCGCCGACGGCCCGATGCACGATCGCCGCGGCGACCGCGCTGTCGACCCCGCCGGACAACCCGCAGATCACCGTGCGGTCGCCGATCTGCGCCCGGATCAGCTCGACCTGTTCGGCCAGGATCGAGTCCGGCGTCCAGGACGCGGTGAGGCCGGCGACGTCATACAGGAAGCGGCGCAGGACCTCCTGGCCCTGTTCGGAGTGCGCGACCTCGGGATGATGCTGGACGCCGGCCAACCGACGCGGGAGGTTCTCGAACCCGGCGATCGGGGTGTCCGGCGTGCTCGCCGTGACGGTGAAGCCGGGCGGCGCCTCGGCCACCGAATCGCCATGGCTCATCCACACGTTGAGCCTGCTGGGCAGCCCGGTGAACAGGGTGGACCGGCTGTCCGTGACGTCCAGTGCCGTGCCGCCGTACTCCCGGCGGCCGGTTCGGTCGACCCGGCCGCCGAGCGCGGTCGCCATCACCTGGAAGCCGTAACAGATACCGAAGATCGGCACACCCGCGTCGAACAGCGCGGGGTCCACCTGGGGCGCGCCGTCGGCGTACACCGAGGACGGCCCGCCGGACAGCACGATGGCCGCCGGCGACTTGGCCAGCATGTCGGTCGCCGACATGGTCGACGGCACAATTTCGGAGTAGACGTGGGCCTCGCGAACGCGCCGAGCGATGAGCTGGGCGTACTGCGCGCCGAAATCGACCACCAGCACCGGGTGCTCGGTGCCCGTGTCGTGGTCGGCGGCGGTCGGGGCAGGTAGTGCGTCGGCCACGAATGCGCCGCCTCTCGTCACGGTGATGCCGGCGATCCTGGCGGCCGAATGGCCACCCGCGACGGGCACCGAAAGTCTATCCAGCGGCGGCCCGGCGAAACCAACGCCGGCGAGCACTCTTGACTAGCCTGATCCGGATGACCGTACTGATCGACCCGCCACGCTGGCCCGCCCACGGCCGGCTCTGGGCTCATCTGGTCAGCGACGCCAGCTATGCCGAACTGCACTCATTCGCCGCCGCGCACGGCATCCCGACCAAGGGTTTTGATCACGACCACTACGACGTGCCCGCCGAACGATACGACGAACTCGTTGCCGGCGGCGCGCTGCCGGTGGACTCCCGGGAGCTGTTACGGCGGATCGTCGTCGCCGGGTTGCGCCGGCCGCGCCGCAACCGTCGCTGACCCGGGCAGGGATCGGCGCGGGTCTGATGGCGTGCCGGACGTCAGCGTCTGCGTGCGTTTCGACCGTCGAGCAGATCCCAGGCTCGCAGCGCCGCACCCAGGAGGCCGGCCCGGCCGCCCAGGGTCGCCGGCAGTACCGGCGGCGCCGAGCGGAAGGTCAGCCGCTGCGCCAACTCCGCCCGCAACGGGGCGAGCAGGATGTCGCCCGCCGTCGACAATTCACCGCCGATGACGATCACCCCGGGATCCAGGACAAGCACGATAATGGCCAGCGCGTCGGCCAACGCCTCCACCGCCGCACCCCACACCTGGCGGGCAATCGGATCGTTCGCGCGGACCAGCTCGCCGACGTGCCTGGCCGACACCGGAGAACCGATCAACCGGGAGTAGCGGGCGCCGATCCGGGATGCCGCGGCGAACACTTCCAGGCAGCCGCGATTGCCGCAGCCGCAGGTCGGCCCGCCCGGCCGCACCACCAGGTGGCCGAACTCACCGGCCAGCCCGTTGGCTCCGTCATCGACCCGGCCCAGGCTCGCATACCCGGCGGCCACCTCAGCGCCCAACGATACGAAGAACATCGAGTCGTCCGTCTGTCCGGCCCCCAGCCGCGCCTCGGCCAGGGCGACCGATCTGACGTCATACCCCAGGGCGACCGGCAGGTCGACTCGGTGGGATACCAACTGGGCCAGCGGCGCCTCCCGCCAGCCGACGTTCGCGGCGAACCGGGCGATCGGGGTTTCGGCGGCCACGGTGCCGGGAACGACGACTCCGACCGCTCGGACGTGCAACCCCGCTGACCGATCCCGGACCAGTTCGGCGGCGAGGTCGGCAACGCCGAGCATCACCTCGACCGGCCCGGGTCGGGGGCCGATCGGTCGCTGGGCCTGGGCGAACCACCGACCGTCCCGACCGAGCAGGGCGCCGTCGATCCCGGAGCTGCGGACATCCAGAGCCACCACGACCTCCTGTACCGCCCCACGGCCACCCGGCACATGCACTCCCTGAACTCGCCCCGCCGCCGCCAGCCGGCGGTCGCTGATTTCGCCGGTGGATGACGGCGCCCATTCACCTATACCCAGTCAGGGATGAAGCTGGCGAGTTGGGCGGCGCTGATCGCGGTCCCCACGCTGATCACCGGATTCATGGGGATGACTGTCCCGCACCCAGGCTTTCAGTCGGAGGCCGGCTTCATCGGTGCGATGGTGGAAATGGTGCTCACGGTCGGTGGGCTGGTCGTTCGGTTCCGCCACCGCGACTGGCTCTGAAAATCCGGGAGGATTTTGCTCGCTCAGCGAGAACAATGCTCCCCGATCTTGCGGAGTTGTCCACATTCTCAGGCAACCACCCGGAGTCCCGGCCATCTTCGCCAAGCTGATGGAGTGGATGAACTCAGGCTGATCGCCCGGCAATGCGGGCTGATCACCCGGCAGCAGGCGATCTCGGGCGGGCTGAGTTCGGCCGCGGTCGGCCGGCGGATCCGCTCCGGTGAGTGGCAACCGGTGCTCCCCGGTGTCTATCGGCACATTGCGGCGGCGCTCGACGATGAATTGATGGTGCACGCCGCGGTGTTGTGGCTAGGCCCGGCGGCCGTGCTCTCGGGCAGCTGGGCCGCCTGGTGGCACGGGTTGCGATCGGAACCCGAGGGTCCCGTGCTGATGACCGTGCGGCGCGCTGCCGCCGGCGCCCGACAACGCTATGTCAAGACGCGCCGCCGGGACCTGGCCGAAGTCGATATTGTGGTCATCCGCGGCGTCCGAGTGCTCTGCCGAGCACTGACCGCGCTGGAAAATGCCGGCCTTCCGAATGGTCAGGACTGCTTCGACCGCGCCCTGCAGCGCCATCTCAGTGTTGCCGAGCTCAGCGAGACGATGGAGCGCTTTGCCAATGCCACCGGCTGCCGGGCGGCCAGGGCGGCGCTCGAATTGGCCCGCGACGGCACGGTGTCGCCGCCGGAACGCGAACTCGCGGCGGCACTTCGCCGCTGCGGACTGACTCAGATCGCTGCCGGCGTACACATCGAACTCGCCGGTCGACGGGTCTGGCTGGACTTCGCGGTGGCGGAATTGAAGCTGGCTATCGAGGTGGACGGGGTCAGCGCCCACACTGAGCCGGCTCAGTTTCACGCCGACCGCGAGCGGCAGAACGCGCTGATCACACACGGTTGGACGGTCCTGCGGTACACCCCACAGCAGATTCGCCGAGATCTCGCCGGCACGGTTACCGAGATAGCTCAGGTGCTGGCCACAATCGGGGAGGATTCTGCTCGGTGAGCGAGCAGATTCCTCCCCGATCTTGGCCGGTGAGCTAGAGAACGGCGAGGCCGACTTTCTGGAACTCCTTCAGGTCGCTGTAACCGGTCTTGGCCATCGCCCGGCGCAGCGCCCCGAAGATGTTGGTGTCTCCCAGGGTCGAGGTCGCCGGCCCCAAAAGCAGGGTCTCCAGCGGCACATCCGCGGTCCCGCAGTAGGACACATGGCCGCGCGGCAGCCGGGGATGGGCGGCCGTGCTGACCCAGTAATAGCCGTCGCCCGGAACACCGTCGGCGGCGGTGAGTTGCTCCCCGAGCATCACGGCGTCCGCGCCGCAGGCGATGGCCTTGATCACGTCCGCGCTTGTCTGCAGGTCCCCGTCGGCGATCACATGCACGTATCGACCGCCCGTCTCATCCAGATACGACCGGCGGGCCGCGGCCGCGTCGGCGATCGCGGTGGCCATCGGCACCCGGATGCCCAGCACGTTGTCGGTCGTGGTGGTGGAGCCGGACCCGTAACCGACGATTACGCCGGCGGCGCCGGTCCGCATCAGGTGGGTGGCCGTCTGGTAGTTGGTGCAGCCGCCGACCACCACTGGAACGTCCTGGTCGGAGATGAAGTTCTTCAGGTTCAGCGGTTCGCCACCGGCCAGCACATGCTCGGCCGAGACGATGGTGCCCTGGATGACGAGCATGTCGATCCCCGCCGCCACCACCACCGGGGTCATCCGCGCGGCATTCTGCGGCGAGACCCGCACCGCCACGGTGTGGCCGGTCGACTTGAGGTCGCCGATCACCTGACGCAACAGATCGTGGTCGATCGGCGCGCTGTAGAGCTCCTGCAGCAATTCGACGGAGCCGTCGATGATGCCCTCGGCTTCTTCCTCCCGCGCGCCGTCCAGGATCCGAGCGATCGCGGCCTCCGGATCGGCGTGCCTGGCCCAGAGTCCCTCCGCATTCAGCACGCCGAGGCCACCGAGCCGGCCGACCTCCTTGATCACCGCGGGCGAGGAGATCGCATCGCTCGGGTGGGTCAGCATCGGCAACGCGAACCGATAGGCATCGATCTGCCAGGCCGTGCTGACGTCCGCGGTCGCCCGGGTCCGCCTGGACGGCACGATGGACACGTCGTCCAGGTTGTAGGTCCTGCGGGCCGAACGACCCATGCCGATCTCAACGCTGTCCGCCACGCGGAAACTCCTCGTCTCATCCACTGCGCCCGGCCAGCCGGCCGGACGGCATCACCCAGGCGTCAGGACCCGAAGTAGTTCGGGGCCTCGGAGGTGATGGTGATGTCGTGCGGATGCGATTCTTTCAGGCCGGCGGGGGTGATCCGAACCAACTTCGCCTGCTTGAGCTGCTCGATCGTCGCCGAACCGGTGTAACCCATCGCCGCGCGCAGGCCGCCGACCAACTGGTGGGCGACATCCTGAAGTCGCCCGCGGTAGGGCACCCGGCCTTCGATTCCCTCGGGCACCAGCTTGTCGTCGGAGAGCACGTCGTCCAGGGAGTAGCGGTCCTTGGAGTAGGACCTGGCGTCCCCGCGGGACTGCATCGCGCCGAGGGATCCCATGCCGCGGTAGGACTTGTACTGCTTGCCGTTGACGAAGATCAGCTCGCCAGGGGATTCCTGGACGCCGGCCAGCAACGAGCCGATCATCACCGAATCCGCACCGACCGCGATCGCCTTCGCGATGTCGCCGGAATACTGCAATCCACCGTCGGCGATCACCGGCACTCCCGCCGGCCCGCACGCCTTGTAGACCTCGTGGACGGCGGTCACCTGGGGGACCCCGATCCCGCTGACCACCCGGGTGGTGCAGATCGAGCCGGGGCCGACACCGACCTTGACGGCATCCGCGCCGGCGTCGACCAGCGCCTGCGCGCCGGCCCGGGTGGCCACGTTGCCGCCGACCACGTCTATCCGGCGGCCCACGTCGCGCTGGAGCATGGAAACCATCTCCAGTACCCGGGTGGAGTGCCCGTGCGCGGTGTCCACCATGATGACGTCGATCCCGGCGTCGACCAGATTCATCGCCCGCTTGTAGGCGTCGTCCCCCACGCCCACCGCGGCGGCGACCAGCAAGCGGCCGTCATGATCCTTCGTGGCCATCGGGTACTGCTCGGTCTTGACGAAGTCCTTGACGGTGATCAGCCCACGGAGCCGGCCGTCAGCATCGACCAGCGGCAACTTCTCGATCTTGTGCTTGCGCAACAACCCCAGGGCCGCGTCGGCGGTGACCCCCACCGCGGCGGTGACCAGCGGCATCGGCGTCATCACCTCGCGGACCGGCCGGCTCCGATCCATCTCGAAGCGCAGGTCCCGGTTGGTGATGATGCCCAGCAACCTGCCGGCCGGATCGGTCACCGGAACCCCGGAGATCCGGAACTTCGCGCACAGCGCGTCGGCCTCGGCGAGCGTGGCGTCGGGTGCGCAGGTGACCGGGTCGGTGACCATCCCGGCCTCGGACCGTTTGACGATCTCGACCTGGGCGGCCTGGTCCTCCACCGACAGGTTCCGGTGCAGCACGCCGATGCCGCCCTGCCGGGCCATCGCGATGGCCATCCGCGCCTCGGTGACGGTATCCATCGCGCTGGAGACCAGCGGAACCCGGAGCCGGATGTTGCGCGTCAGCAGGGTGGAGGTATCCGCCTCGCTCGGCACCAGATCGGAGGCGTCGGGCAGGAGGAGGACGTCGTCGTAGGTCAATCCGATGAGGGCGAACTTGTCATCGAATTCGGTGCTGTTGGAACTCATATCCGCTTTCCCATCCCGCTCCGGGCGATCAAACCCCAGGCCGTTCCCCGGGGATTGCGCCCTGGGCATCGGCGGAGTGCCGGATCTCCATGTTAAGTGGTCAAAATCGCGGTGACCGGAACCGGGTCGATTTCAGCGGTGCAGCAGGGTCGGCACGTCCCGACTACGGGGTGGCGTTGGCCGCGCTCAGAACAGGAACCAACGGCACTTCCTGCACTGCGGCCGTCGACACGTCGGTCGGCGAGGTAGCCGGCGGGGTTTCCGTCGGCGAGCCCGGAGTGCTCGGCGCGGTCGGTTCTGAGGTGGTCGGCGTCGTCACCGGGTCCGAGGTGGACGGGGTGGTCGAGGTGTCCGGGGGCGACGGATCACTGCTCGGCGGTCCCTCGGACGTGGTCGATCCAGCTGAGGATTCCACGGCCGGCGTCGTGCCGGGCACCACTGGTGGCAGCGGATTCAAGGTGGTCAACGGAGCCGCCGTGGTCGTGCTGCTCTGCAGGATGGAACCGGCGGTACTGTGCCCGTCGGCGGTAGCCACCGCCAGGCTGGCCTTCGCCTGCTGATAGTCGGACTCGAGCGTCTTCCGGCCGTCCCGTTCCTCGACCCGGGTCAGCACGACTGTGACGTGTTGCAAGGCGACGACGGCCGCTTCCGGATGACCGGCATCGAGCGCCTTATTGGCCTGGTCGATGCCGTCCCGCGCGTCCTTGCCGGCCTCCAGCGAGTTGGCCCGATCGCTCCAGAGAAGCTTCGTCACCGGCCACAGCAGCGAACCGGGGGTCGCCGAACGAGCGCCGATCGCGGCCGAGCCGATCAACAGTCCGACGATGGCCACGGCCACCGCGAGCATCGGGCGCAGCGATCGACGGTGCACCGGCGCGGCGCGGATGATCGCCGCCGCTGCCTGCGAATCCATCGGTTCGGGCAGTGGGACCGACGCGAGCTCCTGGCGCCAGGCATGCAGCAGATCGGCGAGTGGCGCGTTACCGGCGGCCGTGTCGGGCGAGGCGGCCGTCGGCGCCGGGTTGCTGGCCACCTCGGACTCCCACCAACCGGGCAGATCGGAGTCAACGCCGAATTCAAGGTCATCGTGGGAGTTGAAATCGGCGAACAGTGGGGCCGACCGCAAACTCTCGATCAGTGCATCATCGGCGTGGATGCCCGAAAGGTCCGTCGGCTCGTTGTCGTCCGGATCCTTCGGGAGCCGCGAGAAGAAGTCCATCAAATCAGCTGCTCGGTCAGGCCGGCATCGCCGTTGACGATTGCTCGGAGCTTGGCCAGCGCACGGTGCTGGGCGACCCTGACGGCTCCCGCCGTGGTGCCCATCGCCTCAGCGGTTTCCTCGGCGGACAACCCGGCACCGATCCGCAGCACCAGCACCTCCCGCTGATTTGCCGGCAACTCGTTGAGCAGCAACTGCATGCGCGCGGAAACGGCGGCACCCACCGCGACTTGCTCCGGCGTGGGATCGGTCGACATGATCTCGGGGAATTCGGCAACCGGATTGGTCCGCGAGCGGCCGGCCGCCCGGTAGGCGTCGACGACCTTGTTGCCGGCGATGCCGTAGACAAAGGCAAGAAAGGGTCGCCCCTCGCGCCGATAGGAGGGCAACGCTGTCAGAACAGCCATGCACACCTCCTGGGCGATGTCGTCAGCGGTCAGCAACGATCGATGTCCAGCCGATAGACGCGCGCGGCAGTATCGAACGATCATCGGATGAATTCGCCGAAGAAGCTCGCCGACCGCCACCGCGTCGCCACGGACAGCACGGTCGACAATTTCGTCGAAATCATCCGCTGCTTGATCCATCGTTTACGGAGACCTTCTCGTTACATCCCGCGGGCACCTCATCAAGATCTGGTCCGGCCGACTCGCAGGGCACAGTCGCGTCGGTTGGTATCTAGAGATGTCGCCCCCGCAGCTCGATGTTCCGTCAACCACCATCCGACTCGCCCGCCCGCACTGCACCGCCCCCCGCCCGCAGAATGCCCACGCGCAAAGATATTTCTACCAGCGATACCCGTGCCTGCTACCACGACACCCATGATCGAGCGGGTGTGAATGGTCCCACGAATGGTCGCTGCCAGGGGCACCATCAGGCAAAACGAAACTCCGGGTAGTAGTTCGAGTGCAACGAGTGATCTTGGTGACCCGGCACTAGGCGACCAGTCCGCGACGGAATCCGACGGCTACCGCCTGGGCCCGATCTCGGGCGCCGAGCTTGCGGAACAGTCGCCGTGCATGGGTCTTCACCGTGTCCTCGGACAGGAAAAGCTCGCGGCCGATCTCGCCGTTGGACTGACCCTGGCTCATTCCGCGGAGAACCTGGAGCTCCCGTTCGGTCAGGTTCACCTGTCCGTCCTCGGAGGCCCGGGGGGACGGCAGCCGCGGCGAGGAGACCGTGTCCGCCAGCGCCGCGATGATCTCCGGCTGGGTGGCATCCCAGCGCAGGAACCCGCGGGCACCACACGCGATGGCGGCGGCGATCGATGCCGTGTCGTCCGGCGAGCCGAAGACGATCACCACTCCACCCGGGTGCACGGCCAACAACCGACGGGTCGCTTCGATGCCACCGGTCAGCGCGCGCTGGGTACCGATGAGCACGATGTCGGCACTCTCCCGGCCGTACCGGGCCAGGAGTTCGTCGCCATCGGCGACACAGTCGATGGAACCAACCGACGGCAGTGCGGACATCACTCGGGTCAGACCGTCCCGGGCACTGCGCCGCTCGTCGCAGATCAACACGCTCGTCAATGCAGCCTTCTCTCTGGGGTTTGTCGCCGATTCACCGGCTGGGATACCGGTTGCCGGGCTGACGGAAATAGCACTGCCGGAATTGACTACTCCGGCCGCTGTTGTGTCGGTTGTTGCGGGGAACGAGTTCGCGAGTTCCGTCATGTCATCGCACCTGAAAATTTCTACCCGAATACGCGAAAACTAATTTGATCTTGGTCTTGATGCTGGGCGGGAAGAACTCTAAGGTCTTTCGTGCGAGGTGTTGCAGGTCACTGTTTTCCAGATCGAGCGGGCCCGAACTGAGCCTGTTTCGGCGGTGACCCGGAGCGCTTCGCCATGAGTTCAGCACAACGACGTCTGGGCCCTGCACCAGCGTGCCGCCGGGGAACCGCGCTTGTCGCGACCACTGCGCCACCCGGTCAACCCGACGACCGAGGGAGTGGTTCAGTTGGCAGATACTCGACGCCTTCCGGGGCCGAATGCGGATATTTGGGACTGGCAGTTGCATGCCGCGTGTCGCGGCATGGCCAGTTCGTATTTCTTTCACCCTGAGGGGGAGCGTGGGCCCGCACGGGCCAGACGTGAAGCCAACGCCAAGGCGGTCTGCCTGGAGTGCCCGGCGTTGATGGCCTGCCGCAAGCACGCCCTGGCGGTGCACGAGCCGTACGGCATTTGGGGTGGCATGTCCGAGGGCGAACGGCACCACGTTCAGTTGGACCTGTCGATCGCTCGCGCGTAACCCCTGCGTGGTCGGGGCGACCGAGGCACACCCTAACGGGTGGGACTGTTGCCCCGCTGGTGTACGCGGGCGCCGTCCGGCGAATCCGTTCTCGGCACGCATGTCCGGATCCCCAGGGCATGCGCAGGACTGCACCGAGCCACCTCCGCGTTGATGCAACGCATCCTGAGCCATGTCGGAGAGCGTATCGGATGGAACCCTCAGTGTCACTCCATCGCGCCAACCGGCGGGTCACCCGATGGCGTGACGGATAGGCCCGATATCCAACCGTCAACACCCGCCGGTCGTCAGTACGTGAGTGCTAGGCGCCTGAAGTGGGGCTGACGCCAACTTCCGCTCACCGAACGGCGAGAGTTCCATTTCAGCGGGAGGGGCGGATTCAGGACCGACGCAGCGGTGCCGGCAACGACACGACGACCGGAGTGACCGGCCCGTACCGGACACGAGGGCATCATTCGGGCAAGAGTTCAGCCAATTTCCCGAGCGGCCGACCAAACCCGGAATGGCGGTCACCCGTTCAGCCGGACCCTGCCAACCTGATCACCCGATCAGGCCCGGAGTACGGCAAAGGCCCGCCCGGACTCTTGGTGGGGATCGATGACTCGAGCCATGATCAAGTGTCCGGACGGGCTAGTCTGCGCCCGTTCAACGGTGGAGTAAACCGCCTCCTCCGGGCTAATCGCTCAGGTCGACCACCCACCGGACGGGGTGGCGACCGGGCGAAGCGCGATCTGGTCGGCCGGGCACCTACGGAGCTGCCCGGCCGACCTGACCGGCCTGAAAGCAATCAGTGCTGGTGGCCGGCGTGACCGCCGGCCGTGTGCGGTGCACCTGCGGGGATGTCGACAACCGTGCTCTCGGTGGTGAGCAGCATGGCGGCGATCGAGGCGGCGTTGACCACGGCGGACCTGGTCACCTTGACCGGATCGATGACCCCAGCGGCCACCAGGTCGACGTACTCGTCCGTCGCGGCGTTGTAGCCATGACCACGAGGCAGTTCGGCGATCCTGTTGACAACCACGGCACCCTCGACACCGGCGTTGGCGGCGATCCAGAACGCCGGCGAAACCAGTGCCCGCCGGACAATGTCCACGCCCAGCGCCTCGTCGCCCTTGAGCCCGATTCCGCCGACCAACTCGGCGGCCGCATGGATCAGGGCCGACCCGCCACCGGCGATGATGCCCTCCTCGACAGCAGCCTTGGTCGCCGCTACCGCATCTTCGATGCGGTGCTTGCGCTCCTTGGCCTCGGTCTCGGTGGCCGCGCCGACCTTGATGACGGCGACGCCGCCGCCGAGCTTGGCCAGCCGCTCCTGCAGCTTCTCCTTGTCCCACTCCGAGTCCGACTTCTCGATCTCGGCGCGGATCTGCTTGGAACGGGCGGCCACGGCTTCGGCGGAACCGCCACCGTCGACGACGGTGGTGCTGTCCTTGGTGACGACCACCCGACGGGCGCTGCCCAAGACCTCCAGGCCCACCTCGGACAGCTTGAGTCCGACCTCGGTGGAAACGACCTCGCCACCGAGAATGATGGCCAGATCCTGCAGGAACGCCTTGCGACGGTCACCGAAGAACGGCGCCTTGACCGCGACCACCTCGATGGTCTTGCGGACGGCGTTGACCGCCAGCGTCGACAGCGCCTCGCCGTCGACGTCCTCGGCGATGATCAGCAGTGACCGCTTCGACTCGAGCACCTTCTCCAGCAGCGGGAGCAGGTCGGCCAGCGCGCTGATCTTCTCGCGGGCGAGCAGGATCAGCGGCTTGTCGAGAACGGCTTCGGCCGATTCGGCGTCGGTGACGAAGTGCGGCGAGATATAGCCCTTGTCGAACTGCAGCCCGTCGGTGTATTCGAGGTAGGTGCCAAGGCCCGAATCCTCTTCGACGGTGACCACTCCGTCGGCGCCGACCTTGACCAGCGCCTCGGCGAGCAACGCGCCGATGGTCTCGTCGCGGGACGCGATGGTGCCGACCTGAGCGATCGCGGCTTCGTCGCCGGCCACCGGGATGGCCCAGGACTGCAGGATCTCACTGACTTTCTCGGCGGCCAGGTTGATGCCGGTGCGCAGCGCCAGCGGGTCGGCACCGGCCGTCACGTTCTTCAGGCCCTCGGCGACCAGCGCCTGAGCCAGCACGGTCGCGGTGGTGGTGCCGTCGCCGGCGACGTCGTTGGTCTTGGTGGCCGCGGTCTTCGCCAGCTGGGCGCCCAAATTCTCCTGGGCGTCTTCCAGATCGATGTCACGCGCGATGGTGACACCGTCGTTGGTGACCGTCGGGCCACCGAAATTCTTGGCCAGCACGACGTATCGACCACGCGGGCCGAGGGTGACCTTGACCGCGTCGGCCAGTTGATCGACGCCGCGCTGCAACGCCGCGCGGGCATCGATATCGAAACTGATCTGCTTCGCCATGGGGCGGGATGTCCTTCGCTGAGGCTAAAACTGATTGAAAGTGGACCCTAAACCGGCACTCGAACATCGCCGGCGCACCACAGGGCGTGACGCATCTTCGCCCCGGGCCGAAACTGCAGGCGCCGGGGCGAAAATGCGTATCGGCGGCCCTGAGATCTACTCAGGAACCGCCGGGTGTCACTTGCTGACCTTGGCCAGGACGTCGCGAGCGGAGAGAATGAGGAACTCCTCGCCGTCGTACTTGATCTCGGTGCCGCCGTACTTCGAGTAGATGACCACGTCGCCCTCGGCGACGTCGATCGGAATCCGCTTGCCGTTGTCGTCGACACGACCTGGACCGACAGAGAGGACGGTGCCCTCCTGCGGCTTTTCCTTGGCCGTATCCGGGATAACGATGCCGGATTTCGTCGTCGTCTCGACCTGGTTGGCCTTGACGAGGATCTTGTCCTCGAGCGGCTGAATGTTGACGCGCGCCACGATGTGACCTCCCCCTTCTGGGGCTAAGACTGGTGCTTCGGACTTGGTGCTGCACAGGGACTGTCCGAACGCCGATCCGGAGCCCGTCGTCGCGGGTGCCGGGCCATGGAACGCCGTTCAACTAGCACTCTAACCACGAGAGTGCCAGGACTCAACCATTGGCCCGGTGTCACGCTTAATTCCGCGGATCAGGCAACCAACACGGTGGATACCGGCAAGGCCGGGTCGGCGCCGAGGGTCGGCCCGGACGGCGCCGCGCCGGCCCGGACGAGATGCGCTCCGACGGCCGCGATCATCGCGCCGTTGTCGGTGCACAGGGCCGGCGGGGGGATCCGCAGGGTCAATCCGGCCGCCGCGCACCGCTGCTCGGCCAGCGCCCGGAGTCGGCCGTTCGCCGCCACCCCACCGGCGATCACCACCGTCCCGAGGCCCCACTCGCGGGCGGCCCGCACCATCTTGCTGGTGAGCACATCGGCGACGGCCTCCTGAAAGCTCGCGCAGACGTCCGCCACCGGGATCGGCCGATGGTCGCGCTCGGCCTGCTCGACCCAGCGCGCCACCGCGGTCTTCAGGCCGGAGAAGGAGAAATCGTAGCGGGAATCGCGCGGACCGGTCAGCGCCCGCGGGAACGCGATGGCCGTTGGATCCCCGCCGGCGGCGAGTCTGTCGATCACCGGTCCGCCCGGGTAGCCGAGTCCGAGCAGCCTGGCGACCTTGTCATAGGCCTCGCCGGCCGCATCGTCGATCGTGGTGCCGATCTCGGTGATCGAGCCTGCCAGGTCCCGGACGTGCAGCAGTTGGGTGTGGCCGCCGGAGACCAGGAGCGCCAGCGTGTCGGCGGGTAGCGGGCCGTGCACCAGCGTGTCGGCCGCCACGTGGCCGGCCAGGTGATTGACCCCGAACAGCGGCACGTCCCAAGCGGCGGCGTACGCCTTGGCGGCGGCAACTCCGACGAGGAGCGCACCGGCCAGCCCCGGTCCACTGGTAACTGCGATGGCATCGACGTCACGATGCCGGAGCCCGGCCGCCTCGAACGCGCCGCGCACGGTTGCCGTCATCGCTTCCAGGTGGGCGCGCGAGGCGATCTCCGGAACGACACCGCCGAACCGGGCGTGTTCGTCCTGCGAGGAAGCCAGACTCTGGCCGAGCAACTGCAGACCGGCATCGTTCACCCGCACCAGGCCGGCTCCGGTCTCGTCGCAGGACGACTCGATGCCAAGGATCACCGCGCGAGGGCCGAGCGGGGGCGGGCCGAGGGTGGTCATGCCGGCCTGATCATGGTGTACGCGTCCGATCCGCTGGGTTGGTAGTAGCCGCGGCGGGTACCGATTCGCTGGAAACCGAACGACTCGTACAGCCGGATGGCCGGCTGGTTGTCGGTGCGGACCTCCAACACGATCGGTCGGTGACCAGCCCTGGCGACCAGGGCCGACAACAGTCGCCGACCGAGGCCGCGGCCCTGGTGCGAGGGGCGGACGCCGATCGTCTGCACCGTTGCCTCGTCGTCGGTCACCGCCAGCCCGGCGTAACCGACGATTGTCGAACGGTCCAGTTCGTCGTGGCAGGTGAGGTAGAAATGCTGTTGGGCAAGCTCGGACCAGAACATCGCCGGGTCCCACGGCGAGTCCTCGGCGAAGATCTCCGCCTCCAGCGCGACGATCCCCGGGATGTCCCACCAGCCCATCGGCTCCAGGGGCAGCATCTCCGTCCCCGGTGGTGCTGAGCGCGGCACCCCGGTCACCCCAGCACGCTCTTGCGAATGGCCGAGGACGGAACCGCGTCCGGGCGGCGCAGGTACAGCGGGGTCAGCGGCGCCGGCGGCCGGCCGGCGGAAATGGCCGGCAGCGCGGCGGCGACGAGGCCGAGGGTGACTGCGCCGTCCGCGTTCTGCTCGGGCAGGCTCAACAGACCCGCGATCAGACCGGCCCCCGCGCCGGTGACCCACCGCGGAGCGAAGTCGTGCTCGACCAGCCAATCGGCCACGCCGGCGGGGGCGATGGGAATCGGGCCCAACACAAGCTCGCCGTCCGCGTAGCCGGACAGATAGACCTCCTTGCGACGCGCGTCGGTGGCAACCAGAAAGGGCTCGGCAGCGATCAGCCCGCCCGCGCGGGCGAACGCATCGTGCGACGGCACGCCGTAGACCTCAACCCCCAGGCCGTCGCCGAGCGCGGCGGCGCTCGCGATGCCCACCCGCAGGCCGGTGAAGGGTCCGGGTCCCAGACCCACCACCACCGCGTCGACCTGTGCCAACGTCCGGCCGGCCGCCGCGAGCGCCTGCTGCAACAGCGGGATCAACTGCTCGGCGTGCGCGAACTTGTCGATCAACCAGGACTCGGCGAGCAGCATCGGGCCGGCCGAGCCGCTGACCGCGACCTCGGCCACCCCGGCGGTCAACACGGGGGTCGAGGTGTCCAGGGCGATCACAAGCACACGGACGATCCTAACGGCGCGGGCGGTCTCGTCCGGGCATCCGGTGACCGGCCACCGACAGCCGGGTAGTCTGCGGCGCAGCGGCCGGATGCCCTCGTCGAGGCGAATCCGCGGCAACCGATTCAGGGAGGTCAGTCATCGGCACCCAGGCCACTCTCGCCGATGTCGCCCTGCTGGCCGGGGTCTCCCTGGCCACCGCGAGCCGCGCCCTCGGCGGCGGCAAGGGCCGCACGGTCGGCCCAGAACTGCGCGCCAGGGTGCGGGCGGCCGCCGCGGATCTGAGTTACGTGCCCAACGCCCACGCCCAGGCCATGCGCAGCGCGACGTCGACGATCGGTTTGATCGTGCACGACATCGGCGATCCGGTCGCGGCGGCGATCGCCTCAGGGGTGCTGTCCGCGGCCGGTGAACGGGACCTGATCGTCACGATCGCCGCCAGTGGCAACGACGCCGAGGCGGAGGTACGGCTGGTCGAAGCATTGCGCAGGCAGCGGGCCAGCGCGGTCATCCTGGCCGGTTCGCGGTTCACCGACTCATCGGCGGGGCAGTGGCTCACCGAGGAGGTAGCCGCCATCCGGGCGGGCGGCGGCCGGGTGGTGACGATCGGCCAGCATCAACTTCCCACCGATGCCGTGGTGATCGACAACGTCGATGGGGCGCGGCGGCTGGCTGTGACCTTGTGGGGTTTGGGGTATCGCGAGTTCGCAATGCTGGCCGGGCCGGAGTCGGTGCTCACCTCCGAGCAACGGTTGACGGGCTTCCGGGACGGCCTGGCGCAGTTCGGCTATGAGGTGCCCGACGCGAATATTCTGACCAGCCAGATCACCCGGGACGGCGGCTACTCCGCGATGGGGCAATTGCTGGAGAGCGAGATCGAGGCGCACTGCGTGTTCGCGGTCGACGACTCGATGGCGATGGGAGCCGTTGCGGCGCTTCGTGATCAGGGAGTGCCGGTGCCCGCGGAGATGGCCGTCGCCGGGTTCGGCGATATCGCCGCACTCCGCGACGTCGTCCCGGGCCTCACCACTGTTCGGCTGCCGCTGGTCGAGATCGGCCGCCAGGCACTGGAAATGGCTTTACGGGTCCAGCAGGACGATGAGTCCGAGACCGAAACCCGGCAGTTCGCCGGGGTTGTCGTGGTGCGGGCGAGCACTCCCGCGCGCCCCGCGGCAACATTCTGACCAGTCGCCCGCACAGCATCCAGCACCTCCCGTAGCCTCGCGGCGCGCGGTCGTTTGGCCGAAAAGTGCTGCTGCACCGAGGATCTCAGGTCAGTTGGCGCACCCGATCCGCCCAGTCCCCGCCCACCCAGGTCAGCCGCACCAACCGGGTATCGTCCGGCAGCCTGGTCAACGAAACCGTCAGGTAGGCATCGGACAACTGCTCGGCCAGCCCGGCGCCCCACTCGACCACCACCGCCGACCTGTCCATCTCGATATCCAGATCGAGGTCGTCCAGCTCGGGGGCGCCACCGAGCCGGTAGGCATCCACGTGCACGAGTGCCGGGTGCGGCGGCAACGCCCGGTGGACCCTGGCGATGACGAAGGTCGGCGAGCTCACCTGCCCCTGGATGTGCATGCCCGCGCCGATCCCTTTGGTCAGCGCGGTTTTGCCGGCGCCCAGGCTCCCGGTGAGGATGACCAGATCGCCCGCGCGCAACACCCCACCGAGGCGTCGCCCGAAGGCATCGGTGTCCACGGCGGTGCGCAGCATCAGCTCCACCGCTACCGGCCCGCCGACCGGGTCAACGTCACGCTGACGCTGCCTTCAGTCGCCGCTGGGCATAGCTCTGGGACCGGCGCAACAATCGACGGAGGGCCTCGTTCGTCTCCTGCGGCGCTTCCAGCATCGCCAGATGGCCGGCCTGCTCGACCACCACGTATTCGGCCTCGGGCAGTGCGTCGGCAATGAACTTCGATTGATTCGGCGGCGTCAACCGGTCCATGTCGCCGACCATGATCAGCGTGGGGATCCCGGCGAGCGCGGGCAACGCGGCGATCTGGTCGTGCGCGAGCACGCCCGGGATGAAATCGGTGATCACCTCGATCGAGGTGTCGGAGAGCATCTCGTCCAGATAGTCGACCAACTGCGCTGACACGTCCTTGCGCGCGAAGCCGACCAGCCGGGTGATCAGCCAGACCGCGTCCCGGGTGGAGGACCGCCCGCGCTCGATGAGTCCGGCGTATCGGGATGCGACCGAGCCCGCGACCTTGAGCAGCGGGTTGGATCGGGACATGAACAGCCGGCCGATCTCGGCGTTGGGCAGCTGGGTCGCCGACGTCGACAGCAGGCCGACACCGGCCACCCGGGCGGCGAAGAATTCGGGGTCGGCGGCAGCCAGCGCCAGCACGGCCATGCCGCCCATCGAATGTCCGAGGAGGACGACCGGGCCGACCGGCGCAGCGGTATTGATCACCGAAGCCAGATCCTGGGCCAGCACCGCCATCGTCGGGTGCGCCGTGGTGGCTCGGCTCGACCGTCCGTGGGAGCGCCAGTCGAAGAAGACCATCCGGACCTGCGGGCCTTTGGCCACCGGTCGACCGGTGGCGGTGAGGGCGCCAAAGGTCGGACCGGCCAGCCCCAGCCGTTGGTAGTGCCACGATCCCATGCGCAGCGCCCAGCCGTGGGCGAAAATCACCGTCAGCCCGGCGTCGACCGGTCCGGCTTCCTCGACGTGCAGCACCACCCCATCGGGAGCGACCACCGAATAGGTCCGATCCGCGAACAGTTTGTCGAAGTCCACGTCGCCGTCCGCCGCCACTGAACGGTACTTCTTGAGGGCAATCCGCTGGGCCGTCGCACCCCCGAGCACTGCCGCACCAGCGATGCCGCCGACCACACCGACGACACCGAGAACCTTGCCGACGACGTTCATCCGACACCGCCGGTCACGTGCCGCCGGGGCACCCTGGCGCTGATCGCGGTGACGATCTCGTAGTCGATGGTGCCGCACGCGGCAGCCCAATCGGCCGCGGTCGGCTCACCGAGCCGGCCGTCGCCGAAGAGAATCACCTCGTCGCCCGCCATGATCGCCTCGTCCCCGACATCTATCACCAGCTGGTCCATCGCCACTCTCCCGGCGATCGTGTACTGCCGTCCACCTACCCACACCGGAGCGCGGCCACTCGCCGTCCGGGAAATCCCGTCACCGTAGCCGATCGGAATCAGCGCCAGGGTCGATTCGCTTGCCGTGCGGTAGGTCAGGCCGTATGACACGCCCTGACCGGCGGGCACCCGCTTGGTCAACGCCACCGTGGCCCGCAGACTCATCGCCGGCCGCAGCCCGTGGCTCTCCCGCAGTCCCGTGCGTGATCCACTACCTGATGTCATGGTATCGAGCGGGTCGAGTCCGTAGATGCCGATGCCGCAGCGCACCAGGTCGAAGCGTGTTTCCGGGGTACCGAGGGCCGCTGCGGTGTTTGCCAGGTGCGCATACCGAGGGGTGAGTCCGGCGTCGCGGGCCACCGCGAGAGCCGCCCGGAACCGTGCCGTCTGATCGGCGATGCTGGGGTCGCCCAGGACCTCCGAATTGGCCAGATGCGACATCACGCCGACCACGTCGACCTCGCGGGCGCGCTGGGCCGCGGCGGCCGCCTCGCACAGCCGGGTCCATTCCGACATCGGGGAGCCGCCGCGCCCGAGGCCGGTATCGATCTTCAGATGAATCCCGGCGCCGGACACCGGCGCCGCGGCGACCCGATCGAGGTGCGCCGGTGAGGAGACCCCGAGCATCACTGCGCCCCCCGCGGCCGCTGTGATGTCCTCGCCGGGCGGCCACAGCCAGGCCAGCAGCGGGGCGGTGATGCCGGCCGCCCGGAGTTCCAGCGCCTCCGTCGGGTAGGCCACGCCGAGTTGGTCGGCGCCGCCGGTCAGTGCCGCGCGGGCCGAGCCCACCGCACCGTGTCCGTAGCCGTTGGCCTTGACCACGGCGAGCAACTCCCCCGAGGTGGCCGCCTTCAGCGTCCGGACGTTGTGGGCGATGGCGTCGGCGTCGATGATCGCGACGGCGCGCTCGTCCGGCCCGCTCGCCCTCATCGAAGGTACTCCCAGAGCTGCTGGGCCCCGGCCCGGCCGGCTGCCTCGGCCCGCTCGCCCGCTCGTCCGTGCAGGTAGGCGCCGAGCGCGGTGGCCTCGAAGGGGTCGATCCCCGCGGCCAACAGCGAACCGATCACCCCGGAAAGCACATCCCCGGAACCGGCACTGGCCAGCCACGGCGAACCGGTCAGGTTGATCGCCGTGCGGCTGCCGTCCGAAATGATGGTCCGATGCCCCTTGAGCAGCACCACGGTGCCGGTGCGAGCGGCGGCGGTCCGGGCTGCGGTCAACCGATCGCCGAGGTCGATGTCGGGAAACAGTCGAGCGAATTCACCCGCGTGCGGCGTCAGCACGGTGATCCGACCACGGGTGTGCCGGCGGGCCAGCATGTCCGGATTCTGCGCCACCAGGGTCAACGCGTCGGCATCCACCAGGGCCGGCGGCTCAGAGGTCAGTACGGCGCTCAGGGCGCCCAGCGCCGAGCCGTCCACGCCGAGTCCGGGGCCGACGACCCAGGCCTGTACCCGACCGGCCTCGGGCACCGTGCGACTGCTGACCACCTCGGGCCACCTGGCCAGCACCGCCTCCGCGCTGCCGCCGGCGAACCTGACCATGCCGGGCCTGGTGCGGACCGCGCCTCCGGTGCACAACACCGCGGCGCCCGGGTACTGCCTGGAGCCGGCGGCAATTCCGACTACACCGGATGAGTATTTAGTGTCACTCGACTGCCCTTGAGGCAAAAGTCTTTGCACGTCCGACTCCTCGAGACTGATTGCCTCGCAAGCACTTTCGGCCTCGCCTAACGGAAAGTCCAGATCCTGCAGGATAATCCGGCCGGAGTTGGCGCTCAGCAGCAAACCGGTCTTCACCCCACCGAAGGTCACGGTCAGATCAGCGCGGAACACCACATCGGCCGAGCCGGCCGGGGCTCCGTCCGGGTCGACGCCGCTGGGAAGGTCCACCGCGATCCTGATCGCCTCGCTGTCGTTGGCCAGTTCGATCAGCCCGACCGCGGGGCCGCGCAGCGGTGGCTGCACGCCGAGCCCGACAACCCCGTCGATGACCACGGCCGCGCCGGAGATCACCTGTCCAACAACGGAATTGCCCGCTGGTAGCACCCGTCCGCCGGCTTGCCGCAAAGCCGCCAGACCGCCCGGATGCGCCCGAGCCGGGTTCGTCAGGATGGCGGTGACGCCGACGCCACGCCGAGCCAGGATGGCCCCGGCGAACAGCGCATCACCGCCGTTGTTGCCGACCCCCACCAGCAATGCGACGCGCTTGCCCGGTATCCGGCCGGGCCGCCCGCGCAGGGCCGACAGCGCGGTCCCGGCGACCGCCCAGGCGGCCCGTTGCATCAATGCCTGCTGCCCGAAGCGTTGCAGCGTAACGCTTTCCGCGGCCAGTACCTGTTCGGTCGTGAAGCTGCGACGCATGGTCAGGGACCGCCGAGAGCGAGCACCACCGCAGCCGCGATGCCGGCGTCATGGGACATCGAGATCTGCCAGCTGCGGACTCCGGCGGCGGCGGCCGCGGCCGCGACCGTCTCGGTCACCACCAGCAATGGTCGACCGGAGGACAGCGAATCGACGGTGCAGTGATGCCAGTCCATCCCCCGGGGCACCCCCAGAGCCTTGGCCACCGCTTCCTTGACCGCGAAACGGCCGGCCAGCGAAGCCGCCGAACGCACTCCCCCGGTCGCCGTGGTCAGCTCGGCCGGCGCGAACAATCGGTTCCGCAGCGATGGCGTGCGCTCCAACGAGGCGACGAACCGATCGATGGCCACCACGTCGATGCCGATGCCGATCACGGCTCCGCCGATCTGCGGCACGGACACGATCATCGCTGTTCGCGCTACTCGACCGTGACGGACTTGGCCAGGTTGCGCGGCTTGTCGATGTCGTAGCCACGGGTCCGGGCGATCTCGGCCGCCAGTATCTGCATCGGCACCGTGGCCACCAGCGGTTGCAGTAGCACCGGAACCGGCGGCAGTTCGATCAGGGTGTCGGCGAACGGCGCCACGATGTCGTCGCCGTCCTCGCTGATCACGATCGTCCGGGCGCCGCGAGCCTGGATCTCCCGGATGTTCGACAGCAGCTTGGAGTGCAGCAACGGGCGCAGCTTCGGCGACGGGGTGACCACGACCACCGGCAGTCCCTCCTCGATCAACGCGATCGGTCCGTGCTTGAGCTCGCCGGCCGCGAAACCCTCGGCGTGCATGTAAGCGAGTTCCTTGAGTTTGAGGGCACCCTCCAGGGCGACCGGAAATCCGACGTGCCGCCCGAGGAACAGCACGGCACGTGAGTCGGCCAGCTCGCGCCCGAGGGCCCGCACCGGTTCCATCCGGGTGAGCGTCTCGGCGATCGCGGCCGGTATGGCCTCCAGGGCCGCGAATTCCCGGCCGATCTCGTCCGAGTACATCACCCCGCGAGCCTGTGCCAGGGCCAGCCCGACGAGATAGGTGGCGACGACCATGGCGAGGAACGCCTTGGTGGAGGCGACCGCGATCTCCGGGCCGGCGTGCATGTACACGACCGCGTCGGACTCCCGTGGGATCTGTGAGCCGTTGGTGTTGCAGACAGCCAGGACCCGGGCCTTCTGTTCCTTCGCGTGCCGCACCGCCTCGAGCGTGTCGGCAGTCTCACCGGACTGGGAGACAGCCACGACCAGGGTGTCCCTGGTGAGTACCGGGTCGCGATACCGGAACTCACTGGCCAGCTCGACCTCGACGGGCAGCCGGGTCCAGTGTTCGATGGCGTACTTGGCGAGCATTCCCGCATGGAACGCGGTTCCGCAGCCGACGATGATCACCTTGTCGATGGTCCGCAGCTCATCGTCGCCGAGACGCTGTTCGTCCAGCACGACGTGGGTTCCGTCGAAGTGGCCGAGCAGAGTGTCGGCAACCGCTGTCGGTTGTTCGGCGATCTCTTTGTCCATGAAGAATTCGAAACCGCCCTTTTCCGCGGCGTCGGTGTCCCAGTCGACGTGGAAGGCCCGGTAGTCCGCCTGGCCCCCGGTGAACGAGGAAACCTCGTAACCGCCCGCGTCGATCACCACGAGTTGGTCCTGACCGAGCTCGACCGCCTCCCGGGTGTGGGCGATGAACGCGGCGACGTCACTGGCGACGAACATCTCGCCGTCACCGACGCCGATCACCAGCGGCGAATTGCGGCGCGCCGCGACCAGCTGTCCCGGTACCTCGGCGTGCACCGCCACCAGGGTGAATGCGCCATGCAGTCGACGGCAGACGGCGGCCATCGCAGCCGGCAGGTCACCCTGCCCGCCGCTGCGCCCGGCCTGCCTGTCGTACTCGGCCGCCAACAGATGCGCCACCACCTCGGTGTCGGTGTCGCTGGTCAGTTCGACTCCGCCGAGCTCCAGCTCGGCCCGCAGTGGGGCGAAGTTCTCGATGATGCCGTTGTGGATGACGGCCACCCGCCCGCTGGCGTCCCGATGCGGATGCGCGTTGCGATCGGTGGGGGCACCGTGGGTGGCCCATCGGGTGTGCCCGATCCCGGTGGTGCCGGGCAGTTCCAGCCCCTCGTCCAGGATCAGGTTCTCCAGGTTTGCCAGTACGCCCGCCTTGCGGGCCACCCCGATGGTGCCCTCCGGGCTCTGGATGGCGACCCCGGCCGAGTCATATCCGCGATACTCCATCCTGCGCAGACCCTCCAGGACCAGGGGTAGCGCTTGACGGGGGCCGACGTAACCGATGATGCCGCACATGTGGCCCACCCTATCGGGCCACTCCGGTCAAGGGCGGGTTGCTGAGCCGGTCCGGCGCGCTGCCGACCCCTCACAGGGCCAACCCGGGGTCGGGCCAACTACTTGACTTCGGCCCTTATCACGAGTTTGAGGCCGATGGTCAAGGGGATGACCAGCCAGATCGTTGCGGTGATCCCGAGCTGAACCCACTGCTGGGCGGTGAGGGCTCCGTCGAAGAGTGTGCTTTGCGCGTGGTCGAAGTCGACCCAGGGCCGCAGGTCACGGAACCAGGCCTGGGAGGCGGCGAGGATCAGGGACAAGGTCGGCAGCACGAACTGGTATACGGAGTAGGCCACGAGTGCGCCGACCGAGTTGCGGATCACCACGCCGAGCATGAAGCCGAACAGCAGACTGAGCACGTTGCCCAGCATCATGGTGAGCAGGGTGGCGACCGTGAGATCCCAGACGGAGGCGACCCCGGCGATGGCCGCCCCCACCAGGTTTCCGAGGGCACCGATCCCGAAGCCGAGCGGAATGGTGACGACGGCGACGAAGACGCACGCGATCGCCTTCGCCGCGACGACCCGGCCGCGGTGCGGGACCAGGGTGAAGGTGGTGAGCCCGGTGCGCTGGCTCCACTCGCCGGTCACCGACAGGATCGCGATGATCGGCAGGACGACTGCCATTCCGATGTTGATTGCGGACGCGAACGAGTCGTAGGTCAGCCGGTCGTCGGGCGCGAACAGGATGATTGCCGCCGTGGCCAGTGCCGCCAGAATGCCGGTGCCGGCCATCAGCCAGAACCCGGACCGGGTATCGAGCATCTTGCGAAGCTCGGTGGTGGTGATGCGGCTCAGCGGCATTTCGCGGTGGATGTCCCTGATTCCGGCGAGGGGCGTGGGCACGGCGTCCATGGTTGTCATGCCGCTGCTCCTGTTGGTTCGTTGCCGCTGATGGTGTCGCCTTGAGTCGGTCCGGTGAGCTGCAGGAACATGTCCTCCAGGCCGGCGCCGTCGGCCGGCCGCAGCTCGATGACCGGTACGCCCGCGGCGAAGGCGATCTGTCCCACCTGCGCGGTGTCGGCCAAGGCGAGCAGTCCGTCCTCGCCGACCGGGGAGGAGCTGACGCCGGAGTCGATCAGCGCGCGGGCGACGACCTTTCGCTGCGCCGTCCGCAGGATGGACCCCGCGGACTTCAGCAGGTGGCTCTTGGCCCCTTGAGCCACGATGTGACCGTTGGCGATCACCACGAGGTCGTCGGCGATCACCTCGATCTCGTGCAGCAGATGGGAGGAGAGCAGGACGGTGCCGCCGCGGTCGGCGAAGTCGCGCAGCAGCCCGCGCATCCAGCGGATCCCGGCCGGGTCGAGGCCGTTGGCCGGCTCGTCGAGGATCAGCACCTCGGGCTCGCCGATCAGCGCGGTCGCTATGCCGAGCCGCTGGCGCATGCCCAGCGAGTAGTCACGCACCCGCCTGGAGGCCTCCTCCGACGTCAGGCTGACCACGCTCAGCATCTCCTCGACGCGCCCGCGGGGCAGCCCCATGAGCCGCTGGGCGATGGTCAGGATCTCCCGGCCGGTGCGCCCCGTGTGCTGTGCGGACGCATCAAGGAGTACCCCGACCTCGAGTCCGGGGTTCGGCAGGTCCACGTAGTTGCGCCCGGAAATGGTGGCGGTCCCCGAGGTGGCTCGCGTGAGGCCGACAATGATCCGCATGGTGGTCGATTTGCCCGCGCCGTTGGGGCCTAGGAAACCGGTCACCCGACCCGGCGGGGCGGCGAAGCTGACGTCGTCGACCGCGGTGACGGCACCGTAGGTCTTGGTGACTGATTCGATGGTGATCATCGGCAGGGTTCCGGCCGCGACGGGGCGTGCTGCCGACTGGTCATCCTCGGGCACCTCTGGCATCGGAACGCCACCGATCGCCCGGCTTCGTCACGTAGTGCGCGACCACGTACCGCCAGGGAATCACGGCGACCGGGATCACGACCACGAGACATTCGTAGAACACCTGCACAGTCGCCGAATCCGCCTGGTGGCTGGTCCAGAGCGGAACGAAGACACCGACCGTCCAGATGAACTTCCACGCCAACTCGAAAAGCAGCACGGGCAGCATCTGCAGCGGGTAGCGAAGACCCAAGAACCACAGCAGGGACAGCGCCACCAGCATGCACGTCTCGACCCCCTCAATCAGCGGCCAGGGCTCAGGATGGTTGATCAGTAACGGCCACCTGGTCAGAGCGAGCCCGACGGCGATCACCAGATAGCCAGCCCGGAGGAAGTACAGGCGCCGCAGCGACACTCCGGCCGCCCCGGGCGTACTCGGGTCGTTCGCGGTTGATGTGGTACCTGCCTGATAGCGCGGCGCTGCGCTGGTTGGTGATCTCACCGGTGATCTCCTTCGCGGTTGGGTGACAGCGGCTGCTGTGGTCATGGCTCAACAGTGGCTGGGGGAAGGGTCTGCGGACATCGGCCGGACGGCCACGATCCATCTGTCCCCAGGAGGGTCGGTGAACCCATCGGGTATCACCTTTCGTCGGGGCGGCATCGACTTTCGGCGCTATCCTGCCCACCCAGCGGGCTCTACGCTTGCCTGATGTCCCCGTCACCCAGGTTCTGGGTCGAGCTGGTGCGGCCGGCGTCGCTGATGGCATCCGCCGATCTGATGCCGGCGAACTCGACAGGTCCACGGACCCGTCGGGACGGGGCGGTCGACGCCGCCGGGTGCCTGCTCGCCGCTGCGCTCGGGGCGCTCTTTCTGAGCCCGGCACTGCGCGACACCGCCGTACCGTTGGCGGCCAACCAGGTCGTCATCGACATCGCCTGCGGCGCACTGGCCTGCATCTCACTGTGGTGGCGGCGACGTTGGGCGCTCGGGGTTGCGATCGCCTGCATGGTCCTGGGGATGTTCTCGATTTCCGCCACTCCGGCCGGGCTGCTGGCGCTGTTCTCCCTCGCTGTGCACCGCCCGGCCCGGCCGGCGCTGCTCGTCGCTGCGTTGTTGATCGCGTCCGCCCTGCTCTTCGCCGTCTACAGTCCGACAACCGATCCGGTGTCGGTGTTCCTGAGAGTCGCCCCGCTCGCGCTCGGCGTGACCGCGTGGGGCATGTTCCTGCGGGCTCGACGACAGCTTTTGCTCAGCCTGCGTGAGCGTGCCCTGCGGGCGGAGGCCGATCAGCGTCTTCACGAGGATCGTGCCCGGATGGCCGAGCGCACCCGAATCGCCCGGGAGATGCACGACGTGCTCGCTCACCGGATCTCCCTGCTGGCGCTGCACGCCGGTGCGCTGGAGGTCCGGGCCGACCTGCCGCCGGCCAAGGTCCGCGAGACCGCGGAGCTGCTGCGCTCGACCGCCCGCCAAGCCCTCGAGGAGTTACGCGGCGTCATCGGACTGCTCAGGGAGGAGCCGGGCCAGGAACCGGCGACGCCAGCTCCGCAGCCGACCCTGTCCGACATCCGCCGCCTCGTCGAGGAGACCCGACGGGCCGGCGCGAAGATCGACTTCGAGATGCGGGTCGAGCACCCGGATGCGGCATCGGGCGCATTGGGCCGCGACGCCTACCGGATCGTGCAGGAGGCACTCACCAACATCGCCAAGCATGCCAGCGGCACAGCGGCACGGGTGCGGGTCGCCGGGGGCCCAGACTGCGGCCTGCTCGTCAGCGTCCGCAACCGCAAGCCGCTGCACCCCCACCTCGGACCGACGCTGCCCGGATCCGGCACCGGGCTGCTCGGGCTACAGGAACGGGTCGCGCTCGCCGGCGGCACACTCGTGCACGGCCCTGATGGATCGGGCGACTTCGTGGTGGAGGCGGAGCTGCAGTGGGGACGGTAAGGGTGTTGCTGGTCGACGACGACGCGCTGGTCCGCGCCGGACTCCGGATCATCCTGTCCTCCGCCGACGACATCGAGGTCGTCGGCGAAGCCGACGACGGTGTCCGCGCCGTGGCGGCAGTGCGCGAATACCGACCGGATGTCGTCCTGATGGACATCCGCATGGCGCAGATGGACGGCATCACCGCGACCGCGGCGTTGCGCCGACTCGACGCACCGCCGCAGGTGATCGTATTGACCACGTTCCAGGCGGACGAGCAGGTGATGAGCGCCCTGCGCGCCGGCGCGAGCGGATTCCTGGTCAAGGACACCCCGCCCGCCGAGATCATCAACGCTGTCCGCCTGGTCGCCTCCGGCGACGCCATCATCTCCCCGTCCGTCACCCGGACCCTGCTCACCCACTTCGGCGACACTCAAGCCGCGAATCGTCGCCTCGCCGCCGCCCATCGACTCGCTGCCCTCACCGAACGCGAACGTGAAGTGGCCGCCGCGATCGGGACCGGCGCCTCCAACGCGGAGGTGGCCGCCGCACTCTTCATGAGTGAGGCGACGGTCAAAGCACACGTGTCGCGCCTGTTCACCAAGCTCGACGTCGCCAGTCGGGTGCAGATCGCCATCGTCGTGCACGACGCTGACCACTAGGCATCCACAGCGCGGCCGCCCCGCTGCTTGGCGGCTTCCGGATCCAGCGCCGGGGCCGTGGCATCTGCCGAGGGCGTGGCATACCCGGTGCGGTCGGCCACCGTGGAGGCCGATACCGCCCGCATGTCCGCCCAGGCCCGCAGTGCGAGGATCTGCTCGGACTGGGTGACCGACAACGGCACCGTGTTGCCGATCGCGCGTCGCACATCGTCCGCGGTCAGCGGCCGCCGGCCGTCGAAGGAGTCGAAGCAGGCTGAGATGACGGCCTGCTCGATCTCCGACCCGGAGAAGCCTTCGGTGCGCTCGGACAGATCGGCCAGCAGCTCGTCGGTGACCGGAAGGTCGCCCAGCGCTGGACCCTTCTTCAGTCGACTGGCCAGGTGCAGCCGGAAGATGTCGATCCGCTCGGCCGCGGTGGGCAGGTCGATGAAGAAGATCTCGTCGAACCGGCCCTTCCGCATGAACTCCGGCGGCAGCCGCGAAATGTCGTTGGCCGTGGCGATCACGAATACCGGTTTCGTGCGCTCCTGCATCCAGGTCAGAAACGACCCGAAGACCCGCGCGCTGGTTCCCGAGTCGCGCTCCCCACCGGCGGATGAGAAGCCCTTCTCGATCTCGTCGATCCACAGCACGCACGGGGCGATCGCCTCGGCCGTGGCCAGGGCGTTGCGCATGTTCTCCTCCGACTCCCCGACCAGGCCGGCGAAGATCTTGCCGATGTCGAGGCGGATCAACGGGATCGACCAGGCCGATGCCATCGCCTTGGCCGTCAGCGATTTACCGCAGCCCGGGATGCCGGTGACCAGGACGCCCTTGGGCGCCGGCAGCGCGTACTGCTCAGCCTCGGTCGACCAGGCACCCGTCCGCTTCACCAGCCACTTCTTCAGGTTGGCCAGGCCGCCGATGTCGGCCAACCGCACTTCGGAGTCCACCACCTCGAGCACCCCGGAGCGCCGGATGATCTGCCGTTTCTCGCCGACCACCAACGGAAGGTCCGCCAGCGTCAGCCGGCTGTCGTCGCCGAGGGCCCGCGCGAAGGCGTTCTCCGCCTCATTCAGGGTCAGCCCCAGAGCAGCGGTGGCGATCTTGTCCAGTCCCGCCGAGTCGACCTCCGAGGTGATTCCGTTCGCCTTGTTGCCGTCGATCATCTTGACCAGCAGCTGCCGCAACTGCGGCTGCACCGGCAACGGAAAATCGACGACGGTGACCATGTGTTCCAGCTCAACCGGAATGCGCAGCACCGGCGAGACCAAGATCAGCATTCGAGCCTGGCTGCCGTCCCGATACTGCTGGGCGACGTTGTGCAACTGCCGGATCAGCTGCGGGTCGGCCGGTTGATTCGGCGTGCCGAGCCACGGATGCAGGTCGAAGAAGATCACCACGGACGCCAGGTCCAGCCGGGTGGCCGCCTCCAGCGCGACCTGCGGCTGCCGGGTTTCCGGCGGCCCAGGTCGGCCGAGGGCGGCCAGCCCATCGGTCACCGACCAGGTGAAGATCTCCCGGCTCGGCTTGGTGGACGGATCGTTGAACAGCCCGACCAGCTCGGCGAGCAACCGGCTCTCCTCCGGCGTCTGGACGTAGAGCAGCGGGAACCGGGCCCGGATCAACCGGCGGATGCCCTCACGAAACTCGTCGGCCACGACGTCACCCTCACTTGTCAGATGCCGTTAGTGTACGAACGTCACCGTCGTCGCCGCGGCGCCGACCATCCTGCCGAGTCCAGCGAGAGGTATCCGTGCAATGGGACGCACCGCCAGCGTCGAGCATCCGACGATGGACTATCTGAACCACCCCGGTCCGTATCGGGTTGCGTCCGGCGAGTTGGCTTTGGCCGGTCTGCCGGGAATGATCTTCGCCCCGGTCAGCGGCCAGAACCTGCCCGCCGTCGCCTTCGGTCACGGCTGGCTGCAGCCGCCGCGCCGGTATGCCGACACCCTGCGGTACCTGGCGTCCTGGGGCATCGTGGCGGTCGCGCCACGCACCGAAAAGGGACCGCTGCCTTCGCACTCCGGGCTGGCGATGGACCTGAGCACCGCGCTGCAACTGATCGCCAACACCCGGCTGGCGGATCGCGCCGTTTCGGTCGACCCGTCGAAGCTCGGTGTGGCCGGCCACGGCACCGGCGGCGGCGCCGCCGTGCTGGCCGCCGCGAAGGACAGCACCATCAAGGCGGTCGTCACCGTCAACGTCGCCAACACCCGCCCGTCGGCGATCACCGCGGCCGGTCTGATCTTGGCGCCGGGGCTGCACATCGCCGGCGGGAAGGACGAATTCACCCCGGCCAGCGGCAACGCCTCGCTGATCGCCGCCGGCTGGGCAGGTCCGGTGCAGCTGCGAACCATCAAGAAGGCCGGCCATCTCGACCTGGCCGAGGGCAAACACTGGACGTCCTCGGTGCTCGGCGCCGGTTCGGACAAGAACACCCAGCATCTGGTTCGGGCCCTGATGACCGCATTCTTCCTGCAGCACCTGGGCGGCGAGGAGCAACTGGCGGCGGCGCTCGCGAAGAAAATCCACGGCACCGTGCGGGACGAGCTCAGCACCATCTAGCCCGCCTGCCGCCGCCCGACCGTCCTGAGTTTCGCGCTGATTCCCGCACTGATTCCCGCACCACCGACCACCATTGAGGCATCGATGTCCGACCTGACCCGCACCTTCCCCGGCGACTTCGTCTGGGGCTCGGCAACCGCCAGCTACCAGATAGAGGGAGCCGCCACCGAGGGCGGCCGCGGGCCCTCGATTTGGGACACCTTCAGTCACACCCCCGGCAAGACGCTCAACGGCGACACCGGAGACGTCGCGGTCGATCACTACCATCGCTATGTCGAAGACCTGGATCACCTCAAGAAGCTCGACCTCGACGCGTACCGGTTCTCCATCGCCTGGCCCCGGGTCCAGCCGGGCGGCGCCGGCAAGCTCAACCCGGTCGGCGTCGACTTCTACTCCCGGCTGTTGGACGGGCTGCTCGAGCGAGGTGTGCAGCCGGTCGCCACGCTCTACCACTGGGACCTGCCGCAGGAACTCGAGGACGCCGGCGGCTGGCCGGTCCGCGAGACCGCGCTGCGCTACGCCGACTACGCATCGCTGATCGTGCAGGCCCTCGGCGACCGGGTGCACACCTGGACCACGTTCAACGAGCCGTGGTGCGCGGCCTACCTGGGCTACGGCTCCGGCGTGCATGCGCCGGGCCGCACCGACGGCGCCGCGGCGCTGGCCGCCGTGCACCACCTCAACCTCGGCCACGGCCTCGCCGGCCGAATCATCCGCGATCTCGCACCGAAAGCGGAACTGTCGGTCACGCTGAATCTAGCGGTGATCCGGCCGAACTCGGACTCCGCCGAAGACGCCGCAGCGGTCCGCAAGTTGGACGACCTGGCCAACGGCGCTTTTCTCGGCCCGATGCTCGAGGGCAGGTACCCGGCGCAGTTGCTCGCCGATACGGCCGCCGTCACGGACTGGTCCTTCGTTCAGGACGGCGACGAGAAGACCGCGCAGGTACCGATCGACGTGCTCGGCATCAACTATTACTCGACCATCCTGGTCGCACACTGGGACGGCACCGGCGAGCGCACGCGGGCCGACGGTCACGGCGAATCCGCCGGCACGCCATGGGTCGGCGTCACCGACGTGAATTTCCTGCAGCAACCCGGCCCATACACCGCGATGGGCTGGAACATCGAGCCGAGCGGGATGACCGAACTGCTGCTCCGCATCGCCCGGCAGTACCCGAGCCAGCCGATGATGATCACCGAGAACGGCGCGGCCTTCGATGACCAGGTGAGCGCCGACGGCCGGGTGCACGACGAGCGGCGGGTGCAGTACCTGCACGACCATATCGACGCCGTCGGTATCGCGATGGACGCCGGCGCCGACGTCCGCGGGTACTTCGTCTGGTCGCTGCTGGACAACTTCGAGTGGGCCTACGGCTACGACCGGCGCTTCGGGATCATCCGGGTCGACTACCAGACGATGCAGCGCACCTGGAAGGACAGCGCGTACTGGTACGCCACGTTGGCTTCCACCCACGCGTTGCCGGCGGTCACCGACATCGTCGTCGACTGATTCGAACGGCCGGAGAGGCCGGGGGTAGGCTCGGTTTCCCAGATCGGGAGGCCAGCCGTGGTGAGCGTGCGTCGGGACCGGTCGAAGCCACCTCGGTTCAGCAACCTGGCGCAGCTGGCCGGGTATCAACGGATCTGGCTGCGCGGGGACGTCTTGGCCGGACTGACCGTTGCCGCCTATCTGGTGCCGCAGGTCATGGCGTATGCCCAGGTCGCCGGCCTGCCCGCGATCGCGGGCCTGTGGGCGATGCTGCCGTCCATGCTCATCTACGCCGCACTCGGCTCCTCCCGACAGCTGTCGGTCGGGCCGGAGTCCACGACTGCCCTGCTGACCGCGTCGATTGTGGCTCCGCTGGCCGGCGGCGACCCAGCGCGTTACATGGGCCTGGCCACCGAGCTGGCGCTCATCCTCGGCCTGCTCTGCCTGATCGCCTGGCTGTTACGGCTGGGCTTCGTCGCGGATCTGCTGTCCCGCCCGGTACTCGTCGGCTACCTCGCCGGGGTGGCGATCATCATGGCGGCCGGGCAGCTGGGCAAGGTCACCGGGGTGCACCTGACCAGCGGCAGCATCTGGACGGAGATCGGGTCGGTGGTCAGGCAGGCAGGCCAGATCCAGATCGCCGCGGTCGGTGTCGCCGCCCTCACCATCGTGGCGCTGATCCTGATCCAGCACCGCTGGCCGGGCGGGCCGGGCGCGCTGCTGGCCATCGTGGGCGTCACCGTGCTGGTGGCGGTCACCAACCTCGAGGAGCGCGGGGTGGCGGTGATCGGTTCGCTGAGCGGTGGCCTGCCCCGTCCGCAGCTGCCGCCGATCGGCGACATGCGTGACCTGTTACTTCCCGCCCTGGGCATCCTGATCGTCGGCTACACCGACAACGTGCTCACCGCCCGATCGTTCGCCGCCCGCGGCGGGTATGAGATCGACGCGAATTCCGAACTCCTGGCCCTGGGCGCCTGCAACCTCGGATCCGCGGTGTTCCAAGGATTTCCGGTCAGCAGCAGCGCGAGCCGAACCGCGCTGGGTGATGCGGCCGGCAGCCGCAGTCAGCTCTACTCCTTGTCCGCGTTTGTCGCCGCGCTGATCACGCTGGTGTTTCTGCGTCCGGCGTTGGCTCACTTTCCGGTCGCCGCGCTGGGTGGCCTGGTCATCTACGCCGCCGTCCGGCTGATCGACTTCGCGGATCTGCGGCGGCTGGCCAAATTCCGCCTACGCGAACTGTTACTGGCGCTGGCCGCCACCGCCGCGGTCCTTGCCTTCGACATCCTGTACGGCGTGCTGCTGGCTGTCTTCATGTCCGTCGTCGAACTGCTGTCGAGGGTCGCCCGTCCGCACGATGCCATTCAGGGCCACGTTCCCGGGTTGGCCGGGATGCACGACATCGACGACTATCCGGCCGCTCGTCAGGTCGAGGGTCTGCTCGTGTACCGCTACGACTCGCCGCTGTTCTTCGCCAACGCCGAGAATTTCCGGCGGCGGGCCCTGGCCGTAGTCGATTCCTATCAGGGCGATCTCGTCTGGTTCGTGCTCAACGTCGAGGCCGTCATCGAGGTGGACATCACTGGCTTGGACGCGATGGAGTCGTTGCGTTCGACGCTGACCGACAGCGGTGTCGTCTTCGCGTTGGCCCGGGTGAAGCAGGATCTGCTCGACGATTTGCAGTCCTACGGGCTGGCCGAATCGATCGGTTCGGCGCGGCTGTTCCCGACCCTGCCCACCGCTGTCGCGGCGTACGAATCGTGGCGAATCCAACGCGCTGACGGCGGGGTGCCTGGCTGAGTGGTGAAGACCGTATGGACCGCTCCCGCTTTCGTTGACACGCCGGGGTTTTGCTGGAGTTTGCCGAGTTGTCGGAGCCTGCTGCCAGGGGGTTCCACTCGTCGGAGCCTGAACAACTACCCCGGACGCCGGTCAGCCAAGATGAATCCCTTTTCCACGAGTGCGACTGCCACCGATGTGACACGGCAGACGCGCACACCGGTGGACGATCCCTGACCGGCGTGAATTCGTCGGTTGACCTCGCGCAGCCCTCCCCTGACCGACCCGAGCAGGCGATTCAGTCGAGCGCGCTGAACGCCGGTGGGTACCGCAGCGTCCCGCGCACGGTTGGGTCGTATGAATGCAGCGTGAACACCTGCGCCGCTTCTGCCGGCGCCCAGTCCGGCAGGTCGATGGTGATGTTGAAGTCACCGGCAAACCGAAACCCGAACCGGCGGTAGTAGGTCGGGCTTCCTTCGAGCGTCACCAGTCCGGCGCCGGACAAATCCGCTGCGGCCAAGGCCGCCCGCACGAGCGCCGACCCGATCCCTTGCCGCTCATGGTCCGGAGCCACGGCAAGCGGTGACAGGGTCAGTACGTCGTGACAGCGTCTGCTCGCTTCGACAACGTCCGCGTGACTGATCATGACGAAGCCAACAACCTCCGAGTCGATCCGAGCAACCAGCGCGAGTTCGGGGACGTACTGCTCGGATACCCGGATGAGCTCGACCATTCGCGCGACTGACTGGTGGGTGTGGAAGGCGCGGCGGACGACATCACCGATCGCTTCGACGTCATCAGAACGCTCAGGATCGATCACCACGTCCATTTCCGCGAGGGTAACCCGGGGCGCGGGATAAGAAGAACACGACGACCAGCCACAGGCTCGCACCGATAGCCGCGAGAAATCGTCCCGCAGGCCGGAACATCGACGGGTGAACGCACCCTGCTCCGCGTCGGGACATCAGGAAGATCAACTCCGTCACCGCAACGGGATCCCCTTGCGGTGATCGTGCGGGCGGGTGGCGGGAGGTCCGTATCGGTAGGCCGGGGTGGCACGTGGGCGTACAGCACCGGTGCTGGGCGTCCGTTCGCTCGCGGCTCGGCCCGGTGTTCAGACCAGCACGGCGAGCAGCGCTGCATCCAGGACGAGCTGGAGTGGGCGGGTCGTGCCGCGAACTTCCGACATCAGGACGCCGCCCTCGTAGGCGCAGAGCAGGATCTCGGCGAGGTCGTGCGGGTCACGGTCGCCGCGGGCCATTCCGTGCGCTTGCAGTCTGGCGATGGCGACGGCGAGTGCAGATCGCCAGCGGGTAAACCCCACGTCCAGGGCCTGGCGCAGAGCGTCGTCGTGATCGGCAACTTCGGTGACCAGTGCACCCAACGGGCAGCGCGCCGGCGTGCCGGCGTCATGCGCGCGGACAGCTTCCTCCGCCCAGACCCGCAAGTCCTGTGCATCGGTCATCTGCTCCAGGATTTCCTGTTGAAACTGCAGGATCCGGTCGACCTGAGCGTGGACGACAGCAAGGACAAGGTCAGGCTTATCCCGGAAGTAGTGGTACAGCTGTCCTTTCCCCGTCTGAGAGGCGGCCGTGACCTCGCTCAGGCCGGTGGCTGCCACCCCACGGTCGTAGAACAGCTCGCACGCGGCGTCGACGATGCGCCCACGGGAGGATCGACCTCGATCGGTGCTGGGTGCCGTCACGCGCATGTTCTCCAAGCCGAGTTGGATCAGCAGAGGTGCGTCGGGAAAACGTCGTGCGCTGCTGATCTCTCTACTGTACCGTCCGGTACGACGTCTGTACCGATCGGTCCAAATATGCTCGATGAGGAGCCACCATGATCCGCAGTATCCAGAATGACGACACAGCCGCCGTCGTCGAACTTGCCGTCAGCTCAGGCCTGTTCACCCGGGAGGATTCCGGCGGGGTCCGCGCCCTGCTGGATGACTACTTCACCCGGACACACGCGCGAGGACACGCCTGTGTGCTCGACGTCGACGACGACGGGGTACCCGTCGGCGTGGCGTACTACCAACCGACCCCGGCGACCGACCGCACCTGGACGCTGCTGATGATCGCGGTCCGGCGGGACCGACAAGGACAGGGCCGCGGCGGAGCGCTGATGCGCCATGTCGAGGACGACCTGCGACACCGCCAGCAACGGCTCCTGCTGGTGGAAACCTCAGGAGTAGCCGGCTTCTCACTCACCCGGACGTTCTATGACAAGGCCGGCTACCACGCCGAAGCCCGGGTGCGCGACTACTACCAGGACGGCGACGACATGGTGCTCTACCGCAAGGACCTCACCGTGGGGAAACCCAACAGCGTCGCCCAGCCCGGGACAGCGACCACCAAGATCACCGGCTCTGCGGGCGCGAGCGAGAAACCCGGCATGACCGGCCGCATCAGGGTCAGCACCTACGCCGGCCGGGCCACCGCGACGGGACTGTTCGATAACCGGGTCACCGTCACCGCGCCCTGCTCGCCGCCACAGTCGTGCGAATCGTCGGGGGCCTGTTGTTCCTCGCCTCCGCTATCCCGAAGATCACCGCGCACCAGAACGACGTCGACATGTTCGCCGGCCTCCCCGGTCCGGCACCCTGGTCTACCTGGTCACCGCCCTGCAGATCGGTTGCGCACTGCTGCTGCTACGAGGGTTGCTGACCCGCCTGGCTGCTGCAGCCATGGCCGCCAATATGATCGGCGCCATCCTTCCGCCGGCATCCATGTCGGCGGGCCCATCCACCTCGGCCTCGCGCCTGCCCTGCTCGCAGCGATGCTCTAGATGATCTGGGCCGGACCCGGGTTGCCGCCCTGGATCGAAAGTGGGCTCACCATGCGGCACCCTCGGACCGTTGCCAGCACGGACACCTGAAGCCCGGCCATACCGAGCCATTCCTGTATCCACAAGGTGCACACAACAGCGGGCAAACTCATGAGCTCCGAGTTCACGGCGCGGGCGTCTGTAGATCGACGACCCCTAGCAGCAGGGTCAACCGTTGGACCTTCATGAAGCGTCAAAGTTGTCCGGAAGAGGACCGTTCACCGGTCGGATCGGTGACCTTGCAACAACCGCTGACCGGTCGCCGATCGTTGTTCGTGGTGCATATGAGGACGAACTCGGTGTGGCGGACCAAACAGGGTTGTGCAGGTCGGCTCCCCACTTCCGAGGCGACCTTGGGTGGGAGCCCGCTACTCGTCGTTCGCGTGTCCGTCGGATCGGCCGGTCTGCGGCGATCCGGGACGCACTTGCTGCGGACTGCTACGGGGGACCCGTTCGATCAGGCCGCGGGCTTCGAGGTCGACCTTGGTGTAGGTGCAGTAGTTGGTGAGGCGTCCGGCGGGGAACGCCTCGTGCGTGCCGAAACGGCTTTGCGCTGCCTGCACGATTTCTTTGAGTGGGACTCCGTTGTCGCCTGCGCCCTCGACCATGAGCAGGATGTGTTCGCGCATCAATTCGTAGTGGGTGAGTTCCATCGTCCATCCGTCCAAGCCTTCTGGACGGGTGGCGTTGAACATCTCCACGCGACCCCGCAGGCGGGCTGCCCGGTAGGCGGCCCATGCGCTGTCGGGTATCGGACTGCTGTGAGGGTCAAGCATTTCGGCGTGCTGATGACTCAACATGGGTTTTGAGGTGTTGACGGTCGGTGCGGGGCAACGCCCGCACCCGCCGGCCCATGACGAGTTCGGCCAGCTGACACAGGCCAGGGGGCAGCGGGACCGCGGCCCGGAAGTCCATATGGACTCGCGTCTGTCGACCGCCGAGATCCTCGAGCCTGAAGTCGACCTCCGGGGTCATGTCCTTCCCGCGCGGGCCACGGTTGCGCTTCCGGTATTCCACGCGAGTCGGAGTGACGCTGGTCAGCTTCTGCCTGCCCTGCTCGGCGCCCCACTTGTCCCGAAAGACGATGGCAGAGCCGATCGAACGTCGCCGGCCGACACCCGTCACGACCGCAACTCTGCTGCTGCCCACCTTGCTCATCAGCCAGACCATAGATGAAGCGGACCCACGACGAGACGTCCCGCAGAGGTACCACCTACGGGACGTTTGCCCCGATCCAGTCGCCACTGCGCGCGCACACCTGCCAGCGGTCAACCTGCACGCCCGTTACCGGGCCGCCGATACCGTCAGCTTGCCGATCGGAATGACGATTTCGTCGTCATACCCACTGACGGTCAACACGGTGGTCGACGACAACTGATCAAATTGCCGAGGGGACCCGGTGGACAAACACAGTGATTCTCCGAAGGTGCCGGCACCGAGTGGCTGTGCCTCTGTCAACCCGCCGAGCCGCTGCTCAGAGTCCGCAAGCAGCGACAACCACCACATGCAGGTGAGCTGCCGTGAGTGTCGACTGCTACGCCGAGCGAAAGCGGTGGCGCGGCTGCAGACCGTTGATTGCCTGCGCACCTGACTGGCCGACCGCAACCGTCTGCCCGGTGACTACGTTTCCGCACCCACGCTGGCGGCCGCCCGCTTGTTGCGGAGAGGCCTGCCAGCGATCGGCGTGCCCAATGGCCCGTCGGCCCCCGCCCTGAGATCAGCTCCGGCCGACGACAACCGCGACCCGCTCGGCGATCAGGCGTGCCGCTTCGGCGGTCGCTGCCTCGACCATCACCCGGACCATCGGCTCGGTGCCCGATGGCCGGAGCAGCACCCGACCCGATCCACTGAGTTCGGCTTCGGCTTCGGCGACAGCGGCCTGGACCGCGGCCGAACTCGACACCGCCGTCTTGTCCGCCACGACCACGTTGATCAGCACCTGCGGGAACTGGGTGACCACCGAGGCCAATTCGGCCAGCGTCTTGCGGCTGCCGGCCATCTGCGCCATCACATAGAGCGCGGTCAGCAGGCCATCGCCGGTGGTGGCATGGTCGGCCAGCACGACATGGCCGGACTGCTCGCCGCCCAGGTTGTACGACCCGGCACGCATCTCCTCGAGCACGTACCGGTCACCGACACCGGTGGTCTTGACCGTGATCCCGGCCTTCTCCATCGCCTGGTGGAAACCCAGATTGGCCATCACCGTGGTGACCACCGTGGACGCGGCCAGCTCGCCGCGGGCGTTCATCGAACGGGCCAGAATCGCCAGAATGGCGTCACCGTCCACGACCGAACCATCGGCCGCGACTGCCAGGCACCGATCGGCGTCGCCGTCATGCGCGATGCCCAGATCGGCCCGGTGCTGCAGGACGGCGGTGCGCAGCAGTCCGAGGTGGGTGGACCCGACCCCTTCGTTGATGTTCAGCCCGTCCGGCTCCCCGCCGATCACCACCACCTGTGCCCCGGCCCGCCGATAGGCCTCGGGAGCCAGCGCCGAGGCAGCGCCGTGGGCGCAATCGACGACGACCTTGATTCCGTTGAGCGGATGCGGCGTGGCCAGCAGCAGGTGATCCAGGTAGCTGCGCACCGAGTCCTGCGACGAGATGATCCGGCCGATGGCGGCGCCGGTGGGCAGTGTCCAGCTTCTTGCCATGCCCGCCTCGATGGCGTCCTCGACGTCGTCATCGAGTTTGCGGCCGCCGGCGGCGAAGATCTTGATCCCGTTGTCGGGCATCGCGTTGTGCGAGGCAGAGATCACCACGCCCAGGTCGGCATTCAGATACCCGGTCAAGAACGCCACGGCCGGGGTCGGCAGCACACCCAGCAGCAGCACGTCGGTGCCGGCGGAGGCCAGCCCGGCGGCAACCGCCGCTTCGAGCATTTCGCCGCTGGCCCGTGGGTCTCGCCCGACCACGGCGGTCGACCGGATGGCCTCGTCGCCGGAGTCGGAACTGCCCCGCACCCGGCGCTCGGCCAGCACGAATGCTGCCGAGGTCGCCAGATGCAGGGCAATGTCCGGAGTCAGATCGACGTTGGCGAGTCCCCGAACGCCATCGGTCCCAAACAATCTCGACATCAGGGCTTGCTTACCGCTTCGAGTACTGGGGAGCCTTCCGGGCCTTCTTGAGACCGTACTTCTTACGCTCCTTGATGCGGGCGTCGCGGCTCAGGAATCCGGCCTTCTTCAGCGGCGGACGGTCGCCGGGCTCGAGGTCGATCAGCGCGCGGGCAATGCCGAGCCGCAGGGCGCCGGCCTGACCGGTGATGCCGCCGCCGACCAGGGTCGCGTGGATGTCAAAGGCTTCGGCCTTCTCCAGGATGACCAACGGCTCCTTGATGAGCTGCTGGTGGACCTTGTTCGGGAAGTACGAATCCATGGTCCGCCCGTTGAGGGTGAACTGGCCGGTACCGGCCGTCAAGCGGACCCGAACGACGGCTTCCTTGCGGCGGCCGACCGTCTGGATCGGTCGATCGACGACGATCTTGATCGGCGCGGGCCGGACGACGGCCGGCGGCGCGTCGACGTCCTCGTCGGCGGCTTCCGGCGCCTCGGCGGTCGGATCGACGACATCTGAAACCTCGGTGGCCAGGTCCTCATCGAGACCGACGTACTGCTCTTCACTCACGTTGACATCGTCTTTCGGGTTGGTGCTGGTGGGCTGGCTCACTGCGAGACCTGAACGATCTCGAATGGTTCGGGCTTCTGCGCGCCGTGCGGGTGGTTCGGACCTGCGTAGACCTTGAGCTTGCTCGTCAGGCTGCGACCGAGCGAACCATGGGGCAGCATGCCGATGATTGCCTTCTCGACGAGGCGCTCCGGCCTGGTGGCCAGCAGTTCACCGACGGTCTGCTTGCGCAGACCGCCCGGGTAACCGGAGTGGCTGTACAGGATCTTGTTGTTCCGCTTGTTCCCGGAGATCGCGACCTTCTCGGCGTTGATGATGATCACGAAATCACCGGTGTCGACATGCGGGGCGAAAATCGCCTTGTGCTTGCCGCGCAGCAACTGGGCCGACTGGCTGGCCAAGCGGCCGAGCACGACATCGGTCGCGTCTATTACGAGCCAGGCGCGCTTGATGTCGCCGGGCTTGGGGCTGTACGTGCGCACAGATCTGCCTCTTCGTCTTGTCTCTTGGGTCATCGGTCTCGGGTCAGCCACCACACTGCCGCGGCGACAACCCGAATAGAGGCGCTGGTCGGCAGCCGGCGTCTTGACACTCACGCACGACCAGACCAGACATCTCAAGCCAAACACGTCTCATGGTAAATATTGTGAAACTTGAAGTGAAACGTCGAACATTCGAACATGGAGATTCGAACACGGGCACGCGGCATTCCCTCGACGTCGCACACCGAAGGGTTAGGGTACCGCGCGGGACGGCAACGGGTCAAAGTGAGCGATTCCGGGTGGCGACGTCCAGTGTTGTGACTGATCAACCCGATCCAGGAAGGACCACTCAGGGATGCTGTTCGGTTTGACCTTCGCCGTGCTCGCCGCGGTCTTCTCCGGCACCGGGTCGATCCTGCAATCGCTCGGTGTCAAGCGCGCCGGGACCGCGGACGGGGCCGCCGAAGGTGTGGCGGACCTGCGGAAACAGCCGCTGTACTTCGCCGGGCTGGCCTGCGACATCCTGGGTTTTGTCTGCTCGGCCACCGCGTTGAGCCGACTCCCGCTGTTCTTCGTCCAGTCGGTCGTCGCCGCGAGCGTCGGCGTCACGGCCCTGATCTCGGTGCTGATGGGGAAGCGACTCGGCCGGGCGGCCTGGTTCGCGCTCGGCACTGCGGGAGCGGGCCTGGTGATGCTGGCCGTGTCCGCGGCGCCGGGCCCGTCGACGCCGCTGCCCGCCATCTGGCATTGGCCGATGCTGCTGGCGGTGATCCCGGTCTCCGGGGTGGCCTTCGCCGGCTATCAGGTCGAGCGCCGCTGGTCCGCACCGATCCTGGCACTGGCCGCCGGGCTGTGCTTCGCCGCCGTTGCCGTCAGCGCCCGGACGCTGCACCTGCCGGATCCAGTCTGGCGGATCATCCTCGAGCCGGCAGCCTGGGCGATCGCCGTCAATGGCGGCGCGGCCGCCGTGCTGTTCGTGCTGGCGTTGCAACGCGGCACCGTGACGACGGTGACCGGAGTCGTGTTCACCACCCAGACCGTGGTGCCCTCCACCATCGGTTTCCTCGTGCTCGGTGATCAGGTCCGGCCGGGGCTGGCGTTGCTCGCGCTGATCGGCTTCCTGCTGGCAGTCGGTGGCGCGGTCGCGCTGGCCAGGTTCTCCGCGGAACACTGGAGCAGGCCGGACCTGCCGGAAGCGGGCCGGACCGCGGCCGGGGCCCGATCACCGGCTTAGTCCCCGCCCCACAGCGATGGGCCCGGTTGCGGTGTCAGCCGAACCGGGTCCATCGCCGCGCCTCACGCGCCGGCCGTCGCCCCCACCGCGTCGGCGGTCGCATCCTCGCGAGGCACCTTCATGGACAGCCGCAGGTCCTCCTTGGTGAGCGGACCCTTCGGCTGCAGCGGCCGATCGATCAAGTACCGCACGTAGGCGTACGGCGTGAAGAAGTCGGGCATTTCCTCGCCGAGCGCCGCCTCGGCGAACACGTCTCGCGCTTCGTCGACGTGCCGGTGGCCGCGCTCGTCGGTCGCCTGCTCGTGCAGCCGGCCGATCTCGTCGGCGATCAATTCGTCGACCAGGCTTCGAGTGACGACGAGACCCTCGGCCAACTTGGTCCGATGCCGCAGCCACTGCCAGATCTGCGCCCGCGAGATCTCCACCGTGGCCGCGTCCTCCATCAGATTGTCGATGGCCACCGCGCCCTGCTCGCTGACCCAGGCGGTCAGATAGCGCAGCGCCACCGAGATGTTGGTCCGCAGTCCCTCCAGGGTGACGGTGCCCGGTGTGGAGCCGACGGCCAGCAGGTCCGCGGCGGTGACCTGAACCTCGAACTGCTCCGGCCGATCGATCTGGTTGGGTCGCCGGCCGAACGCTTCATCGAAGGCGTCGGTGCAGGTCTGGACCAGTCCGGGGTGGGCCACCCAGGAGCCGTCGAAGCCGTCCTCGGCCTCCCGTTGCTTGTCCGCGGTCACCTTGGCGATGGCCGTCGCGGTGGCCTTCTCGTCCTGCCGGTTCGGCACGAAGGCGGCCATCCCGCCGATCGCGTGGGCGCCCCGGCGGTGGCAGGTGGCGACCAGCAGTTCGGTGTAGGCCCGCATCATCGGGGTGGTCATGGTGATCTGCGAGCGGTCCGGCAGGGTGTATTCCGGACCCCGCCCCGCGAACGTCTTGATGTAGGAGAAAATGTAGTCCCAGCGCCCGGCGTTCAGACCTGCCGAATGGTCGCGCAGCTCGTACAGGATCTCTTCCATCTCGAAGGCGGCCGGCAGCGTCTCGATCAGCACGGTTGCCCTGATGGTGCCCTGCGGGATGCCGAGCAGCGCCTGTGCCTGGATGAAGACGTCATTCCAGAGCCGGGCTTCCAGGTGCGATTCCAGCTTCGGCAGGTAGAAGTACGGACCGGCGCCGTTGTCGATCAGTTGCTGGGCGTTGTGGAAGAAGAACAGCCCGAAGTCGACGAGCGCCGCCGGGAGCGGCCGACCGTCGACCGTGAGGTGCTTCTCGCACAGCCGCCAGCCCCGCGGGCGGACCATCAGGGTCGGGGTTTGCTCGCCGACCTGGTATTCCTTGCCGTCATCGGCGGTGAAACCGGCGTTGCCGCGGATCGCGTCGTACAGGCTCAGCTGACCGTCGATGATGTTGAACCAGCTCGGCGAGGTGGAGTCCTCGAAGTCGGCCATCCAGACCTTGGCGCCGGAATTCAGCGCGTTGACCGTCATCTTCCGGCTGGGTGGGCCGGTGATCTCGCAGCGCCGGTCCGCCAGACCGGGCGCGATCGGAGCCACCTGCCACTCCAGGTCGCCGCGGACGTCGGCCGTGTCGGCCAGGAAGTCGATCTTCTCGCCGCCGGTGATCCGGCCCTGGCGTTCATCTCTGGCCATCAGGAGTTCCGCACGCCGGCCGGCGTTGGCGCCGTCCAGCTTGCCCACGAAGGCCAGCGCCTCGGGGGTCAGGATCTCGTCGAAACGCGGGTGCATCGTGCCCTTGATCTTCGGGCTGGTCGGGAATCGCATGGGGTGCCTCCTTGGAGCATGGTCTGTTGGTGTGGTGGCTGGTGGGTGACTGCTTGATTGCTGGAGCTGGGTGCCGGGTCCGGGATTGCCGGACCCGGCATCAGCTGTACTGACCCGAGCTGGGCTCAGTGGAACTGCTCTTCTTCGGTCGAGCCGACCAGCGCGAGGGTGCCGCTGTCCGGGTTGAGTGCCGTGGCCACCTTGTCGAAGTAACCGGTACCGACCTCTGCCTGGTGCTTGACGGCGGTGTAGCCGGCGGACTCGTCGGCGAACTCGGCCTCCTGCAGCTCGACGTAGGCCGTCATGCCGGTCTTCGCGTAGCCCTGCGCGAGGTGGAACATCGAGTGGTTGAGGGCGTGGAACCCGGCCAGCGTGATGAACTGGAACTTGTAGCCCAGCTCGCCGAGCTCGTCCTGGAACACCGCGATCTCGTCATCGCTGAGCGCGGCGCGCCAGTTGAACGACGGGGAGCAGTTGTAGGCCAACATCTTCCCGGGAAATTCCCGGTGCAGTTCGGTGGCGAACTCGCGGGCCAGGCCGAGGTCCGGCTTGCCGGTCTCGACCCAGATCAGGTCGGAGTACGGCGCGTAGGCCTTGGCCCGGGCCAGCACCGGCTCGAGCCCGCTCCTGACCCGGTAGAACCCCTCGGCGGTGCGCTCACCGGTGAGGAACGGCTGGTCGATCGGGTCGATGTCGCTGGTGATCAGGTCGGCGGCCAGCGCGTCCGTGCGGGCCACGACGAGGGTCGGTACGTTCAGGATGTCCGCCGCCAGCCGAGCCGCGTTCAGCGTCCGGACGTGCTGAGCGGTGGGTACGAGGACCTTCCCGCCCATGTGGCCGCACTTCTTTTCCGAGGCGAGCTGGTCCTCCCAGTGCACGCCGGCGGCACCGGAGACGATCATCGACTTCATCAGTTCGAAGGCGTTCAGCGGTCCACCGAAGCCGGCCTCGGCGTCGGCGACGATCGGCACCAGATAGTCCGTACCGGTCTTGCCCGTCGAGTGGTCGATCTGATCCGCGCGCATCAGCGCGTTGTTGATCCGCCGGACGACGGCCGGCACCGAGTTCGCCGGGTACAGGCTCTGGTCCGGGTAGGTCTGACCGGCCAGGTTGGCGTCGGCGGCAACCTGCCAGCCCGACAGGTAAATGGCATCGAGGCCGCCGCGCACCATCTGCACGGCCTGGTTGCCGGTCAGCGCGCCGAGGGCCCGGGTGAACGTCTTGGTGTGCAACTGGTCCCAGAGCCGCTCGGCGCCCCGCCGGGCCAGCGTGTGCTCCTCGACAACGGTGCCCCGGAGCCGCACGACATCCTCTGCGCTGTAGCTGCGCTCGATTCCAGCCCAGCGAACGTCGCCGACCCATTCCTGGCGAAGCAGGGCGGCCGCATCCGAATTCGTGGTGCGGGCGACATGCTGGACGGCGTCGCCCTCGGTGGTGGGGGTGAGTGTGGCGGTCATGGAACGTATCCTTCCGAACTACTGATGGTGAACCCAATACTTGACTGATGCCTGAACTGCTGTGCTCAACTGCGTATCCCCACTGTGTGTCAAGAAATCGATGGACCAACCCCTGATGTGATGTAAAGAATCGCGAAAATTGCGCTATCGTGCAGCAATGACCGATCCCGCTGCGTCGTTGCTCGTCAAGAGCGGTTCCGCACCCAAAGCCGCCGGCCGAGCGGGCGTACATGCCCCACCCGTTGCCGCCGGACCTGATTCGCTCACCATCGGCCGCCGGATTCGGCACGTGCGGCAGCATCAAGGGCGCACCCTGGATGATGTGGCCGCGGCGTCCGCAATTTCCGCTTCCGCGCTGTCGCTGATCGAGAACGGAAAGCGGGAGGCCAAACTCTCGGTGCTGACAGCGGTGGCCGCGGCCCTGGGCACCAGCCTCAACGATCTGTTGACGGTGGCCGCGCCGAGCCGGCGGGCGGCCCTGGAGATCGAATTGGAGAAGGCCCAGCGGGCCGATTCCTTCCAGGCGCTGCGGGTTCCCGCGGTTCGCCCAGGTCCGCGGCTGCAGACCGAGGCGCTGGAGGCGCTGGTCGGCCTGCATCGCGCGCTGGCGACCGTTCAGGCCGAGCGGGCGGCCACCCCGGAGCAGGCTCGCCGCGCCAATGCCGGACTGCGTGATCGAATGCGCCGGCAGGGCAATTACTTCGGCGAGATCGAGAAGACTGCGGCGGAACTGCTCACCGCGACCAAGTACGAGGGCGGGCCGATCACCCGGCGGGTGGTCGACCGGATGGCCGCGCACCTGGGCTTCACCTTGCGGCACACCAGCGACCTACCGGAGTCCACCCGCACCGTCACCGACCTCGCCCACCGGATCATCTATCTGCCCCAGCCGGACGCGGGGCAGCACGATTCGCGATCGTTGGCGTTGCAGGCACTCGGGCACGTGGTGCTCGACCACAGCGTCCCCCTGGACTACTCAGAATTCCTCGAGCAACGCGTCGAGATCAACTACTTCGCGGCCGCCCTGCTGATTCCGGAGAACGGCGCCCTGACGTTGCTGCAGAAGGCCAAGGCAGCCAAGGACATCGCGATCGAGGATCTGCGCGATGCCTATGCCGTGTCCTACGAAACCGCCGCGCACCGATTCACCAACCTGGCGACCCGGCATCTGGACCTGCCGGTGCATTTCATGCGCATCTCATCCTCGGGGGTGATCTACAAGGCCTACGAAAACGACGGGGTGCACTTCCCGACCGACAGCACCGGAGCGATCGAAGGCCAACGGGTCTGCCGGTACTGGACGGCCCGGGTGGTCTTCGACCGGCCCGACATGTCGGCCGCCTACCAGCAGTACACCGACACCGGTTCCGGCACCTATTGGTGCACCGCCGTTGTCGACCGGACCCCGGCCGGCCTGTTCTCGGTCAGCGTCGGGGTGCCGTATCAGCAGGTGAAGTGGATGCGCGGCCGGGAGACCAAGGAGCGGTCCAAGTCCAAATGCCCCGACCCGACCTGCTGTCTGCTGCCGCCCGCCGATCTCGCCGCCCGCTGGGAAGGGATGGCCTGGCCCAGCGCCCGGGTGCACTCCCACCTGCTCGCAGCCATGCCGCCCGGAGTGTTCCCCGGGGTCGACGACACCGAAGTGCTGAATTTCCTCGAGCGACGGCAGAGCTGACGCCCGCCCCCGTTCCCACACCTGCACGATCACCCCAGGACGGCGCGAATCTGCTCCACCGCACGCGCGGCGGCCTCGCGCAGGGCGGCCACCGACGGGCCGGCCTGCAGCACCTCACGGCTCATTGTTGGCAGCACCGCCGACAGGTCATCGCCGAAGACGCCGCGCAGGTCCGCGGCGGTGGCGCCCTGGGCGCCGAGACCGGGAGCGAGCAATGGGCCGTTGACCGCGGACAGATCGACACCGGCCCGGCCGACGGTTGCCCCGACGACCAGTCCGACGGAGCCCAGCGGCTGCGCGCCCGCATTGCTCGCCGCCACACTGTCGGCGATGGACTGCGCCACCGACCGGCCGTCGGCCCCGACGGCACGTTGCACGGATGCGCCCTCCGGGTTGGAGGTCAGGGCCAGCGTGAACACTCCCCGACCGGTCTGGGCCGCCAACTCCAGCGCAGGCTGCAGCGAGCCGAAACCCAGGAACGGCGACACGGTGACGGCATCGGCCGCCAAGGGTGAACCGTCCCCCAGGTAGGCCCGGGCATAGGCGGCCATGGTCGAGCCGATGTCACCGCGCTTGGCGTCCATCAGGACCAGTGCGCCGGCCTCCCGCGCAATGATCAGCGCATCCTCCAGCACCGCGACGCCCGCACTGCCGAACACTTCGAAGAAGGCCGATTGGGGCTTGAGGATGGCCACCTGCCCGGCCAGCGCCTCCAGGGTGATCTCGGTGAAGGCCCGAACACCGGTCACGTCTACGGGCAGCCCCCACGCGGCCAGCAGTTCCGGGTGCGGGTCGATGCCGACACACAAGGGGCCGCGGTCGCGCATGGCTGCCACCAGGCGGGCACCGAACGACTGCCGAATGGCGGTGGTGGGAAAGTTGGTCATGTCGTCTCCACGGCTCAGAACTGTTCTTTGACAACAGATGTCGCTACTGCCCTGCCGGCGATGACCCGGTTGAGCCCCCGCACCAGCCCGGGTCCGGAATAGATGAATCCGGTATACAGCTGCAGCAAGGACGCCCCGGCATCCAACAGGGCCAACCCGTCGGCCGGCGTCATGATGCCGCCGACGCCGATCACCGGCAGGTCGGTGTGCCCGGCGACGAATGCGACAACCTCCCGGACCCGCACGGTCAGCGGCGCGCCGGACAACCCTCCGGACTGAGCGCCGACCGCATTGTCGTTGCCGCGCAGCCCATTTCGACCGAGGGTCGTATTGGCGGCGATCACCCCGGCGGCGCCGGTGTCGTGGCAGACCTGCAGAACCTCGGCGATGGCCCCGTCGGTCAGGTCGGGGGCGATCTTGACCAGTACCGGTACCACACGCGCCCCCCGCACCCACGGTTTGGTCAGCGCGGCGGCTTCCGCGGTCAACGCGCCGAGCAGTTCGGTCAGCGGCCCCTTGTCCTGTAACGATCGAAGGCCGGCGGTATTGGGTGAGGACACGTTGATCGCGATGTAGTCCGCGTAGGAGTGCAGCGCCCGCAGCGACGTGAGGTAGTCCTGGACCGCCTTATCGACGGGCGTGATCTTGGACTTGCCGAGCGAGATCCCCAGCGGCGTAGGCAGTCTGCCGACCCGGCCGAGCCGCGCCGCCAGCGCGTCGGCGCCTGCGTTGTTGAAGCCCATCCGATTGACTATCGCGGCGGACTCGCGCAGCCGGAACAGTCGTGGGCGATCGTTTCCCGGCTGGGCCTGCGCGGTGACCGTGCCGACCTCGGTGAACCCGAAGCCCAGGGCCGGCCAGGCTTTCAGCGCGACGCCGTCCTTATCCATGCCGGCGGCCAGGCCGACCACGGACGGAAAGTCCACGCCGAAAACGGTGCGCGGCGCCGGATGGTGTGCCATCAGCCGGGCCAGTGCCCGCAAGGCCGCAGGCTGCCGCGCCACTGCGCTGAGCCAGGAAAGCGTTGTGTGGTGGGCAGTTTCAGCGTCGCCGGCGCCGAGCCGGAACAGCACCGGACGGGCGAGTCGCCGATAGAGGGCGTCGGAGACCGCCATCAGGCGACAACCAGCGGCTCAGCCATCCGACGCGGCCGCCGTCGTCGCGGTGATGGCCTCGTGCAGCCGGGCCTGGTGACTCTGCAACGAGGCCACCCCTACCCCGTGCCGGATCAGCGCCTCGATTCCCTGAATCGCCGCGTTGGCGCCGGCCACCGTGGTGATGCACGGGATATCGGTGGCGACCGCTGCGGTGCGAATCTCGTAACCGTCGACCCGGGGACCGGACTGCCCATAGGGGGTGTTGATGATCAGGTCGATCTCGCCGGCCCGGATCGCGTCGACGATATTGTTCGGTCCTTCGAAGTGCTTGCGCATCACTCGCACCTCGATACCGTTGCGGCGCAGCATCTCCGCTGTGCCGGTGGTAGCCACCACGGTGAATCCCAGGTCGGCGAGCCGCTTGATCGGGAACACCATGGTTCGCTTGTCCTTGTTCGCCACTGATACGAAGACGGTGCCCGAGGTCGGCAGCGAGCCGTACGAGCCGGCCTGCGACTTCGCGAACGCCGGACCGAACGCGGCGTCGATGCCCATCACCTCGCCGGTGGAGCGCATCTCCGGTCCGAGCAGGGTATCGACCCCGGTGCCGTCGGCCCGCCGGAACCGGTGGAACGGCAGCACAGCTTCCTTCACCGCCACCGGCGCGCCGATCGGCAGCGTGCCGGCGTCGCCGACGGCGGTCAGCATGCCCTCGGCCCGGAGTTCGGCGATGCTCGAGCCGGTCATGATCCGGGCCGCCGCTTTGGCCAGCTGCACCCCGGTCGCCTTGGACGAGAACGGCACCGTCCGGGACGCCCGCGGGTTGGCCTCAAGGACATAGAGCGTCTCGTCCTTCATGGCGTACTGGACGTTGAGCAGACCGACCACCTTGCCGCCCAGCGCGATCGACTCGGTGTACTCGCGCACCTTCTCGATGTCGTTGCGGCTCAAGGTGATCGGCGGCAGCACGCAGGCCGAGTCACCGGAATGGATGCCTGCTTCCTCGATGTGCTCCATCACCCCGCCCAGGTACACCTCGGACCCGTCGCACAAGGCGTCGACGTCGATCTCGATCGCATCGTCGAGGAATCGGTCGACCAACACCGGGTGATCCGGGGTGATCTCGGTGGCCCGTGAGATGTAGTCGGCCAGTGACACCTCGTCGTAGACGATCTCCATGCCCCGGCCGCCGAGCACGTAGGACGGGCGCACCAGCACCGGATACCCGATATCGGCGGCGACCGCGCGGGCCTCGGCGAAGGACACCGCCGTGCCGAATGCGGGCGCGGGCAGCCGGGCCGAGGTGAGAAGTTCGCCGAAGCGGCCGCGGTCCTCGGCCAGATCGATCGCGTCCGGCGAGGTGCCCAGCATCGGTACCCCGGCATCCTCGAGAATCCCGGCCAGCTTGAGCGGGGTCTGCCCGCCCAGCGTCACGATCACGCCGGCCACGGTGCCCGAGATCTGCTCGGCGGCAATGACCTCCAGTACGTCCTCGGCGGTCAGCGGCTCGAAGTACAGCCGGTCGGAGGTGTCGTAGTCCGTCGAGACGGTCTCCGGATTGCAGTTGATCATGACTGTCTCGAAGCCGGCGTCCCGCAACGCCATCGCGGCGTGCACGCAGGAGTAGTCGAACTCGATCCCCTGGCCGATTCGATTCGGACCGGAGCCCAGGATGATCACCTTGGGCCGTTCGGTCTGCGGGGACACCTCGGATTCGGCGGCCGCATCGGTCTCGTAGGCCGAGTAGTGGTACGGGGTGGTCGCCTCGAACTCCGCGGCGCAGGTGTCCACCGTCTTGAAAACCGGGCGCACGCCGAGGCGATGGCGGAGTTCCCGCACCGCCTCCTCGGTGGCCAGCGCGGTGTCCCCACCCAGCTCCCGCCGCCGCGCGATCTGCAGATCGGACAGGCCGAATCGCTTGGCCCGGCGCAACTGTGTCGCGTCGAGCTCCGGCGATTGCTGCACATCGTCGCCGACCGACTGGATCAGCACGATCTGGTCGAGGAACCACGGATCGATTCCGGTCGCCTCGTGCGCCTGCGCCACGGTGGCGCCCATCCGCAGGGCCCGCTCGACCAGGAAGATCCGGCCGTCGGTGGGGATGGCCGCGGCCGCCAGCAGTCCATCGACGGTGTCCCCCGCCGGGTCCTCGGTCGTCCAGAAGCCAAGATTCTTGGTCTCCATCGACCGCAGCGCCTTGCCGAATGCCTCGGCGAACGACCGGCCGATCGACATCGCCTCACCGACCGATTTCATCGTGGTGGTCAGCGTGGTGTCGGCGCCCGGAAACTTCTCGAAGGCGAACCGGGGCACCTTGACGACCACATAATCCAGGGTCGGTTCGAACGCGGCCGGGGTCGCCCGGGTGATGTCGTTGGGGATCTCGTCCAGGGTATAGCCGATGGCCAGCTTCGCGGCGATCTTGGCGATCGGGAAACCGGTGGCCTTGGAGGCCAGCGCCGACGACCGGGAGACCCGCGGATTCATCTCGATGACGATCATCCGGCCGTCCACCGGGTTCACCGCGAACTGGATGTTGCAGCCGCCGGTGGCCACCCCGACTGCCCGCAGAACTTTGAGCCCGAGGTCACGCATGTCCTGATACTCGCGGTCGGTCAGCGTCAGCGCCGGCGCGACCGTCATCGAATCCCCGGTGTGCACGCCCATCGGGTCGATGTTCTCGATCGAACAGACCACGACGGCGTTGTCGGCGCTGTCCCGCATCAACTCGAGTTCGTATTCCTTCCAGCCGAGCACCGACTCCTCGATCAGCACCTCGTGCACCGGGGAAGCGGCCAGCCCGACACTTCCCAGCCGCTCGAGGTCCTCGCTGGTGTAAGCCATTCCGGAGCCGAGCCCGCCCATCGTGAAGGACGGGCGGATGACTACCGGCAGGCCGAGCCTGTCGACGGTGGCCCGCACCTCGGCCATCGAATGGCAGACCGCCGAGTCGGGCACGTCGCCGCCGATCTCGCGGACGATGTCCTTGAAGATCTGCCGGTCCTCGCCGCGCTGAATGGCCGGGATGTCGGCCCCGATCAGCTCGACGTTGTGCCGTACCAGCACGCCGGCCTTGTCCAGCGCGATGGCGGTGTTCAAGGCGGTCTGCCCGCCGAGGGTGGCCAGGATCGCGTCGACCGGGAAGCCCAATCGGGCCTGGTCGATGATCACCTTCTCCACGAACTCGGCGGTGATCGGCTCGATATAGGTCGCGTCCGCGAACTCGGGGTCGGTCATGATCGTGGCCGGATTGGAGTTGATCAGGCTGACCCGCAGGCCTTCCGCACGCAGCACCCGGCAGGCCTGGGTGCCGGAGTAATCGAACTCGCAGGCCTGCCCGATGACTATCGGCCCGGAGCCGATCACCAGGATGTGGGCGAGGTCGGTACGACGGGGCATCAGGAATTCTCGGCTTTCGTCTGCATCAGGGCAATGAATCGGTCGAACAGGTAGGCCGCGTCGTGCGGCCCGCCGCTGGCCTCCGGATGGAACTGCACCGAGAAAGCCGGCGCGTCAAGGCATGTCAGACCCTCGACGACACCGTCGTTGAGGGAGGAGAAGCCGACCCGGACGCGGCCGAACTCAGTGTCGACGACTGCGGACGCGGTGGCTGGGAAGTCAACCGCGAAGCCGTGGTTCTGGCTGGTGATCAGGATCGCGCCGGTGGCCCGGTCGACGACCGGCTGGTTGATCCCGCGGTGCCCGAACTTGAGCTTGTAGGTACCGAAACCCAGGGCGCGGCCAAGGATCTGGTTGCCGAAGCAGATCCCGAACAGCGGGATCCGATGGGTCAGGATCTGCCGGGTCAGCGCGACCGCGGTGTCTGCGGTGGCCGGGTCACCGGGGCCGTTGGACAGGAAAACCCCGTCCAGATCGAGCTTCTCGATGTCGGACATCGTGGTCGTCGACGGCAGCACGATGGTCGTGATGCCTCGCCGGGCGAAGCTGCGCGGGGTGTTCGCCTTGATCCCCAGGTCGATCGCGGCGACGGTGAATCGTGACGGCCCTTCGGCCGGAACGGTGTACGGCTCGGTGGTGCTCACCTCGCCGGCCAGGTTGGCGCCCGCCATCATCGGGGTCTGCCGCACGGCCTGAACCATGTCGGCGGCCGCACTCACGGCGGCGCCGGCGAAGATGCCGCAGCGCATGGCGCCGGCCGTGCGCAGGTGCCGGGTCAGGGCCCGGGTGTCCACCCCGGAGATGCCGACGATGCCCTCGGCGATCATCTGGTCCGGCAGCGTTCCGGTCGCGCGCCAACTCGAGGGTGCCGGCGACAGATCACGGATGACCAGACCGGCGACCTGGATCGCGGCGGACTCGCTGTCCTGCTCCACCCATCCGGTGTTGCCGATCTGCGGTGCGGTGGCGACGACCACCTGCCGACGGTAGGACGGGTCGGTCAGCGTCTCCTGGTAGCCGGTCATCCCGGTGGCGAACACCGCCTCACCGAAGGTGGTGCCGGCGGCGCCGAAGCTGGTGCCGGTATAGATCCGACCGTCCTCCAGGACAAGGGCGGCCGGGGTGTCAACAGCGCTGGTCATCCGGAGTCTCCGTATTGAGGGTCATGGTGTGAGTCATGGTGCGAGTCATGGTGCGACTCGACGGTCTTGAGCGGCTCTGCTCGGCTGAAAAGCTCGGCGGCCGCAGTCAGCCAGGCCGCCTGCGCGGCGCCGTCATCGGCCCGGATGCCGCTGTCCACGGCCATCCCGCCGTAGTTCCAGGTCAGCAACAGGATCCCGTCGGCCAGGCCCATCACCTTGCCGGCGACCCCGGGTGCGGTATCGGCGGCGACGAAGGTGGTCAGCGGGATCCAGATTGACTCCTCGGCGACGCGATCGATCAGCACGCCTTCCTCGTACAGATCCAGCACGGTCTTTGCCCGGCGGCCCAGTCCACGGGCGACGATCCGGTCCTGCCAGCGACCGGCCGTGGTGGTCGAGACATAGATGCCGGTGAGCGTCGCCAGCGGGGTACCCAGCGGCGCCGGCGGGATCGGCAGTGCCGGAAACCCGGCCTGCCGACGGGCCCGGCCCCGCCAGCCGACGAGCAGCATGACAGCGGCCCCGATACAGAGGGCCGCCAGGCCCAGCGTCCACCACAATCGTGGCCAATCCACGGCCGTCAGCTCCCGATCCGGGCGAGCCGGCCGCCGAGCACGGTTGGCCGGCCGCGGAGCAGGGTGGCCACCACGGTGGCCGGCAGCTCCATGCCCTCGAACGGCGTATTCGCGGACAGGCTGGCGAACCGGGCGCCGCGCACCGTCCACCGGGCCGCCGGATCGATGAGCACCAGGTTCGCCGGCTCGCCCACGGCGATCGGCCGGCCGTGCCCGGCCAGCGAACCGATCCGGGCGGGTGCCTCGGACAGCACCCTGGCCACTCCGCGCCAGTCCAGCAGGCCGGTGTCGACCATGGTGGTCACCACGACGGACAGCGCGGTCTGCAGCCCGAGCATTCCCGGGCTGGCCTGATCCCACTCGCATTCCTTGTCCTGCGCGGCGTGCGGCGCGTGGTCGGTAGCGACGATGTCGATGGTTCCGTCGGCCAGGGCGGCGCGCAGGGCCGCCACATCGCTCTCGGTACGCAGCGGCGGGTTGACCTTGAACACGGGGTCGTATTCGACCGCCAGGTCGTCGGTGAGCAACAGGTGATGCGGGGTGACCTCGGCGGTGACGCGGGTGCCCCGGGCCTTGGCCGCCGCCACCACCGCCACCGAGCCGGCGGTGGACAGATGACAGACGTGCAGGCGGGAGTCGACGTGGTCGGCCAGCAGGCAGTCGCGGGCGATGATCGCCTCCTCGGCCACCGCCGGCCAGCCGGTCATCCCCAACCTGGCCGAGATGATGCCCTCGTGCATCTGGGCGCCGACGGTCAGCCGCGGTTCCTGGGCGTGCTGAGCGATCACCCCGTCGAAGGCCTTCACGTACTCCAGCGACCGGCGCATCAGCAATGGGTCGCTGACACAATCACCGTCGTCGGAGAACACCCGGACGTTCGCCTCGGAGGTGGCCATCGCGGCCAGTTCGGCCAGCCGCTCCCCCCGACGTCCGACGGTGACCGCGCCGATCGGCTGCACGTCGACCAGGCCGACCTGCTGACCCAGGCGGAGCACCTGCTCGACAACGCCGGCGGTATCGGCCGTCGGATCGGTGTTGGGCATCGCGAAGACGGCGGTGAAGCCGCCGAGCGCCGCCGCCGCGCTGCCGGTGGCCACGGTCTCGGCGTCCTCCCGGCCCGGTTCACGCAGATGGGTGTGCAGGTCGACGAAGCCGGGCAGCAGGATCAGGCCCGCGCCATCGATCACCTGCGCACCGGCGGCATCCTGTGTTGCCGACTCGCCGATCGCGGAGATCACCCCGTCCACGATCAGCACGTCCGCGGCAGCCTCGCCGTACGGCCGCGCCCCGGTGATCAGTACCGACCTGGCAGAACCCTGCGTCACGATGAATCCCCGTCCCCGGCGAGCAGTGAATACAGCACCGCCATCCGCACGATGACCCCGTTGGCCACCTGTTCCACAATCACCGAGCCCGCGCCGTCGGCGACGTCGGAGGCGATCTCCATCCCCCGGTTCATCGGCCCCGGGTGCATGACCAGACCGTGCTCGGCGATCAGTCCCCGGCGGCGGGCGTCGAGGCCGTAGCGGCGGCTGTACTCCCGTTCAGTGGGGAAGAACGCGCCGGACATCCGCTCGCGCTGGGCCCGGAGCATCATCACCGCGTCCGCGCCGACCAGCGCGCGGTCCAGGTCGTAGTCCACCTGAACCGGCCAGCTGGTCACCCCGAGCGGCAGCAGTGTCGGCGGGGCGACCAGGGTGACCGCGGCGCCGAGCGTGTGCAGGAGCAACACGTTGGATCTGGCGACCCGGGAGTGCAGGACGTCCCCGACGATGACCACGCGACGGCCGCGCAGGTCTTTCAGGTGTCGGCGCAGGGTGAACGCGTCCAGCAGCGCCTGGGTCGGGTGCTCGTGGGTGCCGTCGCCGGCGTTGATCACATGACCGTCGACCCAGTTCGACAACCGGTGCGGCGCGCCCGACGAGGAATGCCGGCAGACCACGATGTCGGCGCCCATCGCCTGCAGCGTCCACGCGGTGTCCTTGAGCGACTCGCCCTTGGATACCGAGGAACCTTTGGCGGAGAAGTTGATGACATCCGCGGAGAGCCGCTTGGCGGCCAATTCGAACGAGATCCTGGTCCGCGTGGAGTCCTCATAGAACAGGTTGACCACGGTCCGGCCGCGCAGCGTCGGCAGCTTGCGGATCTCCCGACCGGCGATGGCCTGGTCGATTCGATCCGCCGTGTCCAGCAGATGGGTGGCCGCGTCGAGGCTCAGATCACCGGCCGACAACAGGTGCCGGGGCATCAGCCGGGCGGCACTCAGGACGGGCGCGGCGCTCATGGCGCCCGCTTCAGCTCGACGGCATCGCGGCCGTCCACCTCGGTCAGCCGGACGGCGACCGAATCACCCGATGCGGTCGGAATGTTCTTCCCGACGTAGTCGGCGCGCAACGGCAGCTGCCGGTGCCCGCGGTCCACCAGGACGGCAAGCTGGACCGCGGCCGGCCGACCGTGATCGCGCAGCGCGTCCAGCGCGGCACGCACCGTGCGTCCGGAGAAGAGCACGTCGTCGACCAGGATGACGACCTTGTCATCCACCCCGCCGGCCGGAAGTGTCGTCACCTCCAGCGCGCGGGGCCCGCGGCGGCGCAGGTCGTCGCGGTACAGCGTGATGTCCAGTGAGCCAACCGGAAACGCCCGCTCGGCGAAGGCCTCGAGGCGACGGCCCAGCCGCTGGGCGAGAAAGGATCCACGGGTGGGAATGCCGAGCAGGATGATCTGATCCCGGCCGGCCGCATCCGATGCCCGTTCCAGGATCTGGTGTGCGATGCGATCGACGATCCGGGCGATGTCCGCGGCGGAAAGAAGTTCGCGAATCGCCGGGGAACTGGTCTGGATGCTCGGCCCGCTGTCGACCGGGGAGCCGGACCGCTGATCGGCGGATTCCGGAAAGCCGGGATCGTCTGGACCGTTCGAGGACTCCGATGCCGGCAAAGGACGCATGGACGCCACACCGACCTCCTTTCCCGCCTCACTGGACGGCTCTTAAAGGATGTCTCTGATTATCGTTCGACTGACCGCTGAATCCGCGACCCGCCCGACAGTGGCGAGTCTAGCAATACGAAACATGTCACGATTTCACTAACATAGCGCTACTAGCATGTACTGTGTGTAACCATTGGTAGAGAGGCGGGAAATCCCGCACGGCCAACGCACTGCGCACCGGAAAGGCCGTATATGTCACAGGACTACGCACGCGCGCTGGGCGCCCGGCTGCGCGCGATCCGCGCCCAACAGGGCCTCAGTCTGCACGGGATCGAAGCCAAGTCCGATGGCCGCTGGAAGGCCGTCGTGGTGGGTTCCTACGAACGCGGTGATCGCGCCGTCACTGTCGCCAAGCTGGCCGAACTCGCCGAATTCTATGGAGTTCCGGTCGCTGAGCTGCTGCCCGACGCGCGGACCACCCGGCGCGGCCCCGCCACCCCCAAACTGAAGATCGACCTGCAGCGGCTCGGCGAACTGCCGACCCATCTGGCCGGCCCGCTGGCCCGGTATGCCTCGGCCATCCAGTCCCAGCGGGGCGACTACAACGGCAAGGTTTTGACCATTAGGGCCGAGGATCTGCGATCACTGGCTGTCATCTACGACATGACACCGGAAGATCTCACCGAGCAGCTGATGCGCTGGGGCGTGCTGCCGGAAGGATCGGAACTGCACTAGGGCCGGTGCCGAGATACTGCTGGGCTACTACTGAGCCGCGCGCAACTGCGGGGTGATGGCCATGATCTGGCCCAGGACCCCGTTGATGAATCGCGGGGAGTTGTCCGTCGACAGCAGTTTGGCGAGCTCGATGGCCTCGTCCACGGCGACGGCCTCGGGCACGTCGGTGGAGTAGAGCAGCTCGAAGACGGCGATCCGCAGGATGGCCAGATCCACCGCGGGCATCCGGTGCAGCTGCCAGCCCTGGGAATGCTCGGCCAGCAACGAATCGATCCGCTCGTAGTGGGCGGCGATGCCGCGGACGATCCCCTCCGCGTAGTCCCCCATCGGAGTCAGCTCTACCTGCAGCGCACGTTCGGCCATCACCGTCACCGGATCGACGTCGCGCGCATCCGCGGCGAAGATGACGTCCAGCGCGCGCTTGCGGGCCTTGCTGCGTGCGGCCATCGGTCTTCAGTCTCGCTGCTCTGTTGGTTGCCTGACGAGTCAGGAGTTGACCCGGCCGAGGTAACGGCCATCGCGGGTGTCGACTTTGATCTTGTCGCCGGTGTTCAGGAACAGCGGCACCTGGATCTCCGCGCCGGTCTCCAGGGTGGCCGGCTTGGTGCCGCCGGTGGAGCGGTCGCCCTGCAGGCCGGGGTCGGTGTGCGAGACGATCAGTTCGACGGCGACCGGGTTCTCGACGAACAGCACCACACCCTCGTGGGTGGCGACCATCGCCTCGGAGTTCTCCAGCAGATAGTCCGCCGCCGAACCGACGGCCGCGGACGGCACGCTGATCTGGTCGTAGGTGACCTTGTCCATGAAGACGTACTCGTCGCCGTCCTTGTACAGGTACGTCATGTCCCGGCGGTCGACTGTGGCCGTTTCGACCTTGAGCCCGGCGTTGAAGGTCTTGTCGACCTGCTTACCGGTCATCACATGTTTGAGGGTGGTGCGCACGAACGCCGGACCCTTGCCGGGTTTGACGTGCTGGAACTCGATGACCGTCCAGAGCTGACCCTCGAGGTTGAGCACAATGCCGTTCTTCAGATCATTAGTCGACGCCATGAAAAGCGTGTTCCCTTCTAGCTGGATCACGCCCAGCGTTCAACCAGCGCTGAACTACAACACCAGCAGGTCTTTGGTCGTCACTGTGAGCACCTCATAGTCCGAGGCACGCACCACGCCGCTATCTTCGATCCTGACCCCACCGCGGCCCTCGAGGTACACGCCGGGCTCGATGGTCAGAACCATGTCCAGGCTCATACTACCGGTGGAAGTGGACGCGAGAGCCGGTGCTTCATGGATCTCCAGGCCTACACCATGGCCCAGACCGTGCGGGAAACGCTCCCGATGGCCACCGGCGTCGATCACTGAGCGGGCTGCGGCGTCGACATCGGCGCAGTGCGCGCCCGCCCTCGCGAGGTCGCAGGCAGCCTGCTGGGCGGACCGGACGAGGTCGTAGACCTCGCGTTGCCAGTCGGCGGGGCCGCCGAGAACGACGGTGCGTGTCATGTCCGAGTGGTAGCCCTGGTACCGGGCGCCGAAGTCGAACTTGACGAAGTCACCCGTCCTGAGCTCGGCGTCGGTGGGCCGGTGATGCGGGATCGCACTATTGGGTCCGGCCGCGACGATGGTCTCGAACGCGACGTCCTCGGCGCCGAGCCGGCGCATCCGGTGGTCGAGGTCCAGGCCGATCTCCCGTTCGGTACGGCCGACGCTGATCGCACCGCTGTCCAGTAGCTCGGCGAACGCGGCGTCGCCGATCGCGCACGCTTGGCGCAGGCTCTGGATCTCACCGGCGTCCTTGACCGCGCGCAGCGTCTCGACCAGGCCCGCCACCGGCACCAGGGTCAGCTGCCGCTGCTGCGCTCGCCGGGCCAGCCGGTCGAAATCGTCCACTGTCACATGGGTGGATTCGAAGCCCCACGCACCCGGCGCCGCGATGTCGATCAGCGCCGGCGCGCTGGCTCGTTCGATCAATCGCCGCAGGTCAGGGGTCTGCGCCGCCGACTGGGTGAGGTACCGACCGTCCGTGCACAGGACAGTTCCCGCTTCGTCGGAGCCGTTGCTGTCGGTCAGCACGATGAGCGCGGCGTTGGAACCGGTGAAGCCGGTCAGATAGCGCACATTGAGTAGGTTGGTGACCAGCAGGCCGTCCAGCTCGCGTTCGGACAGCTGAGTTCGCAGGGCCGCGCGGCGGGCGGCGTGAATGGCAGGCACAATCGACCAGCCTAGCCGTGGCCCCAGAAGAGTGGCCCAGAAGAAAGGGTTCAGCCAGTGGACATGCTCGACTTTCCCGACGCCGCCCAGTGGGAATCCTGGCTGGCCGAGCAGCACGCCGTGCGGACCGAGGCCTGGCTGCGGATCGCCAAGCGGCACTCGGGGCTCGCCTCGGTCTCGCCGGCGGAGGCGATCGAGGTGGCCCTGTGCTATGGCTGGATCGATGGTCAGCGCAAGGCCGGCGACGATGTCTCGTTCCGGCAGCGGTACTCCCGGCGTCGGGCGCGAAGTTCCTGGTCGAAGGTCAACGTGGCCAAGGTCGAGGAGCTGACGGCCGCCGGCCGGATGCGGCCGGGCGGGCTCGCGGAGGTCGCGGCGGCCAAGGCCGACGGACGTTGGGCGGCGGCCTACGAATCCCAGGCCATCGCCGAGGTACCGGCTGATCTCGCCGCAGCGCTGGCCGGCGACGCCCGCGCGTACGCCGCCTTCGAGCGCCTCGGCCGGTCCGAGCGATACACCGTGATCCTGCTGCCGTTGCTCAAGGCCCGCACCCCGCAGACCCGCGCGCGGATCCTGGATCGGGCGCTCGAGCGGTTGGCGGCTCGGCCGTAGCCGGCACCCGGATCCACCACAGCGTCGGCGGGTAGTCGGGCGGTACCTACAGGGAGATGGTGCCGCGGCCCTGCCGCTGCCCGGCGATCACCGAATACGCGGCGGCCAGCAGTGCCGGATCGGGCGCCTCCAACCGGCCTGGCTTGGCCAGCCCGTCCAGCACCACGAAGCGCAGCATCCCGGCGCGGGTCTTCTTGTCCGACCCCATGGTGCGGACGAGTTCTTGCAGCGCGTCCGGGTCGTACGTGGTCGGCAGACCGAGTGAATGCAGGATCAGCAGATGCTTATCCGCGGTCTCGTCGTCCAGCCGGCCGGCCGCGCGCGCGAGTTCGGCGGCGAACACCAGGCCGACCGATACCGCGGAGCCGTGGCGCCATTTGAAGCGTTCGCGCTTCTCGATCGCGTGGGCCAAGGTGTGGCCGTAGTTCAGGATTTCGCGCAGGTCCGATTCCTTGAGATCCTGGGCGACCACCGTGGCCTTCACCTGGATCGCCCGCCGGACGAGCTCCGCCAGCACCGGCGACGTCGGCGATGTGCAGCCCTGCGGGTCGGCCTCGATCAGGTTGAGGATCTCCGGATCGGCGATGAACCCGCATTTGACGACCTCGGCCAGGCCGGCGACGAGCTCGTTGTGCGGCAGCGTCTCCAGAGTCGCCAGATCCACGATCACGGCGCTGGGTTCGTAGAATGCGCCGACCATGTTCTTGCCGGCGTCGGTGTTGATCCCGGTCTTCCCGCCGACCGCGGCGTCGACCATGGCCAGCAGAGTGGTCGGCACCTGGATCACCCTGACCCCGCGCAACCAGGTCGCGGCCGCGAACCCGGCGAGATCGGTGACCGCGCCGCCGCCCAGTCCGATCACCACATCCCGCCGGTCCAGGCCGATCTGCCCGAACACCTTCCAGCAGAAGCCGAGAACCTCGAGATTCTTGGCGTCCTCGGCGTCCGGGATCTGCAGCAGATGGGTGTCGATCCCCGCCTCGATCAGCGCGTCCCGGACGACCTCGGCGGTCGCCGCGAGCGTCCCGGTATGCACCAGCGCCGCGGTGGTGGTGCCGGCCGCGGCAGCCACCAGTTCGTCGAGCAGGCCGCGGCCGATGGTCACGTCGTAGGGCGCGGCGCCGGCCACCCGGATCACCACCGGTTCGGTCATCAGGACTCCCTGAGCCAGGCTGCGATATCCGCGGTGACCTCGTCGACGGTGCGGGTGTCCGTGTCCACTTCGATGGTGGCGACCTCCCGGTACAACGGCAGCCGGGCATCGAGGAGCGCCTTGAACGTGGCCCGCGGGTTCACCCCGGTGAACATCGGCCGGTTGCTGGCCAGCCCGGTCCGCCGGACGCCCTGGGCCATCCCGACCTGCAGGTGAACCACCGGATGCCGGCGCAGTGCCGCCCGGTTGGCCTCGGCCAGGATCGCCCCGCCGCCGAGCGCGAGTACCCCGTCGTGGTCATTGAGCGCGGTGACCACGGCCGCGCTCTCCAGCTCGCGGAATCGGGGCTCGCCGTCGTTGGTGAAGATGTCCGAGATGGTCCGCCCGGTGGCCGCGACGATGTCGTCGTCGGTGTCGCGCATCCGTACGCCGAGCAACCGGGACAACGCCATCGCGACCGACGTCTTGCCGGCTCCCGGCGCGCCGACCAGAACGACGACGGGGCTCACGGCCGGGCCTTCACTGTTCGACCGGCGCGGTGCCGGCGATGGTGGCCAGGTACGCCTGCACGTTGCGGCGCACCTCGGTAACCGAGTCGCCACCGAACTTCTCGATGACCGCCTCCGCAACAACCAGCGCGACCATCGCCTCGGCGACCACCCCGGCGGCCGGCACGGCACAGACATCGCTGCGCTGATGGATCGCGGTGGCGGCTTCGCCGGTGACCACATCGAAGGTGGCCAGCGCCCGCGGCACGGTGGAGATCGGCTTCATCCCGGCGCGGACCCGCAGGATCTCGCCGTTGGTCATGCCGCCCTCGATGCCGCCGGCCCGATTGCTGCGGCGCCGCACCCCGGGGTTGAGCGGGTCGATTTCGTCGTGGGCCGCGCTGCCGCGGCGGCGGGCGGTGCGGAAGCCGTCGCCGATCTCCACACCCTTGATCGCCTGGATGCTCATCAAGGCGCCGGCCAACCGGGCGTCGAGCCGCCGGTCACCGTGCACGTACGAACCCAGCCCCGGCGGCAATCCGTAGACCAGCACCTCGACCACGCCGCCGAGGGTGTCGCCGGCTTCCTTGCAGGCGTCGATCTCGGCGGACATCGCGGCGGTCGATGCCCCGTCCAGCGCGCGGGTCGGCGACGCATCGATGGTGTCGCGGTCGGCCGGCGTCGGCAACGGGCCATCCACGGCGTCGGCCTCACCGATCGAGACGACGTGTGAGACGACTTCGGCGCCCAACGTCTGCCGCAGGAAGTTCTGCGCGATCGTGCCCAGGGCGACTCGGGCGGCCGTTTCGCGGGCGGAGGCTCGCTCCAGAACAGGCCGGGCGTCGTCGAAACCGTACTTCTGCATACCGGCGAGGTCGGCGTGCCCTGGACGCGGGCGGGTCAGCGCGGCGTTGCGCGCCGAGCCGGCCAGAATCTCCGGGTCGATCGGGTCCGTGGACATGATCTGCTGCCACTTGGGCCACTCGGAGTTCGCCACCTGGATGGCGATCGGGCCGCCGAGGGTGCGGCCGTGCCGCACACCGCCGAGGATGGTGACCAGATCCTGTTCGAACTTCATCCGGGCGCCGCGGCCATAGCCGAGTCGCCGGCGGCCCAGCTGGGTGGCGATGTCGGTCGAGGTCACCTCGACGTCAGCGGGTAGCCCCTCGAGGACGGCGACGAGAGCGGGGCCATGGGATTCGCCTGCAGTGATCCAGCGCAGCACGCCGGTAAGTCTCCCACGATTGGGCGGCCGACCTTTCCACCTGTGACGTTGGCCGGGACTAGTGCGCGGCCTCCCAGGCGGCCATCGCGTCGTGTACCACCCGGATCGCGTCGTCGACATCGTCGGTCAGATGGATCAGATCCAGATCGCGCTCCGAGATCTTACCGTCGGCCAGCACGGAGGACCGGATCCAGTCGACGAGGCCCTGCCAGTAGTCCACACCGAACAGCACCACCGGGAACTTGGTGACCTTCTTCGTCTGCACCAGGGTCAGCGACTCGAAGAGTTCGTCCAGCGTGCCGAAGCCGCCGGGCAGGCAGATGAAGGCCTGCGAGTACTTGACGAACATCGTCTTGCGGACGAAGAAGTACCGAAAGTTGATACCGAGGTCCACGTAGCGGTTGAGACCCTGCTCGAACGGAAGCTCGATGCCCAGCCCGACCGACAACCCGTCCATGTCCTTGGCGCCTCGGTTGGCGGCCTCCATGATGCCCGGGCCGCCGCCGGTGATGACCGCATATCCGGCCTCGGCCAGTGCCGCGCCGATCTGCCTGGCCTTGGCGTACTGCGGGTGATCACGCGGCGTCCGGGCGCTGCCGAACACCGACACCGCCCTGGGAAGGCCGGACAGCGACCCGAAGCCCTCGACGAACTCGGACTGGATGCGCAGCACCCGCCAGGGATCGGTGTGCACCCAGTCGGTCCCGCCCCGGGTGTCCAGCAGTCGCTGGTCGGTGGTCGTGGACTGGATGCGCTGGTCACCGCGCAGGACCACCGGACCGCGGAAACGCTCTTCGACGGGCGTGTCGGCACTCGGTGTCCCGACGTATTCGCCGGGGGTTGGTTGGTCGTTCATATTCACGTCCGCTCGGGTTACTGTCAGCTACTGGCAGGTGGCAGGGGCTCAGGCCAGGAAGGTGCGCAGCACGGCCGCCATCTCGCGGATCTGGCTCATCGACACATGCTCCTCGCGGGTGTGCGCCAGCGACGGGTCGCCGGGGCCGTAGTTCACCGCCGGAATGCCCAGGCCGGCGAACCGGGCCACGTCGGTCCAGCCGAACTTGGCCACCGCCGTACCGCCCGCGGCGGCCACGAACTCGGCCGCGGCCGGCGCCCGCAAACCCGGCTTGGCCCCGACGGCGATGTCGAGCATCCGCACGTTGAACCCGTCGAAGAAGGTCGTCAAGTAGCGCATGACGTTGTCTGCGTCGCGGTCCGGTGCGAAGCGGAAGTTCACCCGCACCGAGCACTGGTCGGGAATCACGTTCCCGGCCACGCCGCCGCTGATGGATACCGCGTTCAAGCCCTCGCGGTAGTGGCAGCCGTCGATGTCGACGTCGCGTCCGGGGTAGTGGAGCAACCGGGCCAGCACCGGCGCCGCGGCGTGAATCGCATTGACGCCGAGCCAGGACCTGGCCGAATGGGCCCGCCGTCCGGTCAGCGTGATCTCGATCGCCGCGGTTCCCTGGCAGCCGGCCTCGACCGCGCCGTTCGTCGGCTCGCCCAGGATGGCCAGGTCGCCGACCAGCCAGTCGGGCAACTCCGCCTGGATCCGGGTCAGCCCGTTGCGTTCGTGCTCGATCTCCTCACAGTCGTAGAAGATGAACGTGAGATCCTTGGCCGGCTCGGCCAGGGTCGCCGCCAGATTGAGCAGCACCGCGTCGCCGGACTTCATGTCGGTGGTGCCGCAACCGTGCAGCGTGTCACCGTCGGCGTCCAGCCGCGACGGCACGTTGTCCGCGATCGGCACGGTATCGATATGGCCGGCCAGAATGATCCGGGTCGGCCGATCCAGGTTGGTCCTGGCCAGCACGGCGTTGCCGCTGCGCAGCACCTCGAGGTGCGGATGGATCCGGAGGGCGGCCTCGATGGCGTCGGCCAGGCCCTCCTCGGTTCCGGAGACGGACGGAAAGTCGACCAGTCGTGCGGTCAGCTCTGCGGGATCTTGGGTGAGGTCCAGTATCGACACTCGCCGAACCTTACCGTCGGCGCCCGACGCTGGGCGGCAGGCACCGCACCGCTCAGTATCGGCAAAGCCCGGTACCTTCGGTGGAATGTCTCGCCGGGGGAAGGTCATCGTCATCGTGGTGGCGTTGGCGTTGCTGGTCGGGCTGAGCTGGTGGGTGGTGGGCTTCGCCCGCGATCTGACCGCGAAGCCGGTGGCGCCGGCCGCTGAATGCGTGGTGCAGCCCGATCCAGCGGTGACGGGTACCGGCACGGTGGCGCTGGCCGACAGCACCATCGCGGTCGACGCCCTGGGGGCGACCTCCGGGCCCACGGTGTCGCCGAGCAACAACGCATTGAGCCTGGCCGCGGTGCAGCTCCAACACGCCTCGACGATCAACGCGGTTGGCCTGCGCAAGGGGGTGAACGAGCGGGCCCGGGTGATCGCGGTGGCCACCGCGCTGCAGGAATCGTCGCTGCGGAACCTGCCCAGCGGCGACCTGGATTCGATCGGCCTGTTCCAGCAACGGCCGAGCCAGGGCTGGGGAACCCCCGCCCAGATCGGCGATCCGGTGTACGCCGCCGGCATCTTCTACGACCGGCTGCTCCAGGTCAGCAGCTGGCAGAGCCTGCCGCTGACCGAGGCGGCCCAGGCGGTGCAGTACTCGGCCCACCCCGATGCGTACGCCAAGTGGGAGCCGGCGGCGACGACGTTGGTCCGGGCCTTGTCGCAGCGCTGGTATTCGGTGGTGAACTGCCGCGCGGGGGCCACCTCGCCCACCGCGCCGACGCCCACCCGCGACCCGGTGGCCGGGGCCGAAACGGCCACCCCGCCGATGGTCGCGCTGCTCGGCTCCGCGCAGGCCGAAATGGGCGGGCTCGCCGTGCTCTCCCTTACCGACGGCGGCCGAACCGCGCTGCTCAGCGCATCGCTGGTGGACGCAGACGACGCGACGGCGGCCGCCGCACTGGCTGCCTGGTCGGTCGCGCACGCGACCGGCTCGGCGGTGACCGTGGTCGATGTGGCCGGCCACCGCTGGGCCGATTTCGCCTGGTCCGAGGTGGCCGCCGGGCTGCCCGACGGACAGGTTCGGCTCACGGTCGCCGGGTGACTCGGTAACCTTCCGGGCATGACTGAATTTGTGACGTCTGGAGCAACCGGGGCCGGCCTGGCCACCATCACCGCGGGCGGTGTGGTGCTCGATGTCTGGTACCCGGCACCTGCGTTGGATTCCGCCGTCGGACAGCCGGACCTCACGGGGGCGGAGCGCACCGACGAGATTCGCGGCGTCGCCGTGAAGTCCGTGCACGCCGACATCGCGTCGTTGGCGGACGCGCCGACCAGCACCGCGGACGCCTACTTGCGGCTGCACCTGCTGTCGACCCGGCTGGTGAAACCGCGCAGCATCAACCTGGACGGCATCTTCGGTCTGCTGCCCAATAATGCCTGGACCTCGCTGGGCCCGGTGCCGCCGGAGGACGTCGAGCGGGTCCGGCTGGCCGCGGCCGTCGCCGGGATCCGGCTGGCAGTATTCGGGGTGGACAAGTTCCCCCGGATGACCGACTACGTGGTTCCGTCCGGCGTCCGGATCGCGCACGCGGACCGGGTTCGACTCGGTGCCTACCTCGCCGCCGGGACGACCGTGATGCACGAGGGCTTCTGCAACTACAACGCCGGGACACTGGGCACGTCGATGGTAGAGGGTCGGATCTCCCAGGGGGTGCTCGTTGGCAACGACAGCGACATCGGCGGTGGCGCCTCGATCATGGGCACCCTGTCCGGCGGCGGCAAGGAGCAGGTCTCGATCGGCGAGCGGTGCCTACTCGGGGCCAACGCCGGCGTCGGTATCTCACTCGGCGACGACTGTGTGGTCGAGGCCGGGTTGTACGTCACGGCCGGCACCAAACTGACCCTGCGCGATCCCGACGGGGAGCGGGTGCTCAAGGCGGGCGAGCTGTCCGGCGCCGCCGGTCTGTTGTTCCGCCGCAACTCGATGACCGGAGCTGTCGAGGCGGTTCCGCGCCGGGGCTCCTGGGGTGGGTTGAACGCCGCTCTGCACGCCGGCCAGTAGGACAGAGCCGACCCACGATCTGGCCAGGCACACCCCATGGGCGGTCCCCGGCGCTGCCGGCCGGGACGACGATCAGCGAGTGAGCCGGTCGACGGCCGCGGCCACCCGCTCGTCGGTGGCGGTCAGCGACACCCGCACATGCTGCTTGCCGGCCGGGCCGTAGAAGGTTCCCGGAGCCACCAGGATGCCCTGCCGGGCGAACCATTCGACCGTCACCGCGGCGTCCTGACTGCGGGTGCACCACAGGTACAGCCCGGCCTCGGAGTGATCGATCCGCAGCCCGGCGTCGGTCAATGCATCGACGAGCACACCTCGCCGCTGCGAGTACCGGGACCGCTGGGCCATCACATGGCTGTCATCGTCCAGGGCGGCGATCGCGGCCGCCTGGATCGGGCTCGGCATCATCATCCCGAGGTGTTTTCGCACCTGAAGCAGGCCGTTGACCAGGCTCGGATCGCCACTGATGAAGCCGATCCGATAGCCGGCCAGATTGCTGCGCTTGGACAACGAATGCAGCGCCAGCAGCCCGGTGTGGTCGCCGCCGGAGACCTCCGGACTCAGAATCGACATCGGGTGGGTGTCCCAGCCCAGGTCGATGTAGCACTCGTCGCTGGCCACAATGGTGTGGTTCGCCCGCGCCCACGCGACGATCTTCTTCAGCTGCCCCACGCTGGTGACCTCACCCGTCGGATTCGACGGCGAGTTGAGCCAGAGCAGCGAGATGTGGCCGGAACCGGCCTGGGTCCCGGGAAAATCCGAGCGCACCATTGAACATCCGGCCACCTTGACGCCGACCTCGTACGTCGGGTAGCCGACCTCCGGAATGGCCACGGTGTCGGTGGAACCCAGACCCAGTTGGAACGGCAACGCCGCCACCAACTCCTTGGAGCCGATCGACGGGATCACCGCGCCCGGGTCCAGATCGGGCACCTCGTGGGTGCGGGCCATCCATCTCGAGTAGGCCTGGCGCAGTGCAAGTGTGCCCTGCGTGGTCGGGTAGCCCGGTGAGTCGCTGTTCGCGGCGAGCGCGGTCCGGACCGCGTGCGGTACCCGGTCGACCGGCGTGCCGATCGACAGGTCGACGATCCCGCCCGGGTGCGCGGCCGCGAGCTTCTTGGCCTCAGCCAGCGAATCCCAGGGGAACGCGGGCAGCCGGCTGCTCCAGCTCGACGACACCGCTAGTGGCCCTCGCCCATCGGCGGCAGCGCGGCGATCAGCGGGTGGTCCTTGTTGATCTTGCCGGTCCTCGAGGCGCCGCCCGGCGACCCGATATCGTCGAAGAAGTCGACGTTCGCCCGGTAATAGTCCTTCCATTGCTCGGGCACGTCGTCCTCGTAGAAAATCGCCTCGACGGGGCACACCGGCTCGCAGGCGCCGCAGTCGACGCATTCGTCGGGGTGGATGTAGAGCATCCGATCACCCTCGTAGATGCAGTCGACGGGGCATTCCTCCACGCATGCGCGGTCGAGAACGTCCACGCACGGTTCGGCGATCACATAGGTCACGGCGGCACTCCACGATATTGCTGGTCTGGTCGGTTGCTCAGCACCAGTATCCCTGCATCCCCCCGCTCGGGTGAAACCGGCGAGCCCGCCGCGGGTCAGCGGGCGGCCTGGACCCGGCCTGTCAGGTGTGTTCCCCAGGCCGCTCCCAATGCGGCAGCGGCGGCCAGCACGCCCAATCCGAGCAGCATCATCGCCCGCCAGTCGCCGATCACCAAGCCGAATCCCAGGGTCGCCGAGGTGGTCAACCAGGCACAGCTGCCCAGCCAGAGCAGGGCCGGCAGGAATGCGACGACCATCGATCCGGTCAGCCGGTAGCCGGCCCTGATCGTCCAGAACAGCACCGCGGCGCCGATCAGCGCGGAGATCGGCACGGCCGTGGCGCCGACCCGCCATGGGAGGAAGAACACACTCACCACACCTGTCACCATCGCCAGCACGGCCAGGTAGCCGGCCAGCACGAAGTCGATCGGGGATCGGGATTCCGTCGGCGCCGGCTCCGTCACGTGGTCAAACCCGCGAACAGGTCGCCGCCGACCGGGCCGTCGAGGGCCTCGCCGTCGAGCAGCGCGAAATATTCGATGGGCAGGATCGGCTGCGCGATCCGGTTGGACAGCGCGAAGCCGACGTCGAGCAATTCGAGCTGCGTGGCGTGCGCGGCCAGCGCCGCACGGTGCCGATCCAGGGCGCCCGTGACGTCGATCTGCACTCCCACCCCGGCCGGGTCGACCAGGAAGCCCAGATCCGCCGGCACCGGTGCGGCGTAGCCGGCCGGCACCGGGAAACCGTCCAGTGCCTGCCGGACGGCCGGCTCCGGCCGCACGATCGCGAAGAACCGGCGCACTTGTGGCGATTTAGCAGCCGCATGTCGGGCAACCTCGTGTGCGGCGATGTGGTCGGGATGGCCATAGCCACCGTCGGCGTCATAGCTGATCATCACCTGCGGCCGGACGTCGTCGATGACCGCCAGCAGGTCGGTGATCGCGCGCTCGTGGTCCACGCCGCCGACGCGGGCGCGGATGAAGGCGGTCGGCCGGGCGGCAGACGCCGAGCCGGCCATCCCCGAGTCCCGGTACGCCCCGATGCCGCCGAGGTAGCGGTGATCGGTGACGCCCAGCGCGTCGCACGCCGCGGCGAGCTCAGTGTGCCGGTACCCACCCAGCTGGTCGGCGAACTCGGCGGCGAGCCCGGCCAGGTCCGGCGGGATGATCTCACCCTGCTCACCCAATGTGCAGGTCACCAGCGTCACCGCCACTCCGGATGCCGCCGCACCCGCCAGGGTGCCGCCCGTGGTGATCGACTCGTCATCGGGATGGGCGTGCACCACCAGCAGGGATCGCTCTGTGCCCCTAGCGGCCCATTTCAAAACTTGCTCCGGGGATCGCGTTCAGCAGCGATTGGGTGTACTCCTCGCGCGGATTGTCGAAGATCTCATCGGTCGTGGCCTGCTCGACCAACTTGCCCTTCTCCATGACGAGCACGTAGTCGGCGATCTGCCGGACCACCGCCAGATCATGGGTGATGAACAGGTAGCTGAGCCCGAATTCGGCCTGCAGGTCGTTGAGCAACTCCAGAACCTGCGCCTGGACCAGTACATCCAATGCGGAAACGGCCTCGTCGCAGACCACCACCTGCGGGTCGAGGGCCAGCGCGCGGGCGATGGCGACCCGCTGCCGTTGACCGCCGGAAAGCTCGTTCGGGTAGCGGCGCATCGCCGACGCCGGGAGGGACACCTTGTCCAGCAGTTCGCGGACCTTGGCCTCTCTGGTGGTCTTGTTCCCGATGCCGTGGACGCGCAGCGGCTCCTCGATGATCCGGTAGATCGAGAACAGCGGATCGAGGGAGCCGTACGGGTTCTGGAAGATCGGCTGCATCTGACGACGCAGGGCGAGCAATTCCTTGCCCTTGTAGCCGATGATGTCCTTGCCGTCGATCAGCACCCGACCCTTGGTCGGCGGCAGCAACCGCAGCACCATCTGCGCGACGGTGGACTTGCCGGAACCCGACTCGCCCACGATCGCGGTGGTAGTACCCCTGGGCACGTGGAAGGAAACATCGTCCACCGCCATGAAATCGGAACCGCTGCCCGGCCGGGCACCCCGGATCTTGAAGACCTTCGTCAGATTCTCGGCGACGATGACATTGTCGATCGCCGTGGCGGTGCTGACTTCCAGCTCCGAGGCGTCGATCTCCAGGTTCTCCGCAGCGACCTCCTGCGCGATGGCGTGGGCCGATTGCAGACGCCGCGACGACAGCGATGGCGCCGAGGCAACGAGCCGCTTGGTGTACGGATGCTTCGGGTTGCGCAGGATCTCCTGGGCCGGACCGGATTCCACAACCTGCCCTTTGTACATCACGACAAGGTGCTCGGCGCGCTCGGCGGCCAAACCCAGGTCATGGGTGATCAGCAGCACCGCGACACCGAGCAGGCTGGTCAACTCGGCGAGGTGGGTCAGGATCTGTTGCTGAACGGTGACGTCGAGCGCCGAGGTCGGCTCGTCGGCGATCAGCAGTTTCGGCCGGGCGGCAAGACCCATCGCGATCAACGCGCGCTGGCGCATACCGCCGGAGAACTCGTGCGGAAACTGCCGGGCCCGCCGGGCGGCATCCGGCAGACCGGCCTCCGTCAGCAGCTCGGCGGCACGGACCTTGGCCGCCTTGCCGGTGGCGATCCCGTTGGCCCGGAGCGCTTCGGCGATCTGGAATTCGATCCGCCACACCGGATTGAGGTTGCTCATCGGATCCTGCGGAACCAGACCGATGGAGTCGCCGCGCAGCGCGATGATCTCCTTCTGCGAGGCGTGCGAGATGTCCTTGCCGTCGAACAGGATCTGGCCGCCGGTGATCTTGCCGTTCCCGGGGAGCAGCCCGATGACAGCGTGCGCGGTGGTGGACTTGCCCGATCCGGACTCGCCGACGATAGCCACCGTTTGGCCCGGATACACGGTCAGGTTGGCCTTGCGGACGGCGTGCACGTCGCCCTCCGCCGCGCTGAATGTCACGTCGAGATCAATGATCTGCAGCAGGGGACGAGTGCGATCGGCGACTGCTCGCTCTCGGGGGGCCTTTCCTCGCGTTTTCCCCACGCCGGTGGATGGGGTCTGGGTCTCGGTCATCGCTTCCTCGCCTTCGGGTCGAGCGCTTCGCGGACTGCGTCGCCGAGCAGGATGAAACTGAGCACGGTGAGGGCTAGCGCCATGGCCGGGTAGAACAGCACCAGTGGGTTGTCCCGCAGCGAGTTCTGCGCGGTGGCGATGTCGGCGCCCCACGACATGATGTTGGATGGCAGGCCCAGGCCGAGGAAGGACAGGGTCGCCTCGGCCACGATGTAGATACCGAGCGAGACGGTGGCGGTGACGATCATCGGCGCCAGCGCGTTCGGCAGCACGTGTCGCAACAGGTTCCGCAGCCGACTGACCCCGACCGCGGTCGCCGCCATCACGTAGTCCGAATTCTTCACCGAGATCACCGAGCCACGGGTGATCCTGGCCATCTGAGGCCAGCCGAAGGCGCCGAGAACGAACACCACTTGCCAGACCGAGCTGGAACTGCGGAACAGTTGCAGGATGATGATCGCGGCCAGGATCAGCGGCACGGCGAAGAAGATGTCGGTGATCCGGGAAAGAATCGCATCCAGCCAACCACCGAAGAAGCCGGCCAGCGCGCCGAACGTGCCGCCGATCAGCACCACGATGATCGTGGTCGCCACACCCACCGTCACCGAGGCCCGGGCGCCGTGGACCACCCGGGAGAGGATGTCGCAGCCCTGTTTATCGAATCCCATGAGGTGGCCGGACCTGCTGGGCGCCAGGCTGTTGGACAGCTGGCAGTTGCTGTTCGGCGGCTGGGAGGTGAACACACCCGGGAAGAAGACGACAAAGAGCACGAACAGGATCAGCACCGCCGACGCCACGAACACCGGGCTCTTGCGGAGACTCTTCCAGGCGTCCTGATAGATGCTCGTGGGGGCGCTCTGCTTGGTCATCGCATCGACGGCCAGCAGTGGCGTCTCTTCCAGGTCGGCCAAGTAGTGCGACTGGCCGCCCTTCGGCCCCGACGGCGACGCAGCGGGGAACTCGTGCTCAGACATAGCGGATCCTCGGGTCGAGAGCGGCGTAGAGGAGGTCGACGAGAAGATTGCTGATCACATACACCATCACCAGGGCCGTGACGATGGACACCACCGTCGTCGACTCGCCCTTGATGATCGACTGGTAGAGCAGCCGACCGATGCCCTGAATGTTGAAAATGCCCTCGGTGACGATCGCGCCGCCCATCAGCGCGCCGAGGTCGGCGCCGAGGAAGGTGACCACCGGGATCAACGAGTTCCGCAGGACATGGGTGTTGATCACTCGACGATTCGACAAACCCTTCGCTCGTGCCGTTCGGACGAAGTCGGCGTCCAGGTTCTCGGCGATCGAGGTCCTGGTCAGCCTGATCACGTAGGCCAGCGACAACGAGCCCAACACGATGGCGGGTAGCAGCAGTTTCGCGAAGGTGGCGTTCGGGCCGACCGTTGGGCTCACCCAGCCCAGCTTGATGCCGAAGATGAACTGCAGGACGAAGCCGAGGACGAAGACCGGGATGGCGATGACAACCAGGCTGGCGATCAGGATGGTGCTGTCGAACCAGCCGCCCTTGCGCAGGCCGGCGATGACGCCGAGGGCGATGCCCAGGACGGCTTCGAACACCAGCGTGATGATGGCCAGCTTGATGGTCACCGGGAAGGCCCTGGCCATCAGGTCGACAACCGGCTGCTTGGCGAAGTTGGTGCCGAAGTCCAACTGGATGACGCCCTTGAGGTAGAGGAGGTATTGCACCAGGAACGGCCGATCCAGGTTGTACTCCGCCCGGATCTGCGCGGCCACCTGGGGGTTGACGGCCTTGTCACCGAACAGCGCGGCGACCGGATCACCCGGTAGCAGGAAGACCATCGCGTAGATCAGCAGCGTGGCGCCGATGAAAACGGGGATCGCCGAGACAATCCGACGTCCGATGTACCAAAGCATCAGTGCGCCTCCCTGATCGGTGGTAGTTCAGCCTAAACAGCCATCGCGGTGTTATTTGAGCGTCCTCCCGGTAACACCAAGCGTGGGACAGGTTCTGGCAACCTGTCCCACGCTGGTGAATCAACCGGGCCTTCGGATTACGTCAGGGTGCTACTTCTTGGTGATGTTGTAGTACAGCGGGACACTGTTCCAGCCGAACTTCACATCGCTGACCTTCGTGCCGTACCCGCCGGTGACGTTGGAGTACCACAGCGGGATGGCCGGCAGATCCTTGAACAGGATCTCCTGGGCCGCCTGGAACTTCTTGATGCCGGCATCGACGTCGGACGCGGCCGCACCATCGGTGATCAGCTTGTCGAAGTCGGCACTGGTGTAATCACCGTCGTTGGATCCGGAGCCGGTGAAGTAGATCGGCTGCAGGAAGTTGTACATCGACGGGTAGTCGGCCTGCCAGCCGGTACGGAAGGCGCCGGTGATCGTCCGGTCGGTGACATCCTTGCGCAGTTCGGCGAATGAGGCGTAGGGCTTGCCCGCCGCGTCGATGCCCAAGGTGTTCTTGATGCTGTTGGAGACCGCGTCAACCCATTCCTTGTGGCCACCGTCGGAGTTGTAGCCGATGGTGAACTGGCCGGTGTACGGGGCGATCGCGTCAGCCTGGGTCCACAGCGCCTTGGCCTGCTCGGCGTTGAAGTCCAGGACTTCGGCGCCCTTCAGGGTCTCCGAGTAGCCGTTGATGACCGGGGAGGTGAAGTCCTTGGCCGGCGTGCGGGTGTTGTTGAAGATGACCTTGGTGATCTCCGGGCGGTTGATCGCCATCGAGATCGCCTGCCGACGCAGGGTTCCCTCAGCGCCGCTGAAGTGCGCCAGGTTCTGCGGAATCGTGAACGACTGGAAGACCGCGGCGGGCTGGTTGATCGCCCGGTCGCCGAGGTCGGTCTCGAACGAGTTCAGCGAGCTGGCCGGGATGTTGTCGATGACGTCCAGGTTGTCCGAGAGCAGATCCGCGTAGGCGGCGTCGTAGCTGGCGTAGAAGGTGAACGTGACGCCACCGTTCTGGGCCACCCGGCCACCCTGGTAGTCGGCGTTCGGCAGCAGCGCGATGCTCGCGTTGTGTTCCCACTTGCTGACCTTGTACGGGCCGTTGCCGATCGGGTTCTCGCCGAAGGCCTTCATATCGGTGAAGGCGGCTGCCGGCAGCGGGAAGAAGGCCGAATAGCCAAGACGCAGCGGGAAGTCCGACTGCGGGCTGACCAGCTTCACGGTGAACTCGGTATCGCTGACCACCTTGAGGCCGGACATCGTCTGTGCCTTCGGTGCGGGCAGGCAGGTCGGGTTGCCGTCCGAGTCGGCCGGGCCCTTGTCCTTCTCACAGTAGGTGACGTCGGCGTAGCCCTCGATGGGCTCGAAGAACGAGGCGGACAGCTGAGCGTTCGTGCCCAACGCGCCGTAGTTCCAGGCATCGACGAACGACTTGGCCGTGACCGGGTCGCCATTGGTGAACTTATACGTCGACTTGAGCTTGATGTCGTAGTTCTGGCCGTCGGAGGAGCTGATCGAATCGGCCACCTCGTTCTGCGGAGCACCCTTGTCGTCGTAGAAGACCAGACCGGCGAAGATCAGATCCAGGATGCGACCGCCACCGACCTCGTTGGTGTTGGTGGGGACCAGCGGGTTCTGCGGTTCGGTGCCATTGGCGATCACGACGCCGGTGCTGCTCCCGCCACCACCCGTGGTCGCACCCCCTGAGCCGGAACTGGCGGTGCCGGCCGGCGCGCTCGACGTCGTCGTCGGAGTCGTGGTGCTGCTGCAGGCAGTCAGCACCACGCTCATACCGGCGATTACTGCAATGGACTTGATCCAGATTGATCTTCGGGTGTTTCCCACAGATCCTCCTCTTCCTGGGTGTAAGCGCTCAGATTGCGCCTAGTCAACTATCTACCTTGACAACATGCCCGACCGCGAATCCCGTAACGATTTGGCCGCAATGATGTGGCAAAAGAGTAGCGATGTAGGCCTTCCTACGGGGCTTCGAGGGCCACCCGGACATCTTGCTTCAAACCCGAGCTTGCCCCGCAGGAACACCAGCGCTTGCCACTCGGCGCCGAATTCCTTGCACGTTACCCGAGCAGGTGCCGCGTGGCACCCCGGGACGGCACTTACTTCTCCACGGGTTTCCGCGGTTCGCGCTTCGGCGGTCTGCCGGTCACTATTGGGGCGCGATCCAGCTCGGCAGGGTCCTCAGGGGCCCGCCCCACAACAGTGACCTTCCGGCATCCGGCACGCTCACCTGCGCCAGGGACGGCCCCAGTGCCAGTACGGCGACGGGTTCGGCGATCGGCAGGGCGGCCAAGCGGCTCCACAATGCCGAATCCACCGTCTGGGCCGCTGCGACCTGGTCCGCGCTCGGCGGGCTGGTCGTCACACGGAGTGTGGACGCGGACGTGGACGTGGCCGCGGGAGTGGCCGTGCTCGGCGCGGTCGTCGAACCGGTCGTCACCAGTTCGGGCGCGGACTGCACGGTGAGCTCCAGCCCGGTCCCGAGCAGCCAGCGCGCCAAGGGCAGCTGGACCGCGGTCGGGCAGGTCGCTGACTGGGCGCCGCCATCCGTACCGGTGGTCGGCCTGCTCGTACTCGACGAACTCGAACTGCTCGACTGCGAGACCACGGCGAACACCGATCCGCACGCCAGGGCGGCTACCGCCTGGCCGCTGTCCGACGGGCCGCGCGGGACCGTACTCAGGACAAGATCCGGCACCGAGGCGGCCACCGGCGGCGCGAGCAGATCGCTCGCATTCAGTGCCACCAGGTTCAGTCCGATCCCGGCCTGGCCGAGTTGCCGTTGGATCAGCGCTGCCGTGGCGGTGGCCCGCGCGTCGCCGATCAGATAGCCAAGGGTGGCCGTGAGGGCCTGCCCATCGCGGCGAAAATAGAGCCCATCGCGGGAATACCCGGCCTGGGAGAGGGCGGCACCGACCCCGTTCCGATTGTCGGTTGCCGCGGCGGCAGCGGTGCCGCCGACTGCTGCGGGGTCGGCGGCCAGCGACACCTGGGAGACCGGCGCCCGCACACCGCTCGCGTTGCCATCAGCCAGCGCGCTGCGCAGGTCGGCGGTGGTCAGCGCCGCCGCGATCGCCGTTCGAACCGGATCTTGCGCGGTGACATGACCGACCGCCAGGTTGAACTCCAATTGGTCGCTGACCGGCAGCGGGACCTCGATCAGCCGAGCAATGCCCGGGGCGTTGGCCAGACGCCCCGCGGTGACCCCGGTGGGCTGCATGTACAGCGCCTGCAGATCTCCCCGCTCGAACGAATCGAGCAGCTCGGTGGCCGACCCGGCGCGGAAGACGACCGTGTTCGCCCGGGTCTGATCGGTCTGGCCGACCCAGTACTTGTCGTTACGGACCAAGGTGATCTGCCCGATGACGGCGTCGAAGGAGTCCATCCGATACGCCCCACCGGCCACCGGGATGCCGCCCTCGAGTGCCGCGGTGAACCCGCCGGGCTCATTCCTGAGCGTGCGGGCGGGCAACAGTGGGGAGAACAGGGTTCGCCAGTCGGCATATGGTGTGCTGAACCTGATGACGACCGTCTTGCCCGCGTTCAGTGAGGTGATCCCCGCGATCAAGTCGTATCCGCCGGGGCTGACCAGACCGGAGTTGCCGATCATCTGCTGCCACAGATAGGTGAAGTCCTCGGCCGCGATCGGGGTGCCATCCGACCAGGCCGCACCCCGATTGAGGGTGTACGTCACGGTGAACGGGTCGAGCGCGGTCACTGCGACCTCGTCGACCAGCGCGGTCGGCTGATCGCCGGGATCGGTGGCGCCGGGGGCGAAGACGCTGGGCAGCACCAACGCGCTGATCGCCCGGCCGGCCGGCGAATACTGGGCCACCACATACGGATTGAAGCCACCGATGTCCGCGTCCACACCGATGCTGATCACCCCCCCGACGACCGGGGCCGATGGCGGCGCCGATCCGGTCTGCAGTGGCGGCAGCGGCGCCGGCAGATTCGGCGGGGTGCAGGCCGGCAGCGCCACTGCCAGGGCAGCCGATAACGCCAGCCCGGCGATCAGCCGGGCTGCCCGGTGACGGCTGCGTCCGAGTGGGCGATTTCGGCTCACCGCCCCACCCTAGCGATCAGACCGGGGCTACTTGGTCTTGCTGCGCGAGCGGGTCCGGGCCCGCTCCCCCGCGTTGAGCACGACCTTGCGGATGCGGGCCGCGACCGGGGTGATCTCGACACATTCGTCGTCGGCGCAGAACTCCAGCGCCTGCTCGAGCGACAGCGCCCGCGGCGGCACCAGGTGCACCAGTTCCTCCGAGGAGGACTTGCGCATGTTGGTGAGCTGCTTTTCCTTGGTGATGTTGACGTCCATGTCGTCGGCGCGCGAGTTCTCGCCGATGATCATGCCCTCGTAAACTTCGGTGGTCGGCGGCACGAACATGGTGCCGCGCTCCTGCAGCGAGAACATCGCGAACGGCGTGGCTCTGCCGGGCCGGTCGGCGACCAGCGAACCGGTCGGCCGGGCGCGCAGCGGGCCGGACCAGGGCCCGTACCCGTCGAAGATGGCCGACGCGATGCCGGTGCCACGGGTGTCGGTGAGGAAATCCGTGCGGAAGCCGATCAAGCCGCGGGACGGCACGTGGAACTCCAGGCGCACCCAGCCGGTGCCGTGGTTGGTCATCTGTTCCATCCGGCCCTTGCGGACCGCGAGGAGCTGGGTGACCGCGCCGAGGTACTCCTCGGGAACGTCGATGGTCAGGCGCTCGAACGGCTCGTGGATCTTGCCGTCGACCTCGCGGGTGACGACCTGCGGCTTGCCGATGGTCAGCTCGAAGCTCTCCCGCCGCATCGTCTCGACCAGGATGGCCAGCGCGAGCTCGCCGCGGCCCTGGACTTCCCAGGTGTCCGGGCGTTCGGTGTTCAGTACCCGGACCGAGACGTTCCCGACAAGTTCGGCGTCGAGCCGGTTCTTGACCTGACGGGCGGTCAGCTTCTTGCCGCCGTCCTTGCCCGCCAGCGGGGAGGTGTTGATGCCGACGGTCATCGAGATCGCCGGCTCGTCGACGGTGATCGGCGGCAGCGCGACCGGGTTGTCCGGGTCCGCGAGGGTCTCGCCGATGGTGATCTCGGACATTCCGGCGACCGCGATCAGATCGCCCGCGTAGGCGGAGTCGACCGGTACCCGGTCGAGGGCCTCGGTGATCAGCAGTTCGGTGATCTTGGTTCGCACGATGGTGCCGTCGGCCTTCATCCAGGCGACCTGCTGGCCCTTCTTCATCGTGCCTTCGATGATTCGGCACATGCCGATCCGGCCGAGGAACAGCGATGCGTCGATGTTGGTGACCTGCGCCTGCAGCGGGGCACCCTCGGTGTACATCGGGGCCGGGATCGCGGTGAGCAGCGTGTCGAACAGCGGGTCGAGGTTCTCGTGGTCCGGCATCTCACCGTTGGCCGGCTTGTTCAGCGAGGCGCGGCCGGCCCGGGAGGCGCAGTAGACGATCGGGAACTCGATCTGCTCGTCGGTGGCGTCCAGATCCAGGAACAGCGCGTAGGTCTCGTCGACGACCTCATCGATCCGGGCATCCGGTCGGTCGGTCTTGTTGATCACCAGCACCACCGGCAGGTGCGCCTGCAACGCCTTGCGCAGCACGAAACGAGTCTGCGGCAGCGGGCCCTCGGACGCATCGACCAAGAGCACCACCCCGTCGACCATCATCAACGCCCGCTCAACCTCGCCGCCGAAGTCGGCGTGTCCGGGGGTGTCGACGATGTTGATCACCATGTCGCTGCCGTCCGAATTGCGCCGCCGTACCGCGGTGTTCTTGGCCAGGATGGTGATGCCCTTTTCGCGCTCCAGATCGTTGGAGTCCATCACCCGATCCGTGTGCAGCGAACCTTCCCGGAATGCTCCGGACTGCCACAACATGGCGTCGACGAGGGTGGTCTTGCCGTGGTCGACATGCGCCACGATGGCAACGTTGCGAAGGTCGGAACGAACAGAACGAACGGTCACTACAGACAGCTCCCAGCAGTCGGCAGCCGCGCTCGTCGCGGGTGCACAGGTCGAATTCACATCTCTTGTCGGTCAGTAAGCCACTACCAACCGAATAGGAACCGACCAGTGCAGCAGAGTCAAGTCTACCGGCGCCCGACCTATCGGGGCACAATTCGCGGTGAGAGCCCACACACCCGGTGTTGACTCCGCATTCGCCGGAGGCACCAGATGCCCGAAGACACCGAGTTCGACGCCTTTGCCGATGCCCCACTGCGCATCCTCGAGGACGACGAGAACATCCCGCCGCGACCGGAAGAAGAGGTTGCCCAGGTGGCGCGATCCGAGCCGGACCCCCATTGAAGGGGGCGGTCAGATGGGGTGCCGTCAGATCGGATTGAGCGGATCCATGATCGAGTGCACGCCCTCAATCGGCTTCGGCGGCGCCGGGAATTCATCGCCCTCTTCGACCGCCGTCGGGTTGAGCACCCGGAACAGGAACGACTTGGTTCGTTCGTGCTGCGGATTCCCGATGACGTCGACCGGTTTGCCTTCCTCGACGATGTAGCCGCCGTCCATGAACACGACCCGATCGGCCACATCCTTGGCGAAGGACATCTCGTGGGTGACCACCATCATGGTCATGCCCTCCTGGGCCAGCCCCTTCATCACGGCGAGCACCTCACCGACCAACTCCGGATCCAGCGCCGAGGTCGGCTCGTCGAACAGCATCAGGTCCGGGGTCATCGACAGCGAACGCGCGATGGCCACCCGCTGTTGCTGGCCACCAGATAGCTGCGATGGGTAGGAGGCCTCCTTGTGGCCCATGCCGACCCGCTCCAGGTTGTGCCTGGCGACCTTCTCGGACTCTTCCTTGCTCCGCTTGAGCACCTTCGTCTGCGCGATGGTGAGGTTCTGCAGCACGGACAGGTGCGGGAACAGGTTGAACTGCTGGAACACCATGCCGATCGACCGGCGAACAGCATCCAGGTCGCACTCGGAGTCCGTGACCTCGTGGCCGTTGACCCTGATGGTGCCCTTGGTCGGCGTCTCGAGCAGGTTGGTGCAGCGGAGCAGGGTCGACTTGCCCGAACCCGACGGTCCGATGATGCAGACCACCTCGCCCGGGTTGATCTCGAGGTTGATGTTCTTGAGCACTTCGATCGGACCGAAGCTCTTGACCAACCCGCGAACCGAAATAGCGCCCTTGCCGCCGGACTCGACGGATTTCGTTGCTGATGTCATCTCTATCTCCTCGCCTGCTGCTTGATTTCCAGTCGCCGCACGGTCTGCGACAGCGGCAATGTGATGACCAGGTAGAACAGGCCGCCTAGGACCAGGCTGGTGGCGCCGGCCGGAATGCCGACGATGCTGCCAGTGGCGAAGGACTGCCCCAACTTCGTCAACTCATACTGCGCCGTCGTCACACCGAGCGCGTAGACCAGCGACGAATCCTTGACCAGCAGAATGATCTCGTTGGTCATCGGCGGGATGATCACCCGGAAGGCCTGCGGCAGCACGATGGTGAACATCGCGCGGCCCTGGCTCATGCCGAGGGTTCGAGCTGCTTCCATCTGACCCTTGGGAACGGCCTGGATACCGGCCCGGATCGTCTCCGAGATGTAGGCGGCGGCAACCGAGCCGAGCCCGATGGCGACCTTGACGTAAAAGTCCTTGAGGAAGCCGGAGTTCGGGAACAGCAGTGGCACGCCGAAGTTGACCAGAAAGAGCACGAGCAGCGCGGGGAGCCCGCGGAACAACTCGACATAGATGGTGGACAGCCAGCGATACAGCGGGACCTTCGACAGTCGCATCAGCGCAATGATCAGGCCGAGGGTCAGGCCGAAGACGAAGGCCGAGATGGCGTAGATCAGGGTGTTCTTCAGGCCGACGGTGAACATCCGCCAGAATGTTTTGCCGATGGTATCGGTGTTGAAGAAGGACTTGAAGAAGGCTCCCCACTCACCCACCAAGGCCAACACGACAATGATCAGAGCTAGACCGACGAACTGCGAAACGCGAATGATCAGCGTTCGCTGCTTCTTCGTCATCTTCGGTTTGGTTACTTCGGGTGCAGTCACTGGAAACTCCGGGGGCCCGAGGGATGGTTGGTCACAATTCAAGGTGCACTACGAATGCCCGCTGGGGGCCGGTCCCATCGGCACCGACCCCCAGCGTTGAACGCAGAATCGTCAGCCGATCTTGATCCACTTGTCCTGGATGGTCTTGAACGTGCCGTCTGCCGTCGTTCGCTTGAGCATCGCATTCGCCACGGCGATCAGCGCGGTGTTGGTCAGCGCGGCGCCGAAGCCGTACTGCTCACCCGTCTTGAAGTTCGCCGCGATCTTGACCGCGCCGGCCTGCTGGTTGACATAATCGAACAGCGGGCCATCATCGTGGATGCCGGCCTCGACGTTGTTACTCTGCACGGCCTGCTCGACATCGGTGATGTTCTGGAACTCCACGACGGTGTAACCGAATTCGGCGGCGTGCTTGTCGGCGTAGCTCTGACCGGTGGTGCCGGCCTGAGCGCCGAGCTTCTTGCCGCTCAGGTCGGCCAAGCTGGTGACGGAGCTGCTGCTCAGGACCAGCAGGGCCTGCGAAGCGTCGTAGTACGGGTCGGAGAAGTTGATGACGGCCTTGCGCTCTGGGGTGATGGTCATCGCTGCTGCCGCGATGTCACAAATCCCCGAGGTCATCGCCTGGCCGGACTTGATACCGGTGAAGTCGGTGTCGATCACCGTCTTCTCGACGCCGAGGTCCTTGGCGATCTGGTCCATCAGGTCCATATCGAAGCCGACGATGTTGCCGTCGATATCGGCCGATTCGAACGGCGGGTACGGCAGCGAGGTGCAGACCGTCAGTTTTCCCGGGGCGATCAGCTTGCTCTTGGCTGCGGCGATCTCGTCGGCGGTGGCCGTGGTAGCCGTCGCGATGGGCTCGATCGTGCTCGCGCTTGCGGTCGCATCGCCACTGGCCGTGCCGGTGGCGGCGGCAGAGGTGTCGGCGGGGCTGGCGGCAGTGGTAGCGGCTGAGGTGCCGGCGGCCGTGGTGCTGCTGGCTGCAGGGGTGGCGCTGGAACCGCAGGCGCTCAGCACGAGGGCGCCAACGGCGCCAGTGGCGATCAAAAGTGTGCGCAAGGTGCGCGGACTACGTGAACTCACGAGCAATCCACCTTCGTTTTTCAGAGCCGGACGGTCCGGCCCGGGAGTGGTACAAGCCGGATCCTTGCACGAACGAGTTTCAAGCACATAACAAAACCCCGTTCGGTGGAGTATTTTCCCTACTTCTTGCGGTTCGCCGAGAAGACCGATCGGGTTCACCTCACGGCAACCTTCACCATCTTGACCGCATCCGGGGTTCCTCGGCTACAGCAGGGGTCGAACTGCTGGCAGGAGTTCGCGGTCCGCATCCAGCCAGTCGACGTCCTCGAGTTGGGTTGCCGTCAGCCAGCGCAGTTCGTCATGCTCATCCGGGGCAATGCCTTCGGACAGCGTGTCTACCGCATAGAGGCGCAGCACCGTTTCGACATCGAGCGAGATCTCCGGGCCGAGGCGGGCCCCGATCTCGGTGTCGATGCCCAATTCCTCGCGCAGCTCCCGACGCAGCGCCTGCAGATCGTTCTCGCCCGGCCCGACCTTCCCGCCGGGGAATTCCCACCGGCCGGCCGCTTCGGGCGGATAGGTCCGGCGGGCCGCCAGCACCGCACCATCCCGGATCACCGCCCCGGCGACCACGACCTGAGTCATATGCTGGTCCAGGTGGATCAGGCCGATGATCATCCGCAGGGCCCACAGGACGCGCGCGCGATGGCGGGCCTGCACCGCCCCCAGCAGTCGGTCGAACACACCGCTGCCCCGGTCCGGGTTGCCGGCCTCGATGGTCACCAGAGTGCCGGCGCCGGTAGCCACAGCGCTGACCGTGACGCGCAGGCCCAGGGCCGGACCGGTGATCACGGTGAAACTCGGGTGGGAGTCGAGCACGACGACCCGGGCCAGGTGCGAACGAGCCGGCAGCGACAGGCCGGCACGTCGATGGAACCGGGTGAGCCGGACCAACTCGTCGCCGGTCCAGATGGCCGAGTCGGTGGAGCCAGCGACCTCGAGCCGATAGCCGACGGCGGCCGCGGCCCGCTGCCACAGATCCCGCCTGCCCGCGCTTGCCTGGACACGGGTCTGCTCGGCTCGGATCAGCATCGCCGCGCGCAGTGGTATCGCCTGCCAGGTCACCGGTTCAGACTTTCATGTTCGCGCTGCGATGGTGGCGGCACCCGCCGGGTCGAACCGGAGCCGAATCTGCCCGACCGGAGGTGGCGTGGTCGGCCCGACCGCGTGGACGGTGCCCCAGCCGTCGACGGTTACTTCCAGGCGACTCAGGTCGGGTCCGGGAATGGCCGCGAGTAGTTGGGCGGCGATCTCGCCCGTGTCGTCGTACACCAACGCGGCAGGCCGGAGCGCGATCAGCCCGTCGAGCTTCGCACCGTGGACGACCGCCGCGAACGAGTCGGGTTCGAGGACGGTCGTGTAGCCGACGAAGGCGGCGACCCACTCATCGGCGGGCGCGTCCCAGACCTGCCGGGGCGGGCCGTGCTGGCGGATTCGGCCCGCTGCCATCACCGCCACCTGATCGGCGATCGCGAACGCCTCGTCCTGATCGTGCGTGACGAAGATGGCGGTGGTCCCGGTCATCCGCAGGATGGCGCGCAGGTCGATCAGCAGCCGGTCCCGCAGGGCCGCGTCCAGAGCGGCCAGCGGCTCATCGAGCAGCAGTAGCCGCGGCCGCGGGGCCAGCGCGCGGGCCAGTGCCACCCGCTGGGCTTCGCCGCCGGACAGCGTGCCGACCCGGCGGTGCTGATACCCGGCCAGGCCGACCAGGTCGAGCAATTCGTCCACCCGCTTCGCTTGTGCCAGCCGGCCCGCGCCGGCCATCCTCAGGCCGTAAGCGATGTTGCCGGCCACGCTTCGCTGGGGAAAGAGCACACCATCCTGGAACATCAGGCCGAACCGGCGGTGGTGCACCGGCACCGAGGCCAGGTCCACGCCGTCCAGGGTGATCCGGCCGGCCGCCAGCGGCTCCAGCCCGGTGATCGCCCGCAGCAGCGTCGACTTGCCGCAGCCCGACGGCCCGAGCAGCGCCATTACCTGACCGCCGGCCAGCGTGAGGCTGACCTTGTCGACGGCGACCTTGTCGGCGTAGGTCACGCTGACCCGCTCGATCCGCAGGTTCATCTAGAACGCCCCGATCGCGGCGCTCTGGGCGGCAGCGCCGCGCCCGGCCAGCCGATCGACCAGCAGCACGGCGGCCCCGCACAACGCGGCCAGGACGACCCCGGCGGCGAAGGCCATGCCGGCATTGCCTGCCCCGGGCCGGGAGATCAGCCGGCCGATCACGATCGGCAGTGTGGCTTCCTGTGGGCGCGCCAGGAAGCTGGTCGCACCGAACTCGCCCATTGCGACGGCGAACGCGAAGGCGGCGGCGCCGGCCAGCGCGCGGACCATCAACGGCAGGTCGACTGTCAGCCAGACCCGGACCGGCGACGCGCCCAGCGCGGCGGCGGCCTGCCGCAGCCGGTCGTCGGCGCCGCGCAGCACCGGCAGGATCATCCGGACCACCAACGGCGTGGCCACCATGGCCTGGGCGATGGGCACCAGCGCCGACGAACTGCGCAGATCCAGCGGGGGCGCGTCGAGCGCGATCAGAAAGCCGAAACCGACCGTCGCGGCCGAAACCCCCAGGGGCAGCATGAAGGTGCTGTCCAGGAGGCTGATCGCTTTGCGGGCCAACGGTTTTCGCGGTCGCCGCGCGAGCACCACGGTGAGCAGAAGGCCGACCGAGATGGACAGCGCGGCGGCGATCGATGCGGCCCGGAGCGAATTGCCCAGCGCCTGCCAACCGGAGACCAGGAACAGCTTGCCCTGACCGGCGGTGCTCAACGCGAGGTAGTTGCCCAGGCCCCAGCCGTCCGGGGTCTGCAGCGATCGCACCAGCAGGGTCGCCATCGGCACGATCAGCAGCACCAGCACCGCGGCGGTGACGGCGACCGCCGGCAGGTCCGCCGACCGCAGCGGCCGAGCGGTGTCCACGGACGGACGCAGCCGCAGCGTGCTTTCACTGCGCCGGCGCAGCCAGGACGACACCCCGAGCACGGCCGTGACCAGCAGGATCTGCACGATGGAGAGCACCGACGCGGTCCGCAGGTCCAGATTCTGGGTGGTCTGCCGATAGATCTCGGTCTCCAGGGTCGAGTAGTACGAGTTACCCAGGATCGTCATGATGCCGAAACTGGTCGCACAGAACAGGAACACCAGGACCGCCGCAGAGGCGATGGCCGGCCCGAGCGCCGGCACCGTGATGGTCAGGAAAGCGCGCACCCCGGAGGCACCGAGGGAACGGGCCGCCTCCTCCGGGCGCCGGTCCAGATGCGCCCAGGTGGTTCCAACCGTGCGCACCACGACGGCGTAGTTGAGGAAGACGTGGGCCAACAGGATCGAGGTCAGGGAACCGTCCAGCCCCCACGACCCGAGCGGGCCGCCGTCGGCGAGCAGGCTGCGGAAGGCGATCCCGACGACGACGGTGGGCAGCACGAACGGGACGGTGACGAACGCCCGGAGCACCGTCTGACCGCGGAATCGGCAGCGGTACAGGACGTAGGCACCGGGAATACCGAGAAGCACGGCCAGCCCGGCGGATGCCGCCGCCTGGCCGAGGGTGAACAGCGCGATCCGGCTGAACCGCGGACGGGCCAGTACGTCGCCGAACCCGGACAGGTCAAGACCCTGCGGCCCGACCAGTCCGCGGCCGATCAGCGCCCCGACCGGGTAGAAGAAGAACGCGCTGAAGGCCAGCAGCGGGATGAGCGCGGCCGCCCACAGACCCGCGAGCCGCCAGCGCCCCCCCGTCAGCAAGCCATCCTCAACCTTCCAGCAGGTCGGACCACTGCTGGATCCACTGATCCCGATGGGCGGTGATGTCCTTCGGCCGGACGGTGAACGGCTTGTCGGCGACCTTCGCGTACTTGGCCCAGGCGGTCGGTAGCGCGGTGGCCCTGTCCACCGGGTAGACGTACATCTGGTCGGGTAGCCCGGCCTGGAACTGCGGTGACAGCATCCAGTCGACGACCTTCTCGGCGGCCGACGGATTCTTCGCCCCGGCCAGCACCCCGACGTACTCGACCTGCCGGAAGCAGGTGTCCAGCAGCGAGCCGGTTGGCGCGGCGGTCATGCCGGCCTTGACCTCGGACGGCGGCGACGAGGCGTAGGAGACGACCAGCGGCCGGGCCCCCTTGCCATCGGATCCGGAGAAGTCGACGTAGTAGGCGCTGTCCCAGTCCGAGGTGACCTTCAGGCCATTGGCCTTGAGTGCGGTCCAGTAGCCCCGCCAGCCGTCCGCGCCCTGCGCGCCGATGGTGCCGAGCAGGAACGCCAGACCGGTGCTGGAAGTCGCCGGCGACTCGGTGACCAGCAGGTCCTTGTACTCGGGCTTGATTAGATCGGCGAAGCTCGCCGGCTCGGCAAGACCCTTCGCGGTGAACCACCCGTGATCGACGTTCACGCAGACGTCGCCGTAGTCGACGGCGGTCAGGTGATGGGCATCGTCGAAGGAGTAGTCGGCCGAACCGTTGGTGGCCAGCGGGGATTGGTAGGGGGCGAAGACGCCGGCATCGACCGTCCGGGAGGCGAAGGTGTTGTCGATCCCGAAGGAAACGTCGCCGAGCGGGTTGTCCTTGGTGAGCACCAATTGATTGGCCAGCGCATCCTGCGCCAACACGGTGACGGTGATGCCGGAGGACGCCTCGAAATCGGCCAGCAGTTGCTTGTCGACGCTGAACGAATTGTGGGCGACCAGGGTGACTGTGCTGGTCACCGCGGGCTTGCCGGAACCGCACGCACCCAACGCCAGCACCGCGACGACGCTGAACAACCCAAGAGGCCGGTGATTCATGGAGTGCTCCGATCAATCGGTAGCACGGGTGAACTGCTCAGAGATGTTCGACGTCCCTGCGCCAGCATGACCTGGATCAGGTTCGACGGTCAGCGACTTCGTGTCGCTCTCTCAGCCCGGCGCACCGGACTCCCGTGTCGCCGATGAGCCTACGGCACGCTCCCCGGTGGATCCGATCGCCAGTGCACCCAGCACGATGAGACTCCCCACGCCCAGCACCACATAGATCGTGCCCAGCCAGGCGGCCCACCCGGGTCGGGAGGCGATCTCGTAGTTGTTCGGCTGGGAAACCAGGATGCTCACCACGTAGCTGTAGGTGGCTATCAGCCACGCCACCGCCAGCGCGCGCACCGCCGGATGACCGCTGCGCCGGCCGAAGAAACACCAGACCAGCAGCGGCAGCACCCACACCCAGTGATGTGACCACGAGATCGGCGAGACCAACAGCCCGAGAAACTGCACGGACAGGAACGCGGCTGTGTTGTCGCCGACCCGCAGATTGGCCAGCAGCGCCCAGACGGCCAGCACGGCGGTCAGCGCGATGGCGACCAGCCAGACCTTGGGCACGTCCGGCTGCCCGGCCAGCCGGGCCAGCGCCCCCCGCCATGACTGATTGATCGCCCCGAAGACCGGTCCGGTCCGGGCCGGGTCGAAGATCAGTTCGAGGAAGTAGCGCTTGGTCTCCTTCGGCAGGAACAGCGCGGCGAGGGCGGCGGTGGCCAGGAACGATCCGATGCAGGCGGCGGCCGCCCACCAGCGCCGGGCCGCCAGGTAGTACAGCCCGGTGATCGCCGGGACCAGTTTGATCCCGGCGGCGATGCCAACGGTGGACCCGGCCAGCCATTCCTTGCTCACCACTGCCCCGGCCAGCAGCAATGCCGCGAGGAACAGGTTGATTTGGCCGTAGTTGAAGGTCGTCCGGACCGGCTCGAGCCAGAGCGCCAGACCCGTCCCGGCGATCAGCACCGGCCGTAGATCGTCCAGCGGCCGGCGAGCATCGCGTCCGGCGCGGCCGAGCAGCCGCAGCGTCAGATAGATGAGCGCGGTGATCGCGCCCAGGCTTGCCACCTGCCACAGGATTCGGGCCAGCACGAAGTTGAGCCAGGACAGCGGGACGAAAACCAGCGCGGCGAACGGCGGATAGGTGAATGGAAGCAGGATCGGCGTGCCGGCGGCCGAGGTCGAGTTGCTGGTCGCGTCGTACAGCGTGCCGTCGAAGGCCCAGCCGGCTCCGTCGAGGTAGACCCGAAGGTCGATCATCTTGAACGGGTCGGCCCCGGCCAGCGTCACCAGGACATGTGCGGTGAGGCTGACCGCGAGGATCGCCCATGGCAGCCAGCGCCGGGTGGTCAGCGGATTCCGCGTCGACCCCGGTTCGGACGTGCGGGGCCGCGGAGTCATGGGTTCATTCTGACCCACCCGCCCTCATCACTCACGGTATTCTCGGCCGAACCGGTCGGCTGAACTCGAGTGTGACCTTCGCCGCAGGGGAAATCCTGGGTTGGGGTCGCGGCGTTGTCAGAAGTGAAGGCGAGACACCTCCCACCTGACGATCAGAGAGCCCGAGATGACCCAAGCCGTTGACCTGACCCTGCCGGTGACCACGCTGGCCGGCGAGCACACAACCCTTGGCGAGCTCACCGGCGGTCGGGCGGCGTTGCTGGTGAACGTAGCCAGCCGGTGCGGTCTGACCCCGCAGTATGCGCAGCTCGAGGAGCTGCACGAGGAGTTCGGACCGCGAGGCTTCACGGTGGTCGGCTTTCCGGTCAATCAGTTCAGGGGCCAGGAGCCGGGAACCGCCGAGGAGATCGCCGATTTCTGCTCGACGACCTACGGGGTGACGTTCCCGATGTCGGACAAGATCGAGGTCAACGGCCCGGGCCGGGACCCGATCTACGATGTGCTGACCCAGCTACCCGATGCCGCCGGAGTGGCCGGCGACGTGTCTTGGAACTTCGAGAAGTTTCTGGTCGCCGGTGACGGCCGGGTGGTCAGCAGATTCCGGCCCGCGCTCACCCCCGATTCGCCGCAGGTTCGCGGCGCGATCGAGGAGCTGCTGGGCTGAGGCGTTAGTCGTACTGCATCGCGCCGAAGACGTTCCCCGACGGGTCGGCGGCGAAGATCAACGCGCCGACCGTCGGAATCACCGCCTTGGGCAGCAGGATCCGACCGCCGGCGCTGACGATGGCGGCGGCGGTGGCATCGACGTCCGGCACCGCGATCGTGCATTCGAAGGCGTTCAGCCGCAGCCCGGGTTCGAGTTCCCGCCGTCGCTGGATCGCGCCGACCACTTGGCCGTCCTCGACGATCTGGACGAACCCGGGTGGTCCCCATTTCTGGTACTCCCAGCTGAAGGCCTGCTGGTAGAAGCTCTTCGCAGCTTCGAAGTCATCCACGTTGATCGCGAAATGGCTGATCGGGGTCATGGGAATCATCGTCGTCCGAGTGTGTAGTCCGCGCTTGTCCAGGCGCCCACCGACCTCAGACGTTGAAGCGGAACTCGACCACGTCCCCGTCATGCATGACGTATTCCTTGCCCTCGATCCGGGCCTTGCCGGCGGCCCGGGCGGCGGGAATCGAGCCGGCGGCAACCAGGTCGTCGAAGGAGACGACCTCGGCCTTGATGAACCCCTTTTCGAAGTCGGTGTGGATCACCCCGGCCGCTTGCGGCGCGGTCCAGCCCTGGTGGATCGTCCACGCCCTGGCCTCCTTCGGGCCGGCCGTCAGGTAGGTCTGCAGACCGAGGGTGTGGAAGCCGGCGCGCGCCAGCGAATGCAGTCCCGGTTCGGCCTGCCCCACCGATTCGAGCAGCTCCCGGGCCGATTCCTCGTCGAGTTCCAGCAGTTCGTACTCGACCTTCGCGTCCAGGAACACCGCGTCCGCGGGCGCGACGGCCGCCCGGAGTTCGGCGGTCCGCGCGTCGTCGGTCAAGACCGACTCATCGGCGTTGAAGACGTACAGGAACGGCTTCGCGGTCATCAGCGAGAGCTCTTTGAGCAGCGGCAGCTCAAGTTTTGCCTTGGCCGAGAACAGCGTCGAACCGGAGTTCAGCAGGGCGTGCGCGGCCTGCGCGACCTCCAGCACCGCCTTGCGGTCCTTGGACATCCGGGCCTCCTTCTCCAACCGCGGTATCGCCTTGTCCAGGGTCTGCAGGTCGGCGAGGATCAGCTCGGTGTTGACGGTCTCGATGTCGGACAGCGGATCTACCCGGCCGTCGACATGCACGACGTCGTCGTCGTGGAACACCCGGACGACCTGGCAGATGGCATCGGCCTCGCGGATGTTGGCCAGAAACTTGTTACCCAGCCCCGCGCCCTCGCTGGCGCCCTTGACTATCCCGGCGATATCCACGAACGACACCACCGCCGGCACCATTTTGGCCGATCCGAAGACGTCCGCGAGCGTGTTCAGCCGCGGGTCCGGCAGCGGCACCACACCGACGTTGGGCTCGATGGTGGCGAACGGGTAGTTGGCGGCCAGCACATCGGCCTTGGTCAGCGCGTTGAACAGGGTGGACTTGCCCACATTGGGCAGGCCGACGATTCCGAGAGTCAGGGTCACGACTGATCAGTCTAGGGAAGTGGCGACCCGGTCCCTGACGGGCGCGAAGGCCGGCAGCATTTTCCGCGCCGGCAGCAGCACGATGATGGCCAGGCACCAGATCGTCGGCAGCGTGGCCAGGAGCTGATCGGACCAGGTCGCCACAGACCAGTCCTTGGTGCGATCGGTGACGTAGTGATGGGCCTCGATCGTCCAGCCGGACCCGGCGACCGCCAGCGCCACCATCGTCACCAATGGCGTCTTCGTGCTCTCGCCGCGGCGGTACTCACCCCAGGCCTCCCAGGCCCGGTGCAGCACGATGACCATCGCCGGGAGTACCCACACCGCATGGTGGGTCCAGCTGACCGGGCTGACCATCAACCCGACCAGCCCGGTGACGGTCACCCCCGCCAGGTCATCGCCGGCCAGGTACAGCTTGCGGGCTCGCCACAGACCGAAGACGCCGACAACCAGCGAAAGTAGCGCCCAGAGCGGCCGACTGGGGGCCTCCGGCGACACCAGGCGGGCCAGGAATCCGTTGATCGACTGGTTGAACACGTTGTCCGGATGGCCGACCCGGGAGGTGTCCCACAGAATGTTGGTGAAGAACGACCACACCTCATGCGGGGCCACGACGGCGACGCCCAGACTGAGCACCACCGCGGTGACGGCGGCAGTGATCGCCGGCCGCCAACGCTGGGTGATCACCAGGTAGGCGATGAAGATCGCCGGGGTCAGCTTGATCGCGGCGGCGAGTCCGATCGCCACCCCGAAGAACTTCGGGTACCGGCGCGCCACGAAGAGCACGTCAGCAACGATCAGCAGGCCGAGGAAGAGGTTGACCTGGCCGTAGGAGATGTTTTCCCGGATGGGCTCGAACAGGAAGGCCAGGCAGGTGGCCACGCCGATGATCAGCAGCCCTTGCGGTCCACGCATCACCACGCTGTCCTTGAGGAGCAGGTAGGTGAACGCGGCGCAGGCCAGCGCGATCGCAATGACGGTGATGGATTGCACAGCCTGCCACGGCAGCAGCGACATCGGACTCATCAGCACCGCCGCCAGCGGGGGATAGGTGAAGCCGAGGGAACCCATCAGGGAGTCGGGTTGGGCGTAGTCGTAGAGCGGATTGCCGGCGGCCCAGGCGCGGACGGCGGCGTCGTAGATCTTCAGATCGAACTGATCATGCGGGGAGCTGAGCCCGAGCCCGGCGAAGTAGCTGCCCAGATATGCCACACCTATCAGCGCCAGGACGACCAGGAAGCGGACGGGGGTCGACGGCGCGAGCCACCGGTAGAACCGGTGCAGCCGACTATCGACGGCGCCGCCGGGCTGCTGTGCGGCGTGCCGAAGGTCGAGATCTCGCGACTCGGCGGAACCGCTATCCATGACGCCCACCCTGCCATGCCCGAGGCCCGCACGGCACTCCAACCGCCCGCAGAGTTATCGCACTGTTGCCCAGTGGTGGCGCTCAGTGGTCGATCCGGGGAACGTCGGGTGACCAATCGGCCGATTGGGTCAAGCGCGAGTGCATATTCATTGGCAGGTGAGTGCTGTGCTGAGCTAGGTCCTGGTGGGCCGAATCTGCACTGTCGTTTGCCCCCCAAACCAACCCCGATGTTTCCGCAGAAGCGTTTTGCCCCACGAACCCCGCGCCCCGCGTTTCCGCGTTTCCGCGTTTCCGCAGGAACGCTTGTGTTTCCACCCGGCCGCGATGATTCCGCGACGCTGCACACGCCCGACGTACCGGGGGCGCAGATTCGTCCTGCCGCCGGCCCGGCTGATGACCCCTTGATGGCCGGCTGAATATGCACTCGGCGGTGCGGGCTGGCACAGTTGGCGGGTGATCGTCTCCGCGCAGATCCGCGTCGGCCTACCGTTCGACGGCGCCGGATTGCTGGCTTTCCTGGCGCATCGCGCGGTCACCGGTGTCGAGGTCGTCGGCAATCGCACCTATGCGCGGACCCTGTCGCTCCCCCACGGGCCGGGGATTGCACACCTGAGCTTCCCCGACTCAGCCGACTCTGACGTCGTCACCGCCGATTTCACCCTGTCCCACGCCGATGACCTGGTGGTGGCGACCGCACGCTGCCGGCGGCTGCTCGACGCCGATGCCGATGCGACGGCAATCGATGCGGTCATCGCCGCCGACCACACGCTGGCGGAGTCCGTGCGGCGAACACCAGGCATCAGGTTGCCGGGCGCCGTCGACGGCGCCGAGATCCTGTTCCGGGCAATTCTCGGGCAACAGGTATCGGTCGCCGCCGCCCGGACCGCCGCGGCCAGGCTGACCAGGGTCGTCGGTCGGCGACTCGACCCCGAGCTGGCAACGGATGGACTCACCCACCTGTTCGCCGGCCCCGCCGAACTCGCTCCGCTGAGCGAAGCCGACATCGGCGGACCCCGCCGACGGGCGGCGGCCCTGCTGTCGGCCGCGCGCGGTCTGGCCGACGGCACGCTCGTGCTCGAACACGATGGGGAGACCGCCGAGATGCAGGCCGAGCTGTGCGCCCGACCCGGCATCGGACCGTGGACCGCCGGCTATGTGGCGATGCGCGTTCTCGGCGATCCCGATGTGTTGCTGACCCCAGACCTGGTGCTGCGGCAGGGCGCGGTTCGGCTCGGGCTGCCCTCGACACCACGGGAATTGGCCGACTACGGCCGGCGGTGGCGGCCGGTCCGCTCCTACGCCGGACTTCACCTGTGGAGAAATGCCACTACCATCAAGTCACAATTGGACAGCCGGGGGTGCGGGTGAGGGGACGTCAGGTCGATCCGCCCGCGAGCGACGGCGGATCCATCACCCCGATGGTTCTGGGCATGGCCCTGTGCCTGCTGGTGCTGATCGCCGGCATCACGGCGACCGGATCGGTCTTCCTGGCTCGGCAGAACCTGCAGAATCGATGCGACGGCGCCGCATTGGCCGCCGCCGACGGAGCCGGACCGGCCGGCTACGTCACCGATACCACCGGCGCCACGCGAGCCGCCGCCGACTACCTACGAATCCGCGATGACCACGTCCACGCCGTCGTCTCCGTGTATCGAGATCGCGCCGCCGCACAATGCTCCACCACGGCGATCATCACCCTGGGCTGGATGTTCGACGTCGGGACCACGGACATTCAGGTCACCTCGACCAGCTATCTGCGCTTTGCACACACGGCCGCCGGCTGACCGCGGTGCTCGGCGCCCTGCACTGACCGCATCATTGGACAAGCCCGCTACTCGGCAACCTCGTCGTAACGCTGCAGCACCAGGTCTGCCAGCTCGTTTCCCAGGTGTTCGGCCACGGTAGCACCGACGGCGGCGGCCTGGCCGGCGATGAGGTCCAGCAGCAGCCCCGGCGCGACGAACAGCGGCGACACGCCGACACGCCGGCCCCCCGCACCCAGCGCCGCCAATGCGGCGGGCACCTTGGGTTCACCGGACGTGGCGAACGCCGCACGCACCGGGCCGCCCCGCATCCTCTCCCAGCGCGCCGCGAGGTCGATGACCGCGGCATTGGCCGAGGCCTTGGACGAGCCCACTGCGGCCAACACGATCCCGTCCGTCCCACCGATACCGGCCTCGACCGCGCGAACCTGGAGCGCGGCCAGCACATCCTGCCCCATGCCCAGGATGCCGGCTCGCCGCAGCCTGGTGCCGGTGACTTCCTGCGCCTCCCGGATCGCCTCGGGCGCATCGACCCCGGCGTGAAACGCCTGGGTGAACAGCAGTGGCACCGCCACCGCTTCGGCTGTTCCCAGCGCTGCGAGCGCGTGGGTCAGGGTCGGCTCAGCCAGGTCCAGGAAGGCGGGTACGACCACCAATCCCGGCCGCAGCCGGGCGACCTCGGCCAACAACTCGTCAATAGCGGGACTAGCCCGCGGATCTCGCGATCCGTGGGCCAGTCCGATCAGGGGCAGCATGTACTCAGTCAACTACCTCGCCGCCGGCGCCAACCCGCGTGCCTTCAGCACCGCCCGCTCAAGCGGCCGGAAGAACAGCACCTCGATGCCCACGCCGACGACGAAGATCAGGATCAGCGCTGCCAGCATGAGGTCCATCTCGGAAAGATCGCGACCCTGCTGCATCAACTGACCGAGCCCGAACCCGAGCTTCGACGACGTCACGATCAATTCCGCGGCCATCAACGAACGCCAGGCGAACGCCCACCCCTGACGGAGCCCCGCCAGATAACCAGGCAGCGCGCCGGGCAGCAGAATGTGCCAGACGTACCCCCAGCGACCGATCCCGAGCACCTTGCCGACCCGGGTGAACAGCGGCGGCACCTGGTCCGCACCGGACACCAGACCGGCCGCGACGGACGGCACCGCGCCCAGCAGCACCACGGCATAGAACGCGGCATCGGTCAGCCCGAACCACAGCACGGCCGGTGGCACCCACGCCACCGAGGGCAGCGACTGCAGGCCGGTGATGAGCGGGCCGATGCCCGCCCGGATGATCCGGATCCGTGAGATCGCCAAGCCCAGTATCGTGCCGAACACCACCGACAGCGCGAACCCGAGCAAGCCACGGGACAGGCTGGTCCACAGCACGTCAAATGCCCGGCCGGTGCCGATCAGGGTTCCCAGGGTCTTGAACACGGTAACCGGCGACGGCAGCACGTAGGCCTTTTTGATGCCGAGACTGAACACGATCTGCCAGATGGCCAACAGCAGCGCGATCGCCCCGACCGGCGGCAGCACCGTCCGGACGAACTTTGTGCGCCACGGCGTCCTAGCGACTGCGTGGGCCTCGAGAGCGTCGAGCCCGGCGCCGACCGCGAGGGCATCGGCCGGCTCGATGCCGTCACCAATGACGACGTGCTGAGCTTCGATTGCGCTAGGCGTGGGCATGGCTGGCGATCTCCTCGCGCAGACGGACGGTGATGTCCGTGGCCAGGTCACCGACGAGCGGATGCTCGATGGTGCGCGGCCCGCTGATGTTGACGTCCCACTCACGAACAATCCGCCCCGGCCGGGAGGAGAGCAGGACGACCCGCTGGCCCAGCCGGACGGCTTCCCGGACGTTGTGGGTGACGAAGATGACCGTGAGCCCGGTGGCCGTCCAGATCCGGGTGAGCTCGTCGTGCAGGACGTCCCGGGTGATGGCGTCGAGCGCGGCGAACGGCTCGTCCATCAGCAACACCTGGGAGTCCTGAGCCAACGCCCGGGCCATTGCCACCCGCTGCCGCTGCCCGCCGGAGAGTTCGTGGATCCGCCGTTTGTGCGTGCCGCTCAGCCGGACGATGTCGAGCAGTTCATCGGCCCGCCCGGCGCGCTGCGGCCGCGGCAGACCGGCGTACTTGAGTGCCAGTTCGACATTCTTGCCGGCGGTCAGCCACGGCAGCAGCGCGGGCTCCTGGAACATCAACGCAGGCCGATTCACCGTCCTGACGGCGCCCGCCGACGGCTGGTCCAGCCCCGCGATCAGGTTCAGCAGGGTGGACTTGCCGCATCCGGAGGCGCCCAGCAGGCAGACGAAATCGCCCGCCGTGACCTTCAACGTGACGTTGTCCAGGGCGGAAACCGGCGTGCCACCGGTCCGGAAAACTTTGGACACGCCATCGACTTCGACGTCGAATCCGGTGCGGACCACTGGCTGTGCCGAAATCGGCTCCGTCTGCGTGACGAGGGCCATGATTACTCCTGACCTAGACCGGCCGCGCTGACCGGCGTCTTGCCATCAGCCTTGAGCAGCTTGTTGAGAATGCGCAGGTCGAACAGGTTGTCCAGCTTCGGCAGCTCGGTGAGGGTTCCCGCGGTCACGCCGTTCTGGCTGAGCTGGCCGAAGTGGCCGGCCAAGGGGTCGAAGCCGGTGTGGATCTGCGCGAACGCCGCCGCTATGACGCCGTCGGCCAGCGGCTTGCCGGAAATGTCGCCGAGCGCCTTGTTCAGCCGGGTCTGCGCATCGGCCGGATTGCTGTCGATCGCATCGAGTTCGGTGAGCTGGCCGCTGAGCAGCTTGGCCACCGTTCCCGGGTACTGCTCGAGGAACGTCCGGGACACGACGAGGATCGTGGTGGGGAACTTGCCGTCCGGCCACAATGAGGTTTCGTCGACCAGCACGTGCGCGCCGGCCTCGACGACCAGCCTGGACGCCCACGGCTCGGGCAGCCAGCCGCCGTCGACCTGGCCGGACTTGAACAGGTCCAGGGTCTGCGAGTTGTCCTGACTGGCGACGTTCACATCATCACCACCGGTGGTCTGCACCGTGAGCCCGTTGTCCAGCAACCACTTTCGCAGCGCCACGTCCTGGGTCCCACCGAGTTGCGGGGTGGCGATCGTCTTGCCCTTGAGGTCGGCCGCGCTGGTGATCCCGTCGCGCACCACCAGGGCGGCACCGTTGTCGGTGGCGCCCGCGACGATGCGCAGCGAGTCACCATCCGACTTCGCGTACGAGTTGATCGCCGGGCTCGGCCCGAGGTAGGCGGCATCGATGGCGCCGCCGGTCAGCGCTTCGATGGCGGCCGGGCCGGCATTGAAGATCGAGGTCTCCAGCTTCGTGGCACCGAGCGAAGACTGGAAGGTGCCGTCGGCGACGCCGAGTACGGCGGCGGCGTGGGTGAGATTGGCGAAGTAGCCCAGGCGCAGGGTTCCTGTTTCGGCGCCGACGTCCGTGGCGGAACCAGCTGCACTGTTACCCCCGGCAGAAGTTGCTGCGGCGTTACTGGGTGGCGCGGTGCTCGTCGACGAGGAGCAGCCGGTCATAGCGAAGAATGCGGCCACGGCCAACGCGAGCGCGCGGCCGGATCGGGACCGGAACAACCGTGCTGTATTCATGAAATGTCCTTGCGATGTCTGGCCCCGAAACACGGGTGCCGAGGATGGCCGCTACGGGCCTGGAGTCGAGGCGTCTAGGGTGCTGGCGCCGACCGGACATCGTGCAGCGGCTCCGTCGGTGATCGCCGCCCGGCGGTCCCCGACCATGCCGACGGCAAGAGTGATGCCATCGGCGGGATCGATGATCAACAACGCTCCCACTGCCCCCCTCGGTTGATAGTCGTCGACGGCCAACGGTTCGGCTGTCCGTAAATTCACCAGCCCGATGTCGTTGAGCTGCAACAATCCGTTGCTCTCGATCGGGGACAAGGTGTCGATGTCCAACAGATGCTCCAAGGCGCCGACCAGCACCCTGGTCGTCGTGGTCCCGTACTTCAGCAGCAGGCGCTGGCCCGGCCGCAGTGCACGGTCCGACACCTGGGTGACGGTGGCGATGAACTGATTGACCGGTGTGGGCGCGTCGGCGGCGGCGGCGATCAGGTTGCCCCTGGCGATGTCGATGTCGTCCGCGAGCAGCAGCGTCACCGACTCGCCGGCCTCGGCGAACTCCTTCGGGCCGTCGGCCGTTTCGACGCCGGTAACCACGCTGCGATGGCCCTCGGGCAGCACCACGATCTCGTCCCCGGCGCGCACCGTGCCGGCCGCGACCCGACCCGCGTAGCCGCGATAGTCGGGGTCCGCCGCGTAGTCCGACCCCGGCCGGATCACGTACTGGACCGGGAAGCGCAGCGCCTGCTCGGGCCGGTCATCGATCACCTGAACCGTCTCCAGGTGTTCGAGCACACTCGGGCCGGTGTACCAGGCGATTCGTTCCGATCGGGTCACCACGTTGTCGCCGTGCAGCGCCGAGATGGGAATGGTGACCACGGCCGGGATACCCAGGCCGGTGGCGTATTCGGCGAACTCGGCGGCGATTGCGTCGAAAACGCCCTGGTCGTAGTCGACCAGATCGATCTTGTTCACCGCGAGCAGGATCTCCGGGACGCCGAGCAGCGCGGCGACTGTGGCGTGCCGGCGGGTCTGTGCGACCACCCCGGTCCGGGCATCGACCAGCAGGATGACCAGGTCGGCGGTGGACGCGCCGGTGACGGTGTTCCGGGTGTACTGCACATGCCCGGGGGTGTCGGCCAGGATGAACGTCCGCATCGGCGTGGCGAAGTACCGGTAGGCGACATCGATCGTGATGCCCTGCTCGCGCTCCGCGCGCAGGCCGTCGACCAGCAACGACAGGTCCACGGTGTCCGAACCGCGCTCGGTGCTGGTGCGCTGCGCGGCGTCCAGGGTGTCGGAGAGCACCGACTTCGAGTCGTAGAGCAGTCGGCCGACCAGGGTCGACTTGCCGTCGTCGACGGAGCCGGCGGTGGCGAAGCGGAGCAGCCCGTGTGGCCGCGCCGCCACCCCGTTCGCGGTCGGCGCCGCGACGGTGGTCAATGTGTCGGTCATCTCTAGAAATACCCCTCGCGCTTGCGATCTTCCATGGCGGCTTCGCTGAGCTTGTCGTCGGCGCGGGTGGCGCCGCGCTCGGTGATCCGGGTGGCGATGATCTCGGTGATCACCGAGGCAACGTCGTCGGCGGCGGAATCAACCGCGCCCGTGCAGGACATGTCGCCGACCGTGCGGTAGCGGACCAGCCGGCGCTGCAGGGTCTCACCCCCTCGCGGGCCGCCCCATTCCCCCGGGGTGAGCCACATGCCGGCCCGCTCGAACACGTCGCGCTCGTGCGCGTAGTAGATGCCGGGCAGTTCGATCCGCTCGCGGTCGATGTACCGCCAGACGTCCAGTTCGGTCCAGTTGGACAGCGGGAAAACCCGGACGTGCTCGCCCGGGGCGTGCCTGCCGTTGTACAGATCCCACAGTTCCGCGCGCTGCCGGCGCGGGTCCCAGCCGCCGAACGCATCGCGCAGCGAGAAGATCCGTTCCTTGGCGCGGGATCGCTCCTCGTCCCGGCGGGCGCCGCCGATGACGGCGTCGAATCGCAGGTCGTTGATCGAGTCGAGCAGCGGAACGGTCTGCAGCGGGTTGCGGGTGCCGTCGGGGCGTTCGGTCAACCGGCCGTCGTCGATCCAGTCCTGGACGTTGGCCACGTGCAGTCGCAGGTTGCCGGCGGCGACGACATCGTCGCGGTAGCTGAGCACCTCGGGAAAGTTGTGGCCGGTGTCCACGTGCAGCAGCGCGAACGGCAGCGGCGCCGGATAGAACGCCTTGCGCGCCAGGTGCAGCACCAGCACCGAGTCCTTGCCGCCGGAGAACAGGATCACCGGGCGGTCGAACTCGCCCGCCACCTCCCGCAGGATGTGAATCGCCTCGGATTCAAGGGCGTCCAGCTCGGAGTCCAGGGCGCTCCGCCGAGCCACCAGGGCCGGCGGCGTGTCGAGAACGGTCACGTCAGATTCCTTTCGGCCAGCAGGTCACGAAGCGCGGTGACGCTTGCCGGGAGGTCGTTGGCGGCGGTATCCAGCCGCAGATCGGGGTCCGCCGGAATCTCGTACGGATCGTCGACACCCGTCATGTGCTGCAGTTCGCCGCGGAAGGCTTTGGCGTACAGGCCCTTGACGTCGCGGACCGAGCAGACCTCGACCGGGGTGGACAGATGGACCTCGAGGTAACCGGTGCCCACCGCCGCGTGCCTGGCCCGCACGGCCGCTCGGGTGTCGGCGTACGGCGCGATCACCGGGACGATGACGATGACGCCGTGGCCCGCCAGCAGCTCGGCGACGAAACCGATCCGCCGGACATGGGTGTCACGGTCCTGTCGGGAGAACCCGAGCCCGGCCGACAGGTAGCTGCGGATCTCGTCGCCGTCCAGAATCTCGACATCCCGGCCGGCCGCGCGCAGCTCGTCGGCCAGCGCGAACGCGAGCGTCGTCTTGCCCGAACTGGGCAGGCCGGTGAGCCACACGGTCGCGCCGGCAAGCTTCGTTGTCGTCGTCATGTGTGTAGTCCACATTCCGTCTTCGCCGAGCCCAACCAGCGGCCGGCCCTGGCGTCCTGTCCGGGTACCACAGCCGCAGTGCAGGGTTCGCACCCGATCGACGGGTAGCCCAGTTGCAGCAGTGGGTTCATCAACACGCCGTTGGCGACGGCGTACGCCTCGACCTCGGCGTCGGTCCAATAGGCCAGCGGGGCGAGTTTGACCCTGCCGCGGCGCAGGTCGAACTCGACCAGCCTGGTGTCGGCCCGCGACGGCGACTCGGCTCGGCGAACCCCGGTGGCCCAGGCCTCGTAGCCCTCCAGGGCCTTGTTCAGCGGTGCGATCTTGCGCAGGGCGCAGCACAGATCCGGGTTGCGCTCGTACAGCCGGGCGCCGAGCTCCCGGTCCTGCTCGGCGACGGAGCGGTCCGGGGTGAGCCGGCGCAGCGTGACGTCATACACCGCCTCGACGGCCGCGGCGGTTCCGATGGTCTCCACGAAGTGGTAGCCGGTGTCCAGGAACAGAACCTCGACACCGGGGCTGACCATCGAGGCCAGGTGGGTGAGCACGGTGTCCTGCATCGACGCGGTGACGGCCAGGCCGCGACCGAATTGGCCGTGGCCCCACTGCAGGACCTCCACCGCGGTAGCGCCGACCAACTCGGCCGCGCCGCTGGCAGCGATCCGGGCTAGTTCGAACCGATCGCGAACGGCAATCGTCGTCATGACTGCCCCTCGGCGGATCCGACCGGTGCGATCACGTCGCCGGCCAATCCGAGGAACCGCACGCTGAAGACGCGCGCGCAATCGCGGCAGGTCCAGGCGCCGTGCGAAGCCTCATGCGGCCACAGGTTCGTCTCGCCGCAGTAGGGGCAGTACTGCGCGGGGGCCCGGTTCTCGCTCATCGGTCCCGCTCGCTCTTCGCGTATGCGCTCATCGCAGGTCCGCTTCGTCGGCGCGGGCGACCCACTGGGCGAAGCGTTCGCCCGCAGCGCGCTGGTCGTTGAACTTGACGACCACCCGCTCGACGAAGTCGGTCAGCTCGTCGCCGGTGACCTTGTGCCCGCGCAGCTTCTTGCCGAAGCCGGCATCCAGCCCGAGGCCACCGCCGAGGTGTACCTGGAAGCCTTCGACCTGGTTCCCGTGGTCGTCGGTGACGAGCATGCCCTTGAGGCCGATGTCGGCGATCTGGGTGCGGGCGCACGCGTTCGGGCAGCCGTTGACATTGATCGTCAGCGGCACGTCCAGATCGCCGATCCGCTCCTCGAGTTCGTCGACCAGGTTGATGGCGCGGGCCTTGGTCTCGACGATCGCCAGCTTGCAGAACTCCAGCCCGGTGCACGCCATCATGTTCCGCCGGAAGGTTGACGGTTTGACCGAGAGGCCGATCGCGGCCAGCCCGGCGACCAGGGAATCGAGCCGATCGGCGGCGATGTCCAGGATGACCAGGCCCTGGTCGGTGGTGGTGCGGATGCGGTCGCTGCCGTGCGCGTGCGCGAGGTCGGCGATCTGGGTCAGCAGGGTGCCGGAAACGCGCCCGACAGTGGGATTGACGCCGACATAGAAGTTGCCGTCGTTCTGCGGGTGCACCCCGACGTGGTCGCGGGGACCGTCCCAAATGGGCGGCGCATCACCGTCGGTGAGGGTGCGCTTGAGGTAGTCCTGCTCCAGGACGGCGCGGAACTTCTCGACACCCCAGTCGGCGACCAGGAACTTCAGCCGGGCCCTGGTGCGCAATCGGCGGTAGCCGTAATCGCGGAAGATGCCGACCACACCGGCCCAGACCTCAGGAATTTCGTCCAGCGACACCCACGCGCCGAGCCGGTGTCCGAGCATCGGGTTGGTGGACAGGCCGCCGCCGACCCAGACGTCGAAGCCCGGTCCGAATTCGGGATGGACCGCACCGATGAAGGCGATGTCGCTGATCTCGTGCGCGACGTCCTGGCGCGGGGATCCGGAGATCGCCGTCTTGAACTTGCGGGGCAGGTTGGAGAACTCCGTCGAACCGATATGGCGCTTCAGGATCTGTTCGATCGCCGGCGTGCCGTCGATGATCTCGTCGGTGGCGATGCCGGCCACCGGCGACCCGAGGATGACCCGGGGAACATCGCCGCAGGCCTCCGCGGTGCTCAGGCCGACGGCTTCAAGCTGAGCCCAGATGTCCGGCACGTCCTCGATCCGGATCCAGTGGTACTGCACGTTCTGCCGGTCGGTCAGATCGGCGGTGTCGCGTCCGTACCTGGTGGAGATCTGCCCGACGACGCGCAGCGCGTTGCTGGTCAGCAGGCCGCCGTCCATCCGGACCCGCAGCATGAAGTACCTGTCCTCCAGCTGCGCCGGCTCCAGGATGGCGGTCTTGCCGCCGTCGATGCCCGGCGCACGCTGGGTGTAGAGCCCCCACCAGCGGAAACGCCCACGCAAATCGGTCGGGTCGATCGAATCGAAGCCGGTGTACCGGTAGACATTCTCGATCCGGTCCCGGCAGTTCAACCCGTCGTCGTCCTTCTTCATGCGCTCGTTCGGGGTGAGCGGTTCCCGATAGCCCAGAGCCCACTGGCCCTGGCCGCGCTCGCGGCCATTGGCGGCGGGCGGCCGCCGCCGGGACGGGGCAGCGTTGGAAGCCGCGGCGGCAGCGGCGGCGGGCGTTTCGGTGGAGACAGGGGAAGGCACGGCGATCCTTCTGCGCTCGGCTCGACGAAGCCTTCCTATCGCCCGCGGATTCTCGCCATTTCGCGTCGACATCGCCGACGCAGGCAGGACCTGGTGAGGAAAGCCTCGAGGGCCCGGCTGGTGGGCGGCGGTCGAGGTCTTCTACGCGGCGGGACAGATGCCGGCAGCAACGCGCACGAGGTCTACCTCGCGACGCGAAACAAGCAGGGCACCTTCTTCATACATTCCGAAATCATAACGCGTGAATTGAGCGTTCAATGACCTGGGCCGACTACATCGCGGGGCCCGGATGAAAATGCGCGAAAACGAGCACTGTCGGTGGCATGCGGCAGTGTCTGGGGCATGGACCTCACCACGCTGTTGATCGCCGTCGGCCTGTTGGTGGCCGGCCTGGCGTTGGGATTCTTCGCGGGTCGCCACTCCGGCAGCCCACCGATGACCGATGCGGCCCGGGCGGACGCGGTCACTGCTGCCTCGCTGGGCGCCATGCTCGGCAGTGCCGATCAATCACTACAGCGGGTCGAAACTCAGCTACGGGAGATCGAGCGGGATCGGATCGGGTCCTACACCGCGCTCCGCGAGCAGGTCGCGGCGCTGCACCGGACGTCGGCCGACCTGACCCAGCAGACCAGCACCCTGGCCGGGGCGCTGCGCAGCCCGCAGATGCGCGGTCGATGGGGAGAAATTCAGCTCCAACGGATCGTCGAGCTCGCCGGGATGGCTCAGCACTGCGACTTCGACACGCAGGTCTCGGTGGGCGGCAACGGCTTCGACGTCCCGGCGGCCCGGCCAGACCTGGTGGTTCGACTGTCCGGCGGCCGCAGCATCCCGGTCGATGCCAAGGTGCCGATGACGGCGTGGCTGGACGCCCGGGACCGCGGCGAGGGCCCCGCGTCCACCGCCCTCCTGACGGCGCATGCCAAGGCGGTCCGCGCCCATGTCGACCAACTGGCAGCGAAGGCGTACTGGCGGCACTTCCAACCGGCACCGGAGTTCGTGGTGATGTTCATGCCGGCGGAATCGCTGCTGGACACCGCGCTGGCCCGGGATCCGAGCCTGGCCGACTACGCGTTCAGCCGAAACGTCGTGCTGGCCACGCCGACCACGCTGATCCTGCTGTTGCGCACTGTGGCGTTCAGCTGGCGACAGGAACAACTGGGCGCCAACGCGGCGCAGATCCACGCGCTCGGCCGTGAACTGCATCAGCGGCTGGCCACCTTGGGAGAGCATGTCGGGAAATTGGGTGCGAGCCTGGGCAAGGCGGTGGAGCAGTACAACTCGGCGGTGTCCTCCTTGGAATCGCGGGTGCTGGTGACGGCCCGAAAATTCACCGATCTGCACGTCAGCGAGCATGAGTTGAGCACTCCGCCGCAGGTCGAGACTGCGCCGCGGCTGATCCAGGCCAGCGAATTGGTCAACGGCAACACCCGGGCAAACTGACGCGGCGGCGAGCCCTGCGCGATACCGTGTCGCCATGAGCATCACGCAGGACGACTCCGTCGCGAGAGCAGAAGCCTCAGTACTGACCACCGCTCGCGGCGTGCCCTGGTGGGCGGCGGTACTGATCGCGGTGGTGCCGACAGTGGCCGGCCTGGTCATCGATCTGGCCGGCGCCGGCGCGATCGGCTGGACGGCGAGGATTCTGACCGTCCTGGGCGCCGTCCTGGCGGTCCTGGCGGTCCGGCGCGACTCCCTGTTCACGCCGATGGTCATGCCGCCGTTGGTGGTAGCCCTGAGTTTGGTGGTGTCCTACCTGGTCACCACGAACAGCGGAGTGCTCAACCTCGGGCTCAAGCTGGTGAATACGTTTCCGCTGATGCTGACAGCGACGGCAACGGCGTTGGTCCTCGGAATGATCCGGATCATCGCCCAGCCGCTCCGCACACGGGTTTCCAGCAGCGCCTCACACGTCTAGTCAGGTGCCGACGTACGCCGCGAGGTACTCGCCGGTGAGGGTGGCGCGGGCGCCGACGAGGTCGGCAGGTGTGCCCTCGAAGACGATCCGGCCGCCCTCGTGGCCGGCGCCGGGGCCGAGATCGATGATCCAGTCGGCATGCGCCATAACCGCCTGGTGGTGCTCGATGACGATGACCGACTTGCCGGAGTCGACGAGCCGGTCGAGCATGCCGAGCAGCTGCTCGACGTCGGCCAGGTGCAGGCCGGCGGTCGGCTCGTCGAGCACGTAGACACGGGACTGGGTGCCTGCCTCGACCATCCGGGCGGCCAGCTTGAGCCGCTGCCGCTCGCCGCCGGACAGCGTCGTCAGCGGCTGGCCGATGCTGAGGTAGCCGAGCCCGACGTCGGCCAGGTGGTTCAGGATCTTGTGTGCCACCGGGGTCTTCGCGGCACCGGCGCCGAAGAACTCGCGGGCCTCGGTGACCGACATCGCGAGGACCTCGTCGATGTCCTTGCCGCCGAAGGTGTACTCGAGCACCTCTGCTTGGAAACGCTTGCCGCCGCACACCTCGCAGACGGTGGACACGCCGGCCATCATCGCCAGGTCGGTGTAGATGACACCGGCCCCGTTGCAGTTCGGGCAGGCGCCCTCGGAGTTGGCGCTGAACAGCGCCGGCTTCACGTTGTTGGCCTTCGCGAACGCCTTACGGATGGGTTCGAGCAGTCCCGTGTACGTCGCCGGGTTGCTGCGCCGCGAGCCCTTGATTGCCGCCTGGTCGACCGACACCACCCCGTCCCGGCCCGAAACCGAGCCATGGATCAGCGAGCTCTTGCCGGAACCGGCGACCCCGGTGACGACGGTGAGAACGCCGAGCGGGATGTCGACGTCGACGCCGCGCAGGTTGTGGGCGCTGGCGCCGCGTACCTCAAGCGCACCCGACGGAGTCCGCACCGACGGCTTCAGAGCAGCCCGGTCGTCCAGGTGCCGTCCGGTGATGGTGTCACTGGCCCAGAGCCCCTCGACGGTTCCTTCGAACACCACCTCCCCGCCGGCCGCACCGGCGCCCGGGCCGAGGTCGACTGCGTGGTCGGCGATCACGATCATCTCCGGCTTGTGCTCCACGACGAGCACTGTGTTGCCCTTGTCCCGCAATCGCAGCAGGAGGCCGTTCATCCGCTGGATGTCATGGGGATGCAGGCCAATGGTTGGCTCGTCGAAGACGTAGGTGACGTCGGTGAGCGAGGAGCCGAGTTGGCGGATCATCTTGACGCGCTGCGCCTCGCCGCCGGAAACCGTGCCCGACGGCCGGTCGAGCGAGAGATAGCCCAGCCCGATCTCCACGAACGACTCGAGAGTCTGCCGCAGCGACTCGAGCAGCGGCGCCACCGATGGCTCGTCGAGGTCGCCCACCCACGCTGCGAGGTCGCTGATCTGCATCGCGCAGGCCTCGGCGATGTTGATCCCGTTGATCTTCGAGGACCGAGCCGCCTCGGACAGCCGGGTGCCGCCGCACTCGGGGCAGCCGGTGAAGGTGATCACCCGGTCCACGAACGCCCGGATGTGCGGCTGCATCGCCTCCCGATCCTTGGCCAGCATCGACCTCTGGATCTTCGGGATCAGGCCCTCGTACGTCAGGTTGATGCCCTCGACCTTGATCTTGGTCGGCTCCTTGTACAGCAGATCGTGCAGCTCCCGCTTGGTGAAGGAGCGGATCGGCTTGTCCGGGTCGAAGAAACCGCAGCCGCCGAAGATGCGCCCGTACCAGCCGTCCATGCTGTATCCGGGGACCGTGAGTGCCCCCTCGTTCAGCGACTTGCTGTCGTCATACAACTGGGTGAGGTCGAAGTCGGTCACCGAGCCCCGGCCCTCGCAGCGTGGACACATTCCGCCGGTGATGCTGAAACTACGGCGCTCCTTCACGGTCTGCCCGCCGCGCTCGATGGAGACCGCGCCCGCGCCGCTGATCGAGGCGACATTGAACGAAAACGCCAGGGTAGAACCGATGTGCGGCTGCCCGAGCCGACTGAAGAGAATGCGCAGCATCGCGTTGGCGTCCGTGGCGGTGCCGACGGTGGAGCGGGCGTTGGCACCCAGCGGCTCCTGATCGACGATGATCGCGGTCGTCAGCCCGTCGAGGACGTCGACATCCGGCCGGGCCAGCGTCGGCATGAAGCCCTGCACGAAGGCGCTGTAGGTCTCATTGATCATCCGCTGCGACTCCGCGGCGATCGTGCCGAACACCAGCGAGCTCTTGCCCGAGCCCGAGACACCGGTGAACACCGTCAGCCGGCGCTTCGGGATCTCGATGCTGACGTCCTTGAGATTGTTCACCCGGGCGCCGTGCACCCGGATCAGATCGTGGCTGTCGGCACCACGCCGCACAGCCGCCTGCGGGTCGGTCCTCGCGGCGCTGCTCGTCGGGTCCACGGCGGTCAGCCGGCCGGCTCGGTTGCCCGGAGGTCCTTGCGCAGCTCCTTCGGGAGCGAGAAGGTCAGCGTTTCGCGGGCCGCAGTGAACTCCTGGACGTCGCCGAAGCCACGCTCGGCAAGCCAGACCAGGACTCCCTGGACCAGTTCTTCCGGAACCGAGGCGCCCGAGGTCACACCTATGGTCGCGACACCGTCCAACCAACGCTCGTCGATTTCGCGGGCGAAGTCCACAAGGTAGGCGGTGCGGGCACCGGCATCGAGCGCCACCTCGACCAGCCGCACCGAGTTCGACGAGTTGCGTGAGCCGACGACCAGCAAAAGGTCGCATTCGGGGGCGATCTGCTTGACCACCTCCTGGCGGTTCTGCGTGGCATAGCAGATGTCGTCACTGGGCGGGCTGGTCATCAGCGGGAATCGGCGACGCAACAGATCCACAGTGCCCAAGGTTTCGTCCACGCTCAGGGTCGTTTGCGACAGCCAGATCACCTTCGCCGGATCCCGCACCGTGATCGCGTCGACATCGGCGGCGTTGTCGACGATCTGGATCGAATCGGGCGCTTCACCGTAAGTTCCTTCGACCTCTTCGTGTCCGCGATGGCCGATCAGCACGATGTCGTAATCCTCCTGCGCGAACCGCACGGCTTCCTTGTGCACCTTGGTCACCAGCGGGCAGGTGGCGTCGATCACCCGCAGTTTCCGATCCGCGGCCTCGACGTGCACCGCCGGCGACACACCGTGCGCGGAGAAAACCACCAGGGCACCCTCGGGCACCTCGTCGGTCTCGTTCACGAAAACCGCGCCCCGCTGCTCGAGGGTGGCCACCACGTGCTTGTTGTGGACGATCTCCTTGCGCACGTAGACCGGCGCGCCGTACTGCTCGAGCGCGCGCTCGACGGTCACCACGGCTCGATCCACCCCCGCGCAATATCCTCGGGGCGCAGCGAGCAGAACACGTCGAACGGGGGCGGTCACCGCTCCATCGTAGGTCGCGGGAACCGGACGAGTGGTCCGGGCGAAGCGATAGTCGGCGGGATGAGGCAGTCTTGTCCTATGGCTTCGCCTCTCCCCTTCGCTCTGCGGGTCGCCGCCGGGTTGGTCTCGGACACCGTCGATGTGGTCCGCCGGCTGCCCAGCGAGCTGACCACCCTCCCGGTGACGCTGGTTGGCCGCGCGGCGAAGTTGTCATTCGAACTCAACCAGCAGCTGACCGGATTGGCGGTCCGCGGCGACAAGCTGCTGGGTGCGTTGCACCAGGGCGTGATGAACGGGGCCGACGAGCCACCGGAACGCACCGCCTGGTCGACCATCGACGACGAGGACGAGGTCGCCGCTCTGGATCCGCAGGCGGCGGCCCGCTGGGAGCACGCCGGGCCCACCGCGGATTCCGATCCGGCGCCCGGAGCGCGGGCTGCCGCCAACGGTGCGGTCCACGGCGGCACCGGCATCGACGGCTACGAGTTGTTGAAGCTGGCCGATCTGCGCGACCTGATCCCTACCGTGCCGATCGAACAGCTCACTGCCGCGCTGACCTACGAGCAAGCGCACCGGGCCCGGCCCGCCTTTCTGACGCTGCTGACCAACCGGTTGTCCACGCTGGCTCCGGAGTCGGATTGACCTCTCCCAAGCCGTCGCTGCCCGAAAAGGCGGCCGACACCACCCGGGAGAATCCCTGGCCGGTCCGGGCGTTGTCCAGGCGGATGGCCGATCACATCGCTCGGGCACCCGCGGCCTGGGTGGAGGGCCAGATCGCCCAGGCCACGCTGCGTCCGGGCTCGCCGACCGCGTTCTTCACCCTGCGCGATCCCGCCGCGGACATGTCTTTGCAGGTGACCTGCGGCCAGGGGGTGCTGGCGACGCTGCCGCAACCGATTCGCGAGGGCGACCGCGTCGTCGTTTACGGCAAGTTCGAGTTCTACCCCACGCGCGGGTCACTGTCGCTGCGGGTCACCCAGATCCACCCGCTCGGACTCGGCGAGCTACTGGCCCGGCTGCAACGGGTCCGCGAGTTGCTGGTCGCCGAAGGACTCACCTCGCCCAGGCTCAAGCGGCCGCTGCCGTTCCTGCCCACAGTGGTCGGGTTGATCACCGGCCGGGCCAGCGCGGCCGAATCGGACGTGCTGGCCAACGCCCGCGCCCGGTGGCCGGCCGTGCTGTTCCGGGTCGAGAACCCGGCGGTTCAGGGAGTGACAGCGGTCCCGCAGATCATCCAGGCGCTGACCCGGCTGGACGCCGATCCGCAGGTCGAGGTGATCGTGCTGGCCCGGGGCGGTGGATCGGTCGAGGATCTGCTGCCGTTCTCCGACGAGACGCTGTGCCGCGCGGTCGCGGCTTGCCGGACCCCGGTGATCTCCGCGGTGGGTCACGAGCCGGACCATCCGATCGTCGACGACGTCGCCGATGTGCGCTGTTCGACCCCCACCGATGCGGGTAAGCGTGTTGTGCCCGATGCCGTCGCCGAGCGGCGGCAGCTGGACCAACTGCGGCAGCGGGCCCGCCGCAGCCTGTCGAGCTGGGTGGACACCGAGCAGGCACGGTTGGCCGGAATTCGGTCCCGGGCGGTGCTGGCCGATCCGCACGGACCGATCACCGTCCGGGACGAGGCCACCCACCGGCTGTCGACCCGGGGCAGGGACCTGATCGGGCGAATACTGGACGTCCAGCACGCCGGCCTCGCGCATCGGGTCGCGCAGTTGCTCGCGCTCGGCCCGGCCGCCACGCTGCGCCGGGGCTATGCCGTGGTGCAGGTCGACGGCGCGGTTCTGCGGCAGACCAGTCAGGCACCGGCAGGCTCCGAGCTGCGGATCCGGGTCACCGACGGCGCTGTGCTGGCCGTGAGCCATGAATGACGTGAGCGTGAAAAGGGGAACTGTGAGCCAGAACGAAACGGCGCCGATGTCGTATGAGGCGGCGCGCGATGAATTGGTCACGGTGGTGGCCACGCTGGAATCCGGCGGATTGGGCCTGGACGAATCGTTGGCGCTCTGGGAGCGCGGCGAGGAGTTGGCCAGGGTCTGCGCACGGTTCCTGGAAGGGGCCCGGCAGCGGGTCGATGCCGCGCTGGCCAAGGCGGGCGACGCGGCCGAGAGCTGACCACCGGCTGACCGAGCGGTTCAAGGACTCTCAGGCGATCGACGCGGCCAACAGTCGGAAGTCGTCCTCGCCGGCCGCTCCGGTGATCAGGTACGTGACGGCACCTTTCGTCCGCACCCAGGCGAGCTCGTCACGCATGCCCGGATAGATGCTCCAGGTGGCGCCGCCGGCGTCGACGGCGCCGCGGCTGCCCAGCCCCCGACCGACCTCCTGGGTCACCAGGTCGGCCTGTGTCGCCGAGCTCTGCACGAGCGTGATGAACCGACCGGACGCCGTCAACCAGCCGCCTCGAGCAGCCGGAATCCCGTCGCCGCCCTGGATTTCCGGGTTGGTCACGGTGAACGAATTCGGCTGCCAGGTGTCCGGCAGCCCCTGCGGGACGGCGATCGGGAAGCCGAGCGAATCCTCGGCGTGGGCGAAGCCGCCGGTGACATCAGCCGTCGGCACAACGGTGCCGGAGGTATCGCCGACGCCGAAGGAGAATCCGCCGTAGGCACCGACCACCACCAGCAGGGCCACCACCAGGACGCCCATCGCCATGACCATGTCGCGCATCGTCATATTGCGTCGGTCGGCCACGCTTCCATGGTGCCATGCCCCCAGTGCGGACGAAGGCCATCGCCCCGGGGTCGAGCGACCTGGGCACGGCTACTAGCGTCTGCAGACATGGCTGATACCGATGACGCAATCAGCGTCCCGCAGGATGACTCCGATTTTCGGGTGGAACACGACACGATGGGCGACGTGCTGGTGCCGCGCCTGGCCAAATACCAAGCCCAGACGCAGCGGGCGGTGGAGAACTTCCCGATCTCCGGCCGCGGGCTGGAGCGCTCCCAGATCCGCGCGTTGGCGCTGATCAAGGGCGCGGCAGCCAAGATCAACGCCGAGCTGGGGGTGATCCCGGTGGAGGTGGCCGAGGCGATACAGGCCGCCGGCGGCCAGGTCGCTTCCGGGGATTTCGACGACGAGTTCCCGATCGACGTGTTCCAGACCGGGTCCGGAACCAGCTCGAACATGAACGCCAACGAGGTGCTGGCCACGCTGGCGAACGAAGCCGGGACCTCCGGCACCAAGATTCACCCCAATGATCACGTCAACGCCTCCCAGTCCAGCAACGACGTCTTCCCCACGTCGATCCACGTGGCCGCCACCGAGGCCGTGGTGAACGAGTTGATCCCTGCCCTGGACCATCTCTCGACCGCACTGCAGCACAAGGCCGACGAGTGGGCCACCGTGGTCAAATCCGGGCGCACCCACCTGATGGATGCCACCCCGGTCACTCTCGGCCAGGAATTCGGCGGCTACGCCGCGCAGGTGCGCTACGGCGTCGAGCGTCTGCAGTCCTCGCTCCCCCGGCTCGCCGAACTGCCGCTCGGCGGCACCGCGGTCGGTACCGGCATCAACACGCCGCCCGGCTTCTCGGCCAAGGTGATCGCCGAGCTGGGCAGCGTCACCGGTCTGCCGTTCACCGAGGCGCGTAACCATTTCGAAGCCCAGAGTGCCCGGGACGGCCTGGTCGAGACCTCCGGGCAGCTGCGAACCATCGCGGTCGGGCTGACCAAGATCTGCAACGACATCCGCTGGATGGGGTCCGGCCCACGCGCCGGGCTGACCGAGATTCATCTGCCCGACCTGCAGCCCGGGTCCTCGATCATGCCGGGCAAGGTCAACCCGGTGATGCCGGAGGCCACCCTGATGGTGGCCGCACAGGTGATGGGCAACGACGCGACCGTGGCGTTCGCCGGCTCGCAGGGCAACTTCGAACTCAACGTGATGTTCCCGATCATGGCCCGCAACCTGCTGGAATCGATCCGCCTGCTGGCCAACGTCTCCCGGCTGCTGGCCGACCGCTGCATCGATGGTTTGGAGGCGAACGTGGAACGCTGCCTGGCCTATGCCGAGTCGTCACCCTCGATCGTGACGCCGCTGAACAAGTACATCGGGTACGAGGAGGCTGCTTCGGTGGCCAAGCAGGCGTTGAAGCAGAACAAGACGATCAAGACCGTCGTTCTCGAGCGTGGACTGGTGGACGCGGGCAAACTCACCGCCGAGCAACTGGACGCGGCGCTCGATGTGCTCTCGATGACCCACCCGTAGCGGTTCGACTCGGCCAGGGAGCCGGGCCGACATGATTTAGCGCCGCGACTGGTCCCCACCGGTGTCGCCGTCAGTGTCGGTGTCGGTGTCGGTGTCGAACGGCGACCACTGTGCGGTCCCCGGGCCTGGATCGGGTGCTTGGGTCGGTTGATCGGGCGTCCCCGGCTCGACCGGTGGAATCGGAATCCACTGGGTGGGCGCGTCCGCGACCGGATCGCCCGGCACCTGCCGGCCGCCCTGACCGGAGTACAGCGCCGGGCCGTCGTCCGGCGTCCGGCCGGACAGCAGACCGCCGGCCTGGTCGGGATCCTGCAGTCGATGGCTACCGGTCTGCCAAGGCTGGTCCGGCGGCCAGACCTGGGCGGACGGCTCCATCGCCGCGGCCAGCTGATCGTCGCGGTTCTCGTTCTCCTGCTCCAACAGGGCCGCCCGCCGCCGCGACAACGCGATCAGCCCGGTCACGGCGCCGACGATGAGTAGCAGGCCCAGGGTGACCCAGAGCCACCACAGGCTCCCACCGGAATCCGGGCTGGTCACCGGGGCCGCCGCGGAGCTGGCGGTGGCGGTGGCTGTGGTCGCGGTCGCGGTCGTCAGTGCCGCTGAGGAGGTTGTCTCAGGCGCCGAACTGGGGGTCGTCGCGGGGGTGCTGGTGGCCGCGGAGGTGCTGACCGGGGGCGGCGCGACCACGGTGAAGTTGGCCAGCCCGACCGTGCGCGACTGGGCTCCGATGGCCTGCACCGTGTGCTGGCCCAGGAACAGGTCGGAGCTCACCCGGAAGCTAATCGTGACGATGCCGGCCGAGCTGGCACTGATCCCCGGAATAGTGATCGGGTCGGAGAAGACCTTGACATCGACCGCCTCCCCCGGGGTGAAACCGGCGAAGACCACGGTTTGCTGATCCCCCTGGACCGCCGTCGGCAGCGCCACCGCATCCGGGCCGACCGTGGTGGGGCCCGCGGGCAACGACTCCGTGGTCGCTGTGGTGGTCGCCGGCTGCGCAAACTGCAGCGGAACGGTGATGTCCGCCAGTCCGGCGGTCCTGTCGGCGGCGCGGGCGATCACGACGCAGCCGTCCTTGACGCAGTTGACGCTGGATCCGCTGGCCGCGTCGACGGTCAGGGGTGCGCTGAACGAGCCGTCGGCCCCCCAGTCCACGGTGTTCTTCTTGCCGTCCTTGGACCCGGTGATCAGCGCCCAGGCCTTGCCCTTGTTGTCCTTCGGGATGCCGCCGCCGACGCAGGCGGTCAGCTCGTCAGTGGCTTTGATGCTGGCGGCGCAGACCGCAACGTACAGGTCGCCGGGGACCGGGCCGAACCCTGTTCCGGCGACTGTGATGGCGGCGCCGGTGGCCGGCAGGTCGGTTGATTCGCTGACCACGATTGTGCGGCCGTTGTTCTCGCCCGTGCCCGGCGCGGCGACCGCCTGCGGGCTGCCAGCGGCAACCGCCGCGGCCGCGCTGGTGCTGACCGCCGCGCCGACCAGCAGCGCCACCAGCGCAGCCAGCAGCAGGGCGGGTACGCCACGGTCATAACGTCTGCGGGGCATGAGATCTCCTCGGGAGGCGGCAACGTCTTCCCACGGTAGAGCACCGACCTGGGCTGGACCCCGGTAATCGCCGTCGACCCGGCGGTCCCGCCGATGCACAGATCAGCCGACCTCGGGGAACTCCAGCATCTCGGTGACCAGTGCGGCGATCGGCGAGCGCTCCGACCTGGTCAGGGTGATGTGAGCGAACAGCGGGTGCCCCTTCAGCGCCTCGACCACCGCGGCGATGCCATCATGCCGCCCCACCCGCAGGTTGTCCCGCTGGGCGACATCATGGGTGAGGACTACACGGGAGTTCGCGCCCATCCGGGACAGCACGGTCAGCAGGACGTTTCGTTCCAGCGACTGGGCCTCATCGACGATGACGAACGAGTCGTGCAGCGATCGGCCGCGGATGTGGGTCAGCGGAAGCACCTCGAGCATGCCGCGGGCCATCACCTCCTCGACCACGGCCGGCGAGACCACCGCGCTCAGGGTGTCGAAGACGGCCTGCGCCCAGGGGCCCATCTTCTCGCCCTCGCTGCCGGGTAGGTAGCCGAGTTCCTGGCCGCCGACGGCGTACAACGGCCGGAAGACGACCACCTTGCGGTGGGCCCGGCGTTCCATCACCAATTCGAGGCCGGCGCACAGGGCCAGCGCCGACTTGCCGGTGCCGGCCCGGCCGCCGAGCGAGACGATCCCCACTTCGTCGTCCATCAGCAGATCCAGCGCCAGTCGCTGCTCGGCGGACCGGCCGCGGATGCCGAACGCCTCGCGCTCACCGCGCACCAGGCGCACCTGCTTGCCCGCGGTGACCCGGCCCAGCGCGGAGCCGGTGGGCGAAATGAGCTTGAGTCCGGTGTGGCAGGGCAGGTCGCGGGCCTCGTCGATGTCGACGACGCCGCCGGCGAAGAGGGCGTCGACGGTGGCGGTGGCCACCTCGATCTCGGACATCCCTGTCCAGCCGGAGGGCACCACATCATGGGCGCGATATTCATCGGCGGGCAGACCGACGGCGGATGCCTTGACCCGTAGCGGCATGTCCTTGGTCACCAGGGTGACGGCCCGGCCCTCGGCGGCCAGATTCAACGCGCACGCCAGGATCCGGGCGTCATTGGTCTCGGTGCGAAATCCGGCCGGCAGCACGCTGGGATCGGTGTGGTTGAGTTCGACGTGCAGGGTGCCGCCGGTGGTGCCGACGGGAATCGGTGCGTCCAGGCGGCCGTGCGCTATCCGCAGATCGTCCAGCAATCGCAGGGCCTCGCGGGCGAAATAGCCGAGTTCGGGATGATGACGCTTGCCCTCCAGCTCGCTGATCACCACCAATGGCAGGACCACCTGGTGCTCGGCGAATCGGGTCAATGCCCGTGGATCGCTCAGCAGCACGGAGGTGTCGATAACGTAGGTCTGCCGCCCCTGCACACCCGCCCCGCTGACCGCAGTGCCGCGGTCATTGAGGGAGTTGTCGCTGGTGGAGGCATTACGGCGATCGGCCACGGGTGCTCCTCGGGTGCTGCATCGCACACCACTACGACGTTGGCCGGTGGTCCCCTCGCACGCGCCGCCGGCCAGCAGCCGGACGTCGCCGCGGAGGCCGATGCCTGCCTCCTCGCGCCCCGTGAAGGAAATCCACACACGGTGGACCTGCCCACACGTGCACGATCGAGACCTCCCGAGCGAACCGCTTTTCGCGGCCCGCACTGGCGACGCTACGCGGCAGCACATTGCGGCATCATGCAGACACGCAACGCTTTGGTGAACATCAGGTTTCCCTGGTGTATCTGCGTGAGGTCGGTCACGGGTGATGCCGACTGCGGGCTCAGGTCACGGTCTGGGCAGGGTCACGACGATCACCAGACCGCCAGCCGGGGCATTGCCCGCCATGACGTTACCGCCATGCGCGCCGGCGATCGCGGCGACGATGGCCAGGCCCAATCCGGAGCCGCCGAATTCGCGGCTCCGGGACGGATCCTCCCGATAGAAGCGGTCGAACAGCAGCGGCAATGATTCAGCGCTCACCCCGGGGCCGTCGTCCGCGACCTCGACCTCGACCTTCCCGCCCTTGACGGTGATGGTGACCGTGGCGGCCGTCCCGGGCGGCGTGTGGGTTCGAACATTGGCGAGCAGATTCGCGAACAGCTGATGCAGGCGAAGCCGGTCACCGAGCACGACGGCCTGACCGGGCTCGCCGACTCCGGCGAGCGACCAACTGCGGCTGCCGTCGATGGCGGCGGCGTCCTCGACCACCCCACGCAGCAGATCGACGAGGTCGACCCGTTCCCGGGCGGCCGCGTCGGCGGTGTCGGCCCGGATCAAGGTGATCAGATCGTCGACCAGCGCCGCCATTCGGCGGGACTCGAAGCCCATCCGCTGCATCGCCCGATCGACGGCGGCCGTTTCGGGCAGTGCGCCCGCCGCGTAGAGATCGGTGTACCCGCGGACGGCGGCGACCGGTGTGCGCAGTTCGTGCGAGGCGTCGGCGACGAACTGCCGAAGGCGCGCCTCGGCCGCCCGGCGTTCGGCCAGCAGCTCACCGATGCCGTCGAGCATCCCGTTGAAGGCGCGGCCGAGCCGGTCCACCTCGGCGCCGGCGCCGTCCTCCGGCACACGCCTGGTCAGGTCGCCAGCGGCGATGGAGTCGGCCGCGCTGGCCATTTCCTCCAAGGGATGCAGTTGGCGCCGGATCAACAACGAGGAGATCAGGCCGAGGAGCAGCAGCACCCCGGCGGTGACCAGCAACTCGGTCAGAATCAGCCGATCCACCGTTTCGTCGATCTCGTGCAGCGGCGACCAGATGACGACATAGGCGATGTCGCCGTAGAACGGGATCGGCGCGGCCTGGACCCGATAGCTGATGCCGTTGCTCTGGATGGTCTCCGGGCCACTGCTGAGCTTCGTACCGATCACCGGACCGGTCTGGTCGTCCAGCGCGCCCTGCTCCACGACCCCCTTGCCGTTGGACAGCACGAGCGTCAAGCCGATGTTGCTGCTCAACGGGCCCGCATGCCCCAGCGCGATGTATTCACCGCTGACCGAGCCGGACCGTACGCCGCTCAGCATCGCCGACATGGTGGCGTCGCGGGTACTGATCAGCGCGCTGCGGACGACCGTCGGTAGCACCACATCGACGACGGCGAGGGCCAGCGCGGCGACCAGAATCACCAGTCCGATCAACTTGACCCGTAGCGACCGCTGCGGCCGGGCCGTCACCTGAACGGGCTCGGCCGTCGGGCCGGGCCAGGTCACTGCCTGGTGCCGCGCAGCACGTAGCCGAACCCGCGGTGGGTGAACAGCAAGGGCTGCGCAGCGCCGACGTCGATCTTGCGCCGAAGGTAGGAGATGTAGGTGGCGACAACGGAGTCGTCGCCGAAGAAGTCGGTCCCCCACACGGCATCCAGCAGTTGCGAACGGGACAACACCACATTCGCGTTGACCATCAGGTGACGCAGCAGCTTGTACTCGGTCGGCGCCAGGTCGATGATCTCGCCGGCCCGCTTGACCTCGTAGGTTTCTTCGTTGAGCTCCAGGTCGGAGACGCGGATCAGGTAGCCCTCGTTCTGCTCGGGACGCACCCGCCGCAGCACCGCGCTGACCCTGGCGGCCAGTTCCTCCAGGCCGAACGGCTTGGTCACATAGTCGTCGCCGCCGGCAGTGAGCCCGGCGATCTTGTCCGCCGGGGTGTCACGCGCGGACAGGAACAGCACCCCGGCGTCGAGCCCGGCGCTGCGGATCTTGCGCATCACTTCGAGACCGTCGAAGTCGGGCAGCATCACATCGAGAATCAGCAGATCCGGATGCTCGCTGAGGGCGGCCTTGACCGCCTCCCGGCCGCTGCTGGCAGTTGTCACCTGATAGCCGAGGAAGCGCATCGAGGTCGCCACGATGTCCTGCAGCGAGGGCTCGTCGTCGACGACCAGTAGTCGTGCTTGCCCTGCCATGGCGTACCCCTTTATTCAGCATCCAGTTTTCGCCTTCCACAACATCAGACCACGTCGGTAGACAGATGGGGACCCGATGGGAAACCGATGAGACCTATTTCCCCTCGTCACTGGTCGACGGCCAGTTCCTGCTGGACCACCGCCGGGGTCAGCGGCTCATCCAGCAGACGCTGAAATCGTTGCAGGGCGCCCTGACCGACCGGGCGGGCGGCCAGCCAGGGCCGCAACAGCCGGTCGCCCTCCACATAGGTGGAGGTGTAGGCCCGCCAGAGCGGATCGGACAGGAATCGGAGCATCATCCTGGCTCGATGCGCGTCCACCAGCAGCCAGCGCTGCAGATACCCGACGACTTCCGCGGCATCGGCGCCATCATCGTGCAGCATGATCGCGGCGTTCTGCCGCACGGTGTTGAGCGGCCTGGACGCCACCTCCAGCGCCTCCGCGGTGGCGGGATCGAAGGTCGGGCCGATGCCGTTCAGTACGTCCTTGGCCCAGGCTCCCCAGCCAGGACCGATGGCCGCGGTCAGCGCGAGATCGCCGAGACCCTCCGCCATCAGGCACTGCGGGGTGTTGACCAGGAAAATCGTGTGCTCGAGCTGGCCATCACGATTCACCAGGAGATCCTCCTTGCGGCAGTGCTCGGTGTGATGCCCCGGGTAGCACTCGTGCGCGGTGAGCACGGCGATCTGGCTCATTCGATGCCCGACATCCGCGTTCACCGCGACCCGCGACCGGAACCCGCCGAGGTAGTAGTTGAATCCGCTCCAGGCCACGTCGCGTTCGATCTCGAAATCAATGTGTTCCTCGGCCGGCAATCCGACCGGCGCGATCACCTGGCGCAATGCCGCCGCCGTGGTGCGCACCGCCTGCTCGACCAGTTCCGGCGGGCAGGTCTCAGCCGTCCGGAATGCCGCGAGCCGGTCACCGACCGGCCCGGAGCCACCCAGAATGCCGGCGATCTCCGCATGCGCGGCGGCGTACACATCGGTGGGGATCGGGCTGATCCGGACCTGGAAATATGCCTGTACCTCCTCGACGAAGGACATCGACTGCCCGGCCAGGCGCCGTCCGCCGACCTCGAGCGCATCCAGATGGGCGGTCAGGAACGCCGCCCGTTCGGGGGGCAGGTCGGCATCGGCGACCTGCCGGGACAGCTCAGCGGCGCGGCGGCCGAGCTCGGCCGGGTCCGGCGCCGGCTCGTCCGCGACCTGGTCGCGGAGTTCCGGCGGCCCGGTGTAGGCGTCGACGTAGCCGCTGACGACCCGGTCGAAGCGCAGGCCCAACTTCAGATATTCGGTGACCAGATCCATCGCCAGCACGTTACGCGGGCGGCCGGCGTCCCGTTGTGAGCGACCGGCGATCGCGTCAGGTGTTGAAGAGCACCAGCCAGATGGCGATGCAGTGGCACAGCGCGGCCAGCGAGACGCCGGCGTGGAACACCTCGTGATATCCGAAGGTCCCCGGCCACGGATTGGGTCTGCGGATCGCGTAGAAGATGGCGCCGACGGTGTACAGCAGCCCGCCCGCGCCCATCAGCAGCACCGGCCAGATCCCGACGGCGGTGTACAGGTCGGGAATGATGAAGACGGCCACCCAGCCGAGCGCGATGTAGATCGGCACGCCCAGCCAGCGGGGCGAGTTGGGCCAGCCCATCTTCAGGGCCACACCGCCGAGCGCACCTCCCCAGACGACGAAGAGCAACCACTTCGCCGACGCCGCGGGCAGGGCCAGCACGGCGAACGGAGTGTAGGTACCCGCGATGAACAGGAAAATCATCGAGTGATCGAGGCGCTTCATCCAGGTCCGGTTGGCCGGCGACACCCAGTTGTGCCGGTGGTAGGTGGCGCTGACCCCGAACAGGGCGACGATGGTGATGGCGTAGACGGTGCAGGCCCAAGCGGCCACGGCGCCCACCATGGTGGCCGCGAGGACGATCAACGTGACCCCGACGACCGCGGCAGCGATGGCCGAATAGAAGTGGATCCAGCCGCGGGCCCGCGGTTTGAGCTTTCCGGGAGACGGCGCCACGCTAGTCGACATGACTCCAGATTACCGTCGTCGGGCCTGATCGGGCGGCCCCAACCGGTGACTTTGCTACCTACCAGTCGTGGTCCGCGCCCGCGCGGCCCGGTAAGGTCCGGACGGTGAGGTGGCCCGCCCTGCTGTACCGCGTCTATGAACGCAAACTGGCCCGTGACCTGGTCGGGGCGCCCTGCCCGCACCACATCGGGGTGATGCTCGACGGCAATCGTCGGTGGGCACGCAAGGTCGGCTTCACTGACCCGAACGAGGGACATCGGGCGGGGGCCGCGCACATCACCGAGTTGCTGAGCTGGTGCCACCAGGCCGGGGTCAAGGTGGTCACCCTGTGGCTGTTGTCCACCGACAACCTGCGCCGGCCGGCCGAGGAACTCGAGCCGCTGCTCGACATCATCATGGACGTCGTCGACGAATTGGCCGCCCCCGGGCAGCACTGGAAGTTGCGGATCGTGGGCGCCCTGGATCGGCTGCCTGATGCCATGAAGACCCGGCTGACCGCGGCCGAACTGCGAACCGGCGACCGCACCGGTGTGGAAGTGAACATCGCCGTCGGCTACGGCGGCCGGCAGGAGATCGCCGACGCCGTCAAGTCATTGCTCAGGGAGCGGGTCGCCCAGGGCACGCCCCTGGAGGAAGTCATCGAGGAGGTGGACGTCGACTCCATCGGTGAGCACCTCTACACATCCGGTCAGCGCGATCCGGACCTGGTGATCCGGACCTCGGGTGAGCAGCGGATCGGCGGCTTCCTGATGTGGCAGAGCGTGCACACCGAGTTCTATTTCTGCGAGGCCTACTGGCCGGACTTTCGGCGGGTCGATTTTCTGCGGGCGCTGCGGGATTATGCCGCCCGGCATCGCCGATTCGGCAGCTGAACCGGCGATGATCAGTACTACTCCGCGGTCGGCTCCGCAGCGGAATCAGCCGGGCCGGACGGGTCGGCCGAGCCCGCAGGCCCGCCCGCGAATCCAGGGCCGGCGTTGCGCAGCTTGCTGACCTGTTCCATGGCTTCGCGGAGTTGTCCGAGCCACTCCTGCTCGTTCTGTCCGACCAACCGGACAGCCCAGACCAGCGCCTCGGACCTGGATCGCGCCACTCCGGCGTCGATCAGGGTGTCCAGCACCTGTCGCTCGGATTGCAGTAGCCGGGTCATCACCGGCGCCGCGAGCTGGGTGAATACCTGCCCGGAGTCCCCGAGACGGGCACCCCAGGTGATGTGCCGACGGTAGCGATGCTCGGCCTGCCGGGCGATGTCGATCCGGGCTTCCCGGGTGTCCTCGCGGAACCTGGCGATCCGGCCGACCTCGGCGGCGGCGGTTGCCGCGGCGTCGAGCTGGGCCTCGGTCAGTGCGGGAAGCTCACCGATGATGGTGATCTCCTCCCGGTCGACGACGACGCTCGGCGCGCCGACGAACCAGCCCTCCGGCAGCCGCCCGCTGAACCAGCCCGCTGCGTCGCCGGCGTCCGGAACCTCGTTGGCCGGTCGGCCGGGGCCGCGATCGAACTTGGGTCCGCCGGGCCCACCGCCGCGGTGGCCGCGGCGCGGTCCGCCGCGAAATCCAGGGTTGTCTTCCCCGTTGGCGAATGGTGGTCTCATGATGTTCTCCTTGTAGGTGTGTAGCAGTTATTACATGATTACACACCAATTATGGCCCGCGACGCAAGAACTATTCCCACGGCAGAAATCTCCTCGCACAGACCATCACTGGTCAGCGCAACAGCTCGGCCAGCTCCGTCACGGTGCCGACCGGACGCTCGCAGACGAATGCGCGGCAGACATAGGCGGCCGGCCGACCGTCGATCGCCGAGCGCTGGGCCAGCAGCTCCAGCCCCCGATCGTCCAGACCATCACCGGCGGCGAACACCGTGCCGGCGGGCGCCCTGCGCCTGGCCAACGCCAGCAACGCGTCGCGGGCCGGCCCGACCGGCCCGACCACGGCGATCTGCAGCGGTCCGGCCTCAGCCGCCTCGGCCGTCGCCAGCCACCTGCCGGCCGATCGCGGATACCGGAGCAGCACCGGCTGAGCCCGAGCCAGTTCCGCCTCGGCGATGTCGCGGTAACGGCCGTCGCCGGACAACGCCGAGTAGGTCAGCAGGCCATCGGCCAGCGCCGAAGCCCCCGACGGAGTGGCGCCGTCGGTGACCTCGCGCGGACGCACGACCAGGGCCTCGGCGTCGTCAGCGGTATCGAAGAAGCCACCGGCCCGGTCGGCGAAATGCTCGAGGGCCACATCCAACACATCGCGGGCGGCCCGGAGCTGCCGCGCCTGACCGGTCGCCTGATGCAGGGCCAGCAGGCCGTCGGCCAGGTCCGCATGGTCGGACAGGACCGCCGCCGCCGACCCGACGACGTCGTCGCGCGAACTACGGCGCCATCGCCCACCCCGAAGATGAACGGCGAACAGGAAATCGGCCGCCGTTTCGGCAGCGGCGATCCAGTCCGGGCGGCGCAGATTCGCCCCCGCCTCGGCCAGGGCCGCGATGGCCAATCCGTTCCAGCTCAGAATCACCTTGTCATCGCGGGCCGGCTGCGGCCGCACCGAGCGGGCCGCGGCCAGCCTGGTTCGGAGCTGCGACCACCGCTGAGGGTCCGCCGCGTCCTCCCGTAGCTGCAGCACCGAGCGGCCGTCCTCGAAGGAGCCCGGCCTGGTGACGGACAGCAGCGCCGCGGCCCAGCGGCCGTCGGTGTCGCCGAGCACCTCCGTCAGTTCCGCCGGGCTCCAGACATAGGTGAGGCCCTCGACTCCGTCGGTGTCGGCGTCCAGCGACGAAATGAAGGCACCGGCCGGGGTGCGCAACGAGGTCAGCAGGAACTCGGCGGTCTGGACGCAGACCCGCTCGGACAGGGCGGACCCGGTTAACCGTGCGTGCTGGGCGTACACCCGGAGCAGCAATGCGTTGTCGTACAGCATCTTCTCGAAATGCGGCACCACCCAGTCCGCGTCGACCGAGTACCTCGCGAACCCACCGGCGAGCTGATCGTACAGACCGCCGCGAGCCATCGCCTCGAGAGTGCCGGAAACAGCCGCCAACGCAGGCGCGGACCCGGTGCGCCGGTGGTGCCGCAACAGGAACTCGCAGGACATCGCCGGCGGAAACTTGGGGGCGCCGCCGAAACCGCCGCGCACGGGATCAAAGGACGCCAACGTCCCGGCGGCGGCCTCGGCCAACGCGGCCGACCAACTCCGGGTGGCCGCGACACCCCCGGCCGTCGAATCGGCGCCGATGCCGGGCAGTGAGCCGTTCATCTCGGTGATCGACCCGGTGATCGACGCAGCGGACTCCTCCACCGCATCCCGGCGCTCGGCCCACGCCTGGCCGATCGCCGTCAACAACTGCGGAAACGACGGCAAACCGCCGCGTGGTGTCGGCGGGAAGTACGTGCCGGCGTAGAACGGCCGGCCGTCGGGGGTCAGGAACACCGTCATCGGCCACCCGCCGTGGCCGGTCAGCGCCTGGGTCGCCGCCATGTAGACGGCGTCGATATCCGGCCGTTCCTCGCGATCCACCTTGATCGCCACGTAACCGGCGTTCAGCTGGGCCGCGATGGCCGGATTTTCGAAGCTCTCGTGGGCCATCACGTGACACCAGTGGCACGCCGCATAGCCGACGGACAACAACAGCGGAACGTCGCGCCGCACTGCCTCGGCGAATGCCGCCGGTTCCCACTCCCACCAGTCGACCGGGTTGCCGGCGTGCTGCATCAGGTAAGGAGAGGTCGAGGAAGCCAGCCGGTTGCCCATCAGCGCAGGTTAACCCGGGGCTGGCTGATCCCGGTCAGGCGCTGAACGGTCCGGCTGTTCCGCACCGGTCGCCGCGGTGGCCGCTGGATCGGCGGTCCCGCCGTGGAACTCGGCAGGCACCTTGCGCAACTGCCGGTTCATCGACTTGATCAGCAGGAACAGCGCAATCCCCATCAGGACGATGATCAGCAGGGCGACCGGCGCGGCCTTGCCCCACTCCGGGCCACGGCCCGACGTGGGATCGATCGCCGGGTCGGCCAATACATTCAGCAGCGATCCGCTCATCGCACGGTCTCCGCCGATTCGGTGGCCTGGCCCTCGCCCACCAGGTCGGGCTCCTCGCGCAGCCCGGCGAACAGATCCGTCTCGGGCAGGGTGGATGGCACCCGCGATTGAGCCAGTTCATACTCTTCGGTCGGCCAGACCTCGCGCTCCATCTCATGCGGAAACGCGAACCAGTGCGCGTCCGGGTCGATCTGCGTGGCATGCGCCCGCAGTGCGTCGTCGCGTTGCTGGAAGTAGTCCGACACCGCAATGTGGGTGGTAGCGCGCTCGGCGGCGTCCGGGCGCGGGTGTGCCCTGAACCGTTCGATCCACTCGACGAACGGCGATTCCAGCCCCGCGGCAAGGGCTGCCTCATGGATGGCAACCATCCGGCTGAGCGAGAAGCCGACGTTGTAGTACAACTTGCTGACCTGCCAGGCCGGGCCGGCGTCCGGATACTGATCAGGATCGCCTGCTGCTTCGTAGGCGCCGATCGAAACCACGTGGCAGCGGATGTGGTCCGGATGCGGGTATCCTCCGTTCTCGTCGTAGGTGGTCATCACCTGCGGCTTGAACTCGCGGACCAACTTGACCAGGGCTTCGACCTCTTCGTCCACCGATTCCTTGGCGAAGCACCCGTCGGGCAGGACCCATTCGGCCGGGTCGCCCTCGTGATAGCCGGAGTCCTGGTAGCCGAGCCAGGCGTGCGCCACCCCGAGAACCTCCGCGGCATTGGCCATCTCGACCAGGCGCAGGGCCGCGATGTCGACCAGGTCCAGGTGCATCGCCTGGTAGGACGGGTTGAGCACGTCGCCGCGCTCCCCGCCGGTGCAGGAAACCACCATCACTCCCACGCCCTCGGCGACATATTTGGCCGTCGTGGCGGCGCCCTTGCTCGATTCGTCGTCCGGATGGGCGTGGACGGCCATCAAACGGAGGCTCGCCTGTGCGGCTCTGGCATTGCGACTGGCATTGCGATCGGTCAAGACCGGATACTCCCTCTTCAACAACATCTCTTCAACCACATCTGTTCACCATGATCGGCTGCCGCATACCCGCGGTTACCTTGCATTCTGCCTGCTTTTCGGAGATCTCCCGGCATCTCGGCCGAGCATCGACCTGGGTGCCCGAGGTGGACCACCCGATTGCCCGGCCGAGGCCGGTAACCTGCGGGAACCCGTCGGGGCGAAAGTGCGCAGAACCCGCCGGTCGGTGTCACCGTGTTATCCTGTGACTCAGCACACCGGTTCCGCATGCGGAGCCGGCGGTTGTATTTCTACCCTGTATTCCCTGCCCAGCGTTGTCCGGGTTGTTCTTGACAGACAGTGCCTGGCGCACGACGGCGGCGACAGCCGTACGCGCCCCAGCACTACCCGATCCAGCAACCAGTTCAGGCTTGTCAACCCCGTCGTGGCGCGTCGGCGATGGGGTCAATACCGCGTGAAAAGGAGTCCCCCGATGGCTATTACCTGGTTGACCCAAGAAGCTCACGATCGGCTCAAGGCCGAACTCGACGGCCTGGTGGCCGAACGTCCGGTGATTGCTGCCGAGATCAACGAGCGACGCGAAGAGGGCGACCTCAAGGAGAACGGCGGCTACCACGCGGCGCGCGACGAGCAGGCCAAGCAGGAAGCTCGCATTCGCCAACTTCAGGAGCTGATGCGGGACGCCCAGGTCGGCGTGTCGCCGGCCGACGACGGCGTCGTGGAGCCGGGCATGGTCGTCACCATCGCCTACGACGGTGACGACGACGACCGCGAGACCTTCCTGGTCGGTTCCCGTGAGGAGGGCGCCCACGGCGACCTTCAGGTGTACTCCCCGCAGTCGCCGCTGGGTCGGGCGATCATGGGTGCCTCTACCGGCGAGAACCGCGAATACGAGCTGCCGAACGGATCGATCCAGAAGGTACTGATCGTCGAGGCCAAGCCCTTCCACAGCTGAACCGGAGCCGACCGGACCTGCTACTGCACCGCGTGGACCGGGAAACCCGCCTCGTCCAGCAGATCGGTGATGTCCCTGGCGTGCGGCGCTCCGCGCGTTTCCAGTCGGAGATCGACCAGCACATTGCCGAGGGCCAGGGTGGATCCCAATCGGGAATGCGCCACGTCGATCACGTTTGCGCCGGCCTCGCCTAACAGGGCGAGCAGCCGGGCCAGCGATCCGGGCCGGTCCGGGATGTCGATCTGCAGGCTCAGGAAGCGGCCCGCGGCGACCAGCCCGTGCTGGGCGACGTGCAGCAGCAGCAACGGGTCGATGTTGCCGCCGGAGAGCACCGCGACGACCGGCGGCGCGAAGAGCTCCGGCGCGGCCATGATCGCGGCCACGGTGGCCACCCCTGCGGGCTCCACCACCAGCTTGGCCCGCTCCAGGCACAGCAGCATGGCCTGGCTGAGCTGATCCTCGGTCACCGTGACGATCTCATCCACCAGTTCGACGACGTGGGCGTAGGTGAGTGCGGTGGCCTCGCCGACCGCGATGCCATCGGCCAGCGTCGACATATGCCGCAGCCGCACCGGGTGTCCGACGGCCAGCGACGCCGGCCAGGCAGCCGCCTGTGCGGCCTGCACGCCGATCACCCGGACCCCAGGCTTGAGCCCTTTGACCGCGGCGGCCAGCCCGCTGATCAGGCCGCCGCCGCCGAGTGAGACCACCACCGTGGCCACGTCGGGCACCTGTTCGAGGACCTCCAGGCCGACCGTGCCCTGACCACGGAGCACATCGGGATGATCGAAGGGATGCACCAGCACCGCTCCGGTCTTCGCCTGGAACTCGCGAGCGGCCATCAGCGACTCCTCGAGCACGTCACCGACCAGGTGCACGGTCGCGCCGTAGGCCCTGGTCGCCGACAACTTCGCGATCGACGCGCCCACCGGCATGAAGACGGTGGCGGCGCTGCCCAGTAGCGCGCCGGCCAGGGCCACCCCCTGGGCGTGGTTGCCCGCGGAGGCCGCGACAACGCCCGCCGCCCGTTCCGCATCGGTCAGTCGGGCGATCCGGGTGTAGGCCCCCCGGATCTTGAACGAGCCGGTGCGTTGCAGGTTCTCGCACTTCAGGTGCGCCGGGCCGCCAACCAGTTGCGACAGCGGTCGCGATGATTCCATCGGGGTGTGCCGGACGATCGGTCTGAGCAATTCCGCAGCCTCGGCGATCTCGTCGACCGTGACCAGATCGACGGCCCGTTCGGTGCCCGCACTCATGCCGATGTCCATCCATCCCATACTGCCCGTTGCCGGTGGTCGGGGCCCGCCAGGGTGCGGTGGTTGGCCGCCACGAGCGTCAATTCAACGCGTCAGCCAGGTCGGCCAGCAGATCGGCGATGTCCTCGATGCCGACGGAGAGCCGGATCAGATCGTCGGGTACCTGCAATGCCGAGCCGGCCACGCTCGTGTGCGTCATCAATCCCGGATGCTCGATCAACGACTCCACACCGCCGAGCGACTCGGCCAGCAGGAACAGCCGGGTACGCGAGCAGACCTTGACGGCTTCCTCGACGCCGCCGGAGAGCCGGAAGGACACCATCCCACCGAAGCGGCGCATCTGGGCGGCGGCGACGTCGTGGTGGGGGTGGGTTTGCAGGCCCGGGTAGTAGACCGTGCCCACCCGCGGATGCTCCACCAGGAATCCGGCGATCTGCTCCGCATTGTCGCAGTGCCGATCCATCCGCAGCGCCAGTGTCTTGAGCCCACGCAGGGTCAGCCAGGAGTCGAACGGGGACGCCACACCGCCCATCGACTTGGCATGCAGGGCCAACGAGGCAGCCAGCTCATCGTCGTCCAGGATCAAGGCTCCACCGAGGACGTCCGAGTGTCCGCCAACATATTTGGTGGTGGAGTGCAACGCCACGTCCGCGCCCAGGGCCAGCGGGTTCTGCAGGTACGGGGTGGCGAAGGTGTTGTCGACCGCAAGGCGGGCGCCCACCCCGTGCGCGATCTCGGCCAGCGCGGCGATGTCGAAAATGCTCAGCAGCGGATTGGTCGGCGTTTCTGCGAGGATCATCGTGGTTTCCGGGCGGATGGCGGCGCGAACGGCGTCCACATCGCCCAGCGGGACCGCTGAGTGGCTCAGCGCCCACGGCCCCAGGATGGCGTTGACCAGCCGGAACGTGCCGCCGTATGCGTCATTCGGGATGATGATGTGGTCGCCGGGGCGCAGCGTGGCGCGGAGCAGCGTGTCGATCGCCGCCATTCCGGACGCGAAGGCGAAGCCGTGCCGGCCGCCCTCGACGGCAGCCAAGGCCACCTCCAGCGCGGTCCGGGTGGGGTTTCCGGCGCGCGAGTAGTCGTATCCGGCGCGGGTCTGTCCCGCGATGTCCTGCGCGAAAGTCGATGTCTGATAGATCGGCACGATGACGGCGCCGGTGGTCGCATCCGGATCCTGACCCGCGTGAATGGCGCGGGTGCTGAACCCGGAGGGATCTGCGGAGGTCGAGGTGCCGGTGCCGGCGTCAGGCGTCATTGTTGCAGGCTATCCAGGCCGGTGCCGCATTCCGAATCGGTCACCCGCCGACTGGAGGGCGGCACCTAGCGAGCCTGGCCGATCCGGAGCTGGGTCGGAACGAGCACGGTCGCGCTGGTCAGCGCCGGCATGCCACCGCGGGGCACCTGGCGCCGGTCCCGGATCCACCGCCCGGTGGCCGGGAGCAGCGCGGCGACGACGACGGCGGCGCCGCCGAAGTACAGCCAGCTGTTGGCCAACGGATGGGCTGCGGTGAAGTACTCGAACTTGTAACGGGCCAGCACCGTGGTGCCCAGGCCGACCAGTGCCCCGACGATCACCGCACCCCGGCCACGGCGCAGCAGCAACAGGACGGCACCGACGGCCAGGAAGAAGACGCTGATCAGCCAACCGGCCGTCGAGATCACCAGGTTGACGGCGTCCGCCGACAGCGCGCCGGCCTTGATCCGATCCAGCGCCTCGGGAGATTGCTGCCAGCTCTGCAGTCCGAGGTTGATCGCGGTGACAGCAGCGAGCGTGGCGGTCAGGGCGGCCGCGACCGCGGCTCCGAGATCGTCATCCGGCACGGACTCGTACGGCGCCGGCAGCATCGTCATTGCGCACCCCTGTCCGTCCGGCCGGCGAAAGCGGTCGTTGAACCCAGCCTAGTCGTGAGCACCGTCGGTCCGTCGGGTAGCGGTGACCTGCACGGCTGCCGCCGGGTAGATCCCGGCGGCAGTCGCCGGACTACTTGGTGACGAACCCGCCCTGGCAGAAGATGTTCGAATTCGCGCTGATGGTGATCCTCGAGGGGTCGAAGCAGCCTGGGGTTCCGCGGAATCCCGCGAACTTGGACCCAGCTGCCGCTGACGACACCAGCTTGACGACCGTCCCGGTCGGGAAGAACGTGCCGCAGGTGCCCGCGCCGGTGCCCGCTGTGATGACGCAATTGATTCCCACCGGTTGTGACGTCACCGTGCCACTTCCGTTACCCGCCGGCAGAACTTGAAGGAATCCGTTTGCCGCGCTGGAGGCCGCCACCACCGTGACGATCGCGTACGTGCTCACCCCGCCGGCGGTGCCGGTGATCATGACGGATTCCGGCGTGGGCGAGCTGAACGTAGCGACGGGGAACGTTGCGGTCAGCGCGCCGGCCGACACCGTGACGCCGGCTGGGACGGTTGCCACCACAGCGGTGACCCCGGAGAGATTGGTGGCCGACAGCCCCACCAGCAAGCCGCCTGCCGGTGCCGCAGCTGTCAGCCGGACCGTACCGGTCACCGATGTGCCGCCGCCGACAGTCGTGGCGCTCAGGCTGACCGTCGAGAGCGCGGGCGGGGCGGGCGGAACCTTGACGCCCGTGACGACCGACGATCCGGCCATAGCCGTGGCGGGCGCCAGCACCGCCGTCGTCATGCCCAGCACGGCGATGAGCGCAATTCTGATAAATTTCACTGTGTCTCCCCTTGTCGTCAGAACTGTCCCGCCGGGTGACCGGGCAGCTGGGTGCGGGCGTTTCGATTGACGGCGATCACTGGTCCAAGCGAGTGAACGGAACACGTCGATCCGCGCTCTTGGGGCGATCGCCCCCGCCTACGCAGTCAACCCTCTGCCAGGCCACACGTCACTCGAACTTTGGTACTAGTACCAGGACGATCTGACGATTCTGGGCACCTGGGATGGCTCTGTCCACCGGGGAGAGGTGACTAGCGAGCAATGAAGGCGAGCAGATCAGCCCTGGTCAGCACCCCGACCGGCTTGCCGTCCTCGACCACCATCATCGCGTCGCTGTTCTGCAGCGCGAGTCTGGCCACCGAGACCGCCTCGCCGGCGCCGACCAGCGGGAACGCCGGCGTCATGTGCTTGCTGACCGCGTCGGACATCGCCGCCTTCCCGTTGAACAGCGCCTCGAGCAGCTCGCGTTCGGTCACCGAGCCGACAACTTCGCCGGCCATCACCGGCGGTTCAGCGTTGACCACTGGCATCTGGGACACCCCGTACTCGTGCAGGATCTCCACCGCGTCACGGATGGTCTCGTTCGGGTGGGTGTGCACCAGGCTCGGCAACGCCCCCGACTTGGCCCGCAGCACGTCGCCGACGCTGGCGTCGGATTCCCGGTTCATGAACCCGTACGACGACATCCACTGATCGGAGAAGATCTTCGACAGGTAACCGCGTCCGCCGTCGGGCAGCAGGACGACGACGATGTCGTCTTCGGTCAGGTCCTTGGCCACTTCCAGCGCCGCGGCAACGGCCATCCCGCACGAGCCGCCGACCAGCAGGCCCTCTTCGCGGGCCAGCCGCCGGGTCAGGTCGAAGGAGTCGGCGTCGGAAACGGCGACGATCCGATCGGTCACCGTTCGGTCGTAGGCATCCGGCCAGAAGTCCTCGCCGACACCTTCAACGAGATACGGGCGGCCGGTACCGCCGGAATAGACGGATCCCTCGGGGTCGGCGCCGATGATCTGCACCCGGCCGGCGGACTGGTCCTTGAGGTAGCGGCCGGTGCCGGAGATGGTGCCGCCGGTGCCGACGCCGGCGACGAAGTGCGTGACCCTGCCGTCGGTGTCGGCCCAGATCTCGGGGCCGGTGGTCTCGTAGTGCGAGGCCGGGTTGGCCGGGTTCGCGTACTGATTGGGCTTCCAGGCGCCGGGAATCTCCCGGCTCAACCGGTCGGAGACGCTGTAATAGGAGGTCGGGTCTTCGGGTGCGACCGCGGTCGGGCAGACGACAACCTCGGCGCCGTAAGCGCGCAGCACGTTGCGCTTGTCCTCACTGACCTTGTCGGGGCAGACGAACACGCACGTGTAGCCGCGCTGCTGCGCGACCAGCGCCAGGCCGACTCCGGTGTTCCCGCTGGTCGGTTCCACGATGGTGCCGCCGGGCTTGAGCGCGCCGGATGCCTCGGCCGCTTCGATCATCTTCAGCGCGATCCGGTCCTTGACCGAGCCGCCGGGGTTGACGTATTCGACCTTGGCCAGGATCAGCGGGGCGAGGCCCTTGTTCACCGAATTCAGCTTGACCAGCGGCGTTCTGCCGACCAGTTCGACGACAGAGTTCGCGTAACGCACGTGTATCCCCTTTAGTGTGCTGCTCGTCAGATGGCTGCAAAGGCGCGGCGCGGGCGGCAGTCCGGTTGCGCTAACCAGGCTATCGCCTCGGCGGGCCCGGCCGATCAGGTATCAGAGTCTGCGTGCTGGTCCTCTGTCCTGATGAAGATTCGCTGCGAGAGACTCTTGACAGCGTAGAACGAACGGCCTATGACGAGACTGGGCCGAATGACCTATTGTCACCCAGGGGATGCAACAGAGGGGAACCGGCCATGACCGCACCGTTACTGAACCTGTCGGGCGGCTTGGCCCGAGCTGTTGCGCTCAAGACCGCCATAGCCACCGCCGCCGGACTCGGTCTGGTCTTCGGCACGGGTACCGCCGCGTGGGCCGGGCTGCAGCACCAGGCCAAGCTCGCGACCGAGCGGATCGGCCTGGCCGACCAGCCCGCCCCAGCCCGCGATGGCCTTTACCTTTCCGATGGCAACTTCGTGCCGCGCTCGACCCGATCACAGCGTGCTGTCGCGCTGCGGCTGGCCATGCTCGGCGATTCGTCCAGCGCGGGGTTCGGCGCGGCCGATCCTGACGGCGTACCCGGGGTCATGCTGGCCCGCGGGCTGGCCGAGACGCTGCGGCGGCCGGTCCACCTGACAACCCACGCGGTGATCGGCAGCGGAGCGGCCGATCTTGAGCGGCAGTGCACCGTCGCCCTGGCCGACCGCCCACACCTGGTGCTGATCATCGTCGGACCCAACGACGTCCGGACCCGGGTGTCGCCGTCGGTTTCCGCCACCGCACTGGAGGCGACGGTGGCCCAGCTGCGCGAGCGGGACATCACCGTTGTCGTCGGCACCTGCCCGGATCTCAGCGTGATCGCGCCGATTCCGCAGCCATTGCGCCGGCTGGCCGGATACTGGTCGCGGACGCTGGCACTGAAGCAGGACCAGGCTGTTCGCCGGGCCGGAGGCGATGCGGTGGCCATGGGTCGAATCGTCAGCCCCGAGTTCCTGCTACACCCCGAGCTGCTGTTCTCCGCCGACCAGTTCCATCCGTCGGGAGCTGGATACGCGCGGGCCGTCGCCGCGCTGCTGCCGGTGACCGTTGAAGCGCTGCGGACGCAGCCGCTGCAGCTGGTGCCGGTGCAGACCACTCAGCCCCAGGCCGCGCCTCGGGCCCGCCGGGCCTCGGTCGGCAACGCCATTGGGGCCGCCGCGGTCGGTCTCGGCGATCCGGCCTTAGATCTGGACGCCAAGCTCCTGGGCTAGATCGACGGCGATTCGATCGATTCGGTCAGCGGGAACGCCGGCCCGAATCGCGAAGATGATCAACACCTGCAGCTGGTCGGTCAGTGCGTGCGCCCCGTCATCGGGCACCACCGGCGCCGCGGCACCGCCGAATTCGGCGGTGCCCAACCTGGCCAATTCATCGAGCGCGGACCTGATCGCCGGGATCCGCTGCCGGTGGCTCCACGATGACAGCGATCGAGCCCGCAGCTTGCGCAACAGCTCGGCCGCGGTGGCCCCGACCGTCACCCGGTCAGCGTCAGCGCTTGTCATGTCCGGTCATCGGGAACTGGGTCCGGGGCGACTGCAGCGGTGGACAGGGCAGAGCAGCGAGACGAAGGTCATCGTTATCGACAGATCGACCGCGTCGCCGACAAATTTCGGCTGAACCAGCGACTGAATCACGAAGTTCAGGACCGCGTAGACAACGATCACGACGACCATCAACTTCCAATCGCCCTCCAGAAGAGCGAGCAGTGCCGGTGGCACCACGCCGAGAATGAATCTCACATTCGGAATGTAATGGGTGATGAACGCCCCGCGCTCAGGGGCTTGTCGCCATGGATCAAGGGACGTCTGGTGGCGGACTCCGCTGACTTCCAGACACCGGAAGAGCATCAACGCCAGGATCACCGTGAGCACACTGGCGAAACCGGTCACCTGGGACAACACCACCAGCAACAGTTTGCCGAGTTGCCGCAGGTCGAGAGCGCCGACGATGCTCTGCAACTGTTCGGGTCCGATCCCGAACGACTGCAACGACGCGGTGAGTTCGGACATCACTTGACCGATCCGACCCGCGTAAGTCGGCAGCAGGGTTGCCAGCTGGGCCACCGAGATTGCGATCACCACCACCAGGACAATGACCAGGGAGAAGGCCGTGACCAGCAGCGCGGTCAGCGCAATCCAGGCGGCCGCCCCTCTGGCGCGCAGAAACGTGTAGATCGGACTGGTGCAGATCACCAGGACGAGCGCCAGGAATCCCGGCCCGAAAAGCCAGGCCAACTGACCGATGCCGGCAGTGGTCACCACCAGCGACGCGGCGCCGAGCAGGACGATCACTCCGCGGGGGAACTCTTCCGCCGGGGTGGCCGTGGTGGGCTCCAGCATCGTTGTTCCCATTTCAGCCGGCGATCCACTGGGCACCAGGGAAGAGCGTGCGTCCCTTGGCCAAGATTCTGCCGTCCCACCGATGGCTGCACCGACATATGCGCCAAACCCTCCCGGCGCGCCGCTGCGAATTTCGGTACGGAGACGTAGAAGGCCGGGTCCGCGGCTCCCGGATCACCTCCGGTGTGCTGCGAACCCGGCCGTCCGGTCAGTTCAGCTGGGCGGTGCCGGGAGTGTGATCAGTTGTTTCGCAGGTACGACAGCAGGCGCAGGATCTCCAGATACAGCCAGACCAGGCCGACCATCAAGCCGAAGGCGTAATACCACGACGTGCTGGCCGGAGCGCCGGCCTTGATCGCCTTCTCGATGGCGTCGAAGTCCAGCAGGAAGCTCAGCGCCGCCACCACGATGATCACCAGCGAGATCACGATGGCGAAGGTGCCACCGTCCCGAAGGTGCAGGTTGATGCCGAACAGCGAGGCGACCAGGTTGACGACGAGCAGGGCCAGAATGCCCATCATGGCGCCGATGATCATCTTGGTGAACTTCGGGGTGACGCGAATGGCACCGGTCTTGTAGATCACCAGCATGCCGATGAACACCCCCATCGTCGCGGCCAGCGCCTGGAAGCCGATGCCCTGGTACTGCGGAATGCTCTCGAAAACACCCGTCAGGGCGCCGAGGAAGATGCCCTCGGCCAGCGAATAGGTCAGGATCAGCGCCGGGTTGCTCGACCGCTTGAAGATGATCACCAGTGACAGCACGAAACCCACCAGCAGGGCCGGCACCATCATGGCGTAGATCCCGGGAACGATGTCGGAGGTCTGCAGGTAGATCGTGCCGACCGCGGCCAGGACCGCGACAACCAGGACGGTCGCGGTCTTCGCGATGACATCGTCCAGCGTCAGATAGCGCTGGGCAGGTGCCGCCTGCTGGGTGTACGAGGGCTGGTTATACATGTCCTGCAAGGTCGCCGCGGTCGGCTCGGCCGCTCGCTGCGCCTTAACCACCTCGCCGACGTTCCTGAAGGCCGGGTTACTACTCTCGTGCTTCACATTGCTCCTGTCGCAAATTTCTGGCTGCCTGTTGTCCAACGGTACTGGGAAAAGAACCTCCACAGGCAGGGTCCGGATGAACTTTTCCGCGCGTCCATCGTCGCACTTCACCCGCACGCCCCACCCGCACGCCACCGTCACCATGACAACGGTCCGGCCGCCCAGGGAGTTCCCGACGGCGCGGCGACCGCTGTCGGATGGGTTGCGCGAATCAGGTCGGGCGTGCACCCGGGCGTGGCGGGCTGGTTAGGCTCGGGGAACGGGATCCGTGAGTCGGCTGGTCGACTTCGGGGGCAGGGCCTAGGAGGAATCTTGCAGCAGGCGAAACCGATGTCGAGGGCTACCGGATCGACGACGGGTGGGTGGTCCGGCCGGGGGTGGCGCAGCGTCACGGTGCTGGCCGCCGGTCTGGTCGTTCTGGTTGGGTGCGGGAGCGGATCCAGCGATCTCGTCGGAACCTCGGTGGTCTCCAGTGCCGTCAGCAGTTCGAGCACGGTGACCTTGACGTCGAGCAGCACCGCCTCCAGCACCGACTCGGCCTCGGCCATCAGCGCCGCCAGCCCAGCGTCCACATCTGTGGCGCCGGGGACGACCGAGGCGAGCGCGACGCCCAGTGCCGCGACCGCACCCGCAACCAGCGAGCCGCCGCCGGCGGACCTGACCGCGGAGGGCGGCGATACCGCACCGTTCACCGGCAACCCGGACAACGTGCCGGTCACCGCCCCGGGCACCGCCCTCAGGATCACCGACCCGGCGACGCTGCCGATCAGCTACGCGTTCAACGACGCAGTGGTGACGTTCAGCGCCATGTCGTTGACGATGGGCGACATCGCCGACTGGCCGACCCTGGGATCGCAGGACGGTCAGGACAACGGCGATGTGCCGTGGTACTTGCGGGTGACGATCACCCAGGTGGCCGGCGGCGACCTGTCCAATGGCAATCTCGACGAGGACCTGCAGGCGTACACCAGCGCCGGTGATCTGGTTGAGCCAACCTTCGACATCGACTACGCGAACACGCTGTGCCCGAAGACGGCGACCGCCACCGACTTCACGATCGGGTCGAGCTACACCTCCTGCATCGTGCTCAGCGGGATCAGTGGCGACACCCTCAACAAGGTCACCTACGAAGGTGGCAGCTCCTTTCAGAAGTACTTCGACAGTCCGGTCGTCTGGACGACCGGCTGACCAGTCGAAAGGGCCGAAACCCAGGCAGGCGTCGGTTCCCCCGGGTACGCTCTGCAGGTCCGGCCGTCGGCCCGGAACTGGGTCGGCCGGGATCATCCACACTTCGGCTTTCACCGCGGCACTGGTCACTGATGGGGGCGGATGCGCCCGTAGGGGGAATGAACGTGTCTGATTCACAGACGCCGGCAGCGCCGGTAGCGGGCTCGCGGCGGCGGCAGTGGGTGGCAGCGGCCTCGCTGATCGCCGCCTTCACGGTGTTGGTCGGTTGCGCTCAGACGATCGCCGGCACCGCCGGCACCGCCGCCGGCCAGGGAACGACCACCTCGAGCAGCACGTCGAAGTCCAGCTCCAGCACCAGCCGGACGTCGTCGACCAGTGCATCGACGACCAGCTCCCGTTCCTCCGAATCGTCGACCTCGTCGTCAAGTTCATCGAGTAGCACCGAAACCTCGACCAGCACATCCTTCACCGGCAACCCGGACAACCTGCCGGTCACCGCCCCCGGTACCACCCTGACGTTCAACGACCCGGCCACCGTGCCGGTCACCACCATTCTGGGCGCCGACGCCCTCCTGACGTTCAGCAAGGTGACGCTGACCAAGGGAACGACTGCCGACTGGGCGACCCTCGGAGTCAAACCGGAAGATGCGAAGGACAACGTGCCCTGGTACATCAACCTCACCATCACCCAGGTGGCCGGCGCCAAGGTGTCCGACGACATTCTGGACTCCGACCTCTGGGCCTATACCCCCGATGGCAGCTTCGTGATGCCCAGCTTCTTCATCGACGACAACAATTCACTGTGCCCTCGTTCGCTCTCGCCCAGCGACTACACCATCGGCTCCAGCTACCCGTCGTGCAATGTGCTGGCCGCAGGCCCGAACGATGTGGTCGATAGGGTCACCTTCGAAGGCGTCTTCGACGGTCCGTACTCCGCGGATCCGGTCACCTGGAAGTAGTGGCTGTGGTGGACTCCGCGACCTGGCAAGGTCTGTCCGGATCCCCGTCTAGGGCGTGAAACTTCGGCGGAGCGCCTCGAACCCCGCAGCGAGGCCGACCCGCGGCGTCCAGCCCAACACTTCCTGGGTTCGTCGCTGGTCGAACCAGTGCGCGGTACCGAGTTGTTCGGCCAGAAACCGGGTCATCGGCGGCCGGCCCGGCCGCTGGCTGATCCGCCAGAAGTCTTCGACGAGCGAACCCGCAATCGAGGCAACTCGCTGAGGCACGCGTCCACGCGGGCCGGGCACCCCGGCCGCCGCGCAGACCCGCCGGAGGATCTCGCCCACGGACCGCGGTTCCCCGTTGGAAACGACCAACGATTCCCCGTGCGCGTCGGTATCCGCGGCGGCCACCAGGGCGTCGACGGCATTGTCCAGATAGGTGGTATCGATCAGGGCGGTACCCCGGCCGATCAGCGGGAGCCGACCGGCCCGCGCCCGCTCGAGGACAGGTCCGATCAGCTGCGTGTCACCCGGCCCCCAGACCAGATGCGGCCGGATGCACAGCACCGCGAGATCGGCACCGTCCGCGGCCAGCGCGAGCTGTTCGGCCAACGCCTTCGATCGGGAGTAGTTGCTCCTGGCGCCCACCGGATCGGCCGGGCCCACACCCGCGCCGACCAGGGCATGGCCCGCATGCGCCACCGACGGCGAGGACACGTTCACCAACCGGCCCACACCGGCAGAGCGGCACGCTGCCACCACTGAGCGGGTGCCGTCGACGTTGATCCGCCGGAAGTCGTCCCAGCCCCCGAACAGATCGACCTTGGCTGCCAGATGCAGGACGACATCCTGCCCCGCGACCGCCTGCCGGACCACCTCGGCGTCGGTGATGTCACCGAGCACTTCGCGACAGTCCAGGCTGCTCGACCGGCGCTGCAGCACCGTGACGTCGTCGCCGCGGGTGATCAGCGCATCAGCGGTCGCCCGGCCCATCAGCCCGCTTGCCCCGGTGACGAGGACCTTCATCCACCCGCCAGTAGGCCGGCCGCCCAGTCGCGCACCGCGACCCGGTCGATCTTCGAGTTGTGCCTGATATCTACCGGCAGGGCTTTGGTGATCAGCACGGATGAGACCGGCCGGCCGGCCGCCGCCCGTACGGTGTCCGCCAGCGCCAGCGGTGCCAACGGGCCGCCGGTGCCGGTCAGCACCACGACCACCTGCTGGATCCCGGCCGGGCCGACCCCGACGACGGCGACGCCGGCGCTGACCCCGAGCGCGTCCTGCACCCGGTTCTCGATGGCCACCGGGGTGACCGGGCCGGTCGCGGTGCTGATGACGTGCACCGTGCGGCCCTGAATCCAGAGTCGACCCTGCTCGTCGAGCACCCCGATGTCACCCGTGCGATGCCAGCCGGGATGCGCCGCGGCCGCACGATCGGTGACCCACAGCGCATCGTAGGACTCCTTGACGTGCTCGGCGCGGACCCAGATCTCACCGCTCACCCCGGGCAGCCCGGTCAGCTCGCTGCCCGGCCGCCCGGCCCGGTCGAGCGCGGCGATCCGGACCTGGACGCCCGGCAGCGGACGCCCGACGCAGACACCGTCGCCCGGCCCGGCCACCTCGATCTGCTCGAGGCTGATGTCGGTCACCGGCAGCGCCTCGGTCATTCCGTAGGGAGTGTGCATCTTCGCGGCCGGCAACACCGCTGACAACTGCCGGAGCAACTCGGCCGGCACCGGGGCACCCGCGCTCATCAGCAGGCGGACCCGGCCGAGGGCGGCGCGCTGCGCCGCGGAGGCCTTCGGCGCGGTAGCGAGTACGTTGCGCAGGGCCGCCGGCGAGGCGAACACCACCGTCGCGTCGAGAATCGCGGCGGCATCGCCGAGGGCCGCGGCGGTCAGCGTGCCCGGTTTGGTGACATCGGTGTCCGGTACCGCCGATGGGATACCCAGCGCGGGTCCGTAGAGCGCGAACGGCGCGAAGGCTGCCACGATCCGGTCGTCGGCGGTCAGCCAATAGGTCGCGCGGATCAGTTCGAGCTGTGCCCGGACCTGGCTGTGCAGGTACAGCACACCCTTGGCCGGACCGGTGGCGCCGGAGGTGAACAACACGGCGGCTTCATCGCCGTCGGCGGCTTCCGGTCCGCAGTCCTGACCGGCGCCGGCCAGAGCCAGCGCGGTCATCGTATGCCTGACGTTGACGAGTCGGCCGATTCGAACCGGACGGACGGCGATCCGGGTCCCGGGCAGCCGCATCGGCGCCGCCGCGAGCAGGCCAGCGGTATCGGCGATCAGGTGATCGATCTTGGCGCTCCGCAATGCCCTGCCCATCCCGCGCACTCCCAGGCCCTTGTCCGCGACGACGATCACTCCGCCGGCCCGCCATACCGCGTACAGGGCCACGGTCAGGTCGATCGACGGCGGGATGAGCAGCGCGATCCGGTCCCCGGGTTTGATGCCCGCGGCCGCCATCCCGGCCGCGATGTCGCGGACCCGGGAGTGTAGCTCCGCCCAACTGATGCAGGCCCCGCCGACCTCGACGACGGCCACCGAGTCATCGTCGGCGCGGGCCTCGAGCGCGGCCAGCGCGCTGGGTCGAACGGTGCCGGGTTCAACAGTGCCGGGTTCAACAGTGCTGGGTCCAACAGTGCTGGGTCCAACAGTGCTGGGTCGATCGGCGGGCAGGGGCAGACCGGTTTCGATCGCCGAGTTCACCGGCCGCAGTTGCCCGACCCAGTCGCCGACGGCGGCGGCGTAGCCCGGGGCGTCCTCCGGCAGCAGATGACTGGCCCGCTCATAGCGGTGCAGATCCGCTTGCGGCAACCGCCGCTGCAGGTCACGCAGATGCTCCTCGAGGAAGACCGGGTCGCGTGGGCCCCAGAGCAGCAGCGCCGGCACATTCAGGGTGGTGATGTCGTGGGCGATCAGGTCCAGCGTCGACCTGCTGGGATGACCCCGCGCGAAGGGGATGTCGGCGACGAATTCGGCGATCGCCAGGCGCTGGGCGGCGGTGCGGTAGGGCGCCGCGAAGGCATCCCGCACGGCGCGGGGTATCCGCGGCCAGGTCATCGACGTGGTCACCCGGACGAAGAGCGGCGTCCGCAAACAGCTCAGCTGATTGATCAACGGCCGATGGGCCAGCCTGATCAGCAGCGGTCCGGCCGAACCGTCCGGCTGGTGCACGGCGGTGTTGGTCAGCACCACACCCCGCAGCTGCGCGCGATGCGCACGCGCCCAACCCAGCGAGATGATCCCGCCCCAGTCGTGCGCGACGGTCACCACCGGCCCGGTGATCCCCAGCGCATCGGTCAGCGCGCCGAGGTCGGCGACCCGCTCCGCGAGTACCCGGGGCCGGTCGATGCGCTCGGAGTAACCCATGCCCAGATGGTCGGGTGCCACGACTCGCCAGCCGGGCGGCGCGCCGGCGAACAGCCGCCGCCACAGATAACTCCAGGTCGGATTTCCGTGCACGCAGAGCAGGGTGCCGATCGGGATGTCACCGTCGTTTCGGCCCGCCCAGTTGTCCAGCACGTGAAAAGTCCGATCGATGCCGTCGGCGTCCGATACCCGCACCAATCGCGACCAGACCGGATCGAGTCCCGGCAGGCCGAGCGGCGGCAACGATGCCGCCTGGGCGCGGATCACCAGATGACCTCGGAGATGGACACGTTCAGTCCGGATCCGATGCCCATCAGCAGCACCCGATCACCCGCAGACAATTCATCGGCCACGCCGGCCAGCGTGAAGGGGATCGCGGCCGGACCCAGATTTCCCCTGTTCGGGAAGCTGAGCGGAATCCGGTCCGGGTCCAGGTCGAGGATCTTGGACAGCGCACGGGTGTGCACGTTGCTCACCTGATGGATCACGTAACAGGCGATGCCGGCGTCCCAACCAAAGGCCGTGGCCGACTCTGCCCACAGGTCCAGGGTCAGCTCCAGACCGGCGTTCATCAGGCCGGAGCTGTCGGTCCGCATGTCATCCATGTCGCCGACACACAACAGGTGATGCTCGCTGCCCGCGCGGGTCGCGCCGCCCAGGTAACGGTGTCCCTCCGGGTGCGCATCGCTGCGGCCGAGTACCATTGCGGCCGCACCGGAGCCGAGGGTGAGCGAAGCGAATTGGTCGAAGACCTGCTTGGCGTTGCCGTCACCCTCCTGCAGTCGGGTGATCGTCGACTCGTGGATGGCCTGGGCATCCTCGCCGTTGACCACGAGGGCGTAATCGATCTGACCGCTCTCGATCATCGCGGCGGCCAACTGCATGCCGTTGACGAAGCCCAGGCACGCATTGGTGACGTCGAAATTCTGGCACGAGGTCGGCAGGCCCAACGCGTGGTGCACCGCGACCGCGGTCGACGGTTCCAAGTGGGCCCGGCTGACCGAGGTGTTCACCATCAGCCCGATGTCCCGGGGCTGCACTCCGGCTTCCGCCATCGCCTTGGCACCGGCCATCGCCGCACCGTCGGCGAAAGTCGTACCGCGGTTCCACCAACGGCGCTCCTGGATGCCGGCCAGCCGTTGCATCATCCCCGGTCGCAGGCCGACCCGGGAGTAGACACTTGCCAGCCGGTCGTCGATCTCGGCGGAGGTGACGATTCGCGGCGCGTCAATCGCGCAGACCGCGAGGATCGAAGTGTTGCCAAACCGATGAATGGCGTTGCCGCCCATACAATCCCTTTCCCTGCGGGCACGCATACGTGATCCGCCGACGGGCGAGACCAGTGGACAACCGTGTCCGGATACTCGCCCGGTGAAGGGCTAATGCGGTTCTCTACCGACCACGGTAATCGAAGGTCGGTGCTAATCGCGCGCGCACCTGGTCACACTGGGCTGGGTATCCCCAATTTGGCCCACTCGCACTCCGGTGATCGGCCGGCTTGGCCGCGGTAGCTCAGCTGCAGACCCGTTGAGCAGCGAATCACCTCGCCGACCGGGTATGCAACGTGGCCGACACGAATGCGCAATGCACCGGCCGACCAGATGCGAGATCATCCCGGTGTGCTCCCCGACCTCGATCTGCTCGCCGCGAGAGGTCATATCCTGGTCTGCGGCCTCAACGACGTCGCGCTGCGCATCGTCGAACAGCTGCACGCGGCCCACCAGCGCGTGGTGGTGATCGACGATCTCCCGGACGAGCGGCTGGCGCGGATCGTCGCAGGGCTCGGTGTCCAGCTGCTCAACCTGAGCCCGCAGCGCTCGGCCGTGCTGGAGCGCGCCGGAATTTCGGGGGCGGCCGCATTACTGTGCGTCGAAGCGGACGAGCTGCGGAACCTCGACATCGCGTTGCTGGCCCATCGGCTGCGGCCGGACCTGCGGATCGTCGTCCAGCTGACCAATCAGCAGGTGGGCCGGGCGCTGGAGCGGGTGACCGGGCCGGGCACGGTGCTCGACGTGGCCGGCCTGGCGGCCCCATCCTTCACCGAAGCGTGTCTGCAGTCCCTGACCCACGTCATCACGATCGGCAGCGAGCAGTTCTGCATCACCGAACTCGTCGTCGAGGCCGGCGGGACCCTGCGGTCGAACCTGGGCGACCTGGCCCCGGTGGCGGTGGTCGCCGCCGAGACCCAACAGGTCATCGTCTGCCCGGGTCGCGATCTGCCGGTCGCCGCCGGCGATCGGGTGCTGGTCATCGCCACTTCCGGCGAGCTGGACGATCGGCAGATGACGGCGCACGGGGCGGACCCGCCGCGACGATCCCGGGTTGCCGCGATCTGGCAGCATGTGGTCGGCGTGATCGCCGATTCTGAGCGGTCCTTCGCCTACACGCTGGCGGCATTGGCGGTGCTGACGCTGACCTCGGTGATCATCCTGATGTCGCTCTACCGGCACCCCGAGACCGGCGACAAGGTCAGCGCGCTCGACGCCGTGTATTTCACCGTCGAAACGCTGACCACGGTCGGGTTCGGCGACTACTCCTACGTCGGCGAGGCCGCCGCGCTGCGGGTCTGGGCCATCGTCCTGATGATCGTCGGCGCCCTGCTGGTCGCGGTGATCTATGCGATGGTGACCAACCTGCTGGTCAGCCGCCGGATCGACGCCTCGCTGGGCAGCCGCAAGGTACGCGGGATGAGTGACCACGTGATCGTCATCGGGCTCGGCTCGGTGGGTCTGCGGGTGGTCGAGGCACTGGTGGCCGCCGGCGAGTCCGTGGTGGTGCTCGATCACGACGAGAACAATCGCTACCTGGCCAAGGCGCGGTCGCTGAAGGTGCCGATCGTCCTGGCCGATTCAACGCAGCAATCGAGCCTGGAGGCGGTCAAGCTGGGCAGGGCCAAGGCCGTGGCCGTGCTGACCAGCATGGACCTGGTCAACATCGAGACGGGGCTGACGATCCATGAGTTGCTGGGCGCCCGTCGGGACGAGGTGCCCGTGGTGCTGCGGGTGTTCGACCGGCAGCTCGCCGACACCGTTGAGCACACCTTCGGATTCAGCCGGGTCCGGTCCACAGCGGCGCTGGCCGCGCCGTGGTTCGTCGGCGCGGCCCTGGGCCTGAACATCCTGCACACCTTCTTCATCCAGACGCAGCCGATGCTGATCGCCCGCTGGGTGGTGTCGGCCGACGGTGCGCTGCGCGGGCGCACCCTGCTGGAGGTGTCGGCGCGAATCCGGGTGATCGCGATCAGCCGGGCCGATCGACCCGGCGAACTGGAGCACCCACCCCGGCGCGACACCGTGTTGGAGGGCGGTGACCAGGTCTACCTGGTCGGGCCATACGAGGAACTCCTGGACTTCCTGGGCCGCGACGGCGCCGGTCGGGGTGCTGCGCGCTCGGGCGGCTGAGCGGGCTCCGTTCGCCGATCCGACCGCCGCGACTACCAGCCCGGGGCGCTGTCGATGGTCCCCTTGCTGACGGCGTCGGCGAGCTGGCGGTGGTCCCGCTCGGTCTGATCGGCGTAGGCGAGGGCATAGGCGCCCAACGCCTCGTCGAACCGTCGCCCCTTGCCGATGTAGGCATCGATCGCGATCGGATCACCGGTCCGGGCGTGCGCCCGGGCCAGCACTCCGCCGCAGGCGGTGGCGAACTCCACCAGTCGTGGAGCCAGAATGTCGCCGTCGGCGATCACCTTCATGTCCCGGAACTGGCGCACGTAGTAGTCGTGACCGCGGTCGGAAGTCCAGCCGACGAAGATGTCGGTGGCTGCCTGGATGAGCCGCTTACCGGCCACCACCCGCTGTCCGTGATTGGCGTGCAGGCTGGCCCCGCAGAACGGTTCATAGACCGACGGTCCGGCCTGTTTGATCTGCAGGAAGAGCGGATCGTCGGCGTCCCGTCCCTTGAGCAACACCAGGAACACCCGCATGCCGACGCTGCCGACCCCCACCACCTGGCGGACCGCGTCCACCGGCGCGAACCGATCGATGAGGTGCCGACGGTCCTCCTGTAGCGAGTTTCGATACTGCGCGTAGACGGACTCCGCGACGCCATCCTTGAGGTGCACCCGGATCGGTGGCTGTTCGGTGATCCGCAGCCGCCCGTCGATGTACTCGGTGAGCCTGCGCGCCGCTCCCGCACTGGTGCGCTGCCGCGACTTCTTGGCGATGTGCGAGCTCGCCCGTGCCTGATCGGCATCGGAGAACACCCCGATCAGCTGATCTACGGTGATCAGGTCGTACCAGATGTCCAACTGGTTGGCGTGGGTGTAGCCGGCCATCCGCTCGCGGTAGGCACGCAGACACGCCGCGACCGCCTGTTCGGCGACAGCCGGCCGGACGCCGGTCTCCCTGGCCAGCACGTGCACGCTGGCCACCAACCGGGACACGTCCCACTCGAAAGGGCCGGGCAGCGTCTCGTCGAAGTCACGTAGGTCGAACGAGAGGCTGCGTTCGGGGGTCGCCCAGAGCCCGAAGTTGAGAATGTGGGCATCGCCGCAGAGTTGCACGGTGAGACCGGTGTGCGGCCGCGACCCGAGGTCGGCGGCGGCGACGGCCGCCGCCCCACGATAGTAGGTCCACGGCGACGCCGACATCCGACCATGCCGGATCGGCAGGAGATTGCCCTCGCGAATATCGCTCTGGGTCAGGATCGTGCCGAGCGGGTCGTGGCCACGGGCAGCCGGATCCCAGGTGCCGAGCAGGGCCAGCCGGGCGCGGTCCCGGGCGGCCTTTCCGTGCGCTCGGCGGGCCTTCTCGTCCAGGTGCTGCCGGCGGCTGATTGTCGGACCGACCACTTCCGCAGCGGGCACCGCAGGCCGCGTTCGGGTTGCCATTCGCACATAATGTCAGACTTCGGGGCGGCGATGCCCGGAGGTCGCGATCAGCCGTCGGCCCGCTTCACGGGCTGGTATTGGACCATCTCGCGCAGCAGCACCCGGCGGATCCGCGGCTGATCGGACAGGCTGACCGCCAGCACGGTGAGCAGCAGATACATCACCAGGGCACTGCCGACCAGCGTCAGCACCGGCACCCACGGGCCGCCGAGCTCCTCGATCATCGACCGCTTGGCCCAGACCCGCCAAGTCAGCATCAGGTTGACGCCCAGGCCGATCAGGTAGGAGACAGCGAAGGACAGCAGGAAGGGCTTGAATGTTCCGTCGTTGCGTCGTTCCCTGAGCGGCTCGACGCGGAGCGGGTTGAACACCGACAGGACGTTCCCGATGCCGAGCCAGAGCAGCATCATGGTGATCAACTCGCCGAGCGCCTTGAGTAGCGTCGAGAAGTCGCCGGCGACCCAGGCCAGCAAGACGCTGAGCACCACACCGACCGCGCCGACCAGCAGGAACATGGTGACGTTCTTGCTCAACAGCACATGCCAGAGCCGTTCACCGTTGGTCAGCGAGCTCCGAACCCGGCCGGCATCCCAACTCAGCGCGTTCGTGCAGACCACCCCACCGATGACACCGGATAGCGCGTAGATCGCCAGATACGGCAGCATCTCCGACTTCGTCTCCCACTGGAAGAGTCGAAGGAATCCGAGATAGGCCAGGCCGAGTCCGAGGCCGACAGCCAGCTTGAGCAGGATGGAGCGCGGCGGGCGACGCAGCACATTGCTGAACTCGGTGTGCACACCGGCGTTCACGGCCTGACCATGCCGCAGCGCCGGATTGCCCGCCGGCAGCGGCTGATAGCCACGGACCGCGGCGGTGGCAGCATCGGACTCCCCCGCTCGCAGCGCCGCACTCCGCGCCGCGAGCACCGCCCAGTGCGCCTCGATCAGGCACAGCCTGGCGACGGCCACCGCAGCGTCGGCATCGGCCTCCGCCTGAGCGGCGGCCTGGGCCGGATCGGCGCCGAGATTCGGGTTGGCGTTCTGATCTGGTCGGACCAGTTCGGCAAGCCGGGCCTGCCAATTCGGCGACGGTTCGACCGCGGAGATTCCGGGCCTGGACATCGCCAGGCGATCCTGTGCCAATGATCGGGCGACCTTGGCCGACGCGGCCTCGATGGCCGCCTGGTCCTGCCAGGTGAAGGATCGCGCCGCGCTCTCGGCCTGGACCGCGCGGCCGGCCACCTCGATCAAGCCGTCGATGGCCGCCATTTGGGTCTCCTTGTGCCGGTCTGTCCCCGATCATCGAGGTCGGTGCCCATTATGTGGCACGACCCCGGCCAGGAACGCGCCGATGTCGCCCAGCTCGTCGGTCGAGATGCCGTGGCCGAAGCCGTCGAAGTCGGGCCCGGTCAACTCGCCGCCGAAGACTTCCCGCAACCACTCGCGGTCCGGTCGATCAGATCCACCGGGATCACCAGATCATCGGCCGACCGGCCGAAGAACACCGGCACTCCGGACAGCACGGCCGGCTGTAGCTATCGTTCCTTCGTAACCATATACAGATGGGGACAGTGGGACATGTCTGCCGCCAACCCGCAGTCTGCGCTCTTCCGGCGGCTGGGCGTGTTCGACGCAGTGGTCATCGGCCTCGGTTCGATGATCGGCGCCGGGGTGTTCGCAGTGTTCGCCCCCGCGGCCGGGGTGGCCGGGTCCGGCCTGTTGATCGGACTGGCCATCGCCGCGGTCGTGGCGTACGCCAACGCGACATCCTCGGCGCGACTCGCGGCGATCTATCCCGAATCGGGTGGGACCTATGTCTACGGGCGGCAGCGTCTCGGCGACTTCTGGGGATACCTGGCCGGCTGGGGATTCGTCGTCGGCAAGACAGCTAGCTGCGCAGCGATGGCGCTGACCTTCGCCTCCTACGCGGCGCCCGTCCTGGAACGACAGGCCGCAGCCATCACGGTCGCCGTCCTCACCGCGGTCAACTACCGCGGCATTCAGAAGTCCGTCTGGCTCACCCGGATCATCGTCGCCCTCACCCTGCTGACTCTGGTGACCGTGGTAATCGCCGGCCTCGGCGGCGGAACGGCTGATCTTGGCCACCTGTCCCCGTTTCCGGGCAGCGGGGTCGGCGGGATATTGCGGGCCGCCGGGCTGATGTTCTTCGCCTTCGCCGGCTATGCCCGGGTCGCCACTCTGGGCGAAGAGGTTCGCGATCCACGCCGCACCATCCCGCGGGCAATCACCATCGCGCTGATCATCACGCTGGCGGTCTACGCGGTGGTCGCGACCGCATCGCTGCTGGCGGTCGGGCCGGTCGGCCTGGCCGATTCCACCGCGCCCCTGCGCACCGTCGTCCGAGCCGGCCGCTGGCACGCCGTCGCCCCGGCCGTGCAGATCGGTGCCGCAGTTGCCGCGCTGGGTTCATTGTTGTCGTTGATTCTCGGCGTCTCCCGCACCACTCTGGCGATGGCCCGCGACGGCCACCTGCCCACGGCGCTGGCCGTGATCCATCCCAGATACCGGGTTCCGCACCGCGCGGAACTCGCCGTCGGCGCGGTCGTCATCGTCCTGGTGCTGACCGTTGAGCTTCGCGGGGCCATCGGGTTCTCCTCTTTCGCGGTCCTGACGTACTACGCCATCGCCAACACCGCCGCCCTCACGCTGACCCGCGAAGAGAATTGCCCACCCCGGTGGATTCCTGGGCTGGGTCTGATCGGCTGTCTGGTGCTGGCCGCGAACCTGCCGCCCGTGTCGGTGCTGACGGGCGCGGGAGTGCTGGCTCTTGGCGCGGCGGTGTGGACCGTGCGGCGGGTGCGGGGCTGACTGCTGTCGCGCCGTCCATGCACAGGCTTCGTCATCATCGCAACGCTCGAAGCAGGATCAGCTGGCTGTGACTGTTGGTCGGCGGAAAGCATCAGTTCGCGGCGAGAGGAAATGCCGAGCTTCCGGAAGGCTTTGCTGAAGTGGCAGCTCACGGTGTGGGCGCCGACGAACAACTGGGGGGCGATGTCTTGGTGACGGAAGCGCAGTCCCGGCCCGGGATCCATCAGCAGACCGAGTTCTGCTGGGATCGCGGCTTCCGGGCCAAACCCGTCGACGGCGGCCGCGCGCCACACCACATTCGGCTCCGGGCCGGTGTGCGCGGCCGCCAGCAGCAGAACGGCACGGGTCTGTGGCGGCAAGTTCTGCAACTGGGCTTGGAGGTACCCCTCTACTCCTCTAGGCGCCGACCCAGCGGTATCAGACCGTTCAGCAGCCCATCCGGCGCGAGCCGCCCTTCGCCTAACTGCCGCCCGATTTCGGTCAGCGCGAGCGGATTGCCGTCGACCAGCGATGCCAGTTGCTCGGCGACCGCACTGTCCACGGGTCCTGCGGTGATCGCGCTCAGCAGAGCGGCCGCCTCGTGGCCCTCCAAGCCGGCGACGGTGAGGTCCGCGATGCCCTCCAACAGACGGTTCCGCGGAGGTTCGCGTACCGAGAAGACAACTCCGACCTGCTCGACAAAGACCCTCCGCGCGACGAACGCCAGTACTTCCAGCGACTCTTGATCCAACCGGTGGGCATCGTCGATGACGCAGATCAGCGGCCGGGATTGAGCGGCATCGGCCAAGATGGTCAGCACGGCCTGCCCGATCAGGAACACGTTTGCCGCCGGTCCCCGGTGTAGGCCTAGCGCCGAGCCGAGAGCTGACTGCTGCGCGGTGGGTAAGTCCTCAATGCGGGCATGTGCGGGGTCAGCAGTCGATGAAGTCCGGCAAATCCCCAACCTGGCTTCCGATTCGACGCCGGACACCCAGGCGAACTCCAAGCCATGGCGGTGCTCGGGCACCAGCGCTTCGCGGTCGCCGGCCACGACCGTGGTGGGCGGGTGGCCTACCGTATGGCCTTGGACCATCCCGGTCGGGTGACCGCCGCCGCTGTGTTCGACGTCGTCCCCACTGGCGAGGTGTGGGCGCGCGCAGACGCCCGCCTCGCACTCGCGTACTGGCATTGGAGCTTCCTGGCCCAGCCCGCACCGCTGCCGGAACGGCTGATCGGCGCCGACCCCGACGCGTTCTTCGATTTCCACGTTCGCGCACTCGGAATCGGCGGGGCCCCCGGTCGCTACCCCGCCGAGCTGATGGCCGTCTATCGCAGCATGCTCGACGACACCACCACGGTCGAAGCGATCTGCGAGGACTACCGGGCCGGCGCCACGATCGATCGCCGGCACGACGACGAGGATCTCGCCGGACATCGCCGGGCGAGGCCTGCAGACCAGTCACTTCCTGGTCGAGGACGCGCCCGAGGAAATCGCGCAGGCGCTCATCACGTTACTGGTCGAGCACCAATCCACCGAGGGCAACTTGTCCTTAGCGGGACAGAAGGGCACATCATGACATCGAACTCCACCACCACATCTGCGCCGGCGGATGAGCTGGCCGCGACGCTGAAGCGCACTGAAATCCAACACAGCGGGTCCTCGATCCCCGGCCGGGACATCGTTCAGGTGCGCACGCCGCACAACGCACTCGACCTCGGCACCGGCCAGATGCTGTCCACCTACGTCGTCGAGACCGGCAAGCCGATCGCGACCTTCGCCAGCTGACCGCTGGCCGGGACTCCCGCGGTCGGCGACGTCAGGCGGTCGACGAGGGCCGGACCGTCCTGGTCGGCGTGCATGAGAGGGCGTCGTGAGCAGACATGATGGTGACATCGATTTCACCGACCACGTCAACGCAGTTCAGGACCGCTACGGCAGCGGCGCGTTCTACTCCCGGCATCGGGCGCCGACCGGTCGGCCAGCGGTGCCCGATGCGATGACGTCGGATGTGCGGGACTTTCTCGCCGGCCGGGACAGTTTCTATCTCGCCACGGTCAGCCAGACGGGTTGGCCGTACGTGCACTATCGGGGCCGGCCCCCTGGTTTGCTGGAGTTGATCGACGAGTACACGCTGGGGTGGGCTGACTTCCGCGGCAACCTGCAGTACATCAGCATCGGGAACCTTTCGACCAACGAGCGGGTCTCGATGATCGTCATGGACTACCCGCACCGGCGCCGACTGAAGATCTTCGGACAGGCCCGCGTGGTGTTCGCCGAAGATGACCCCGCGCTCATCGCGACGTTGACCCGGCCCGAGTACCACGCCGTCGTCGAGCGGGGCGTTGTCGTGTCCGTGGAAGCCTTCGACTGGAATCGCCAACAGCACATCACGCCGCGCTATACCGCCGCCGAACTCGACCCACACCTGGCCCCTGTGCGGCGTCGAATTGAGCTACTCGAGTCCGAGAACACAGCGCTCCGCGACAACTGTCTACCCGCCGCCGCTGAGACGGGGTCATACCTGGGCGACCTGCTCTGACAAGCAAACTCGGACATCTGCTCGGTGCCCCTGGTCGGACTCGAACCGACACTGAAACGATTTTAAGTCGTCTTCCTCTGCCATTGGGATACAGGGGCCTCACGGTCGACGGACCGGCAGCCAACAGCCTAATCAGAATCCAGTGCACCCCACGACGGGCCCAGTTCGCGCCTTCGGCGGCGGCTGGCGTTGTCAGCGGCCACCTGGCTGAGCCCTTGGCCGCCGAACCGGCTCGTCGCTAGCCCAGTGACAGGGCCAGGCCGTCGAGGATGTCGTGCTCGGACACCGTGATCGTGTTCAGCCGCACCCGATGAGCCACCAGCTTGACCAGGGTATCCAGGATCAGCGCACCGCCGCCGATCACGTCCACCCGACCCTCGTGCATGTAGCCCAGTGCGGCCCGGTGCGCGGTGGTCGCGCCGAGCAGGAAGGTGGCGACCGCGTGCACCTGCTCCTTCCCGATGCGCGACAGGTGGATCTTGGTGGGGTCGTAGGTCGGCAGATGCAGGGCCGCCGCGGCGACAGTCGTGGCCGTGCCGGAGACGGCGACCACTGTTCGAACCCGTTCCAATGGCAGCCGGTCCAACCCGGCACGCAGGGTGTCAACGGCGAAGCGGTGCGCGTGAGTCACCTCGTCCTGGGTCGGCGGGTCGCCGTGCAGCAACCGCTCAGTGATCCGCACACAACCCAGCTCGACGCTGACCGCGCCGGCGATCTCCACCTGCCCGGTGCCGGGGACGACCGTGCCGACCACCATCTCGGTCGATCCGCCGCCGATATCCACCACCAGAAACGGGCCATCTGCGGCATTCAGGTCGCCGACAGCGCCCCGAAAGGACAATTCCGCCTCCACCTCACCGGTGATGATCTCGGGTTCCTGGCCCAGCGTTCGACGCACCATGTCGACGAAGTCCTGCCGATTGGCGGCGTCCCTACTCGCCGACGTTGCCGCCATCCGAACCTTGACCGCCCCGGAGGCACGCAGAATGCCGGTGTAGTCCGACAACGCCGCCCAGGTTCGATCGATGGCGGCGGACTCCAGCCGGCCGGTCCGGTCGACCCCTTCCCCGAGCCGGACGACACGCATCTCTCGGTGGACGTCCACCAGCGCAAAGCCCGTCGGGGTCGGCGTCACATCGGCCACCAACAGCCGGATCGAATTGGTTCCGCAGTCGATCGCGGCGACCCTGGACATCAGGACACCTCGTCGAACCGGGCGCAGGGGCGATCGGCCTTGGAATACGCCGCCAGCAGGCGCACGGCTTCGTCACCCAACGGGTTGACCCCGGGTCCGACGGCCAGCGAATGCGCGATCAGCACGTGCAGGCACTTGACCCGGGTCGGCATACCACCCGCAGTGACGTGGATCCCGAGATCGTGCAGGCCATTGCGCTCGGCCAGGTAGCTTTCGTGCGCCCGCCGATAGTGCGCCGCGAGGTCGTCGTCCGCGGTCAGTCGCTGGGACATCTGCGTCATCAAGCCCTCGGATTCCATCCGGCCCACCGTGGAATTGAGCACCGAACAGCACAGGTAGTACATCGTCGGGAATGGGGTGCCATCAGGCAGAATCGGGTTGGTCTGCACCACCGCGGGGATGCCGTGCGCGCATCGGTAGGCCACCGCGCGCAGGCCCCTCGGGGGCCGGCCCAGCTCGGCGGTCAGCGCGGCGATGTCCGCGTCGGTGGGTTGCTCGAGCCGACGGGCGAAGCCTGGTCCGGCACCGAGAACTGCATTATTCATAGATTGACGGTCACTCACGGACTGGTGGTCGCTGACGGACTGGTGGTCGCTGAGGGACTGGTGGTCGCTGACGGACTAGTGGTCGCTGACGGATTCACGGTCGGACCAGTCGTTTCCGCTGCCGGCTCGGGGGTCACCGCGGCAGTTGCCGGCGCCAACGGCGGATACGTCAAGGTCCCCCACAGCGTCGTGTACCAGGACCCGGACGGGTTGACGGCTGCTGCGGATGCCTCGGCGTCGGCGATCACCGGCGCCTGGACCACGTAGACGGTATCCCCGGGCGTTACGTACTGGAGCCGTCGTTTGGCCTGTTCGCGGATGTAGTTCGGGTCGCCCAGGGCTGCCTGGCCGGCCTGCAACTCGGCGACCCGCTGTTCGAGGGCGCGTCGCTCGCTGACCGCCGCGGCAAGACCGGCCCGTTGGTCGAGATAATTGCGCAGCGGATAGGCCAACGACAGCGCCACCACACAGAGCACGGCGCCGAGGATGGCGATCTGCCTGGCCACCGTGGATTTGGCCAGCCGGCCGCCCGTCGGCGCGACAGCGACCACGACGGCGGCGGCCGCCACCCGGGCCCGCCGACCGGGGCCGGTACCGCGCGGTTTGGGCGCCGATCCGGCCCGCGGTCGAGCCGATCCGGACCTGGTGTTCTTTCCCGTCGGCCCCGCCTCAGCGGCGGATCCGGGGGTGCTGCCACTGCGCGGCGAACGCCGTCCGCGGGCACCAGCGCCGCCATCAGGGCGAGCGGAGGTGCGCCGCGGACGGCGTCCGGAGGATTCGGTCATGCCGTTGCTTCGGTAATCACTGAACCGTCTGTCAACTCTCAGGTGTTGGAGCGGAACCGCGGAAACGCGAGCTCCCCGAGGTAGCGTCCGGCATCGCCCAGATTCTCCTCGATGCGCAGCAGCTGGTTGTACTTGGCAACCCGCTCGCTGCGCGCCGGGGCACCGGTCTTGATCTGGCCGCAGGACGTCGCGACGGCGAGGTCGGCGATCGTGGTGTCCTCGGTCTCGCCGCTGCGGTGGCTCATCATGCAGCGGTAGCCGTTGCTCTGGGCCAGGGTGACCGCGTCCAGGGTCTCCGAGAGGGTGCCGATCTGGTTGACCTTGACCAGCAGTGAGTTGGCCGCCTTGAGCTCGATGCCTTTCTCCAGCCGGTCCGGGTTGGTGACGAACAGGTCGTCGCCGACGATCTGGATCTTCTCGCCGAGCTGGGCGGTCAGGTCGACCCAGCCGTCCCAGTCGTCTTCGGACAAGGGGTCCTCGATCGAGACGATCGGGTAGTCGGCGACGAGTGCTGCGTAGAACGCGGTCATCTCGCCGGCGGTGTGCTGCTTGCCCTCGAACTTGTACGAACCGTCCGCGTGGAATTCGGTGGCGGCGACGTCGAGAGCGACGGCGACATCTTTGCCCGGAGTGAAGCCGGCCTTGGTGATGGCTTCCAGGATCAGATCCAGGGCTGCCCGGCTGGAGGCCAGCGCGGGCGCGAATCCGCCCTCATCGCCGAGGCCGGTGGAGAAACCGGCGCTCTTCAGGACGGACTTGAGCGTGTGGTAGACCTCGGCGCCCCAGCGCAGGGCCTCCTTGAAGGTGTCCGCGCCGATCGGCGCGATCATGAATTCCTGGCAGTCGACGCCGGAGTCGGCGTGCGCGCCACCGTTGATGATGTTCATCATCGGGACCGGCAGGATGTGCGCGTTCGGGCCGCCCAGGTAGCGGAAGAGCTCCAACTCAGCGGACTCGGCCGCGGCCTTGGCTACCGCGAGAGAAACGCCCAGCAGCGCATTGGCGCCCAGCCGGGACTTGTCCGGGGTGCCGTCCAGATCGATCAGCTTCTGGTCGATCAGCCGTTGCTCGACGGCGTCGACGCCGATCAGCTCCGGACCGATTTCCTCCAGTACCGCGGCGACCGCCTTCTCCACGCCCTTGCCCATGTAGCGGCCCTTGTCGCCGTCCCGCAGCTCGACCGCTTCGTGTTCGCCGGTCGACGCTCCGGAGGGCACGGCCGCCCTGGCCAAGGAACCGTCCTCCAGGACGACTTCCACTTCGACGGTGGGGTTGCCTCGGGAGTCGAGGATTTCGCGTGCTCCGATGAGTTCGATGGCCGCCACGGCACATCCCTTCCTATGAGGGTGGGTGTTGACAACAACTGAGTAACCTTATTCAGCTTCAACGAAAAGCTTTGCAGAGCGTTCAGATGAGGTTGTTCCGCTACCGGGTTTCCTGTCGGCCGGCTCCGCGGCCAACCCTGGACAGCCTAGCCAGCGAAGTAAAACACTCCCACCCCCGGCGCGCCCGTTTACGGTCACGGGTGACCGACGGGCTCCATGGAGCGTTGCCTTCGCTCAGGATCGCCGGCCCAGGGTGAGCAAGGTCGGACCGGCGGGCGCCGCGGCGCCCCCACTGGCACACAGCGGTCCGGTCACTGTGTCGTCTTTTACCGACACAGTGTTTGCCGACACCGCGGCCAACCCGACGAACGCCCTAGCCGCCTGCCGCCGCTCCGCGTCGGCGCGACCGTACAGCGTCGTCCGCTGGACGGCGGGACGAGAAATTGGTGCGCAGATGTCTTCCAGCTGGCCGACCGTCTGGAACGAGCCGAACTGCGACCCGGCCATCCGGGAGATGGTCTCCTCCATCAAGGTGCCACCCAGATCGTTGACCCCGCCCTGCAGCATCTTCTGGGTGCCGGCCGGGCCGAGCTTGACCCATGAGGTCTGGATATTGTCGATCGACCCGTGCAGCATCAGCCGGGCGACGGCGTGTACCGCCCGACTCTCGTCGAAGGTCGCGCCGGCCCGGGCCAGACCGGCCAGGTAGATCGGCGCGTTGGTGTGGATGAAAGGCAGTGGCACGAATTCGGTGAATCCGCCGGTCTCCGCCTGCAGCCGGCGCAGCAGAGCGATATGGGCCACCCAGTGTTCGGCCGTGTCCACGTGGCCGTACATCATGGTCGAGGACGATCGGATGCCCAGTGAATGCGCGGTGGTGATGACTTCGATCCAGGCCGAGGTCGGTAACTTGCCCTTGGTCAGCACCCAGCGCACGTCGTCATCCAGGATCTCGGCCGCCGTTCCCGGGATGGAACCGAGCCCGGAAGCCTTCGCCTCGGTGAGCCACTCCCGGATCGACAGGTTTGCCCTGGTCGCCCCGTTGACCACTTCCATCGGTGAGAACGCGTGGATGTGCATCTGCGGCACGCGCGCCCGGATCGCCCGGAGCAGGTCGAAATACGCCGTCCCCGGCAGATCGGGATGGATACCGCCCTGCATGCAGACCTCGGTCGCCCCCAGCGCCCAAGCCTGCTCGGCCCGGTCCGCGACCTCCTGTACGGAGAGTGTGTAGGCGTCGGAGTCGCCACGCCGCTGAGCGAACGCGCAGAACCGGCAGCCGGTGTAACAGACGTTGGTGAAGTTGATGTTCCGGTTGACCACGTAGGTCACCTCGTCGCCGTTGACGTCCGCACGCACGGCGTCGGCGAGCGCGCAGACCCGGTCCAGCTCCCGCCCGGTAGCCGTCATCAGCGCCAGCGCCTGGGTGTCGGTGAGCCGGTCCGGCGCGCCCGAGGCCACCCGCAGGGCCGCCATTACATCGGTGTCCAGGCGCACCGGAGCGGCGTGGATCCGCTCCCGGAGTGCCTCCCAGTCGCCGTACACCCCATCGAAGTCGGACCGCCGATCATTGGTGCGGCCGGCCTCGTCGATATCGGTGTGCAGATCGGTCCGGCCGGAGGAGAGTACGATCTCATCGACCTCTTGCCACGGCCGGCCGGTGGGAATCGCATCCCGGCGGGCCAGCCCCGTCACCGGGTCGGCGAGCGCGGCGACGTGCGGCACCAGCCGCGGGTCCAGCCACGGCTCACCGGCCAGCACGTATTCCGGATAGATCGTCAGGCGCTCGGCCAGGGTGAAGCCGGCGGCGGTGGTCCGGGCAATCAGGTCGTCGATCTGCGGCCACGGCCGCTCGGGGTTGACGTGATCCGGAGTAAGCGGCGAGACGCCACCCCAATCGTCGATTCCGGCGCCGATCACCCGGCTGAAGACGTCGTGCTCGGCGCCGATCAGGTTCGGCGGTGCCTGGATCCGCACCGACGGCCCCAGCAACAGCCGGGCCACCGCGACGGTGGCGATCAATTCGTCGATCTCAGCATCCGGCATCCGGGCCATCGCCGTGTCCGGCTTCGAGCGGAAATTCTGCACGATCACTTCTTGGACGCCGCGGTAGGAACGCGCCACCGAGCGGATCGCGAAGATCGACTCCACGCGATCGGACAGGGTCTCACCGATGCCGATCAGGATGCCGGTGGTGAACGGAACCGATGACCGGCCGGCATCTTCCAGAACCTGCAGGCGGACTGCCGGGTCCTTGTCCGGCGACCCGAAATGGGCGCCGTGCGGGTCGGTGAACAGCTCCGTCGACGTCGTCTCGAGCATCATCCCCATCGACGGCGCCACCGGCTTGAGCCGGCCCATCTCCTGCCAGCTCAGCACTCCCGGGTTGAGGTGCGGCAGCAGTCCGGTGGTCTCCAGGACCCGGATCGCCATCGCGCGCAGATAGTCAAGGGTGGAGTCGTAGCCCGCCTCGTCGAGCCATTTCGACGCCGCGTTCCAGCGCAGCTCGGGGCGGTCGCCGAGGGTGAAGAGCGCTTCCTTACAACCCAGCTGACGGCCGGCCTCGGCGATTGCCAGGATCTCGTCCGGCGACAGATAGGCCGAATCGACCCGGCCAGGGGAGGTGGCGAAGGTGCAGTAGTGGCAGCGATCCCGGCACAGCCGGGTCAACGGGATGAACACCTTTTTCGAATAGGTGATGACCCCCGGGCGGCCGACCGCCAGCAACCCGGCGTCCCGGACGCGGGCCGCCGACGCGCACAGTACGTTCAGATCGTCGCCGCGGGCCTGCAACAGGATCGCGGCCTCGGTCCGGTCCAGGGTGACGCCGTCGGCGGCGCGGCGCAACGCACGCCGCATCGAGGAGGTGGTGGCGGTCGGCGCGGAGCCGAGTCGCGGGGCCAGCGGGAGGATCAACTCGGTCATCAGTACCCGAGATTACGCAGGTGCGGCAGCACTTCGGCTCCGTAGATCTTCAGGAAGCTCGCCTGGTCCGTACCCGGGCTGTGGAACACCAGGTGCCGAAAGCCCAGGTCGAGATAGTGACGGATGCGCTCGACGTGCTCGTCCGGGTCGGTGGACACGATCCAGCGGGAGGCCGCCCGGTCCACCGGCAATGCGTCGGACAGCCGCTGCATCTCGATCGGGTCCTCAACCCCGGTCTTCTCCTCGGGGCTCAGGGCCAGCGCCGCCCAATTCCGGGTGTCCTGCAGGGCGCGGTCGGCGTTGTGGTCGAAGGACACCTTCATCTCGATCAGTAGATCCAGATCGGCAAGGGTCCGCCCGGACTGCTCCGCCCCGACCGCCAAGGCCGGCAGCAACGTCTTCGAGTACAGCTCGTCGGCCTTGCCCGACGTGGTGATGAAACCATCCCCGATCCGGCCGGCCAGCCTGGTCGCGGCCGGGCCGGACGCACCGATGTAGATCGGCACGGCTTCCTCCGGCCGGTCGTAGATGGTCGCGTTCTTCGTGGAGTAATAGGCGCCGTCGAAGTTGACGCGCTCTGCGGACCACAGCTGCTTGATCAGCGTGATCGCTTCCTTCAGCCGGGCGAACCGCTCCTTTCCGTCCGGCCAATCGAGCCCGAGCGGGACCTCATTGAGCGACTCGCCGGAACCGACGCCCAGGATCACCCGTCCCGGGAACAGCACACCCAGAGTGGCGAAGGCCTGTGCGATGACGGCCGGGTGGTAGCGGAAGGTCGGGGTCAGTACCGAGGTGCCGATCAGAATTCGCTCGGTCCGAGCGCCCAACGCGCCGAGCCACGGCAGCGCGGCCGGAGCATGACCGCCGTCGTGCCGCCACGGCTGCAGGTGATCGGAGGTGAACACCGAATCGAACCCGGCCGTCTCGGCCTGAATCCCGAACTCGAGCAACTCGACCGGACCGAACTGCTCAGCGGAAGCCTTGTAGCCCAACCGAACAGGCATTCTCTACCCCCTGACACTCGTGGACTTGGACGCCGGCGCCCGGATTGCCGCCACTGCCGCGGCCACCACGCCGGCCACCTGATCGGCTTCGATCAGGAATCCGTCATGACCGTACTCCGAGTGCATGGTGATGATCGGCCGAGCTGTCGGTGCGGTCGCCAGTTCGGCACCCTGATGCGGCGGGAACAGCCGATCGGAGTCGACTACCGCCACCGTGAGTTCCGCGGTGATCCGGTTCAGCGCGGCAGCGAAACCGCCGCGGCCCCGGCCGATGTCGTGCGAGTTCATCGCCTCGGTCAGCCGAAGATACGAGTTCGGATCGAAGCGCCGGCTGAGTTTGGTGCCGTGGTATTCGAGGTAGGACTGAACAGCGAACCGGCCCCCGACGGCAGGGTCCTCCCCCGGCTGCTCGGACCGGCCGAATCGCGTGTTCATCTCCAGCTCCGACCGGTACGTGATGTGCGCGATCTGTCGGGCAACCGCCATCCCGGCCATCGGCCACTCGCCGGAGTAGTAGTCACCGCCCTGGAAGTTCGGGTCCGACTTGATCGCCCAGAGCTGCGGCGTCGACCAGCCGATCTGATCCGCGCTGGAATACCCGCAGGTGGCGATGGCGATCGCGGCGCGTAGCCGATTCGGGTGGCCGACGGCCCATTCCAGCACCCGCATACCCCCCATCGAACCGCCGAGTACGGCCACGAAGGACTCGATGCCGAGCCGATCGGCCAACGCCACCTCCACGGCCACCTGGTCCCGGATACTGATCTGCGGGAATCGGGAACCGTACGGGCGGCCGTCGGGGGCGATGGTGGATGGACCGGTGGTGCCCTGGCAGCCGCCCAGCACGTTGGGCGCAATGACGAACAGGTCGTCGCTGTCCAGGACGGCCCGGCTGCCGATCAGGCCCTCCCACCAGCCAGGCGTCGGCTGCCCCGGACCGCTGCTGCCGACGACGTGGGCGTCGCCGGTGAGCGCGTGCAGCACCAGTACGGCGTTGTCCCTGGCGGCGTTGAGGGTGCCCCACGATTCGTAGGCCACCCGGACACCGCTCAGCACCGCGCCGTTCTCCAACTCCAGGTCGCCGAGGTCGACGAACTGGCGCGCCGCCACCGGGTCGCCGGGGCTGAAGATGATCGGCGGTGTAAAGGTCTGCCCAGAAAAGGTCTGCCCGGTGAAGATCGGCGTCGTTCGGGGCTCAGCTTCCGGTGCCGGGTCGGGGTCGGCCGGCCACGCTGCCTGTTGCGCATCCGCCGCGGCAGGGCGGGACGTCGCGCGGCGCTCGTCCTGCTCGGCGCGCCGCACGGCTCTGGAGCCGACACTGTCGGTCCCAGAGCCATGCTGGTAGGCCATGTCAATCAGCATGCCACGGCCTTGAGAACGTTCATGGATCGCTCAGACTCCTGCTGCGGTGGGGGTCGGCGAGCTGGTCTCGCTCTCCCCGGGGGCGTTCTCAGCACCGGTGACCGCGGCCGCCGCGGCAAATCCGGTCGCCAGGTCGGCCAGGATGTCGTCGATGTGTTCGATGCCGACGGCCAGCCGGATCAGTCCCGGGGTGACGCCGGTGGACAGCTGTTCCGCCGGGGTGAGCTGCGAGTGCGTGGTCGAGGCCGGGTGGATGACCAGGGATCGGACATCGCCGATGTTGGCGAGGTTGGAGAAGAACTCCAGCGAGTCGCTGAACACCTCACCCGCGGGGGCTCCGCCGGCAATCTCGAAGGCCACGATCGCGCCGCCGCCCAGTGGAGAGTACTTCTGCTGCAACGCATGCCATTTGCTCGACGCGAGCCCGGGGTAGGAAACCGAGGTCACCTGTGGGTGCGCCTCCAGGAACTCGGCGACCTTGGTTGCGTTGGCCACGTGGCGTTCCAGCCGCAGGCTCAGCGTCTCCAGGCCGAGGTTGAGCAACCAGGCGTTGAGCGGGGTGGTGGCCGGCCCGAGGTCGCGGAGCAGCTGCAGCCGGGCCTTGAAGATGAACGACACGTTGACACCGAACAACCCGTTCGGACCCAGGTCGGTGCCCCAGGTCAGGTTGTTGTAGCTCGGGTCCGGGGTGTTGAAGCCGGGGAACTTCGCCGGGTTGGCGGTCCAGTCGAAATTGCCCGAGTCGACGATCGCGCCGCCGATGGCCACGCCATGACCACCCAGATACTTGGTGGTCGAATGCACGACGATGTCCGCGCCGTGCTCGAATGGCCGGATCAGGTACGGGGTCGGCACGGTGTTGTCGACGACCAGCGGCACGCCGTTGGCATGGGCTACGCGGGCGACCCCTTCGAAGTCGAGCACATCCAGCTGCGGATTGGAGATCGACTCGGCGTAGAACGCCTTCGTGTTCGGCCGGACCGCGCTCTGCCAGGAGTCCAGGTCATCGGGATTCTCGACGAAATCGACCGCAACGCCCAGCTTCGGCAGCGTGTAGTGCAGCAGGTTGTAGGTGCCGCCGTACAGGCGTGGCGAGGCGACGATGTGGTCACCGGCATTGGCGATGGTGAGCAGCGCAATCGTCTCGGCTGCCTGACCGGACGCGACGAGCAGCGTCCCGACGCCACCTTCCAGGGAGGTGAGCTTCTGTTCTACGGCGTCCTGGGTCGGGTTGTGGATCCGGGTGTAGATGTTGCCCAGCTCTTGCAGGGCGAACAGTCGACTGCCGTGCGCGGACGAGTCGAAAGAGAACGAGGTGGTCTGGAAGATCGGCAGTGCGCGGGCCTTGGTGCCCGGGTCGGGTGCCTGGCCGGCGTGGATCTGCCGGGTCTCGAAATTCCAGGTGGCGGGTGTCGGGGTTTCGGCCATGATGTTTTCTCCATCGAACGAGCGGCATCCAGGGTCGCGGCTTTGCGACATCGCTGGGTCTACAGCGGTTTTCGGTTTTGGCTTGCGATTTGCGGTACGGCGGTGATCAGTGCCTGCTCACTCGTCCTCGGGCCGGCGCGGCAGTGGACGCGCGACGCGAAACCAGCGTGACATGTCCGGATAGGCGGACACCATCGGCCAGGAAGGCGCGACGGGATGCGGCTATGCGGGGTCGGGCGAGCGAGTCACTCGCCCGGGTCGGTCACTTGGTCAGCGACAACAACACATTCGACAACACACAGCGGCGCTCCTTCTCGGCGTCGACTGACCCGTCGGTCGACGGGTCGCGCTTGCGTTCCAGCAAACTTCGCTGATCCACCTGGTCATCACCCGGGGCACCCCACCGCGTGTGGAGGGTTGCCGTCCAGCAAGCCGGGGCTCGATGCTGGCACTCATAACCTGACAGCGACTATAGCCCAGGATTTCCGGTACCCGCATATGCACGCGGCGCTCGGCCGGCAGCCGAGCGTTTGGTTGATCGGCAACCCGGCCTGGGCTGACTACCACTGGCTGGTGCCGGAGATCGCGGCCGACGGGCCGCTGATCTGTTCGAAACCGCCGAGAACCCGGCGTGGACTCCCCTCCATCTGAAATCGGGGAGGATTCTTCTCGCTCAGCGAGCAGAATCGTCCGCGGTTCTGCTCAGTCCGAGCAGCGGCGGACCACCAGAATGGCCACCAACGCGGCCATCACCAGGGCGGTGAATTGGATAGGCGCGGCGGTCACGGTGAGACCGAGAATGATGGCGGCGCCGATCGGGAACACCAGGTTCAGCACGGTGTCGTTGCTCCGCCGGATCATCAGCAACCAGGTGGCCAGGACGAAGACCGCGACCGGCAATGTGGTGGCGATGGCGGTCGCCGGCCCGGTGAGCTGGAAGGCGTGTTCGGCGCCCGCCGCGGCTTCGTGGCCGGCCTCGGCATCCTGCCTCTGCAGGGCGTAGTCGATGGACAACTCCAGGCCGGCGGACAGCGCAGCGGCCGACGCGAAGACGAAGTAGTGGCTGTATCCCCAGATCAGTGAGGCCTTCATGCTGGTGAGGATCTGATAGGCGGGCTGCTCGAAGTAGATCCACCACATGCCGAAAGCGATGGCCAGCCCGGCCATCGCCAACACGATCATCGATCCTGGGTGCTCGGACTGCCCAATCCCGGTGACCACGGCGGTCGTCGCAGCCAACACGGATTCGCCCAGCACGATGAGGGTGAACAGCCCGTACCGTTCGGCGATGTGGCCGGGGTGCCACGGCGTGTGCGTGTCGCCGCGTTCGGCCAGCGGCGGAACCGCTAGTTCGGCCACGACCAGGACCAGGAATACCGGGAGCGCCCCATTACTGGGCAGCGCCAGCCGGGACACCCAGCCGATCTGGACGACCGCCAGCAGGGCCGCATAGCGCAGGGCCATCGAGCGGGCGGTGGGATCGGAGTACGCGGCGCGGAGCCACTGGGCGATCAGCCCGATCCGCATGACCAGGTACCCGATGGTCAGCGTCGTGAAGTCGTAGTCGTTGGCGACATCCGGCACCCCGGCGGCCAGGATCAGCACACCGGCGATCTGCACCAGCGTGGCGACCCGGTACAGCCAATCGTCGGTGTCGTAGGCAGAGGCGAACCAGGTGAAGTTCATCCAGGCCCACCAGATGGCGAAGAACACCGCCAGATACGAGCCCGCGTATCGCCATCCATGGCCCTCGAGCAGGCCGTGGTGCAGCGACACCGACGCCAGGGACACCGCGACGACGAAACAGAGGTCGAAGAAGAGTTCGAGCGGCGTGGAGGCCCGGTGGCTCTCGTCTCCGGAGCGGCCCCGCATCGGGATCAGCCCGAATCGATTACTGGGCAGCCCCCCGCCGGCGGTGGTCGGAACAGAGGTGGACCGCCTTGACCCCTTGTCGCCGGCCCGACCTGTCGTCATGATCCTGTTACTCCCCGCCAGTACTGACCGTCACTTCCGCCGGATCATTCCAGAGGCACCGGTGGTGTCCCAGGTGCCCAGGCCGATGAGGCGCGAACTCGGGGCCCGGCTCAGTCACCACTCCAGGCCGCCGCCTGTCTGGTACTCGATGACGCGTGTCTCGAAGAAGTTCTTCTCCTTCTTGAGGTCCATCATTTCGCTCATCCAGGGGAACGGGTTCTCGGTCTCCGCGAAGAGCGGGGCGAGGCCGATCTGGGCGCAGCGTCGGTTGGTGATGAAGTGCATGTACTGCTCGCACTGCGCCGCCGACAAGCCCAGCATGCCGGTGGACAGCGTTTCCCGACCATAGGTGATCTCGAGCTCGCAGGCCTTGGCCAGCATGCCGGAAACCTCCGCCGCGAACTCGGCCGACCACAGCTCCGGGTTCTCGATCTTGATCTGGTTGATCACGTCGATGCCGAAGTTCAGGTGGATCGACTCGTCACGCAGGATGTACTGGTACTGCTCGGCGATGCCGACCATCTTGTTGCGCCGACCGAGCGACAGGATCTGGGCGAAGCCGGTGTAGAACCACATGCCCTCGAAGATGACGTAGAACGCGACGAGGTCCCGCAGGAACGCCCGATCGGTCTCCACGGTGCCGGTCTTGAAGTCCGGATCTTCCAGGTTCTTGGTGTACTTCAGCGCCCAGGCGTCCTTCTCTGTGATGGACGGCACCTCGCGGTACATGTTGAAAAGTTCGCCCTCGTTCAAGCCGAGCGATTCGCAGATGTACTGGAAGGTGTGGGTGTGCACTGCCTCCTCGAATGCCTGGCGCAGCAGGTACTGACGGCACTCCGGGTTGGTCAACTGCCGGTACACCGCGAGCACGATGTTGTTGGCCACCAATGACTCCGCGGTGGCGAAGAAGCCGAGGTTCCGCTTGAGCATCTGTCGCTCGGCATCGGTCAGCCCGTTGGGCGACTTCCACAGCGCGATATCGGCCTGCATGGACACCTCGGTGGGCATCCACTGGTTGTTGCAGCCGGCCAGGTACTTCTCCCAGGCCCAGTGGTACTTCAGCGGCAGCAGCTGGTTGACGTCGGCGCGGGCGTTGATCATTCGCTTGTCGCTGACAGCGACGCGGCCGCCGGTGGTGTCGATCACGCCGAGACCGGTGGCCGCGACGGCGGGCGCCGAGCTCCCGGTAGGAGCGGTGAACGACGTCGCCGGATCGGCGAAAGTGGTTGCGAAGTCAGACATCTCAGAGGTTTCCTTTCTGGCCGGAAGCGAGGGCAGCCATTACTGGCATGCTTCGCAGTCCGGGTTGTCAATGGAGCAGGCCAGCACATCGCTGCCGGCCAGAGTGTCCGACGCGAATTCGACGTTCACCGCCACCGGCGGTGCGGCGACCGGTACGACGACAGGGGCGGCAAGGACCGGCACTACGGCAGCGGGCACCGCCGCAACGGCGGGAGGAACAGCCGTCGCCGTGACGGCCGGCGGCGCCAGCGTGGCCTGAACCGAGTTCAGCTTGCCGTCGGTGCCGTTCAGCGTCGACTTTTCGACGTGGGTCTTGGAGGTGGACCGCAGGTAGTACGTCGTCTTGCAGCCGGTCCGCCAGGCCAGTCGGTAGATCTCGTCCAGCTTCCGTCCATTGGGCTGTGCCACGTACAGGTTCAGCGACTGCGCCTGGTCGATCCACTTCTGCCGCATCGAGGCAGCCTTGACCAGCCACGATCCGTCGATCTCGAACGCGGTGGCGAACAGCGCCTTGACATCGTCCGGGATCCGGTCGATCGGCCACAGCGAGCCGTCGAAGTACTTCAGGTCGGCGACCATGACCTCATCCCACAGGTCACGTTCCTTCAGCACCCGCACCAGGTGCTCGTTGACCACCGTGAAGTCGCCGCTCATGTTCGACTTCACGAACAGGTTGCGGTAGGTCGGCTCGATCGACTGGGCCACTCCGATGATGTTGGAGATCGTCGCTGTCGGCGCGATGGCCATCACGTTGGAGTTGCGCATGCCCTGGTTGACGACCTTGTTTCGCAGCGAGTCCCAGTCGAGCCGTTTGGTGTTGTTCTGATCGAGGTCGCCGCCGCGGTGTTCGCGCAGGATCTCCACCGAGTCGATCGGCAGGATGCCTCGGGACCACAGCGAGCCTTCGAACGATCCGTACCGGCCGCGCTCCAGCGCCAGGTCCGAGCTCGCCTCGATGGCGAAGTAGGACAGCTGCTCCATCGAGGTGTCGGCGAATTCGACGGCCGCCGCCGATGAGTAGGCAACCCCGAGCTTGTACAGCGAATCGGCGAAGCCCATCAGGCCCAGACCCACCGGGCGGTGCTTCAGGTTCGACCGCCGAGCCGCCGGGATTGTGTACATGTTGATGTCGATGACGTTGTCCAGCATCCGGACCGCGGTCCGGACGGTGGCGTGCAGCCGCTTGACATCGAGGCCATCGGCGCTGACGTGGGCAGCCAGGTTCACCGAACCCAGGTTGCAGACCGCCACCTCGTCCTTGGAGGTGTTCAGGGTGATCTCGGTGCACAGGTTCGACGAGTGCACCACCCCGACGTGACCCTGCGGGGAGCGCAGGTTGCACGGGTCCTTGAAGGTGATCCACGGGTGTCCGGTCTCGAACACCATGGTCAGCATCCGCCGCCACAGATCGACGGCCTTCACCCGCCGGAATACCTGGATCTCGCCGGCCGCGGCCGCGGCTTCGTACTCGGCGTACTTCTTGCTGAATTCGAGCCCATAGGCATCGTGCAGCCCGGGGACCTCGTCCGGCGAGAACAGCGTCCAGATACCGTCCGCCTCGACCCGGCGGATGAACTCGTCCGGCACCCAGTTGGCGGTGTTCATGTCATGCGTCCGGCGACGCTCGTCACCGGTGTTCTTGCGCAGGTCCAGGAATTCCTCGACATCGATGTGCCAGGTCTCCAGGTAGGCGCAGACGGCGCCCTTACGCTTGCCACCCTGGTTCACCGCGACCGCGGTGTCGTTGGCGATCTTCAGGAACGGGACGACACCGGAGGACAGTCCATTGGTGCCCTTGATGTGCGCACCGATGCCGCGGACCGGGGTCCAGTCATTGCCGAGGCCGCCGGAGAACTTCGCCAGCAGGGCGTTGTTCTTGATGGACTGGAAGATGTCGTCCAGGTCGTCCTCCACCGTGGTCAGGAAGCAACTGGACAACTGCGGCCGCGTGGTGCCGGCGTTGAACAGCGTCGGCGTGGAGCACATGAAGTCGAAGCTCGAGATCAGCCGGTAGAACTCGATGGCCCGCTCTTCGCGCTGCACCTCGCGGATGGCCAGGCCCATGGCGACCCGCATGAAAAAGGCCTGCGGCAGCTCGTAGCGGGTCTCGCGGTGGTGGATGAAGTATCGGTCGTACAGGGTCTGCAGGCCGAGGAAGGTGAATTGACCATCCCGATCGGATTCGATGGCGCCGCCGAGGCGCTCAAGGTCGAACTCGGCCAGAATCGGGTCGAGCTGACCCAGCTTGATGCCCTGGGCGATGTAGTCGCCCAGGTAGGTCGGGTAGACGGTGGCCATGTCGGTGGCGCTGGCCTGGCGCGGGGCACCGGCCAGGTAGCTCAACGCCTCGGTCCGCAGGGTGTCGTTCAGCAGCCGGGCGGCCACGTAGGAGTAGTTCGGCTCGGTCTCGACCAGCGCACGGGCGGCCATGATCGGGGCCAGCCCGAGTTCCTTGGCGCTGATCCCGTCATAGAGATTCGCGGCTGTGCCGGTATAGACGTCGTCAGCGCTGACGTCGACCAATCCGGCGCAGGCCTCGTCGATGATCGTCCGCAGCCGCGCGGTGTCGAGCAGGCTGGAGGAACCGTCGGGGGCGATGACGCTGAAGACCTTCGGTCCGGCGGTGACCGGGTCGCCACTGTGCTCGGCCGCCAGGCGCTCATCCCGCGAACGGCGGTGCTCCTCGCGGTAGAGGATGTAGGCCCGCGCGACCTTGGCATGACCGCCACGCATCAGGGCCAGTTCGACCTGATCCTGCACATCTTCCAGGTCGACGTGGCGCTCGATGCCGTGCCGCTTCTGCAGTGTGCTGGTCACCTGCTCGGTGAGCTGGGAGACCAGCGCACGCAGCCGCGAGGAGGTACCCGCCGAGTCACCCTCGACGGCGATGAAGGCCTTGGTGATGGCAACGGCGACCCGACCTGAATCGAACGAAGCGGTCGAGCCGTTCCGGCGGACCACGGTCATCCCGGTGGCCGACCGCGAGATCTCACTGCTGGACCGACCCGGTGCGGTGCCACCGGCGGGGTTCGAGCCGTCGGCGGTGTACTGGTCTTCGATTCCGACGCTGTTGACGTCAGCGGTGGTCACGTTCGGGGCCATTCGCTCTCCCTTTTTCGAGCTAGTGCTACTGGATACAGCGCTTCTCAGCCGCTCCGCATTCCTTCCCGAACAACAACCGGACGGATACGTGCGGGCTGAGAAGCTCAGAGGTCGAACAGTACATCTAGGGCTTGCGATTTCGCCAGACCCTAGATGTAGTGTCGGCGTGTCTTATTTCCCGTGTCGTAGGTGTAGCACCACCCACCGACAGTGACTGTCAACCGGCAGTCCCAGGGCTGTCCCCAGAGCAATCACTCATTCGAGGGCGTGTCCCCTGCCGCGTCCACCGACCTTCCACCGACCGTCCCCAAACCCATCCACAATCGCCTCCAGCGGACGCGCTGCGAAACGGCGCAAAACTGCGTCGTTCTGCTCCCCGGGAAGCCGGCAGACCACGCCCGGGCTCTACGCTGACCACACCCGCGCAGCATCCTCGTCGACCAAGGGAGTTCTTCGTTGGCTGTAGCACTGCCCGCGCACCTGCCCGTACCCCGCACCCCGGACCCGCGATCCGCGCCACCGTTACGCTGGGGCGTCCTGGCGCCTGGCGGGATCGCCAAGGGCTGGGCGAGGGCGGTCCGAACGACCACGTCGCAGCGACTCGTCGCCGTCGGCTCCCGCGATCTGGCCCGCGCGCAGGCATTCGCGAACGATTTCGGTGTCGAACGCGCCTACGGCAGCTATCAGCAGCTCGTCGACGACCCGGAGATCGATGTCGTCTACATTGCGAGCCCGCACTCCGAGCACCACAGCCAGGCGCTGCTCGCGATCGCTGCCGGCAAACATGTACTGATAGAGAAGGCGTTCGCGCAGAACGCAGCACAGGCCATCGCGGTCGTCGAGGCAGCCGCCGCGGCCGATGTCCTGGTGCTGGAGGCGATGTGGACCAGGTTCCTGCCGCACATGGACGTCGTGCGGCAATTGCTGGCCGACGGCGTCCTGGGCGACATCGTCACCATCACCGCGGATCACGGGCAGTACATGACCCCTGCCGCGAACGGCCGGCTTTTCGACCCGAACCTGGCCGGCGGCGCACTGCTGGATCTGGGTATCTACCCAGTCTCGTTCGCGGCATTCGTCCAGGGCGAACCGTCGGCAATCAGCGCGGTCGGCGTGCAGACCGACTCCGGCGTCGACGGCCAGGTGTCGATCGTGCTGAGTTCGGCGAACCACAGGCAGGCCGTGCTGAACACCACGCTGTTCGCCAAGACCGCGACCACGGCGAGCATTGCCGGCACGACGGCCCGGATCGAGATTCCCGGTAGCTTCTACGAACCCCAGCCGATCACAGTGATCGACACCGCCGGCAATCGCCGGGTCTGGGATGGCAACACCATCCTGGGCCATCAGGGCCTTGCCTACGAGGCAGCCGAGGTGGCCCGCCTGGTGACCGCAGGGCGGACCGAGTCGGATCTGCTGCCACCGGCCGAAACCGTGTCGATCATGCGGACGATCGACGAGATACGCCGACAGATCGGCGTGACACTGCCGGGCGACTGAGGACGCCGCAGGCCTACCGAGGCGACTGAGCCAGCTGATCCGGCCGGGCGGCACCCGGCTGAGCTCGACGCGCCCGGCGACGTGTCCGGTGCCGGCTCCAGGCCACTGCCAGCAGCACACCGATCAACGCGCCCACGCTATTGGCCAGCACGTCGGCCACCGACGCGACCCGGCTGGGCAGGAAGTAGTGCTGCCACATTTCGATGCCGATCGAGACCAGCACCAAGGCCGGAAAGACCAACCGTCGCCACGGGATCGCGAGCAGCGCGAGGAACCCCAGGGGCATGAACATCACGACGTTGGACAGCCACTCGACGAGGCCGAAACTGATGAAATCCGGCAGCCCATGGGCGTGCGCCCGGGTGAAGAATTCCTCGAGCCGATCCTGGGCACCGGAGGCCGGGCGGCCTGGCGAGAGCACGACGGCGATCACCGCCGCCGAACAGAGAGCCAACAGCACTCCGGCCCAACGCCGATGAACCCGCGGAGGTTCGAGCGGGTCGGTTCGGTCGGCCAGCACAAGATGGTCTGTGCCGTGCCCGGTCTGATCAGGCGGCGGCAGAGAGGAGGTCACGGCGCCGACTCCGCCGCCTGCATCCGGTCGGCGTGCGCCCGTGCCACCGCCCGAACCGCCGTCTCGGGGTCGATGCCGTTGGCGCCGGCCGAGTAGGCCAGCCGGAAGATCTGCTCGGCGATTGAATCTCCGGCCGGCAGTTCGACGTCCAGCCCGAACTTCGATGCGCGCGCACCGAGCTTGCCGGCCAACGCCACCGCGGGCGCGGCCAACGCCACGCCGGCCAGGGCGCCGGTGCGTCCCTGCTCTTCCTTCTTCAACTCTTCCCAGCGCAACTGCTGATCAGCGGCATCCGTGATGGTCTCGCCATCGCCGAAGACGTGCGGGTGCCGGCGGATGAGTTTGTCGACCAACCCGGTCGCGACGTCATCGATATCGAAGCCGCCGTCCGACTCGGACGCGATGCGGGCGTGGAACAACACCTGCAGCAGGACGTCGCCCAGTTCTTCGCGCATGGCATCGGGATCACCATCCTCGATCGCCTGCACGAGTTCGTAGCATTCCTCGACGAGGTAGCGCATCAGCGACTGGTGGGTCTGGTCGGCGTCCCACGGACACCCGCCCGCCGACCGCAGGGTGTTCATCACGGCGACCGCGGCCAACAGGCCGGCGCCCGACTCGACATCAGTCACGAACCGGCTCAGGTGCCACTCGCGGCGACGGAGATGTCGTCCTCGGTCACCGCGCCGGACAGGAACCGACGCAGCAGCGAACTCGAGGTATGCATGGTGTACGGGAAATACATGACCTCGACACCCACGGTGGCGAAGTCGGCTTCGAGCTTGCGCCCCTTGGCGGTCCCCCGCCAATCGTCGCCCTTGAAGATGATGTCGAAACCCACTTCGCGCCAGGTGTCCAGCTTGTGCGGCAGCACCTCGGCCACGGCCTCGTCGACGAACTTGATGTGGCTGACGATCTCGAGACGTTCGGCCAGCGGTACGACCGGGGGCTTGCCCTTGGTCAACTGGGCCATCTCGTCGGATACGACGCCGGCGATCAGATAGTCGCACTGCGACTTGGCGTGCTTGAGGATATTGAGGTGGCCGATGTGGAACAGGTCATAGACGCCGGGGGCATAACCGATACGGGGCTTCATGACTGCCTCATCTACTGGTGGTGACTGGATCAATCCAGACCCTGCTGGCGAGGCTTAGACTACCTCAAACGCTTCAAATGGAGTACTGAGTGTCCGAAGTTGATACTGTGATCTGGCAGACTGCCAAAGTTGATCACTCGAATGCACTAATTCTCGTGACACATCGTAACCCCCGCGAAATCTGAACGCCATACCTAATTGTCCGATTCCGGCATGCTGACGTCGGGTGTCCACCCACCATGAGAGAAACGGCCTTCAACGATGCGATTGTCAGTGATCGGGTGCGGATACCTGGGCGCGGTCCATGCGGCCTGCATGGCCACTGTGGGCCACGAGGTGGTCGGTATCGACTCCGACGCCGGCAAGGTCGCGGCGCTGGCCCAGGGCCAGGCCCCGTTCTTCGAGCCAGGCCTGCCCGAGTTGCTCACCGAGGCGTTGGCCACCGGGCGACTCCGGTTCACTTCGGACATGGCCCAGGCGCACGGTTCGCAGGTCCATTTCATCTGCGTCGGAACGCCGCAGAAGAAGGGCGAGAACGCTGCTGATCTCACCTCTGTCAACGGCGCCGTCGCGGCCCTGTTGCCGCAGCTGTCCGATGGTGACCTGGTGGTCGGCAAGTCGACCGTTCCAGTGGGCACGGCCGCCAGATTGAGCGAACTCATCGAGGCGGCCAACCCCACCGCCAGTCTGGCCTGGAACCCCGAGTTCCTCAGGGAGGGCTTCGCCATCAAGGACACGCTGCACCCGGATCGACTGGTTTACGGCGTCGCTGCCGGAGCTGCCGGCGAGCGGGCCACCGCACTCTTGGACGGGGTCTATGCCACTCCGCTGGCGGACAGGACGCCCCGGGTGGTCGCGGACTACGCGACCGCCGAACTAGTGAAGGTGGCCGCCAACTCGTTCCTGGCCACCAAGATCTCGTTCATCAACGCGATGGCCGAACTCTGCGAAGTCACCGGAGCAGATGTCACGAAATTGGCCGACGCGATCGGCTACGACACCCGGATCGGGCGCCGTTTCCTCAATGCCGGGCTGGGCTTCGGCGGCGGTTGTCTGCCCAAGGACATCCGGGCGTTCATGGCCAGGGCCGGTGAGTTGGGCGCCGACGAGGCGCTGACCTTCTTGCAGGAGGTGGACAAGATCAACCTTCGTCGGCGGGCCCGGATGGTCGAGTTGACCCGGGAGGTCTGCGGCGGCGACTTCATCGGGGCCAGGGTGGCGGTGCTGGGTGCCGCGTTCAAGCCCGACAGCGACGATGTACGCGACTCCCCCGCGCTCGATGTCGCGGCAATTCTCAGCGAGCGGGGGGCGCTGGTGGTGGTGACCGACCCGGAGGCCATTCCCACGGCGAGCAAGCTGCGGCCGGACCTGACCTATGTCACGACTCCCGAAGAAGCCGCCGAGGACGCGGATGTGGTGCTACTGCTCACGGAGTGGAAGCAGTATCGCGACCTCGACCCGCACACGTTCGGCCGGCTCGTCGCGCACAAGCGCATCTTGGACGGGCGCAACGCCCTGGACCCCGTCGCGTGGCGAGCGGATGGCTGGACCTATCGCGCCCTGGGACGCCCATGAGCGGTCGACACATCCGTTCGGAGTCGTTCCGGGTGCTCATCGTCTGCACCGCCAACGAATGCCGCTCGCCGATGGCCGAGTACCTGCTGCGGCAGGCGCTGACCGCGCGTTGGGGAGCGGCACCGGCCGCGAGCTGGACGATCGAATCGGCGGGGCTGCAGGCACGCCCCGGCCGTGAAATGAACCGGCACGCGCAGACGGTTCTGGCCGAACACGACATCACTGCAACCGGTTTCCGGTCCCGGCTGATGACGACCGACCTGGCGCAGAACGCGGACCTGATCCTCACCGCGACCCGGGAACATCGCGCTCAGGTGGTCCAGCTCAATCCCCGGGTGCTGGCGCGGGTCTTCACGATGAACCAGTTCGGCCACCTGCTGACCGCGGTCCCCTTATTCCCGCCGGCGACGACCGAGGAGGCGGGGCACTGGCTGATCGAAGCGGCCAGGCAGGCCCGCAGCCAGGTGCCGGCCAGGACGATCGAGGACGACCTCGCCGACCCCATCGGCAAGTCTGTCGCACACTTCCGGGCGTGCGCGCGGATCCTGCAGGACGACGTCACGGCGATCCTGCGGCCGGTCGACCCAACAGTCCTCGAGCCCGAGCTGTAGTTTCAGGCTGCCGCTTTGCGCCGCTTCACCTTTCGCGCGATGTCAAGGACGCTGAGATAGTCACGGCGGACCGGGGGCACCAGAAATCCGGTCAGATAGACGGCGACGACGGTCAGTGCTCCCGCGATCAGGGCGACCAGGTGATGTTGAACCAACAAACTCGTTGTCAGATAGCCACAACCACCGGCCACCAGCGACATGCTCAAGATGCGCAAGGCGCCAACGATGAGTGCGCGAATCGGTATTACGGTCTTCCGATTGAGCCACCACAGTGAGATCGGCCACGCGAGCCCGGGCGACACGGCGTAACCGACGGCCACGCCCATCATTCCCCAGTGACTGCCGATGAATATGCTGGTGGCCCGCATCGCCAAGCTGACCATCGAATACCGGAACAGCTCTTTGGTCAGGTCTCGCGCCAGGTACACCCAGAAACCGACATAGGACAGCGTCTGGAAGATGCCGGCCAGCGCAAGAATGCGCATGATCGGAGCGACCTGCTCCCACCGCTGGCCGAGCGCGATGGACACCAGCGGATCGGCGACGGCAGCTGCCATGGCCAGCCCGGCGACCAGGGTGTACCCGAGGGCCGCCTGTCCACGGACGATGTAATTCGAGAATCTGGGTTGATCATCCTGCAGCTGCGACAGTACCGGCAGCGCCACGGTGGTCGTGGGCGCACGAACCTGCGACAGCGGGGTCATGATCAGCTGGAATGCCCGGTTGTAGACGCCGAGCGGCGTCGGGCCGAATCGGTGACCGATGATGAGCGAATCGATGTTGTTGCTGGCATAGCCAATCAATTGAGTCGCAACCAGATTCCAGCCGAACCTGAGCAGGCCGGCCATCGGCACGGTTCGGTTCGGCCGCCCGGGAAGCCAACGTGCGGCGATAGCCACCAGGATCAGTGTCGCCAGGGCCGCGGTAATCTGCTGAACCACCAGGGCCCAGTAGTTCAGGCCCGCAAGCGCGGCGGTGACGCCGAGACCGAGACCGAGAACCTGGGCCGTGATGTCGACGACCACCAACTTGCCGAACTTCATTCGGCGGTTGAGATCGGCTCGGTACTGAGTGGCCAGCCCGTTGATCAGAAAGGTCACGGCCAGCGTCTGCGCGATCGGGCCGACCAACGGCTCACGGTAAAAGCCGGCGATGAGACCGGAGACCGAGAACGCGATCACAGACAGACACAGCCCGATCGCCGCATTGATCCAGAACAGATTGTCCCGCTGCCCGCGTAACAGATTCTTGGATTGAATGGCCGCAGCGGATAGGCCGAAGTCCCGGAATACCTCGCCGATACCGACCATCACCGTGACCATGGCCAGCAGGCCGTAGTCGCGAGGGGAGAGGATCTTCGCCAGAATCACGACCGATCCGAGTTGGATCAGTATTCGAGTTCCCTGACCGGCAAACACGATGGCCGCGCCGCGCGCCGCCCGGGTGGCCAACTTGTCCGTGGGTACCGGCAGCACGGACGAGGCCGGCGTCGGGTCATCCACCGGACCGGTCAGCAGCGGCGGCTCGATCACGCTGTCCGGGCCGGTTGCTTTCGGCGCCGGCTCGGTCATCGCCGGACCGCGCCGTCGGCCAACTGGGCGGCCAGCGCACTGCCTGCGTCCCGCAGGAATGCGGCGCTGCGCTGCTCGACCACAGCCAACTGCGCGGAGAGCGCATCGTCCCTGCTCCACGCCATGGTCTCGCGAACCGGATCCGGGCTGGTCCGCAGATCGACCGAGGCTCGCCAGCCGAGGTCGACCAGCAGCGGCTCGAACTTCCGGGAGTAGGCCAAGGGAATCGCCGAGGTGCCTACCGACAGGGCGTTGAGGCACGCATGCATGCGGGAGCCGATCACCAGCTCGGCAGAGGCGACCGTAGCGCGAACCTCGTCCAGCGACTCCGGCACGATCAATTCGACATCTCCACCGACGATCCGGGCAGCCTCTTCGATGGCGGGAACATCGTTGTCCGTGAGGTTGGACGCCAGCACGTGTGCCAGCAAGGTGACCCGTCGCCCGTCCGCGACCAGCGAGCGGAAAAGGTCAAGTACCACGGACTGATACTTGCTGCCGTCGAGGTGGTCACTGGAGTTCCAGAGGAGTCCGGACACATTGAGCACCACGTCCCTGGTCCGCGGCACTGTGGGGCGGTCAAGCGCGAAGACCACATCGGTCGTGGCAACCTGGTGGACGTTGCCCAGGGTTCGAAGATACGCCGCACTGACCGAATCTCGAGTCAGAATCAACGATGCGCGCCGCACTGACCAGCGCGCGATCTGCTGTCCTCGCCGGCTGTCGAACGGACCGATGGTCTGCGGCCCGTAGACCAGCGGCACACCGGCCCTGACCACGATTTCATCGAGCAAGGACGAAGTGAGCAGACGCTTGATCCCGTAGATGTCGGCGAAGCTGTCGCCGCCACGGGTGTCGACCACCAGGTCGAAGCCCGACATCCACGTCACCAACTCACTGCCCGGGGTGAAGCGCTCCCGAAGCAGCCGTTTCGGATTGCCCACTCGCATGGGAGCAGCACCGGGCCCCGAGCTCTGGAACGAGACCTCCGCGTCCGGCCAGACACTCCGGATCAGGGCCTCAGTCCCGGCGGCCAGTGCGCGTACGCCCAAGTTGGTGGAGCTCTCGGCCGCCCACAGCACCAGTGCCTTCACAAATGTTCTCCAGTATCGACACCGGCCAGTGATCCGCCGCCGTTGACAAGGCGCCCCTTCCCGGCAGCCCCATTGGTCGGGGCGAGTTCGACAGCGGCAGCATCGACGCCCTGCACATGGTCGGCAGCGACCGACTGAACCGCGGCCCGGGGATTCCGTTCGAGCACAACCGACGGAGCGACCGGAACGACGGCTGGCACATCTGCCGGAGGGCCCTTCGACGGGTCGTCCTCGTGGTAGCCGTATCCGTCATAGCCCCCGGCCGCATCGGCGCCCTTGTTCGGGCGCATGGTGAGCACAGAGCCGAGAATGCGTGCATCGACCGCGTGCAGCGACCTGACGGCCGTGGCGATCTGGGTACGGGTGGTCTTCCCGTAGCGAACAACCAGGATCACCCCGTCGGCCCAGGTGGCCGCGACGACGGCGTCGGTCACCGGCAAAAGCGGTGGGGTGTCAATGATGATCGTGTCGAACCAGTTGCGCAGTTCCCCGACCAGATCGATCATGTTCTGGCTGCCGAGCAGCTCGGACGGATTCGGCGGAATGGAACCGCTGGGCAGCACCACCAACCCATCAGTTCCCCATGGCTGCAGGACATCGGCGAATTCGACCTGGCCGGCGAGAACGTTGCTCAACCCCACCGCTCGTTCCAGCCCGAGGTAATCCGCGACACGTGGTCGACGCATGTCGGCCTCGATCAGCAGGACTCGACGGCCGGTTTCGGCGTAGACGATGGCGAGGTTGGTCGCGGTCGTGGACTTGCCCTCGTTGGCGACCGAGGACGTGACGACCAGGACCTGAACCGGATTATCGACGTTCATGAACTGCAGATTGGTGCGCAGCTGACGGAAGGACTCGGCCCTGATGGAGCGGGCCTGGTCGCCGATCAGAATGGGCGTCTTCTTCGCGGCCGAGTCGTAGGCGACGGCGCCGACCACTGGCAGCCCACTGACTTCGCGCAAGAGGTCCAGCGAGCGGACGCTCGTGTCCAGCAGCCCGCGGAGCAACGCCAGACCGACACCCATGGCCAGGCCCGCGATCAGCCCGAGGGCGATGTTCGTGGTCTTCTTCGGCGACACCGGAGCGGACTTGAGCGTGGGCCCAGAGGTGACGTTGAGAACGACCGTCGAGCCCGCCACACCGTCCTTGCTGGTCCGGTTGTCCAGCTGGTCGACCATCGTGCCGAAGTCGGTTGCTATCGCCGAGGCGATGGCCAATGAGCGGGTCGGCGACGCGTCCGTCACGGTCGCTGTCAGCAAAACCGTGTTCAGATCCGACGCCGCCGAGATCTCGCCCTGCACCGCCCCCACCGACATCGGCAGGCCGGTTCTGGCAATGATCATCTGCGCCAGCCGCTCGCTGGTCATCAGCTGGGTGTACGACTCGATCTTGGCCAACGCGTACTGATTGGCCGTATATGCGTTGCCGCCGGCCGCGTCGCTGGGGGTCGAGACGTAGAACGTCACCGAGCTCGCATACATCGGGGTCGCCTCGACGTTGATCAGCACGCCGCCACCGGTGCCCAGCACAGCGGCGATCAGGATGAGCCACCAGTTCTTGCGGAGGATCCGCAGGTAGCTTTGGAGATCCAAGATGACCAACCTTCTCGCAACGTCGAAATTTGAAAACTACCGAGTGGGACCGTAACGAACGGGATCCGTGTGGACGTGACCAAGAACGATCCGATGTCTGGACGTGCAAGTGGGGTGTCCGAGCCCCGGCGCTGCTGTGGTACCGCGCACATCGAGCGACCGCTTGCCGAGATACCCAGTAGCTGATCGCACTGTGGATATGGGAACTGCAGGCGGCCTACGGGAGCTTCAGGCGATGGGGGCGCCGTTACGTAAGGAACTCAACCATCCGATATTAGCAGATCTTGTCCCTCATTCGGCCGAACGCCAGAGTCCGGTGACCGGTTTCGATCACCTCTGGGAACAGCTCTTGCATCATCACGGCTTGAACGGGTGCCGGGCGGTACGCCGACGTTTTGTCGGCGTACCGCCCGGAGCTTCCCTGGCGCTCAGGCGCCTGGCGCCTGTGCATTCAGGCCGCTGACCGATACGACCACTGGCGCGTTCGTCGCAGCGGTCGACACATATTCGACCAGACTGATAGCGCCCGGGCCCTGCAGCGCGGCAGTGGCGTCGCTCGACGTCACCTGCGAAGCCGCCGGCTCCGGGTCGGTGCTGTTCCAAACCTTGGCCTGCAGCGCGGTCGTGCCGCTACCCACCACCTGGTAGCGCAGGTTCAAGGTCATGCCGGCGGCATAGGTCAGGCCACTGAGGACCTGTGATTTCAGGGTGGTGGCCACACCGGCGACCAGCCGGACCAACGACAGGGTGACGGTGCCATTGACATTGAACTGGATCACGGACCGATACTCCGTGGTTCCCACCTTGCGAACGTCAGTGGAGAACTGGGTACTACCGCCGACCGGAGCCTTGTCGAGGCTGACCGAAAGACGCAGATCCACATCAGTCTGCGAAACCGACGCGAGCGTTGCGGTGCGCTGGGTTCCCGCGGTGGCTAGGGCGATCTTGCCGAGGCCCGGCACCACCGAGACGCCGGTAGCGCCGCCGGTTACCGTCCATGCGCCGCCAACGGCCGCGGAGCCCCATCCACCCGCGACGGTGCGGTTGAACAGATCGCTGACGAACACCGCCGGAACAATGTTGACGACGGCGCTCGACGTGCCGACCGTTCCGTCATTGTCCGTGACGGTCAGGGTCACCGTGTAGGCACCCAGGGCGGCGTAGGTGTGGGCCGCGGTGACGGTGTTCGCGGTGCCGCCGTCACCGAAGTCCCAGGCGTAGGACGAGATGGTTCCGTCGGAGTCGGTGGAGGCGGAACCGTTGACGTTCAGCACCAGGCCGGCGGACGAGGTCGCGATGACGGCGGTCGGCGCAGTATTCAGGGCAACGGTCTGCTGACGGCTGGTGACCCCGGTAGCGCCCTCGTTGTCGGTCACCGTGAGCGTCACGGTGTACGTACCGGCCACGGCGTAGACATTCGTCGGCGTTGGGCCGATTGCCGTATTTCCGTCGCCGAAGTCCCACGCATACCCGGCGACCGTGCCGTTGGAATCCGTCGAGCCCGTTCCGTCGAAAGCTACCGACAGGTGGGTCGGAGTTGACGTGAATGCCGCGGTGGGGGCGGCATTCGGAGCCGTGGAGACAGCCACCGACCGGGTCAGGACGCTGGTCGAGCCGTCGTTGTCGGTCACCGTGAGGGTCACCGGATAGGTACCCGCAACGGCATAGCTGTGCGATGCCGTCACCCCGGATCCGGTCGAAGAGTCACCGAAGTCCCACGCGTACGAAGCAACGGTGCCATCCGAGTCGGTCGACCCGGAAGCATCGAACGCGGCGCTGAGGAAGGTCGGAGTCGCGGTGAACGCCGCGGTTGGCGCCACATTGGCCACCACCGAGACGGGTGCCGACTTCACGGCTGTGCCGCCGCGGTTGTCGGTCACGGTCAGCGTGACCAGGTACGAACCCGCGGTTCCGTAGGTGTGCGAGGCATTGGCGCCACTGCCCGTGCCGCCGTCCCCGAAGTTCCAGGCGTACGAGCTGATGGTGCCGTCGGAGTCGGTCGAGGTCGATCCGTCCACCGTCAGCGCCAGTTTGGTCGCGGTCGAGGTGAAGGCCGCGGTCGGCAGGACATTGGGTAGCAGACCGCCGCCAGCCGCGAAGTGAGCTTGGACCCGGGCGGCGCTGAGCACTGTGGGGTATACGGCCGCTTCGTCGATGGTGCCGTTGAAGTAGGAACTGGTGGAGTTCCAGGTCTTGTCGCCACCGACGCGCCAGTACCCGGTGTAGACAGCGGGAGTGGTCAGCGGGTTGCTGCCGACCGGCAAGCCATCGATGTAGAGGTTCATCCCCGTTGCGCCCTGGGTGGCGACGACGTGGTGCCACTGCCCGTTGTTGTAGGCGGTAGGGCTCACGATGACGTTGGCGGCAGACAAGGCGCCGAAGGCGATCTTGCCGTCATTTTGCATATACACATGGCGGTCGTAGCTGGTCGAAAGACCGGTCTTGGCATTGCCGAAGCCGATGATCTTGCCACCGGTCGTGGTCGTGGTCTTGAACCACGCCTCTTCCGAGTAGGTGGTCGGGTTCACGAACGAGCTGTTCGAGGACACGAAGCCATTTGAGCCGTTGAAGGCCACCGCAGTGTTGGCGGTCCCGGCGATCGCCCCGGCCACACCCTTCGTGTTTGTCGCCTGATAGGTACCTGGGGTCAGGCCGGTCGCTGAATCGGCGGCGGCCGTCCCGGTGGTGTCACCGAGGCGCCAGTACAGCGTCGGGTCGTCGTAGAAGACCGAAGCGCCGTAGCTGTCCGCGGGCGCCGCTGCCGTTCGGCCGGATGCCACATATTGGGCGTTGATCTGCTGGGAAGTCAACTGGGTCGGGTACACCGAGACCTCGTCGATGTCACCTGCGAGATACGGGCTGGTCGGCGCATTGCTGTAGCCCGAGGCGTTGTCCCCGCCCACCCGCCAGTATCCGACGTACTTCTCACCGGTTGTGACATCGGTACGGGAACCGACCTTGAGACCATCGACATACAAGGTCATGCCGTTGGAGCCGAGGGTGGCGACGGCCTGATGCCACTGACCGTCGTTGTAGGCATTCGCACTGGCGAAGGACACATTCGTGGTGCCGAACACGGCGTAGTTCAGCTTGCCGTTGTTACCCATGTAGACCTGCCGGTCGCGGTGACCGGCGGAGTTCCCGGTCTTCAGATCGGAGAAGCCCATGATCCGGCCACCGCGCAGGGTCGTCGTCTTGAACCAGGCTTCGATGGTGTACGTGTTCGGGGCAACCAAGGAGCCAGCACTGGCTAGACTGCCACCCGCAGCCCCGCTGAAGGTCATGGCCGTGTCGCCGCCGATGGCGCCGCCGGCGTTCAGGGTCACCCCGGTGTCGAGACTGGCATCGTTGTAGCCGGCCCAGTCTCGGGCGGTGGTTCCACTGGAATCGTTGAGCGGCCAGTAGATCGACGCTCCCTGTGCCAACACGGTCTGACCATAGGCACTGGGCGCGGTCGTGGTCCCGGCAGCGGCGATCCCGAGGCCGTCACCCCAGGTGACATTGCCATCCCCGTCGGTGACCTGAATCCGGTAATTGTAGACCGCTCCCGGCGTTAAACCGGTGTCCGTGAAGCCGATTGCCGGACGCTCCCATTCCGCCGAGTCGACGGTGGTGGTGTAGATCGGGGTACCGGTCGAGCCATTGCGGAACAGACGGTAGGTCAGGCTGCGATCATCGCGGTCCCAGTTCGCCCGGAAGCTGATCCGCACCGAGCCAGCGGTCGCCGAGTTCAGGGTGGGCTTGTACAGGGCTCCCGAGATCAACGGGCCGGAAGCGCCAGGCGAGACACCCTTGACCGCGAATCGGGCCAAGCCCTGCTGCGCGATCCCGTTCACCGACGGAAACTCACCGCCGAGCAACACATAGGTGTTATTGCCGGCCACCGACCAGGCGGCCTGGCTCTTGCCCGTGTAGGTGCCGACCGCCAGGTTGGGAAACCAGGAGAGCAACGACGGTGAGGGGGTGCCGTTGAACTGGGTGTAGCCCAGCGGTTCATGGATCAAGGTGCCGGTCGCATTTTTCGTGAACGAAATAGCGCGGTTGTAATCCCAGGTGGCGGGCTGCGGCCAACCGAGGTCGTTTCCACAGTAGTGCGAGTGCCCGACCTGATAGACCGCGTTGGCGGCCGCGTAGACGCCATAGGTATCGCCGTGGCAATCCTCGATCCACTGCAGGGTGCCATTGAAGTCAGCCTTGAACATTCCTTCGAGATTGCCCGTCGAGCCGAACTTGTATCCGCCGCCGTAGACGTAGGTCCCGTCGGTGGACAGGCTCAGGATGCCCGAGTTCGTCCCACCGTTCGTGACGATCGTGTTGGCCGCCCAGGGCAGCGACGCTCCGGTATCTGCGTTGATCGAGGCGGTGCCGCGGGCGACCGCGCCGTTGACGTTCGTGAACAACCCACCAGCGATGACCTTCGAGCCATCGGGCGAGATGACCATGGACTGGACGTTGCCGTCGGTCGTCGGCGCCCAGCTCAACACCGATCCGTTGCTGGCGTCGAATGCGGCGAGGTGCGGACGGGGCGAGCCATTGGCGCTGCTGAATGCGCCACCCATATAGACGCGGGTGCTGGTCGCCACGATCGCCGAGACGATGTAGTCGACCTTGGGCTGGAAGCTGGTGATCAGCGCCCCGGTAGCGGTGTCGAAGGTCGCGATGCGGTAGCGGGCCACGCTGTCGACGGCAGTGAATTGTCCGCCCACGTACAGCCGGCTGCCGTCAGGCGACACTGCCAGCGCATTGACCTGCTGGTTCAGAACCGGAGCCCACGGGTTGAGGGCGCCGGTGGTCAGGTCGTAGGAAAGCAGATAGTTCCGGGGAGTCTCGTTCACGCCGGGCGCCGCCCCGGCCGGGCGGGCGCTGGTGAAGCTGCCACCGACGTACACCGTGTTCCCGACGATCAGCTGGGTCCACACGACTCCGTTGATCTGCGGAGTCGGCAGCAGATCTGCCGTTGGCTGGGTAGTCGGACGCTGTTGGACACCCGTCGGCTCCGCAACGGCCGCCGGTGCGGCGATCACGGTGGCGGTCAGTCCACTCACGATCAGGCCAGCGACGGCTAGTCCCGCGGCGAGGCGAGATCGGAGAGCTGCGAGACGGACCATGTGGGACTCCTGTGTGAACGTTCGGTCGGATCAGAGCATTTCGACAGTCACCTGCGTGAGGTGTGCCGACGAAGAAGTTCGACACGCGCCGCACAGCACCGATGACCGTCGTGGTCATTGGGCCGCGCCAAACGCGCGCGATGGGTCCTGCTCCCCGAAAGTCAGGAACCGCCGATTCCTACTGCATGAGGCCCGTTGACTGACAGTGACAGACTCACACCGGACAGGCACCCATTTGGGCTAATATAGCATAGGGATAGTGGCAATTCGGACACAACCGTCATCGCAGGCACGAATCTTCACCCTAATGCATGAATGAATGAGCCTTTGATGACTTTCTGTAGCATCCCAATTTCCGAAGGTGATAGAAGTCTTCGCGATGGGCATCGTGTGGGATGCCATTCGCGGTAGCCGCGTGCCACGATCGTGGAGCGGCCCGATACTACCAACAATCATCTGTCACCCGCATCTGTCACCCGCACGGAGGCGCTAGTATATGAACGGGTGTTGCAACTGGCCCGTCGAGGGCTGACTCGCCGCCCTCAACCCATTCTCCACTGCCCAATCAGAGGTCTACATGTCGGTGATCAACGCTGCCGGTGCATCGTCGGCACCGGCATCGACCGATCTCGGCGGAGCCAGCAACGATGCGGCAACCAAGCGGCCAGCGATCGAGCAGGGCATCGCTGCCGTCGCGCTGTTTGCGGTAAGCCTGCAATTCGCCATCGGTCCGGGGCTGATGCCCAGGCACGCGGTCGCACTTCTGTTACTGCCCGCCTGGATTGTCGTGATGCCCCGATTCCGCGGGGCGCGCCTCCTGCTCCTGCTCGGATCCGGGGCGGCCGTCTCCGGCATTGTGCTCGCAGCCATCTCGGCCGGTACCCACAACGTCGCGCAGAAGCAAACCATCAGCGTCACCCTGGTACTCCTGGGCTTCGTGACCGGGATAGCGGTCGTGCTCTGGAGCAGAACGATTCTGTCCGATCGATGGGTGGGGTTGTTCTTCAGTGCCGGCTTGTTGGTCGACGGCGCCACGGGCACGGGCCCGCTGGGAACGGCACTCGCGGGGGCGAACGCCCTCAAGTTCGGCTGGGCCATCCCGATCACGGTAGTCGTCCTCTCGGCGCTCGAAGGGCGCCGACTGGGCGCGCAGTTCTTCGGAATGGTGATGCTGGCCGTTCTGGCGATCGTCAGCGACGCCCGCGCCATGCTAGCGGTCTGCGTACTCGGCGCACTCTTGATCGCCTGGCAGCTCAGACCCACCAAGATTTCGCGCGCGAAGTCCTGGGTGTGGACGGCGGCAATGATCGGCGGGTTGGGTGTGTTGATCTACAACATCGGCACGACTCTGCTGGTCCAGGGCTATCTGGGAGCAGATGCCCAGGCACGTTCGATCGGTCAGCTCGGAACTGCCGGGTCGCTGATCATCGGTGGCCGGCCTGAGCTGGCAGCCACTGCCGCGCTCTTCCGCCACCGACCTTGGGGCTTCGGATCAGGCGTCAGTGTCAACCACAGCGAACTGCTGTCCGCGAAAGCCGGCATGGCGGCGATCAACTACGACCCGAACAACGGCTATGTCGACAAGTATCTCTTCGGCGGCAACACGATCGAGCTGCACTCGACACTCGGAGATCTCTGGGCGAGCTTCGGCTTGATCGGTGTCGCCCTTGCGCTGTTGATTGTGTGGCTCGTCGTCCAGAATCTCTCGACCCGCATCGCGCACCGACTGGCGTCCGGCCTCGCCCTGTTCCTTGGCATCTGGTCGTTGTGGAACGTGTACTTCAGCCCGCTCTACAGCACGATCCCCACGATGATGCTGGCGATCGGCTTACTACTCCGGAAGCGCGACAAAAAGGCCGGCCCGATCGGTCCAACCCAGCAACGGATGATTCGTCAGGCCTGAATGCTCGCGCCGCCGGACATCAGGCCGGCTCAGTCGCCGCAACTGCTTGCGCCGGCAGTGCGCCACCAGACGCTGAATCGGCCGGATCCGGCGGCTGAGCCAGCGGACGGCGCCTTCTTGGCTTCAAGCGCTTGAGGCGCAACATGGGCCGCTCGATGAAGACCCAGCTCACAGCCGCCAGAGGCAACGTGATGGCCAAACTCACCAGACCGAACAGCAATGCGGGCAGATGGACCAAACCGGCCACTACCAGCAGCTGCTGGATCGGGAACGCGTAGATGTAGACGCCGTACGAGGTGTCTCGGTCTTTGAGCTGGAGCTTCGGATTGTGGATCGCCCCACCGATCCAGACAACCAAGTAGGCAAGTGCCGGGGCACCGATCACCCGGTAGTCGGGCAAGAAGCAACCCGCGATCAGTAGCAGAGCCGCGCCCATGGGAACCCACCGGTTCGCCGGAATGGATCTACCGAACAAGTACACGATCATCCCGGACATGAACATGAAGCCGAGCCGCGCGGTGTTGCGGACGTAGTAACTGTCGTTGAGCACGTCGGTGGCCAGGGCGATGTTGACGGCCCAGAGCACCAACCACATCGCCAGCACCAGGTAACGCCTATTGAGTACCTTGATCAGGCCGAGCGCGGCGAGCGCCAGGTAGGCGAAGAACTCCCAGCGCAGCGTCCACAGTGACCCGTTCCAGGCGCCCGGGAAGGGCACGTTGAGCGGCGTGCCCGAGATGTCGTAGAAGTGAACCTGGATCGCCAGCTGGCTGACCACGTACATCTGCGAAGAGTGCGGGCCGGAGAACAATGTACCCACGGTGCCGTGCTGGATCAGCACAGCGATCGGGGCAAAGACGAATGCAGTGATCACCAGGCACACCCAGAAGGCGGGGAGGATCCGTAATACCCGGTTCTTGAGGAACGTCAGCAAAGTGGGATTGTGCAGCCAACTTCCCACCAGGAGGAAACCGCTGATGGCGAAAAAGCCGTCGACGGCGAACTCACCGAAGAACTGACTGCCGATGCGGAACGGAAACTGACGGCCGGTCAGCGGGTAGGAATGCCAGAAGATCACACTGCTCGCGAGCACCAGGCGAACCAGGTTCAACCCGTTGGATCGGTGGTCCACGTGATCACGGAGCGAACGGCGGCGCACCGATCCGGCCGGCACTGGCCGAGCCAACCCGCCAGACACGCCCGACATCGACAACCTCCGTAGTGCGATTGGCCAGGGCCCAACAGTTGCGATGGCAGGCAGAGTGATCCAGCGCCGGATTCGCCGATCTGCTCGGCGTCCGATCGATGCCTGACCAGCGGCGCCTGGTCGCCTGCGCTCTCGGCCCCAGAATCGGAGAGCTCACAGGCAACGGACTTGAGCTTACTCGAACACCCGGTCCGGCGCGGTTCGTTAGTCAAACTCACCATCATAATCATTCTAGGCCAATGGGTGCACGGCAGCCAAGAACTGCGTACAGAGTGTGATGAGTTTGCGTTGAAGCGACGTTCGATACCCCCGATCGGCCCAATACTGCGACAACGCACAACCCAGATGAACTATGATTCTGCTGCCGCGTCCGTGATCCGCCGTCACCGTTCGCTCGAGCCCAGCCGCTGACGCAAGCCTGCCGGTAACGCAACCCACAAGGATGAGCGAGTGAGCAGATCATGAGCCCGCACTCTGAGACGACTCACCATTCGCACCCGGCAACTCCGACGGTGAACAGCGGTAGCGTCACGGTCTGCGCTTCGGTGGCCGCGCTCACCTTGATCGTGGCGGTTGCCGGCTCATGGAACGTTTCGCTGTGGACCGACGAGGCTGCCACCATCAGTGCTGCCACCAGAAGCCTGGGCGAGCTGTGGGCCATGGTCCACAACATCGATGTTGTGCACGGTGCGTACTACCTGTTCATGCACTTCTGGACCAACGCTTTCGGGATCTCACCGTTCGCCCTCAGATTGCCGAGCGCGCTGGCCATGGCGGCTGCTGCCGCCGGTGTCTACCGGTTGGCCCTTGTCATCGCGGGTGCACGAGCGGCAGCCGTCAGCGGCGTCGTATTCGCCCTACTGCCGAGAGCGACCTGGCTCGGGATGGAGGCACGTCCCTATGCCTTCACCGCAGCCGCGGCGGTGTGGGCGACGGTAGCCCTGCTGTCCGCACTTCGGCGCCCGTCCATCGGCAGGTGGGCGATCTACGTGGTTTTGGTGACCGTCGGCATCGGATTGAACATCTACGTTGCGCTACTACTCGGCGGCCATGCCATCAGCGTGATCCTGGATCGCCGCAACGGTTGGCCGCAGCGCCGGATGTTCGTCGGCGCGGGTTTCGTTGCCGTCGTGTTGGCCAGTCCGCTCGTCCTGATGGCAAGCAAACAGACCGGGCAATTGGGAGACAGCGAGGTGACGCCGTCATTGGTGCTGCGCAACGCCGTCGTCAACCAATGGTTCCTTGGGGATACGCCGACGACGACAACGGGGGGCAGCGTCAATCCGCTGGCTGCCGGCGATCCGTTGAGCTGGTGGCTGCCCGCCGCCATCGCGCTGGCGGCGCTGTGCTGGCTCCTGGTCGCGGCCGCCGGCCTGAGAACTGTCCGTAGCCCTGGCGATCTGGACGCGGAAACCCGTCGTGGGGCCGTCGAAACTCTGCGGTGGATGCTGCCCTGGCTAGCGCTGCCGACCCTGGTCATCGGTCTCTATTCGATCCTGGTCAAGCCGATGTACAGCCCTCGCTACCTGTCGTTCGGCACACCAGCGATGGCGATCATCATCGGCGTGGGCCTGCTGATGGTCGCGCGCCGGCGAGTGCGGACGACGGCCGCGGTCGTGATCGTCGCGCTCGTCATTCCGATCTATCTGTCCCAGCGGCAGCCGTACGCGAAGAACAGCAGCGATTGGGTCGACGCGGCAGGGTTTGTCGCCGCCAACCGAGGGGCGGCTGACGCGGTCTACTTTTCGCCCCGGTACCCCGTGACGGGATCCATCGTCGGTCAGACCACCAGGGGCATCGGTACGGCCTACCCGCAGGATTTCCTGGGAATGCACGATGTCACGCTGGAGACGTCCGCGGTGGCTGCGGCCAACCTCACCGGCTTCTCACGTTTGCTGGCCGATTCGGTCGACCAACTCGTCGGCGTCGGCACCGTCTGGGTCATTCGCCGTCACGACTATTCCCCCGCCAGCGCGCAACGCGACGATGACCTGCTGGGCGAGGCCGGCTTCCACCCGAGTTTGCAATGGTCAGGCCCGCTCAGCATCGTCATCCAGTTCGTCCGGCAATGAGGACCGAACCAGCAGAGTTCAGCGGCTGAGGAAGGCCATCACCGAGGCGTGGCGGCCTAATGGACCCAGGCGAAATACTTGGCCGGATCCTTGGAACCCCAACCCGAGATCGGGTGATCCGACCGCTTGAGGATCACGCCATTCTTGGTGACGGTTGGTGGCGTACGGATCTTGTTCCGCTGTCCGGCGACGGTGTACCCGTCGCGGATCGAGAAGCACAGCATTCCCGTCGTGCCCGGCCCCGGATCCCAGGACGGCTCGACGATCTGCACGTTCGTCAGATCCTGCCGCGTATTGGCGATGCTGATGTGCATTCCGGTCGACTCGGTATGGTCGGCGGTCTTGGCGTAGTGACCGTTGATGATCAACTGCGGCCGCACGTGCTTGATCGCCCCTTGCGACTGCTCGTGGTTGATGCCCGAACCGGTCAGGTCACCCGGCCCCGTCGACGTCGAGAAGCAGCGATAGTCCTCGGTGTAGATGTTCGTGGTTTCGTAGAAGGTCATCATGCCGGCCCTGCCGTGATGACAGTAGGTCCGCAGGACCTTCGCATCGGTGGCGTTGTTGAAGCCGATCGGCGAAACGGCCACGCGTACTCCCGCATCGTCGCGACCGTCGATCTCGGTGTCCGAAATGGTCACCCTGGCCGAGCGCATGACATTGATCCCAAAGGTCTCACCGGGCGGTTTTTGCGCGTAGCCGCGGGATCCACCACGTAGGTAGAGCCACGAGACCACAGCGTCCGGGCAGTTGTTGACCACGATTCCCGTGTAGTACATACCATTCTGCGGGGAACCCTTCAACGTGAAGTTCGAGAGCACTGCGTTTGACTTATTGCCGATCGTGAGCTGGTTGCCGCAGATCCCGTTGCCCGCATTGCGCGACGCCGAGTTGGCCACACCACGAATGATGGTGTTCCGGCCGCTGCCGACAAGGCCACGACAATTGGCCGAGGTACCGGTACCGATTCGGATGCCGTCGTAGTAGCCCTGGGTGAAGTCGCGAAAGCCGAAGTTTCCCTCGGGGAGGGTGAGCACCCGATTGCCGGTGACTCGGTTGATGACGCCCTGCAAGGTGTCCCCGGACCGGTAGAGAGACTCGTAGCTGACGTATGCGGCGCCCGTCGGCCGCGCCGGAGCGGTTGCGGCAGAGGCGACCGAGGGCAGCGTCAACCCGGCCAGAGCGGGCAGGCTGACGGCGGCCAGACGCAGTGCAGTTCGCCGACTAACCCCGGGTCCAGACCAGGGCGAAATGAGTTCTGAGGTCACTGAGAAATTCCTTACTGAGGTCGGTGCAATCCGGGTCGATAAGGATCACTGAGGAAGCGAGGAGGTGGATTAACAATTCAATGACGAATCGATGAGTACAGTAGCGCGCATAAACCCGTACTTGCTATATCAAAAAGAGACCGAAATTGAGAGCTGTGTCACAACTCTTGTCGGCGAGGCAACGCCGCCGAACAATGCACGATTTGTACACTTCTGTGTCGAATTATCCGGCCCGGATTGTCCCCAATGCGACCCTATAACCGCAGGTCAAAGCTGGTTTGGCTGATAGCAATCCACTTCGGGCGCGCGGTCGACCATAGGGTGCCGGAGCAAGCGGATCGACTCGACGGAATGGTGGACTTAAAGCGGTTTGTCCGGATTCGCGCAGCTGAAATCGCCGGAAATGTGAGTTTGGCAGAACCGCGAATTCCACCTTTGTCATTCATCGGCACGAAACATTCGAGCCCGGCTAAATATCACCCAAATGCTCATCACAGGTTAGGGCCAAGGGACCATCAATTGCTCGACCGCACTAGGCCAAACGGTTAGTAGATGCCAAGTTGGTCGCTGTTCTGGCTTACTAGGAATTGCGCTGCGACTCTTGCCCTGTGATCAAGATCGCCGCACGATCAGATGCCGCTGCCGGTCCAAATCATCGTCTGATGTCACCGCCCGGGTCGGCCGGCCTGCCTACCGAACGGCCCCCGGCGGCGATGAGCGAGGACATCAGCAGGGTCCAGCGGCCTGCCGGCGGCGCGGAGCGGTCAGGGCCTCGTCGCCGCGGGCAATCAGGCCACCAGAGCAGGCATTCGGTACTACTCGGTTACCCAATGTGATATTTGCCCGTTTTGTTCTACAATTGCTTGTCCACCTCACCCGAAGGGCCTATTCTGGGGTATCTCTGGTGTCGGATTGCGGGTGCTCGCATCTGGTCGAACTGCGGTCACTCGCCAGTTCTTGCCGATGTGTTGCTCCTCACGACGCCACACACTCTTGTCAACGCCCCAGGGGGAAATGTGCGCAGCATCAAGGATGCCTTCGATCCTCGGCTGAACTCGCTCAACTTCCTCAGGCTCATGCTCGCCTTCGGTGTTCTGGCGTGGCATTCGATCACTCTCACCGGCAGCCGGCTGGGGTGGCGGCCGCTTCAAACACTGCTCGGCAGCGGCTTCGTGGATGGATTCTTCGCGATTTCGGGGTTCCTGATCGTCGGAAGTTGGGTGCGACGACCTGACTGGCGTCGCTACCTTCGGGCGCGAGTGCTTCGGATCCTTCCGGGATTCTGGGTCTGCTTGGTGCTGACCGCCTTCGTCTTCGCTCCCATCGGCGCCTGGATCAGCGGGTTTTCGATGTCCGGTGCATTTTTTCGGGATGCCGCCGGGTACGTGCTGAGGAACTCACTCCTGTACATCACCCAAGAAGGAATTCAAGGCACCCCAGTCGGCGTAGCGGAGCACGGCATCTGGAACGGCTCCTTGTGGACGCTGTGGTGGGAGTTCCTGTGCTACATCGGTGTGTTGGTCCTCGGCCTCACCGGCCTGCTCAAGAAGAACTACCTGATTCCAGCGCTGTTCGCGGTGTCGGTGATCGGCCTCGTACTGACCCGATCTGGGCCGCTGGACGGCTACCTCGCGCACCACATGGCCCGCTTCGCCACGATGTTCCTCGCCGGCGCGGTGATCTACACCTTTCAGCACAAGATCCCGGCCTCCTTCTGGATAGTTACGCCCGCGGCGATGATCGTGCTGTTCTCGGGCTATCTACCCGACTACCGGGTGATCGGCGCGTTGCCGCTGGCCTACGCATGTGTCACCACCGGAGCACTGCTGAAGGTGCCGGCCCTACGATTCTCGAACGACCTGTCCTACGGGACATACATCTACGGGTATCCAACGCAACAACTCTTGGTACTGGCCGGCGCCGCCCAGGTTGGCGTGCCGTGGTTTCTGGTGCTGTCCATCGCTGCCGTGCTTCCACTTGCCATGGCCAGCTGGTTTCTCATCGAGAAGCCCGTTCAGAAGTTCAAGGCACCAGCCCGGAAGGCCATGGTCGTCGAGGGATCTGCGCCGATCGCAGCTCCCCGAGTACTGCGCTGAATCCGGTCGGCATCCGATCGGGTGACCTCGGCTCGGAAGCTGAACACGGGTCGGCTGCGTGGCAACGACGTCCACGCAAAGACCGTGTGATTTTGGGCTGATCCCGAGCGACGGCGAATGTGATCTGCGCGACGATCTGTCAGCACGCACAGCGCTGCCTGCCGTTGGACAGCCAGACCCGCGACTCACCCATTTGGTGCGGTCTCGCCGTCGTTTTGTCAGCTCTTGAACTAGCGCCTACGCAGAGTGCGACCAAATTCGTCGTGGCTCCTTGAGCCGGGTACCTGGCCGTGTCGATCCAGCCGGCACTCGAAGGACAACATCACTCTGAGCAACGAGTAAAGCCGATTACGGTGACTACATTGAGTTGTTTATGGTAACACTCTGCTGATATCTGCCGCTCAGAAGCTATGGCATTCTTTCCAGGTGTCGACTACCGTCGGTAGTAGATAGAGTACCGTAAGTCACATATTGACCCTCTGTTACCGGCTGTCATCCATACATGGGCTGTCCTCCGGGCACTTCAAGAAAGGAGGCGGACCATGACCACTGATCGCAAATCCGTTTCTCGGTCCCGTTCGATGAACAGAAGGACCGTCTTGAAGTTCGGCCTGGCGTCGCTGCCGGTGATAGCAGTACTGGCGGTTCCGGGGAAGAGGCAGGACCGCCTCGAGCCTGCCCCGCCTGTCTTGGCGCCCGTCGCTGAGCCTCCGGTGATCGAGATCATCGATGCCGTCTCGCGCACCTTGGGAGTCCAATACTGGAACGAAAGCCAACTGCACGATGTGGTTTGGGCACGTCCCGTCGGTGCGGACTATGTGACGTGGGAATCTCTGGTCGGTACCGCCGAAGCGGCACGCCAGGCCGCCTCACCCAACTCTCCGACGCTGATTACCCAGACCCTGCTTCAGACCATTACCGGCAACAAGATCCTGAGCCTGCCGGCCGGGATCTTCGAAGGCACCAACGGCTTCGTCGGTACCAACAGGTCGATGCTCGGAATCGGGCAAGGCTACGCTACCGGATGTCGCGGAATCGTCGGATCGGGCTCTGCCTCGACTCCGGGCACCGGCGGCGCGGAAACCATTATCCGGATGCGCGGCAAGACAACGGCGACCGGCAATCTGGTCATTGTCAACGGAGTGGCCAACCCCGTGGTGGCCGGCTTCTCGCTGCGGGGCAACCAGTCCTTCGGGGACAATACCTATCACGCCGGCCTGATCCTGAACAGCTGCACGGGAAAGGGCACCGTCGAACGGCTATACCTGCGCGGTGCCAGCCCGGGCTACGCCAACTACCCTCCGGGCGAGACCTTCGGTATCAACATCCTCCGGTCCCCGGACGTGACAATCTCCGACTGCGAGGTCGACGGCCGGGACGCGGCCGGAACCCGGACCTGTGCCAGCCCGATCGGGTGGAACAGCACGACCAACGGCCGGGTTCTACGGGTGTACTGCCACCACGGCCTCTCCGGCATGCTGACCTTTTGGCAGACCACTGGCGTCTACACCGAGGACTACAAGTGTTTTTCGACATCTTCTGGCGCGGGGATCCTGTCCGGCTCCGGCATCAACCATGAGCAGTCGCAGGGGCAAATCACCCACGTTCGTCCGCAGCTCATCCTGAATGGCAACCTGTCAGGAGCAGCGGATCGGACCGCATCGACCGGGCTGCACATGAGCCTGGCCAATGTCGTGTACGACGTTCCCGCCAACGGCGGCTTTCAGGTCATCGATCCGCTCTGGGACCAGAATTATGGATCAACCGGCATGTTCTGCTTCTCAATCCGGGATGGCTATCACGTGTATACGCCCGGCCTGGAGAACAACACCCAAGCGGTCAAATCCCCACCGACGGTGATTGTCAAAGGTGTGACCCTGCTGCGGTCGGATCATCCAGTCAGAGGTTGGGGCGACAAGGATCCCGCGAAGTACTTCGCCTGGGTTCACTAGTTGTCGACGGGCCTGTGTCAGGACTTTTCAGCAGCCAATTCGGGCGCGCCCTGAGCCTTCTCGGCGATCGTTTCCGCAAGATCCGGGGCGGTCGCGTCGAGGTCCACGCCCGAGGGGCCAGACGGTTGCCGATAGGCTCGATGGATCAATCTGGCAACCACCGGGGGCATGTCGAACAGCGCTTTGAGCCGGGCGAGAATCAGCAGCCGATGGATCAGTAGGCTGGCAGCCACGACACCCACGCTCAGTGCGATCGGCCACAGGACACCAACCACCGGGACCTGCAGGATCGGCCGCAGGCCGGCAATTCTGTCCTGATTCACAACCGCCATCACCACCATGATCAGCGGAGCGTGCAGGACGTAAATCTGCAACGTGCGGCGGCCGACATACTCCCCCAGCCGGCCCAGCGGACGCCACCGGATCAGATTGATCACCACCGAGGCGCCGAGCACCAGGAACACCGACCCGCGGACCACATGCAGCACCGCGTCAACGACGGCGCCGTAACTCCATTTTGCGGCGATCACCGTCAGCAGGCCGGCCGCCGACCAGATCAGTAGGTCGCGCAGCCGTCTCTTGGCGGTGAAGGTCTGTAAACGCTGACCGCCGTAGACGCCGATCGCAAAGAACACAGCGTTCTCCGGCACCTTTTCGAATAGCCCACCGCCGGTGTACGCGGCCAGTGCAACAATGCTGATCAGTGCCAATACACCGAGCACGACAGCCGGCGGCACTCTCCGAACCGATGTGAGCACGACGACGTAGAGCGCGAGCGCAAAGATGTACCACAGTGGCGTTTCCGGTACGAAGAGTTCGCCGAGGAATCCGCCTACCGAGCCGATGCGATGTGGCAGCACCGCACCGGAAACCGATAGGTAGAAGGCGAAATAGATGACCAGCCAGACGACGTACAAGTAGTAGCTCGAGGCGGCCCGGATAGCGGCACCTGGCCGGCCCCAACCCTCCCGTATCCGCCGGGCAGCAAGCATCCCCGATATTGCCAGCAGAAGAGGCATCCGCAGAGATCCGAGATACGAATTCACTTTGGCCCAGGCCGCAATGCCCGGTGGCCACACTGAATCGTCCATCGGCAGGAATTGCCACAGACAGACGTGAAACATGACAACAGCCAATACGCAGGCTCCGCGGGCGGAGTCAACCCATTGAAGGCGTCCTTGGCCGGCCCCGCCTTCGCTCGGTACTGATGCAGCGCGCACTGAGTATCCATATCTTCACGCCGTGCGGCGTAGCCGATCATTCGACTACGCAGGGTGGTATACCGGAAACGATTCTGAATCTGCACCACTAGTGCATCTGGACCAAACGGAGACCACGTCTACCTCACGAGGTAGCATCATCTCGAGCGAAGCCGGCGCGAACGCGGATTTCGGGCCTGTCTGCAACGAGCAGCCAACCCTTGAGATCATACCTCCGGACCCAGCCGAAGTCTGCTGCTTGCGAGCAAGTTCACCAACCGCCCGACCAGCCTGACGGTGGTCCTGACCGGCCCGGACGGCAAAGTCTGGGTTTGACGACAGCTGTGAGGAGGCCCCTGAGATGCTGCGAGTCATGCAGTCGTTCAGTGCGCTGCGTGACACGACGAATCCCTATCTGAAGCAGTTGTTCACGGCGGTCTCCGGTGGCGTCGAGCCAAGCACCTTCTCCTGGTCGGCTGCGCTTGGCGGCCGGTTTGACGTACTGCACATCCACTGGCCCGAGGTCCTGATTCAGGGCAGTAACAGCAGGAAGACCTGGCTGCGTCGCGGAGCCTTCTTGCTGCTCCTGCTCAGAATCCGATTCAGTCACCGCGCCCTTGTCCGAACACTGCACAATCTCGCCCCACACGAGAATCAAGGTCGAATTGACCGCTATTTGCTGACGCTGTGCGACCGCTATACAACGCTGTGGATAAAGCTGGTTCCCAGCACCCCGACACCGGCGCACAGTCACTCTCCCGTACGCGTCATCCCGCATGGCGACTATCGCGACTGGTTCGCTGGGCTGACGGTGCCGGAGCCGATTCCCGGCCGGTTGATCTTCTTTGGGCTGATCCGCGCGTACAAAGGTGTCGATGATATTTTGCGGGCCTTCGCGACCCTGGTTGACGACAGTTTGTCACTGCGGATTGTCGGTGGCGTCAAGGATCTGGAACTCGCCGCCCAGGTGACCAGCAGCAGCCAAGCGGATCCGCGGATCACTGCGCGGCTCGAATATGTCACTGACGCTGATCTCGCCGCGGAGATCGGCGCTTCGGAACTTGTCACACTGCCCTACCGTGACATGCACAACTCCGGATCGGCGTTGTTGGCGCTGTCGTTGAATCGACCCATTCTGGTCCCCGCAAACGAGGTCACCGTCGACTTGGCCGCGGAAGTAGGCCGAACGTGGGTTCAGACGTATTCCGGGGCCCTCACCGCCAACGTCGTGCGCGAGGCGCTCACCGCGGTCCGCGGTGGGCTGCCGCAGACCCCGGATCTGTCGGGCAGAAGCTGGGATATTGTCGGCGCCGCCCATATCGAGGCCTACCAGGCAGCAGTTACGGCCGCGCAGCGCTAGTCGCCGTCCGCCACCGGGATCTCGGACTTCGAACCGCGCGTCGGGCCAGTTCCAGCAGCGCCAGCCCGGTGCCCGCGAGCGCTCCGCCGATCCCGGACAGGATCGGCCGCGGCGACCGGACGAGCTGACGCCGTCCGCCGCGCAGCACGATGACGGCGCTCTGCGCGGGCGTCCTGATCAACCAACTCCACAGCTGTTTCGTCGGTAGGTGAGCGCTTGCGAACAACAACCGATTGCGACAGTTGTAGTAGTAGTAGGTCGACGACTTGGCCGACGCACCGTGGCCGCTGGATTGAGTGCCGCCCACCTCGTGCACCGCGGTAATGTCCCCGGCCACCCGGAGTGTGCCGCCGAGCTCCACGCACCGGCGACTCAGATCGATGTCCTCCCAGTAGAGGAAGTACTCATCCGCGAACCCCCCCAGCTCGACCCACAGGTGACCGTGGACCATCAGGCACGCACCGGTGAGCCAGGTGTCAGGTCCGGAGACGAACGTGCCGTCGACTTTGCCGACGCGTCCGGACGCCGGCCAGGTTGTGGAGCCGCTGAACCACACCGACCCATCCGGCCGCAAGATCACCGGGCTGATCAGGCTGCGCGGCTCGCTACGGCTCATCTGCGCCAGCTTCTCCACTGACTCGGTGCTGATCCGAGCATCGGGGTTGAGCAGTAGAAATGCGTCACAACCCAGCTCAATCGCCCGGGCCACCCCCAGGTTCATCCCTGCGCCGAAGCCCAGATTGCGCGACGAGGAAACCAGCTCCCACCCGTGCACGTTGCACAAATCCGCGACCGCGGACAGTTCCGCGGCCGAGTGGAAATTGTCGACGATGACCACTCGAGCCGCGATCCGGTCCAGATCCAACGGCGACAGATGCCGCGCCAGCAAGCTGTGCGAGCCAAAGTTGACGACAACGATCCCAATGACCTGCGCTGTCATCCAGCTGCCCGGTGCACGGCGGTGTCTTTCGGTGCCGTGATCGGCTCCGGCGTCACAGCCGCCTTGCGCCGATACTCCTGGTACACGTAGCCGACCGCTCCCGCGGCCATTCCACCGCCCCGAGCCATCGTCCGGATGCCGCGCACGCGCGATCCGGTCGAGCGGGTGACCAGCCCCAGCACGACACGACTGAGTCCTCCAGCGATGCGGACACCGCCGATGCCTGTTGCCTTCAGCCGCACGACAAGCCGCGCCCAAGCCGACGCCTCGAGCGCCAGGGACGTACGAACCCACGAGTTCCCGGAGCGAAACGCCCGGTGCAGCACCCAACGGCGGGTCAGCCGGCCCGCCGGGACCTTGTCGATCACAACTGCCTCATCGCACCAGATCATGGCACCTCCCCGACGTACCAGCTGGCGGGTGAACAGGGTGTCCGAGCCTCCGCTTTGACCGAACTTCTCATCAAATCGCAGGCTGAGTTGATGCACCTGAGACAGGTCGAGAAGCAGGTTGTTGGTGGCTGCGACATCGACTTCGGTGCCGGTGGGTAACCTGCGGCGGTCGAAGAACCGACCGACCCGAATCCATTCCTCAGGCTCGATCTCGTACTCCGAAACCACCGGACCGACAACTGCCGCGCTCTGAAATCGACCGTAGGTGGCCAGCATCAGGTCGAGCCAACCCTCGCAGGGCCGCTCGTCGTCGTCGATGAAGATGAGCAACGAATCGGCCGCTACTTCATCGATCGCACGATTGCGGGCGGCTGCTATGCCAGGGGTCGTTTCATTGACGTATCGCACTCCGTCGTCGGCGAAAGCGCCCACGGCGTCGGCCGCACTTCCGGCGGGATCGTTGTCGATCACCATCAGCACGGCGGGCGGCCTCGCAGCAGCTGTGTGCTGCAAGATCTGCGGGATCGCCTCGGCAAGATCGTCGGGACGCTTGTAGGTCAACATCGCCACCACCACCGGACCTGTCGCTGCCGGATAGTTCGGGTCCTGGGTAGTCACACTTCCTCCACAAACCTGGACGTCGAGGTGCGGGCATGCACCGCTGTCATCGGGGGCTAGTTCTTGTTCTTGATCAGTGCGGCCAGGCGATGCTCGACGCGCTGCTGATACAGCGCTGGCGCGTGCCGGGTCCGTGCGGTCTCGGCATCGCGAACCGCAGCGTCCCGATAGTGTGGCCAGTCGTCGGCGACCGTGTTGATCGCCGCCGACCACTGGGCCAGATCATCCGCGCTCACCCGTTGTGCGCACTCGTAGCCGGCAACAGCTTCGTCGAGCCCGCTGCTGGAACTGACGACGACAGGACGGGCGGCGAGCACGGCTTCCACTGCGGTGTTACCGAATGGTTCGTCGCCCTGGGACGGGACGACAACTACGTCGGCCGCGCTGATGTGCGGCCAGACATCGTCGACGAAGCCATGGAATCTCACTTTCTCCGTGAGCTGGTGATCGGCCACCTGCGCCCGCAGCTCATCCTCGAACCACTCATATCCGGGGAATACTGCTCCGACGAGATCCAGTTCGGTGTCCACACCCTGCCCGACCAGCTCCCGGACCAGGTCGATGGCGACCTGCGGCCCCTTGCGAGGTGCGAGCCGCCCGACAAAGAGCAAGCGGATCGCACCCGTCAGGTCGGCTCGCCCACGGCTCACCGTGTCGGGACCGGGAACTCCGTTGTAGATCACTTCCGACTTGCGGCCCAACGATCGGAAGGAGTCGGTCAGCACGCTCTGCGAGAACTTGCTGTTGACGATCAACGCATGGGCGAAGAGCAATGGCATCGCCAGCGCGCGCCGAATAGGTCGCGGCACATTCCGTTCGGATTCGTGCACATGGCAGACGACAGGCCGCCGCATCAGCCGACTGAGCGGCATCCACAGGGGAATTGTCAGCGTTGATACATAGACCAGATCGGCCTTGGTCGAGCGAATCAGCTTGACGCTCGGCGGCAGGCTTCGAAGCGCTTCGCCCAGCATCTTCAGCATGCCGAGCGGCCGCAGTGCGCTCTTGCGCAATACAGGGGCCGGGCAAAAAGTCACCCGGCCCCCGCGCCGCTCGATCTCCGGAACCAGCGGCCCCGGGGCCGGCAGTGTCACTGTGACCTGCCAGTCCCGGTACCGCAAGGCCTCGATGGTCTCCAGCATCACCCGATCCGAGCCGTACAGATCCGCGCTCGGATGGGCGATCAGGATTGACCGTTCCACGCACTTCACTTCCGATCAGGGCTTGGTCGCGAAGACCGTCAGATTGTCGAAGGAAACCACAACGGGTGAGTTGGTCGCACTGCCCGACAAGTATGGGTACAGGGTCAGGCTGCCAGCGGTCGCGAGAGTGGCCGAGCTGTCGGTGGCCGAGGACTGCCATGCCAGCGGCTCGCTGGTGCCAGTCTTCCAGACCTTGGCGTTCAGGCTGACCGTTGTGGTTCCGGCAACCTGGAACCGGATGGTCAGGCTATCTCCGGGCAGATATGTGAGGCCGGCAACGGTCACCAGCCTAAGCGTGGTCGAAACCCCGTTCACGATCTTGATGACGCCAAGCTGAACACCGCCGCCCGCAACAAACTTCGCTGTCGTGCGGTATTCAGAGTTGCCCACCTTGCGAGCCGCCAGGGAGATCAGGGTGCCACCACCGGTTGCGGCCTTGTCGATGGAGACGTCGATGGTCGCATCGACATCTACCGAGGCAACTGAAGCAAGCGTTGCCGACGGACCGGATCCAGCCCCGGCCAGCTTGATCTTGCCGGTGCCGCCACCGACCGAGAAGTTCGCGGTCCCACCTGCAACAGACCACGCACCGCCCACATCAGCCGTGCCGAATGCGTTGGCAACGGTCCTGCTGAAGGTGTCGGAGACCAGCGGCGTCGGCGTGGCGGTGCTCACAGTGACCGGCTTCGTCACCGTGTTGGTGGCGCCGAGATTGTCGGTCACGGTCAGCGCAACCTGGTAGGTCCCGGCCGATGCGAATGGGTGATCCGCGCTCGGGGTGGTCACCAGATCGGTGCTCCCGTCGCCGAAGTTCCACGAGTAGCCGGCGATGGTGCCGTCACTGTCGCTGGAACTGGACCCATTGACCGAGGCGGTCAGGCCGGCGGTCGTGACAGTGAACGCTGCCGTCGGCGGCACGTTCGCCGGCGGTGGTGTGGTCACCGTCACGCTCTGGGTGATGCTTGTCGAGGCACCACCGTTGTCGGTGACAGTCAAGGTCACCGGGTAGGTCCCAGCGGCGCCGAAGGTGTGCACCACCGCGGACGTGTTACCGGTGCCGCCGTCCCCATACGTCCAAGCGTACGAAACAATCGTGCCATCGACATCCGTCGAAGTCGACTCGGCGTTCGCGGTCAGACCGTTGACCGTGAAGCCAAAGCTGGCTGTCGGCGGCGTATTGGGCGGCGGAGCGGTCACTTGGACTGGCTGGGTCGACGAATTGCTGGCACCCTGGTTGTCCGTGACGGTCAAGGTGACCGTCTTCATCCCGGCCGTCGTGTACGCGTGACTGGCGGTGACGCCGGTGGCGGTGCCGCCATCGTGGAAGTCCCAGGCGTAGCCGACGATGGTGCCGTCCGGGTCGCTGGAAGTACTGCCGTTCACGTTTGCAGTCAGTTGGTCGGTGATCACCGAGAAGCTGGCCGTTGGCGCCTGGTTGGCCGGCGGGGTCGTGGCGATCACCGGGTGGGTGACGACATTGGTCGCGCCGACGTTGTCGGTGACCGTCAACGAGACGGTGTAGGTGTTGGCCGTTGCGTAGCTGTGCGTCGGGTTCGCCTGGGTAGAGGTCCCGCCGTCACCGAAGTTCCACGCGTAGCTACTGATTGTGCCGTCCGCATCGGTGGACGTCGACGTGAAGGCGGCGTCCAGGTAGGTCGCCGTCGAGGTGAAGGCGGCAACCGGGGCCTGGTTGGGCGCGACGACGGTGTTGCCCAGGTTGAAGTGGTTCGCGATCTGCGAGGCGCTCAGCACGCTGCCGTAGATCGAGACGTCGTCGATGGTCGCGTTCAGGTACGGCGAGCAGCAACCCCAGTGATTGTCGCCACCGACCTTCCAGTAACCGGTGTAGTCCTGTGCGTTGGTGGTGCCGTTCGTACCGACCAGGGCGCCGTCGACGTAGAACTTCATGCCGTCAACGTTGGACTGGCTGGCTGCCACTTGGTGCCACTTGCCGTCATTGAGCGCAGTAGCGGTGGTGATCGTGTTCAGGTTGCCGTTGTAGACACCGAAGGTGACCTTGCCGTCGTTGTTCATGTAGATGTGCCGGTCATAGCAGCCCGAGAGGCCGTTCTGCGCGCACCCGAATCCGACGATCTTGCCACCGTTGGTCGTCGTGGTTTTGAACCACGCTTCCTCGGAGTAGTTCATCGGGTTGCTGTAGCTGTTGGCGCTGGTCACCTGGTCGTCGATGCCGTCGAACCCGGCAGCGGTGTTCGTGGTGCCCTTGATGCCGCCGGGCTGACCCAGAACGACGTTGTTCAGGTAGGTGCCCGTCTGATCACCATTCTGGCTGGAGTCGGCGGCGATGGTGCCACTGGACTCACCCAGGCGCCAGAACAGCAGCGGGTTGTCGTTGAACACAGCCGCGCCGTAGGAGTCGGAGGGTGCCGACGGGATGGTCGAGGCGCGGCCGCTGGCGATCCACTGTGCGTTGATCGCCTGGCGGGTCAGCACGGTCGGGTAGATGGCAACCTCATCGATGGAACCGGCGAAGTAGTCGCTCGTCCGATCGCCGGGCCAGCCACCGAGGTTGTCGCCGCCCACTCGCCAGTAACCCTGATAGTCCTGGCCCACGGTGACGTCGCCGCGCTGAGCGATCAGCTTGGCGTCGATGTACAGCCTCATGCCGTCCGGGCCCAGGGTCGTGGTGATCTGGTGCCACTGACCGTCGTTGTAGGTGCCGGTCGAGTTGAGGGTTGCGACACCGTTCGGATAGACCCCGAACCAGATGTGGCCGGCGCCGTCCATGTAGACGTGGCGGTCGTAGCCGGAGGAGTTTCCGGAGCTGGCGTTGCCGAAGCCGAGGATCTTGCCGCCGGAGGTGCTGGTCGTCTTGATCCAGGCCTGCGCGGTGTAAGTGTTCGGGCCGGGGATCGCGGTCCGGGTGCCGGCACTGGTAGAGCCGTTGAAGGTGGTCGCGGCGTCCGTGGATACCGCACCAGGGAGAACCCCCCGAGTGACTGCAGCGCTGGTATCGGCGTCGGTGAAGCCCGCATTGTCGAACAGCACTGTTCCGGTGGTTTCGTTCATCGGCCAGTACGGTGACGCACCATCGGCGACCACCCGTTGTGCATAGGCGTTCGTCGAGCCGGCTGCCGACGCCGTGAAGTTGACATTCTCGCTCTGCACGATGTTGCCGTCGGAGTCGTTGACCGACAGCCGGTACTTGTACAGGGTTCCCGCGGTCAGCGTGCTGTCGATGTACCCCATGGTGGGCCGGGACCAGAAGGTCGAATCCGCATCAGCCTGGTAGATCTGCACACCGTTGCGGGTCAATGTGTAGGTCAGCGTGTGGTTGTCCATATCCCAGTTCGCCTGCCAGGCGACGCGGGCGGCGCCCGACGGCAGGCCGATGACGCTGGGGTTGATCTGGCCGGCCTTGAAGTTGGGGCCGACCTTGTTGGGCGCGATGCTCGGCAGGGCGAATCGGACGAGGCCCTGCTGAGCCACACCGTTGACGGTGGGGAACTCGCCACCCATCACCACGTACTGACCGTTTCCGGTGACGGACCAGGCCGCCTGGGTCTTGCCGGTGAAACTGCCGACGGCCAGGTTCGGGAACCAGTTGATCAGCGACGGACTGGGGGTGCCGTAGAAGTCGTAGTAGCCGTACGGGTCGTGACCGAGGGTGCCGGTGGCGGTCGCGGTGAACGCCAGGGCGTGCCGCATGTTGATGGCCCAGGGGTTGGACTGGAAGAAGCCGCCGAGATTACCGCAGTAGTGCGCGTGGCTTACCGTGTAGACAGCGGTGCCCGAGGAGTAGGAGTCATAGGTGTCGCCGTGGCAGTCCTCGACCCAGTTGATGTTTCCGGTGACCGCATCAGCAGAGAAGGTGCCTTCCAGGTTGCCGCCGGCGCCGAAAACGTATCCGCTGCCGATGATGTCGGTGCCGGAGGTGGACAGACTGAGAATGGCTGCCTGCGGGCCGGCGTCGCGGATCAGGTTCGTGGTGTTCCACGGCAGCAGTGCGCCCATTGCCGGATCGAGCTTGGCAAGACCGTAGGCCGCGGATGCGTTCACGTTCTGGAACGCGCCACCGGCGATGATCGCGCCGTCGGGCGACATCGTCATCGCGTTGACGTTGCCGTCCGCGATCGGCGCCCAGGTCGTCACTGCACCGTTGGACGCGTTGAACGCCGCCAGCCGGCTTCGTGGCTGCCCACCTGCACTGGCGAACGTGCCGCCGACATACACAGTGGTGTTGGTCGCGACGATCGCGCTGACCCCGGCGTTGATCGTCGGCGCGAAGGTCGTGATCAGGGCGCCGGTCGCCGTGCTGTAAGCCGCGAGACGGTACCGATTGGACCCATTGGCCGTGGTGAAGGTGCCACCGACATAGATTCGGCTGCCGTCCGGTGATGCGGCGACCACCTTCGCCTGCGCGTTCAGGGCCGGCGCGAAGGTGGTGATCAACGCGCCGGTGGTCAGGTTGTAGGCGAGCAGGTTGCCGCGCGGCGTGAGGTTGGTGCCTGCGGCGGCGCCGGCGGGCCGGGCGTTGTTGAACTGGCCCGCGACGTACACCGTGTTTCCGACGATGGCCTGGTCCCAGACGACACCGTCTATCTGAACTGTCGGCAGCGCGTCAGCGGAAACGGTGCTCGCCGCGGCGTCGGCGATCGGCGACAGGTCGGCGGAGGCCGCCGGCGCCGTCAGCGCGGTGACAGCCAGGCCGGCGACCACCATGGATCCGACGGCCAACAGCGATGTCAGCCGGGTTCGGACAAGGGCAGCAATGCGCACTGGATTCTCCTCGATTACTTGGCGTCGCCAACGAAGAGCACGACAGGCGCTTCGGTGGAATAGCTGAAAACAACGGTGGCTGGGTTGGTGTAGCTGGTTGGCAGGGTGAAGACGTAGACGCCGGTCGCGCTGGCGCCCGGCTGGACCGAACCGGTGAAGGGTGCAGCAGGGCTGGCACCCATCGGAATGGAGGGTGTTCCCGCGGCGTCCTGAACGTCGACCACAACGTTGTTCAGGTCGACAGCGGCGGCAGAGGTGTTCTGGACGGTGATGGTGATCTTCAGGCCCGGCCCGGCGATCTCCCCCGGAAGCTCGGAAACCGTTGTCACCGACTCGATCCCGGCGAGCGAGATCTTCACTCCGCTGCCGGCTTCGGCGGTCTGGGTGAGCTCGACAGGCGAATTGGTGGTCAGCTCGACAGCGGGAACGGTCTGGTTGATGTCGCCGCCACCGGGCGCCGGCACTGGGGTGGTCGCGGCTGGCGCGCTCGGGTCCGGCACCCCTGCGGTGCCGCTGTTCGCATCCGACTCTGACGCATCGACGGTCGGATCCGCGCCGGTATAGGCACCGCCGGAGGTGTCGGTGGCGATCACCGATGACTGGCTCACCGATGCCGAAGTCGAGTCGGTGACCTTATCAGCCGAGCTGCAGGCTGCGGTGAGCAGGACAACACAGAGAGCGACCGCACTGAGCAGTCGGCGACGCAGGTTCACCGGGTACCGCCGACGGCCGGGGTGTCGAGGGCCTGCATGTCACGGAACCACTTGACCGCAGCCAGCGCCATGAAGCCGGCGTTGGCGACAAACAGCACGGTGTAGACGGCGAAGAAGACGATCGGCGCGCCGAGCAGCAGGAAGACGACGCAGAGCACCCCGTAATCGGTGGGGATCACCATCAGGGACCGGAACAGCGACGGCGCGGATCGGGTGACCGGCTGGCCGGTTTTCGCGCTGACCCGCGCGCGGATCAGATCGTTCAGGATCAGTCCGAAGAACATCACGGCCGCGACCAGGGCAAACCCGATCGGTACCAGCAACCAGGCCGGGCTGGCGAGCTCGAAGAATCGGTAAGCACCGATCAGCACAGCAAGGTGCAGGCTGGAGATCTTGGCGGCGTCGATCATGTGATCCAGCCACTCCCCAGAGCTGCTGCCCCCGCCGCGCAGCCGCGCCAGCTGGCCGTCGGCGGCGTCCAGCGCATAGCCGACGACCAACGCCAGGCACACGATAATGCCGCTGACCAGGCTCGGCCGGACCAGGGCGATCACGGCGATGCCGCTGAATGAGAACAATGCGCTGATGCCGGTGACCATGTTCGGGGTCATGCCGAGCAGGTACCCGAGGGCGGCGAACCGTCTGCCGAGCGGGCGATTGACGAAACGAGAGTAGGCGGGGGCGCCGGCATTCGACTTCTGGGCAGCGGCCAGCCGCTCAACGATCTTGGTGTACCCGTCCGACTTCGCCGCGGGCGGCGGCTCGGTCGAGAAACCGATCGGGGAGACCGCTGAGGGCTCGACCCGATTGGCCTGGTTGGTACTGGACATTGCGGACTCCAGATTGGGAGAGGATGAGACGGGGAATGCCGGGGTACTCACTGCGATGGATCAACTGCGAAAGACGTCGGAAACCGTCTCTGCGGAGTGAGACGACGGTCGGCGCCCGTCATCACGCGACCGGACAAGTTTTCTGCACAGTTCTTCGTACTGTTCGGCGACGACATCCCAGTCGTACAATGCCGCCCGTTCCTTCGATGCCGCCCCGCGCTGCCGTGATCCCTCTGGGTCGGCTTCGGCCGCCTCGAAAAGCTCGCCGGCTTGCTCCGCGTTGGCGAAGTAGCGGCCGGAATCACCGAGAACCTCGCGATTGAAGTTGACGTCGAACGCGTTCGTCGCTGCGGCTGCCCCCAACGCCCGCAGCAGCGACGGGTTGGTGCCACCGACGGAATGACCGTGGAAGTAGGTCAGCGCGTTGGCGTAGAGCTGGTCGAGAAGTTCCTGGTCCCAGACACCTCCGAGGAAACGGACGCGGTCATCGGCCAGCGCGTGCACCCGGCTGGTGTAGTGGTCCGCATATGGTGCCGATCCAACGACGATCAGCGGCAGCACCGAGCGGCTCGCGCGGTAGCCCGCGACAATCACGTCGACGTGGTTCTCGGGTTCGAAACGGGCGACGATCAGGTGGAAGCCGCGGCTGGAGAGCCCGAGTTCGCGCAGTCGATCGCTGTCACTGCTGACCACTGGGGCGCCGTAGGCGATGAGTTCGGTTGGCGCGTTGAATCGTTCCGTGTAGTAATCGGCGATGCCCTGGGCGTCGGCGATCAGCGCGTCCGACCAACGGACGGACAGCGATTCAGCGACGCGGTAGTACTTGCGTCCGGCCTTGCCCCACTTGCCGCGCTGCCATTCCAGGCCATCCACGTGCGTGGCGAACGGAATCTTCGCCATCCGCAGCACGGGCAGGAAGGGTGCGTTGGCCGAGTTGAAGACCACTGCGGCATCGGTGCGATTGAAGGCCAGGTGTCGCACCGACAGAGCCGTATGGCTCAGCGTCTCCAGTGATCGCTTGCGCATCGCCGGTAGGTGTACCAGGTGCATGCCGCGGTAGGTGTCCGACAATTCGCCGGCAGTAGGCCCGGCGGGCTTGCGGCAGTAGACGACAACCCGATGGCCCTTATCCGCCAGGCGGTAGCCGACCTCTTCGACGCAGGTTTCGAAGCCGCCGTATCGGGCGGGAACCCCACGAGTACCCACGAGAGCGATGCTCATCGGGGCAGCCGGGTCACGGGCGATCATTCAGGGTCCTTCGTTCCAGGTGGTCAATGCACAGACAGCCGAAGAATAAAGCTGACCAGGTGAAAGGAAGCGACCCCGATCGCTTCCGACAAAATCGTGCTTGCGGTGTCCCGGCGCCGTGAGTCGGATTTCACCAGGCGGTGTGTGAGCCAGATGAACCGTGCAGCCAGAAGCAACCAATTTTCTCGCTCGCAGTAATCAAACCGTACCACACAATAGCCCAAACGGGCGCCTTCCGGCGCTCGGTGGTGAAAATCAGCGGCATTTCACCCTGATATCACCGAGTGTTACCGTGATAGCACGCAACGCTTCACTCTTTCGCCAATCACGAGATCAACCGACAATGCGTCGCAAGGTCTGGTCATTCCGCGGTGGTGAACGGGAATCAGTACGCACCTGCGGATGAGACGACAGCGCGGGCGGTCTTGAACAGGATGACCAGATCGCCGGTGATGGACCAGTTCTCCACGTACGACAGATCGAGGCGGACGGTCTCCGCCCAGTCCAGGTCACTGCGGCCCGACACCTGCCACAGGCCGGTCATGCCCGGTCGGACGAGGAGCCTGCGATGCACCTCGTCCTTGTACTTCGCGACCTCGGCTGCCAGCGGCGGACGCGGACCCACCAGGCTCATGTCGCCGTTGAGCACGTTGAACAGCTGCGGCAACTCGTCCAGGCTCAGTCGGCGAATGATCTTGCCGACCTTGGTGATCCGTGGATCGTCCTTGATCTTGAACAGGACCTCGTTGCCGGCGTCCCGCTGCTGAGCGACCAGCTCGGCCAGCAGGTCTTCGGCATCCACCCGCATCGAGCGGAACTTGATCATTCGGAACCGCGAGCCGTCGACGCCGACACGCTCCTGCTTGAAGAAGACCGGACCAGGGCTGGTCACCTTGATGGCCACGGCCAGGCCCAGGATCAGCGGCGAGAACAACACCAGTAGCAGGAGGCTGCCGACCAGGTCGAACGCCGACTTGAAGATCCGGGTCGGTCCGCTGTAGGTCGGTCGCTCGACGTGGATCAGCGGTAGCCCGGCCACCGGATGGGTATGAATCCGGGGCCCGGCGATGTCGGTCAGCGCAGGCGCCAGAATCAACTCGGCGTCGGTCTTCTCCAGGTCCCAGCTCAGGTTGCGGACGGCCGACGGACCCATCGCGGCGGTCGCGGTCACCGCCACCACGTCTGCGCCGGTCAGCCGAACGGCACTGAGCACCTGATCCAGGGACCCCACGACGGGCACGCCCAGGATGTTTCGATCGGAGACCATGGCCCGACCGGCCGCGTCAGCGGTGGGGGTTCCGTCCAGTACACAGGCGGCGATCACCCGATATCCGGCGCGCGGCGAACGGCGGAGCTCCGATATCAACTGCTCCACCGTGTCGGCATTGCCGACGGCCAATACGTTCGCCGAGAACTCGGCGCGATCCCGCTGCAGATGCAGCCACCGGCGCCACATGTATCTGGTGGCGATGAGCCCGAACAACCCCGCCGGCATGACGACCAGCAGATAGCTGCGCGGCAGATCCAGTCGGAACAGGTAGGCCGCCATCGCAACCAGGGCGAAGACGACAAAGGTCGAGTTCAAGACTCGCTTGTACTCGTCGGAGCCGAAGCCGATGACCTTGGCGCTCCGTGCGTCGAACACCGACAACATCAAGGCCCACAGCAGTACGACGGCGGCGGTAGTGGCCACGAACGTCGGTGCGAACGGACCCTTCTGAGCGAACGAACGACTGACGGTGGAACTCACGAAGTGGGCTCCCGCGGCGGCCCAGACGATGACGAAAAGGTCGGTGACCGCCAGGTAGCGGCCGAAACGCTGCCGCCAGCCCATCGTCCGGTCGTTGTCGATCCGAGTGACGAAGGCCCTGGCGTTTCGCCTACCTGGCGACTGCGAGGCGCCGCGCGAACGACCGTCGAGCAGGGACATGATTGGTCAGCCGGCCGCGGCAACGTCATCGGACCAACTGAAAGACTGGCCGGCGAACTCAGCTGAAAGCTCCTTCGAGGTGTCGCCCGCACGCTCTCGGCTGCGGCTCAGCGCAACCAACGCGAAGGTAAGGCCGATCACTGCTACAGACAGCCACAGCAGCACGCCCATGCTCAGGCCGAACACCGAGGTCCGGCTGAGGAAGGATGCGGCGCCTTCGGTCGCGTCAACGGCCATGTCCGCTGCGCTGCCTTGATCTGCGGAGGCTCCGGCCGTGGTCGGCAGCGCGACGAGCACCACGGCGGCGGCGGCCAGTACAGCGAAAGCTCTCATCATCGCAATCAGTCCAAGCGTTATGTTTCGGTTATGTTGCACCGTTCGGGTGACCTGCCAGCGCATTCGCTACTCAGCGCAACCAAGAACGGGGTCAGACTACAACAGGTACCACCAATCAGGAAAACATTGGGCTAACTCTTTACTCTGAGTAAGACGTCAGCCACCCTGGTGCCCACGAATGGCGCAACGGGGATGACGCGACGGCGGTCCGGTTGCGAATCCAACAAACAGGCAATCTGGACATTGGCGACCTTCTGGCTGTCCGATAAGTCGTGATTCTCGAAGCGGAACAGGGTGCCCCGTTCCGGTTGGTAGCTAGTCGATGCCTCCCGACACTCTGCTGATACCCGACTGTGCGATCGGCCACAGGATCGCTCGCCTCGTCCTGCACCTACCGATACCCGTCGCTGGAGTCAGCGAAGGGATCGGCGTACTAGCACGGAGACGTGAACAACCACCGACAAGCTGGTTACACAGAGATACATCGCCGGTTAAGCGCGTGGCGTTACATCGCGAGGCAGTAGACGCCCGTTCGGACCATAGAAGTCATCCATCAGAGTACGAAGACCGACGGAACACGTTACTCAGGGCGAACAGGAGGGATTCGACGGCCCATCGCAAGGGGCAGATAGCCCATCATCGGCACGATTTCCGCCAAAGAGTGAAGAAGCTTCACAGTGAGCTACGAGAGGCCGCCAACGCTGTGACGCTCCGTGCTGGTCCGCCGCATACCGATGCTCACGCGAGCATCCGTCGGATACAGCAGTGCGGCAGCGGTCAGCTCCGGCCCGCGGCCGCGACAACCTGCATGACCGAGGCGTCCCAGACGCCGAACCGTGGGTTCACCTGAACCTGCACAGCGGCAGCCGGCAGCTGTTCGGCCAGCAACAGTCCGCCCAGAACCTCGATCTGCGAGGGAGTCAGAGTGTTGAAGGTCGCGGAGTCCACGGCCAGCGGCGTGATGGAGCGATCGACAATCCTGGCGATCAGTGCCTGGGTGCCCGCGTTCACGACCACGAGTTGGCCGGGAAGGGCGGAAAACAGGCCGGTGCCGACCAATGGCGTCGCGTCCAGGATCGACAGGGTTGTCCGGCCGCCGGTCTGGGTGGCCCGGCCAGCCTCGACGTCGGCGGTCATGGCGGCCGGATCGGCCAGGTACCGGGTCCGCAGAGCCTCGGCAGCTGCCACATCGGCCGTGGCCACCACATCGACGGTCACCCTGGGCCCGTTGATCGCGGTGCCGCCCTGCAGAGCTTGGGTGACGAGCACGCGCAGCGTGGCGGCGTCGGCGATCCGCTGGTTCAGCTGTTCCGGAGTTGCCATCAGCTCGCCGGCCAACGAATCGGCACCCTGGTAGGCGGCGATGATCTGGGCGATCTGGTCATCGGTCAGCGCGAGGGTCAGCCCGTTCTGGGCGAGCACCTGATGCCGGATCTCGTCGCTCAGCACCCGGCGGCCGGTGTCGATCAGCACCTTGGCGTTGACCAGGTTCGAGATCGTGGTGGGGGACTGCACTGAACTCAGTGTCTGAGCCTGGCTGTTCACCGAGTCGGCGTTGATCGCCACCGACCCGACAACGGCGGCCGACCCGACCTGCTGCCCGCAACCGGTCAGCCCGAAGGCAAGCACCGCGGCCGAGATGAGGACGAACGGACGGGAGGAACGACGGCGCGGCGGACGAGGCACACGCCCAAGCTTGCCACAGCAGTGGTGGTCAGCGACCCACATCCGACTACGGCAGCGCGGGGTGGACGAAACGCTCCCGTAACGACACGGCGGAACACTGTCACCGTGACCGTCGACAGCCCTGAAATTGTGCTCACGTCCGACGTCGAACTGCGCGCCGATGTGCGCCGGGTCGGCGCCCTGCTCGGCCAGACGCTGGTTCGACAGCATGGCCAGAATCTGCTCGACGTGGTCGAGAACGTCCGGGCCCTGAGCAAGAAGTCCAAGGAGCTCGGCGACGAGGCCAAACGATCCGAGGCCCGCAGCCAGCTTCGTCAGGTGCTGGCCAAACTGCCGATCGAGGAAGCGACCAAGCTGGTCCGAGCCTTCGCGTCGTACTTTCACCTGGCCAACGCCGCCGAACAGGTGCACCGGGTGCGGTGGCTGCGGGAGCGGCCCGCAGATCACGGCTGGCTGTCGAAGGCCATCGCCGACGTGGCTGTCCATGCGGGTGCGCAGACGCTTGACATGGCGATCAAGGAACTGGCAGTTCGGCCCGTCTTCACCGCGCACCCGACCGAGGCTTCGCGCAGATCGGTACTGACGAAGTTGCGCCTGCTGAGCGACATCCTGTCCGTGCGGACCACGCCGGACACCGACGCCAGAGCCAAGCAGGACCGCGAGCTGGCCGAAATCGTCGACCTGATGTGGCAGACCGACGAGCTCCGGCAGGTCCAGCCAACGCCGGTCGACGAGGCGCGGAACGCCATCTTCTACCTGGCCGACATCATCGAGGAGACCGTCCCTCAGCTGTCCGCCGACCTGGCTGATCTGCTGGCTCAGCACGGCGTCGATTACGCCCCCACCGCCGCCCCGCTGACCTTTGGTTCCTGGATCGGCGGGGACCGCGACGGCAACCCCTACGTCACCGCCAAGATCACCAGGGAGATTCTGCGGCTGCAGAACCAGACCGCGGTGGCGATCATCGTTCGGCAGATCGATGAGCTGATCAAGGCGCTGTCCATCTCCAGTGGCATCGTCGGGCTTTCGCCCGAGCTGCAGGCCTCGATCGAGATGGATGTGGCGAAACTGCCCAAACTCGACCCACGAGTCCTGGAACTGAACGCGCATGAGCCGTACCGGCTGAAGCTGACCTGCATCAAGGCGAAGCTGATCAACACCCGCGCGCGGGTGGAGCACTCGACCCCACACGAGCCTGGCCGGGACTACGCCACCCTCAGCGGGCTGCAGACCGACCTGGCTTTGATCCGGGAGTCACTTGCCGGGCATGGTGGCGGGTTGGCGGCCCGCGGGGTCGTCGGTCGGGTCGAGCGGACGGTCGCGATGTTCGGCCTGCACCTGGCCACGATGGACATCCGCGAGCATGCCGATGCGCACCACTACGCGGTCGGGCTGCTCGTCGACCGATTGGGCGAACAGGCCGGGCCGTATGACGGCCTGGATCGCGCCGATCGGATGGCCCTGCTCTCCGAGGAACTGAGGTCGCGCCGTCCGCTGGCCAGTTCGCCGCCGCCGCTCGACGCCGCCGGGCTGAAGACGTTCTCGGTCTTCACCGAGATCGGCCTGGCGCTCGATACCTACGGCGACGATGTCATCCAGACCTACATCATCTCGATGACCAGAGGGGCCGACGACGTTCTCGCCGCAGCGGTACTGGCCCGCGAGGCCGGTTTGATCGACCTCTTTCCAGCCGCCGGCGGCGACCGAAAGCCTTTTGCGCGGATCGGCTTCGCCCCGCTGCTGGAAACCGTCGAGGAGCTGCGCAAGTCGGGCGAGGTGCTCGACGAGTTGTTGTCCGACCCGATGTACCGGGTGATAGTGGCGCTCCGCGGCGACGTTCAGGAAGTGATGCTGGGCTACTCGGACTCCAACAAGGAGGCCGGCGTCACCACGTCCCAGTGGGAGATCCACAAGACCCAGCGGACGTTGCGCGATGTCGCCGCTCGGCACGGCGTGCGGCTGCGGCTTTTCCATGGCCGAGGTGGCTCGGTCGGCCGTGGCGGCGGCCCCACCTATGACTCGATTCTCGCTCAACCGCACGGCGTACTCGACGGCGAGATCAAGTTCACTGAACAGGGCGAGGTGATCAGTGACAAGTACCTGCTGCCCGACCTCGCGCGGGAGAACCTGGAGCTCACGGTGGCTGCGGTGCTGACGGCATCCGCACTGCACCAGAAGCCGCGGCTGTCCGATGAACAGCTCGCGGAATGGGACGACACCATGACCCTGGTGTCCGACGGCGCGTTCGCGGCATACCGCAAACTCTTCGACCACCCCGATCTGCCCGCCTACTTCATCGCTTCCACCCCGGTGGAGCAACTGGGGTCGCTGAACATCGGTTCGCGGCCGTCCAAGCGGCCTTCGTCCGGCGGCGGGCTCGGCGCGCTGCGAGCGATTCCCTGGGTCTTCGGCTGGACCCAGTCGCGGCAAATCGTGCCCGGGTGGTTCGGTGTCGGCTCCGGTATGAAGGCGGCCCGCGAGGCCGGCGGGCAGGAGCTGCTGACCGAGATGTGCAAGTCGTGGCACTTCTTCTCGACGTTCATCTCCAATGTGGAGATGACACTGGCCAAGACCGACATGGAGATCGCCGCGTACTACGTCGACACCCTGGTGCCGCCCGAGCTCAAGCACCTGTTCGAGCTGATTCGGGCCGAGCATGAGCTGACGGTGAGCGAGCTGCTGCGGATCACCGGTGAGACCGAGATCCTCGACTCGCAGCCGACTTTGCAGCGCACCCTGGCCGTCCGCGACCCCTACCTCGACCCGATCTCCTTCCTCCAGGTCGATCTGCTGGCCCGACTCAGGTCAGCCGAAGCCGACGGCGACGAGATCGACCCCGAGTTGCGGCGCGCGCTGCTGCTGACCATCAACGGCGTCGCCGCCGGGCTGAAGAACACCGGCTGAGCGGTTGGGGTCGGGCGGTCCGAGCACTTTGCGGACGCAGCTCGCCGTTGCCGACGAATCTGCGTCCGCGAAGGCGAGGTTGGTTCGCAAAGTCGGCAGCGGGCCGGCTGGCGGGTCACGACTCGACGAGCCGAGCAGCTCGGGTCAGCGCGGCCTGAATGCGCGGGTAGAGGCGGGCGGGGCGCTCAAGTTCAGCCCAGATCCAGCGGATCATGCCGTACCCGAGCTCCCGCAGTTGGTCCTCCCGAATCTTCTCTCGGACGACGGCGTCTGCGGGACCTTCACCCTGCTTGAGCCACCGCAGATACTTGCCGATTCCGTCGAATTCGCCGAGCAGGCGAAGCTCGGCCCAGTCGAAATCGGTGCGCCCGGCCAGGGTGCCGTCCGGTCGAATCACCGAGCACTGCAGCCCCGGAGCCGGCAGTCCGGCCCGCATCATGCCCACCCGGCTCCGAGACTCCCCCACACTCTCGCTGCGCCCATCGGCAAACTGGACGACGGCTCTCGCCCTTGATCGTCCGTGTCGCATCTGCCCACGCTCCAGCTGGTCCTCCAGCTGAAGCCGACTGGTCAGTTGGGCGTGCAACGCGGCATCAGCCACTACGACTGCTTGCTCGAACAGCACGGAGGCTGCCAGGTCGAAGACCGTGCGCGGCGGGCTGGTGACACGTTGTCCGCGCACCCACCACAGATCGGCGTCGGCCAGCGGCGCAGCATGGACATGCAGCGCGTTGGTGCTTCGGCCGCTGCCGTGCGACTTGGTGAGGTGGACTGCCCGCAGGTCGACACCCCACAGCGGCAGGCCGTGCAGGACAGCCGCCGACTGGTGGCTCACCACACACTCCGTTCGCTGGGCGCTCAGCGCCGCCCGCACCCTCGCGGCGTGCTGTTCGATCTCGTCGAGCAAGCGGTAGTTCGCTGCGCAGACGTAGACCCCACGAGCGAGCCGCAGCAGCTCGTTACGGCGGTTCATTCGATGGAACTGGGAGTCGGTGAAGCCGGCCAGGGCAGCCTCGGAACGCAAGATCAAACCATCGGAGCGGGGTTCCGGAGCGAGCATTCCGTGACCGTGCCAGACCGTCCGGCACCCGTCGTCGAGGTACCGCGAATTTGTGGATGGATGTGCGCTTGTGGACAAACAATTCGCTCACCTGAAGAACCAACCTCGCCGTGACGACGAGCTACGTCCGCAAAGGCGAGCTACGTCCACACAGTGCCGAAACTGCACCCCCCCGCGACAGTTTCAGCGCACCCGGGCCGGCGCCAGGTCGGCCAGCACCCGATGCGCCCAGGCCAGGATGGCGTTGTCGCGAAGTGGAGCCGCGCCGATCCGGTCCGTCTCGCTGGGTGCCTTCAGGATGAGTGTCTGGGTGGTCTTACGGTAGGTCGAACCGGGGTACACCCTGGTCAGCCGCATCTGGACCGACTCGGGCAGCTCTACCGGCGAGATTCGGATGCCCAGTGGGCCCATGGCGATCTCGGTGATTCCCAGCTCCCGCGCGGACTGCCGGAGCGCGGCCACCGCCAGCAGCGCCTCCACCGGCGGCGGCAACGGACCGAACCGGTCGGTCATCTCCGCGCGGGCCGCGCTGATGTCGTCGTCCGAGGCGGCCGCGGCGATCTTGCGGTAGGCGTCTAGACGCAACAGTTCGGACGGGATGTACTCGTGCGGCACATTCGCGTCGACCGGTAGCTCGACCCGAACCTCCACGGGCTCGTCGGCCGATTCGTCCTCGGGCACCGCGCCGGCCTGCTTCTTGAACGCCGTGACCGCCTCGGAAACCAGCCGCACGTACAGGTCGAAGCCTACGCCGGCGATATGCCCACTCTGCTCCGCCCCGAGAATGCTTCCGGCGCCACGGATCTCGAGATCCTTCATGGCCACCGCCATGCCCGACCCGAGATCGGAGTTCTGCGCAATGGTGGCCAACCGGTCGTGCGCGGTCTCGGTCAACGGCTTTTCCGGCGGATACAGGAAGTAGGCATACCCTCGCTCGCGGCCACGGCCGACCCGGCCACGCAGCTGATGCATCTGCGAAAGCCCCAGCACCTCAGCATGATTCACGATCAGCGTGTTGGCATTCGAGATGTCCAGCCCGGTCTCGACGATGGTCGTGCACACCAGCACATCGAACTCGCGGGCCCAGAAACCATCGATGACCGCTTCGAGCGCGTGCTCGCCCATCTGTCCGTGACCGATGGCCACTGACGCCTCCGGCACCAGTTCGCGGATCCGCAAGGCCACCTTGTCGATGTCGGAGACCCGGTTGTGCACGATGAAAACCTGTCCCTCGCGCAGGATCTCACGACGGATCGCCGCCGCGACCAGTCGGTCGTCGTAGGCCCCGACATAGGTCAGAATCGGGTGCCGTTCTTCCGGCGGAGTGGTGATCGTCGACATCTCGCGGATGCCGGCCAGGCTCATCTCCAGGGTCCGCGGAATCGGCGTGGCCGACATGGTCAACATGTCCACATGCGCCCGCAGACCGGTGATGTGTTCCTTGTGCTCGACCCCGAACCGCTGCTCCTCGTCGACGATGACCAGCCCGAGGTCCTTGTAGCTGATGTTGGGCTGCAACAGCCGGTGGGTGCCGATCACGATGTCGACGCTGCCATCGGCCAGGCCCTTGATCGTCTGCTTGGCCTCGCTCTCTGCGGTGAAGCGCGACAGCCCGCGGACGGTGATCGGGAAGGCGCCCATCCGCTCGCCGAAGGTCGACAAATGCTGTTGGGCCAGCAGCGTCGTCGGCACCAGAATGACGACCTGCTTGCCGTCCTGCACCGCCTTGAACGCGGCGCGCACCGCGATCTCGGTCTTGCCGTAGCCGACATCACCGGAGATGACCCGGTCCATCGGGATGGCCTTTTCCATGTCGGCCTTGACCTCGTCGATGGCTGCCAACTGGTCAGGGGTCTCGGTGTACGGGAACGCGTCCTCGAGTTCGCGCTGCCACGGCGTATCCGGGCCGAACCGATACCCGGGCGCCGACGCCCGCGCCGCGTACAGCTGCACCAGCTTGGCGGCGATCTGTCGAACAGCCTTGCGTGCCTTCCCCTTTGTCTTGGCCCAGTCGGCGCCGCCCAACTTGTTCAGCGACGGAACCTCGCCGCCGACGTACCGGGACAGCTGGTCCAGCGCGTCCGTCGGCACGAAAAGCCGGTCCCCGGGGTGGCCACGCTTGCCGGGGGCGTATTCGACCACCAGGTATTCGCGCACCGCGCCGCCGGTGGTGCGGCGGACCATTTGAATGAATTTGCCGATGCCGTGCTGGCTGTGCACCACGTAATCGCCGGGCTTGAGCGCCAACGGGTCGACAGCGTTGCGGCGCCGCGACGGCATTTTGACCAGCGGTGCGCCGGACCCACGGGTCCCGGTCAGATCGGCTTCGGTCAGCAGCACGAAATCGCTGCGCGGGAGCACGAACCCGGACTCCAGCCGGCCCCGGGTGACGGTGACGATCCCCGGCTTCGGCGCCTCGGTCAGCCCATCGACAGCCAGCGCGACCCCGAGATCAGCCTCGGACAGCCGCTCGGCGGCTCGCTCGGCAGTGCCGGCGCCGGCCAGGATCACCACCGTGGTACCGCCCCGTTTACTCCGCTCCCGGGCCTGCACGATCGCTGGTTCGAGCTCGCCGCGATACTGCGGCGCCGGGGTGACCGCGGGCTCGACCGGAAGCTCACCGTCACCGAACGGCGCGACCCGCCACAGCTTGAGGTCGTGATCGCGGACCACATCGAAGACATCGTCCAGCTCGCGGTAGGCAGACTCGCCGAGATCGATGGGTGCCTTCCCGCCGGTGGCCGCGGCCATCCACGACGCCGTGAGGAATTCCTGTCCGGTACGGACCAGGTCGATCGACCGGGAGCGGACCTTCTCCGGGTCGGCCAGCAACACATGGGTGCCGGCCGGCAACAGCTCCGGCAGCAGCACCAGGGTGCCGGGAACCAGCGCGGGGATCAGCGATTCCATCCCCTCGACGGCGATACCACCGGCCAGTTTCTCCAGCATCTCGGCCAGCGACTTGTCACCGGTGGCCGTCGCCGACAGGTGCGCGGCGCGCGCCCGAACCTCGGCGGTGAGCAGGATTTCGCGGCACGGTGGCGCCACCAGTTCCTTGACCTCGTCGATCGAACGCTGATCGGTCACCGCGAAGGTGCGGATGTCGGTGACCTCGTCGCCGAAGAATTCCAGCCGGAACGGGTGTTCGGCGGTCGGCGGGAAGATGTCCAGGATGCCGCCGCGGATAGCCATCTCGCCGCGTTTGGTGACCAGATCGGTGCGGCTGTACGCCATCGTCACCAGGTCCTCGGTCAGCTCGGCCAGATCCCGGTAGTCCCCGACGGTTACTTGGATCGGCCGCAGTTCCCCCAGGTCCGGCGCCATCGGTTGGATCATCGACCGGACCGTGGTCACGATGACCCGCGGCAGTCCTGCCGGGTGCTCCTCCGGATGGGCCAGCCGGCGCAGCACGGCCAGTCGGTGACCGACGGTGTCGGCGCGCGGGCTGAGCCGCTCGTGCGGCAGCGTCTCCCAGGACGGGAAGATCATCACCTGATCGTCGCCGAGCAGGTCGCCGAGCGCTGCGGTCAAGGTTTCCGATTCGCGTCCGGTCGCGGTGACGACGACCACCGGAACACCAGCGCCGCCCGCCGACTTCGGCAGCGCCAGGGCTCCGGCGACGAAGGGACGAATCGAGGCCGGTCCGATGATCTGGTACGTCGGAGCGCCCGCCGCGGCAATCAGGTCAGCAAAGAGTGGATCGCGCAGAACAGCGGAGAGCAGCGGTGCGAGAGCAGGGATCAGTGACCCATTTCGCCTGCGGTGGCCTGAATCCGGGCCAGCCGTTGCGGTGAAGGCCAGCGGACCTTGGTGGCCCAACCGAACTTCTCGAAGAAGTAGATGGCCCTGGCCGACAGATCTATCTGACCGCGCAGCACGCCGTGTCGCGCGCACGTCGGATCGGCGTGGTGCAGGTTGTGCCACGACTCGCCGAAGCTCAGCAGCGCCAGCGGCCAGAAGTTCGCGGACCGGTCCCGAGCCGAGAACGGCCGCTCACCGATCATGTGGCAGATCGAGTTGACCGACCAGGTCACGTGGTGCAGTAGGGCGATCCGGACCAGGCCGGCCCAGAAGAACGCGGTCAAGGCGCCCGCCCACGACCAGGTCACCAGGCCCCCGATGACGGCCGGCGCGATCACCGAGATGATCGTCCAGACCCAGAACAGCTTGTTGACCAGATAGATGTCCTTGTCAGCCAGCAGATCGGGAGCGAACCGCTTCTGATTCGTCGTATCGCGATCGAAGAGCCAACCCATGTGCGCATGCCAGAAACCTCTGGCCAGCGCGGCCAGGGAGGTACCGAACATCCATGGCGAATGCGGATCGCCCTCACGGTCGGAAAAGGCGTGGTGCCGGCGGTGGTCGGCGACCCAGATGATCACCGGGCCCTGCACCGCCATCTGACCCGCGGCGGCCATGGCCACCCGCAGGGTGCGATTGGCCTTGAACGAGCCGTGCGTGAAGTGCCGGTGGAAGCCGACGGTGATCCCCATGCCGGAGACCACATAGAACGCGGCGGCGATGCTGATGTCGGTCCAGCTCAGCCCCCAGCCCCAGGCGAACGGAATCGCGGCGATGACGGCGATCAGCGGGCCCAGCACGAAGCTGTAGATCGCCACCTGCGCCCAGAAACCGCGATGGCCGTCGATGACCGGCTTGCCGCCGGCCGCCTCTGGTGGTGCGGCGGACTTCGGCCCAGCGGATGACGACTGACCTGCGACGATGACAGGTGCTGATTGCGGAGGGGTCAAGGATGGGCCCTTCAGGGAAAAGGCGACTCTGATACCGACGGCGAGTCTGTTGAAGTCGACGTTACCGAACAACCGGGCGCGACGGAACCACCAGCGGTAAGGCAGACCTCAGTTATTCGGCACACTCGGCGTGGAATGATGGTCAAGGCTGACCGGCCGATCCGCCGTGGTGTAATTGGCAACACCTCTGATTTTGGTTCAGATATTTCAGGTTCGAGTCCTGGCGGCGGAGCGGATCTACCCGGTCGGACAGCGAACGCACGCAGGTTGAGGGGACGCAAGGATGCCGGTCGGCGTTACTGCCGTGGTTGTGCTCGCCGCCGGAGCGGGCACCCGGATGAAGTCCTCGCTACCCAAGGTCATGCATCCGATCGCCGGACGGCCGTTACTGTGGCACGCCCTGACCACGGCCAACGGACTTGCCCCGGACCATCTGATCGCCGTCATCGGGCACGGCCGGGACGTCGTCAGCGAGTACCTGCATGCGGAGCTGCCCGGCGTGCGCACCGCCATTCAGGATGAACAGCTCGGTACCGGACACGCCGTGGCCTGCGCTCTCGAAGCGCTCGGGCCGCTGACCGGCACCGTCGTGGTCACCTATGGCGACGTCCCGCTGTTGCGTCCGGAGACCTTGGCCGCACTGGCCCAGGCCCACTCCGACGATGGAAACGCCGTCACCATCCTGACCGCTGAGCTGGCCGATCCGTCCGGGTACGGCCGGATCGTGCGGGGCGCCGGCGGGCAGGTCGATTCCATCGTCGAACACAAGGACGCCGATCCGGCGCAACTGGCGATCACCGAGGTCAACTCCGGCGTGTACGCCTTCGACGCCGCGGTCCTGGCCGATGCCCTGTCCCGGCTGACCGTCGCCAACTCGCAGGGCGAGCGCTACCTCACCGATGTGGTCGGCATCGCCCGCGGCGAAGGTCGGCCGGTAGGCGCGCTACTCGCCCGGGATCCCGCCGAAACCGAGGGTGTCAACGACCGCGTTCAGCTCGCGGCGATGACGCGCATCCTCAATGCTCGGCTGATCCGCGCCGCCCAACTCTCGGGTGTGACCATTGCGGACCCGAACACCACCTGGTTGCACGCCGGCGTGACGGTCGGACCGGACACCGAGATCCGGCGCAATAGCTCGTTGGAGGCCGGCACCGTCGTCGGCAATGGCGCGGTGATCGGCCCGGACACCACGCTGATCGACTGCCGGGTCGGTGACGGCGCCACCGTAATCCGAACGCACGCGCACGGTGCGACGATCGGGGCCGGGGCATCGGTGGGTCCGTTCTCCTACCTGCGGCCGGGCGCTGTGCTCGCCGAAGGCGCGAAGGTCGGCGCGTACGTCGAGGTCAAGAACTCCACGATCGGCGCCGGCGCGAAGGTGCCGCACCTTTCCTATGTGGGCGATTCCACCATCGGCGCCGGCACGAACTTCGGCGCGGGCTCGATCACGGCGAACTACGACGGGGTCGACAAGTTCGGCACCGTGATCGGCGAGCACGCCTTCATCGGCACCAACACCACGCTGATCGCCCCGGTGACGGTGGCCGACGGCGGCTACACCGCGGCCGGCTCGACCATCACCGGCGACGTCGCTGCCGGCGACCTGGCGATTGCGCGCGCCCGACAGACCTCGATACCCGGCTGGGTGCTGAACAAGCATCCGGGAAGCGCGATCGACGCAGCCGCCCGTGCGGCCGGTGCCGTACCGACCACACCGCTTACTTTCAGTGCTGTCGAGCCTGGGAAGGATTCGCCGGCGTGAATCAGATCTCCATTGCCACCCGCAAGAGCCTGATGTTGTTCTCCGGCCGGGGCTATCCCGAGCTGGCCGAGGCCATCGCCGCGCACCTGGATGTGGAGATCACGCCGCAGACGACGTACGACTTCGCCAACGGCGAGATCTTCGTCCGTTCCGAAGAGTCCGTTCGCGGCTCCGACGTCTTCCTGATCCAGTCGTGTGGGGCGCCGCTGAACAAGAACCTGATGGAAACCCTGATCATGATCGACGCACTCAAGCGGGCGTCGGCGAAGCGGATCACCGTGGTGCTGCCCTACTACCCCTATGCCCGCCAGGACAAGAAGCATCGCGGGCGGGAGCCGATCTCGGCCCGACTGGTCGCGGACCTGCTCAAGACGGCGGGCGCGGCCCGGCTGATGGCGGTGGACCTGCACACCGACCAGATCCAGGGCTTCTTCGACGGGCCGGTGGACCATCTGGTGGCGCAGCCCCTGCTGGCCGACTACGTGGGGGCGAAATACGTCGGCGCCGATCTCACCGTGGTTTCGCCCGATTCCGGCCGGGTCCGGACCGCGGAGAAGTGGGCGCAGCGGCTCGGCGGCCTTCCGGTGGCCTTCATCCACAAAACCCGTGACCCCAACCAGCCGAACCAGGTGGTGGCGGGTCGGGTCGTCGGCGAAGTGGCCGGCCGGACCTGCGTGCTCGTCGACGACATGATCGACACCGGGGGCACCATCGCCAAGGCCGCGACCCGGCTGTTCGAGGCCGGCGCCAGGGACGTCATCATCGCGGCCACCCACGGGGTGCTCTCGCCGCCCGCCGCCGAGCGGCTGGCCGTCTGCGGCGCCAGCGAAGTGGTGCTCACCGACACCTTGGCGATCCCGCCCGAGCACCGCTTCCCGCAGCTGACTGTGCTCTCGATAGCGCCGCTGATCGCTCGCGCGATTCATGAGGTCTTCGAGGACGGATCGGTCACCTCGCTGTTCGAGGAGTAGCTGCCGGGGATTCGAACACGGCTCACCCGTGACGCCGGCGAGAACTCTGCGTATTGTCTGGTTTCGCACCACGCTCGCACTGCTCCTCGACTGGGAAGGCTCGCCGTGACCGAATCAGGTTGGAGCGACTATCTGTCCGACGCCGGTTCCTCGGACCTGGCCGCCGAGTTGAGCCAGGCCGCTGATCTTGATGACGCGGCATCAACCGGTCTCGCCGTCGTCAGCGGTGAACTCGTAGATCCCGATGCCGCCGACGCCGCATCCGATGCCGCCATCGACCTTTCGGCGGCGAGCACCGCGCTGGAGTCGGGCGTGGACAACACCGACTGGGCGGATTGGCACGGCGACATCGCCGCGGACGCAGCCACCAGCGGCCAGTCCTACCTTGATGCCGCTGCCCAAGCCGCGGCCGGCGGCTGGGACGAGTTGGCCCAGTACAACCTGGACAACGCGGCGGTGCAGTTCGACTACGCCGGAAGTCAGTCCGAGACCGCCGCGGACTACGCATCCAGCGCCGGCGCGGATGTCACCGAGGCGGTCGGCTACGAAACATCGGCGGCGGCCGATGTGAGTGCCTACGACGCGAGCAGCAGCTACGACACCAGCAGCTACGACGAAACGGGCTATGACACCGGTTCCACCGAGTGACCAGCAGTCCGCCCAGCAGCAACAACGTCTGGGGATCAGCCGAACGCGTGTTGAGCATCCCGGTGGGTCGCGTGCACGGTGAGCTGGTCCGGGTGCTCGGGCAGCTCAAGTTCACCCTCACCACCGATCAGCTGACCGTGATCGAAGGTCATCGGGGCTCCTCGTTCGCCGGCGCCAGCCGGACCGAGAGTAAGGTTCCGGTGCAGGTCAAGGCCCGACTAACGGCCGGTGACCCCGGATCGTCGTTGTGGATCGAGGTCCGGGACGGCTGGAAATTGCCGATCGCCCGCCCGATCGCGGTGTATCAGGAGATCATCGCCGACGTTCTGGACGGCGTTGATGCGGCGTTGCGCCGGGTTGACCCGTCGGCCGCCGAGTTCCCGCCGCCGACCCGGAGCACCCACGTCGGCGTCGCGGCCAACGGCGCCGCCGGGCGGACCACCGCGAAGGTGACCCAGGTCGCGAACCGATACCTGGACAATGACCAGGGAGAGGCGCCGAAGGGGTGGCGGGACACCGGCAACGTCGCCGTGATGACGCCGCGCGGCGTCGCCACCCTGCCTATCGAAACCGTCTACGGCATGGTGACCGCCGGTGCCCTGGTCGCCGCCCGGCCCGGACCGATGCCGGCGAAGCTGGTCTCACAGGTGGAGCAGCTGGTCGGCCGCCTGGAGGGGTTGCTGCAGACCGCGGGATCGTGGGCGGGCAACTCCTGGATCCAACTCGAACCGGCCGCCGTCCCGGTGGTGGAATTCCTGGTCCAGCAGGCGCGCATTCGGGAGACGGTCCCGCTGCGCTCGTTGCAGGTCTGCGTCACCTGCCGGCTGGCCAAGGTGGTGAACCCGGACTATGCGCGGTTGAAGAGCCGCACCAGCAAAATCCGGACCCTGCAAAGCAGCGTCGGCCTTTTCGTCAGCTCGCAGGGCGTGTCGCCGTTCGTGTTGATCGGCAAACTGGCTCAGCTCAACCAACTGGATCCGGAATTCGTCTGCCCACGCTGCCAGGGCCTGCATGCCGAGAACTCGTTGATCACATTCTGCCCGCAGTGCGGGGACCAACGCGGCGAGGCGGCACTGCGCGAGTGTTCCAAGTGCCAGTTCGATTTCCGGGGGCTGGCCAAGACCACGGCGCTGTGGCAGGCGCCGGCGCCGGTGCCGACCACCCAGTTCCCGGCCGTCGGGCAGTTCCCGGGGCAGGGCCAGTTCCCCGGCACCCAGTTCCCCAACACCCAGTTCCCCGGCACCCAGTTCCCCATTGCACCGACGTTTCCCGCCACCCAGTTGCCAACCGCGACGCCGTTTCCCGCGACAGCCGACACCATCCCTGCCCCGTATCTGCAGCCGGCCTTCTACCCGGACCCGTCCGGCCGCCATCACCATCGCTGGTGGGATGGCTATCGCTGGGCCGAGTTCGTGCTGGACAACGATCAGCGCAGTGTCGACCCGCTCGGCTGACCGAAACTGCCACCGGTCGACCTCCTCACTATTTCCGGTCAATCCCCCCAGTCACCGGATAATTTACGGTAGCCTGGACCGAAGATCGAACTTTCTACTGGGATTTGGCCCGGTGAATGAGTGAACGGAGCTGGTGATGACGGGATTTCCGCAGGTGTACTGGGCGCAGGACGCAGCCGATGTGTGGGCACCTCTGCTCACCAGCCGGGGCTACCGAAGGACCGGCGATGCCGCCGCCGCGGACGTAGTAATCGATAGCTCGGCGGGCGCCCTGACGGTCACCGGCACCGACGACTACCCGGCCCGCTCACCGATCGCTTATGACCTTTTCGCCCGCACGGGCTTGAACCCCGGCACCACCCACCTCGAACTCACCACCGACGGCAACCGACGCGCTGCCACCGATCTCGACCTGGATCCGACGGACGTCGGGCACGCCGAACTGATCGTCAACATGATCAGCTGGGCTGCGGCGCCGACCGGCGCTCGTCGGCCACGGGAAGTAACGGATTCGCCGGCCGGCGATCAGCATTGGCAGTCGCTCAAGCAGGCGGCCACCGACCTGGCCCTGCTGCAAGCGGCCGACGGCTCGGTACCCGAAACCGCCAGCCACTCGGCCGCGGCCCGCCTGACCCAACAACTAATCACCGACATCGAAGCGCTGGCAACTCATTTCGAGCATGACGCGGACTACTTGCAGTCCCTGGTAAAGGATTTCACCCGCTGGGCCGACGGCGGATTCGAAAGGCCGGACTTCCTGGACTCTCTCAACGCCTTCCATCCCGAGAAGAACCGGATCGACGGCCTGAAACACCTGGTGGTATTCCCGATGTACACCCAGAACGGCAGTCCAGATCGGCGAGTCGAAGCCGTACTGCTGGAAGTGATCTGGCCGGAATTCGTCGACGCGCTGGAACAGGGCGACTACTCCAACAAGCTGTTCGTGCCGGTCCGCTTCCTGGACTTCACCGCCGGCTACGACACCAATTCCGCGGTGCTGTTCCCGGAAACCGTTGCCATGCGGGAGGTCCCGAAGTTCACCTGGGGCGCCATTTTCGCCGACCGAGAGGCTGCCCGCTTCCGCCGGGTGGCCGGCGCCGCCGCGCCTACCACCGGGCTGACCCTGCCCCCCGAGGCGGCCAGACTGCTCGATGACCAGGAGCTGGCCGAGCAGACGTTCGTCATGTGGGACCTGATCCATGACCGCACCCACATGCACGGGGACCTGCCCTTCGACCCGTTCATGATCAAGCAGCGGATGCCGTACTTCCTGTACTCACTGGAGGAACTGCGCTGCGATCTGACCGCTTTCCGGGAGTCGGTTCGACTGGAAGGCACCGGGGTCGGCCAGGCCCGCCTGGTGCAGTATGCGATTCTGTTCGACCGGATCTTCCGCTTCGCCATCACCGGTGGCCGCGTTCGCAACTATGACGGGCTCGGCGGGCAGCTGCTTTTTGCCCATCTGCACCAGCGACATGTGTTGCACTGGACAGACAATCGGCTCTCGATCGAGTGGGAGCATGTCACCGAAGCGGTGCTGGACCTGCACCGTCAGATCGAGGACCTGTACTGGCGTTCCATCGACCGGCCGAAGATTTCGCACTGGCTCGCGGCCTACGAACTCATCAGTGGCATCTTGACCCCGCACCCCGCCTCGGTCTGGGCGAAGGGACCGTCGGCGTTGCCGTTGAATGGGCCACCGAAGGGACTCACCGACGCGGTCCTGCCGGACGAGTTCCCGTTGTCGATGTTCTACGAGGCACTGTCCCGCAAGCTCTCCGATGTGGTGGTCTCCACGGCCGGGATCACCGGCAGCGGATCGATGCCGCAAACAATGCCAGAATCAGTGGTGTGACCACTCTCCACGATCCCGAAATTCGCGGCTTTGCCTCCGACAATTACGCCGGGGTTCATCCGGAGATCCTGACCGCGCTGGCCGCGGCCAACGGCGGCCATCAGATCGCCTACGGCGACGACGTCTACACCGCGCGCCTGCAGGAGGTGCTCCGCGGACACTTCGGCGAGCGGGCTGTCGGATTCCCGGTTTTCAACGGGACCGGAGCGAATGTCCTTGCGCTGCAATCGATGTTGGCGCCGTGGGGGGCGGTGGTGTGCGCCGAGACGGCGCACATCAACACCGACGAAAACGGCGCACCGGAGCGGGTGGCGGGCATCAAGCTGCTGACCGTCGCCACCCCGGACGGCAAGTTGACCCCGGGGCTGATCGACAAGCAGGCCTGGGGATTCGGCGACGAGCATCGGGCGCAACCGGCGGTTGTGTCAATCACCCAGTCCACGGAGCTCGGCACGATCTATTCCGTCGCGGAGATCAGGGCCATCTGCGACCACGCGCACGGCCTGGGCCTGTTGGTGCACCTGGACGGTTCACGGATCGCCAATGCCGCGGCCGCCCTGGGCGAACCCATGCGCGCCTTCACAACTGACGCCGGGGTCGACATCATCTCCCTCGGCGGCACGAAGAACGGACTGCTCGGCGGCGAGGCTGTGGTGGTGCTGAACCCGGCCGCCGGCGCCGGCCTGAAGTACCTGCGCAAAATGAACATGCAACTGGCCTCGAAGATGCGGTTCATCTCCGCCCAGCTGATCGCTCTGTTCGAGGGTGACCTGTGGCTCCGGTCGGCGACTCATGCGAACTCGATGGCCCAGCGACTCACCGAAGGCGCCGCCGCTCTCGACCAGGTGAAGATCACCCGCAGTACCCAGGCCAACGCGGTCTTCGCCATCCTGCCGGACGGCGTCGCCGACCAGGTTCGCGAGCAATTCCGGTTCTACGACTGGGATGTCGCCACCGGCGAGGTCCGCTGGATGTGCTCATGGGACACCACCGAGGGCGACGTCGACTCATTCGTCGCGGCGCTCAGGGAGTGGACCAGAACCTCGATGGAGTAGATGTCGGCCCGGTACACGTGGGTGCCGCACTCGACCGGCACGCCGTCGACGTCGTACGCCAGGCTGGCCATGGTCATCAGCGGAGTGCCGCGGCGAACCTGCAGTAACCGCGCCTCCATCGCACCGGCGGCCTTGGCACCGAGCTGCTGCCGGGCCGCCGCCGGGCCGGCGCCGCGGGCGCGCAGCACCCCGTACAACCCATCAGCGACCAGCTCCGCTTGGGTCAGGTCCGCAAAGCCGCCGGGCAGCCAGTTCTCCATCAACGCGATCGGTACCGCCTCGGCGGACCGCAGCCTTCGCAGGTGGACCAGCGGGGTCACCGGGGACAGCCCCAGCAGGATCGCGGCCCGGCCATCGAGGACCTGCTCGATGGCCAACACCTGGGTGCTCGGTCGCCGCCCGTTGCGCACCAGATCCTCGTAGAGGCTGGTCAGCTCCAGCCGCCGGTGCTGCACCGAATTGGTCACCTCGGTACCGAACCCGCGCCGGCGCACAACCAGCCCCTGTGCCACCAGTTCGTTGATCGCCCTGGCTATCGTCGGCCGGGACAATGCGAGCCGCGCGGCCAGTACTTCCTCGTTGTCGATCCGGTCCCCCGGCTTCAGCGCGCCCGTATCGATCTGCGCGCGCAACTGGGCGGCGATCTGTGCGTACAGCGGAGTCGGGTTGTCGCGATCGATCACGATCGGCGCTGGCATTCCTCGAGGGTGTCATATCCGGCCCACAGTTTGATAGGAGTTTGGTATCGGCCGGGCACCCCGGTAAGCTGGCGGGGTTGCCTCGGCGAGGGCGGCCCGGATGGAGCGAAGGCTCCGCACCACCGGGTTTGCCGTAATCGACGCGGTGGGTCCTTTTTCCCCCGTGACGTATGCCGGGATGACGCGCGCCACCCACCGCCTGATCACCAGCACAGAACCACCGAATTCAACACAAGGAGTTCCCGTGTCCGAAGTCCGAATCGCCGCCGAAGCCCGCACCGAGTTCGGCAAGGGCGCCTCGCGCCGCGCCCGCGCCGCCGGCAAGATCCCCGCCGTGCTGTACGGGCACGGCAGCGACCCGCGCCACTTCACCTTCGGTGCCCGCGACTTCACCCGCGCGATGAAGGGCGGCGCGAACACCGTGCTGACCCTGGAACTGCCGACCGGTGACGAGCTGGCGCTGCCGAAGGCTGTCGTCAAGCACCCGCTGCGCGACTACGTCGAGCACGTCGACCTGCTGCTGGTCCGCCGCGGCGAGAAGGTCACCGTCGACGTCCAGATCGTTGTCACCGGCGAAGCCGCTCCCAGCACCATGATCCTCAACGACCAGACCAGCCTGTCCATCGAGGTGGACGCGCTGAGCATCCCGGACCACATCGAGGTCTCCGTCGAGGGCCTCGAGGCCGGCACTCAGATCCTGGCCGGTCAGGTTGTCCTGCCCGAAGGCGCAACCCTGGCCTCCGATCCCGAGGCGCTGGTCGTCGGCGTCGCGAACGAGACCGAGGAAGAGGTCGATGCGGTCGCCGACACGACCGAAGCCGAAGTCGAAGAGGAGAAGTAGCCGTCCGCACCGACGGATGTGTGGATGCCGGGCCCCGATGACAGCAGAACTCACACTGATCATCGGGCTCGGCAATCCTGGTCCCGGCTATGCCGGGAACCGGCACAACGCCGGCGCGATGGTGGCCGACGTGCTCGCCGGCCGGATCGGCAGCCGATTCAAGGCCCACAAAGCCGGCGCCGACATCGCTGAGGGACGGATCGGCCAGACCCGCGTGGTTATCGGGAAACCGCGGTCGTACATGAACCTGGCCGGTGGCGCGACTGCCGGACTGGCCCGATTCTTCAAGATCGAACCGGCCGACGTGGTGGTCGTCCACGACGAGCTCGATCTGCCGTTCGGCACCATCCGACTCAAATCCGGCGGCGGCGAGGGCGGCCACAACGGCCTGCGGTCGATCTCCAGCAGCCTGGGCACCAAGGACTACGCCCGGGTCCGGTTCGGCATTTCCCGGCCACCCGGTCGGCAGGACCCGGCCGATTACGTACTCAAGGATTTCTCTGGGACAGAGCGCAAAGAACTTGCGGTGGAACTGGAACGGGCCGCCGACGCCACCGAGCTACTCCTCGAACTCGGCCTGGTCGAGGCACAGAACCGCTGGCACTGACCGCCGCTACAGCGAACTGATCACCAGGTCGATGGCAGCAGCGCGCTTGAGTTTGCCCGACGGTGTCTTGGGCAGTGAGCCGACCGGCAACACCACCACCTGCGACGGGCGTGCACCGATGGCGGCCGTGACCGCCGCCCGCACCGCCTTGGCGATCGCGGCGGCGACGTCGCCGTCGTCGGCCGATCGGGATTCCACCGCAATGGCGAAGGACTCCCGGCCACCGCTGGTACTCCACCGGACAGCGATCGCGTTGCCGGCGCGGACGCCCTCGACCGTCGCGGCCACCCGCTCGATGTCGGTCGGATAGATGTTGCGGCCACCCATGATGATCACGTCCTTGACCCGGCCGCAGACCACCACCTCGCCATCGACCAGGTAGCCGATGTCGCCGGTGTCCAGCCAGCCGTCGGCGGCCTGCGTCGGTACCTCGCCGTCCATCGTGAGATATCGATCGGTCACCGCCTCGCCCCGGATGAACAGGGTGCCGACCTCGCGTTCACCGCGCACGTCACCGAGATCGTCGCGGACCTGCACCTCGATTCCATCGAGCGGCGGACCCAGGGTCGGAAACGATCGGGTGCCGGTGGACTCGGGCCCGGCCGGCACTGCAAGCCGCTGATGCTCCAGGGAGATCGCGTCCAGTACATCGATCCGCAACTGCTGGCCGGTGTGCTGGATGCTCACACCGAGGGTCGTTTCGGCCATGCCGTACGCCGGGATCATCGAGGTGGACGGCAGCCCGAATCGTGCTCCGGCCGCGAGGAACCCCTGCACCGCAGGCACATCGATCGGCTCGGCGCCGTTCAACGCGAACCGCAGCGTACTCAGATCGAGCCCTTGCGCGTGCTGTAATGCCTTGGCGGCCAACGCATATGCGAAGTTCGGAGCGGCGGTGTGGGTGCCCGAATACTTGGTGATCAGCTCAAACCAGAGCAGCGGAGAACGCAGGAAATCGGCCGGCGTGATCTTGACCAGTTCGATGCCGAAGGTCATCGGAAGCGTGAGAAATCCGACCATCCCCATGTCGTGGAACAGCGGCAGCCAGGACACCATGACATCCTGACCAGGCGTCAGCCCGGCGCGAGATCGCAGAGCCTGCAGGTTGTTCCACGCATTATGGTGAGAGATCCGGACCGCCTTCGGACTCGCCGTCGACCCGGAAGTCAGCTGCAGCAGCAATGTGTCGTCCTCGTTCACCACGATCGGCTCGTCCAGCGAGTCGGTGCCGGCGAACAAGTCGGCCGCGTGGTGCACCCGGATACCGGATCCGGCCAGCATCGCGGCGACGCCGGCGAACTGGGCGCCGAGCACGATTCGCCGGGCCCTGATCACCCGCAGCACCTGCGCCGTCTCGGCCGCGTAGTGCGCCTGATCGGTGCGTGCGGTCGGTTGGTGGAGCATCGTCACCGAGCCGCCGGCCCACCAGATGGCCTGCACGATCGGCGCCACCTCGGCGGGCGCCGCCGCGAGGATGGCCACCGCATCCTGTGGCTGCAGTCCGTCGTCGACCAGGACGGCGGCCCCCCGGCGGGCGTCGTCGTGAACCTGGCTCCAGGTGGTCCGTAGCGGAGCCACCGGCTCTCCGGTGACCATTCCGGCGTCGCCGCGGGACGCCGAAGCCACCGCCGTGATGAATGCGCTCATGATGGCAGTATGGGGTGCGCACCAGTCTGCGTGCAGGACGGTCAACCGATGAGGCCGATGTGAGACGGCTTCGCCAGCAGCGGCCACCTGTAGGCCTTCGATCGCTAAACCCCTTGCCATCAGCCCTGACAAAGGGTCTTCCCCCAGGCTCGACGGACCAACCTGGGGGAACCCGTTGTTGGTGGTTAGCGGCTGCCCCAGCTATCGGGCGCGTAGGCCCAGCCGAGATAAGTGCTCTGGAGTCCCAGGATCTGCACGGTGGAGTGATTGCCTAAGCTGGTGCTTACGCCACCGGATGTGTACGTGCCGTCACCATTACTAATCATGACGTGGCCGTTCCCGTAGTCGTAGCGGGGGTTGCTGCTGAATACGAGAGCGCCGGCTGGGATGCCGGTGTTGTTGGTGTGGATTTGCCCGGCTGCTTTGAGGCTGTAGTATGCGGCGATCGCGGAGACGGATCGACCGGACGTGTTGTACGCCTGCTCGACGAACAGTTCGCACAGCGCTGGGTAAGCCATGGACCCGACTTGGCTCCGGGCCCAGGCGACTGCTTTGTCGCCCCGAGATGTTGCGGGCGATGCTGCACATGCTGAGGTGCCCGCTGCTGGACCATTGGTGTAAGTCTGTAGGTCGATGTCTGCTACAAACGCACCGTCGCTGGTTTGGTACCAGAGGTTGTCCCAGCCACCCGGGATGTACGGGCTGTAGAACCCTTTCACTGCTTGGCCGGTGACCCAGCAGTTCAGTGTCAAATGGCTGCCACTGGGGTACCAGCCGAGTTGGGTGGAGTTCAGTGTGGCTGCGGCCATTCGTTGTGTCTGCACCATTACGGTGTCGTTGAATGTTGATGCGGACGCCGTACCTGCGGTGAATAGCGATAGGACGGCCGAGGCAACGATCAGTAGCGCTGCTGATAGGACTTGCAGCGGCCGGCGGAGTCGTGTTGGTGTGGTCGGAATCTTGGACATGCGTGTTTCCTCCTTCGGCTGTGGATCCGTTTTGGCGGGTCCGGCTAGTAGCGAGTGGTAGCGACTAAGCAGGCTCATGGGCATCCTTTGCTCGGAGTGTCTTGCCTGGGCAAGTCCACTGCCATGTCGGCAGTGGTTACTGCCTCGGGGCAACGCTAAGCAGCCCCAACAACCAGAACCAGTCCACTCTTCTGCTGTCATTCCTCGAGGGGACAGGGGAGTTCGGGTGTCGGAGCGACGCCACGGCCGTCCCTTTTGGGCCCTCTGGGGCGAATTGACGCGCCGATCGGTAAATTTGGTGAATGTCAGTTCGCGGCGTGACACCGGCACACGAATCCGCCCGCTCCCAGCGGACCTGGACCGACAGCATCCAACGGGCACTGCGACGGGCCGGGATCACCGTCTGCCTGATCACCGCGATTAGTGGGCTGGCGATGATCTTCGGGCTGGGCGCCGGAGCGTCACGGCTGGGGCCGGTGGGTTTGTCCCTCACTGTGGCCGCTCAGGCAGCCATCATTTCGGTGTTGGTGCTCCGGCTGGTGTCGCGCTGGGCCACCGGGCTGATCGTGCTGACGTCTGTCCTGGGCATTGCGCTGGCGCTACCGGCATTTTCCTTGGCCGATCGGCCGGCGGACTGGTGGCCGTCCCAGTTCGTGTTCACCCTCATCGGTTTTGTCGTGTACATCGAGCGGTCCTGGCATCGCTGGTGGGTCGCGGGCTGCCTGCTCATCCTCAATGGAACTGCCCGAATTCTGACCTGGCCCGCGGGCGCGTCCCATGACCTGCTCGTCCGACAGGTTGGATATGAGGCGGGGCAGGCCGCGCTGATCATCACGATGACCTACTTCACCGTCGAGGCGCTCCTGAGCGCAGCCCGAACCGCAGACCACGCACTGAACGCCGTCCGCCGGCAACGCACCGCAGAATTCATTGCCAACGCGCGTACCACCCGGGCCAGGGAGCTCGATCGCTTCATTCATGACGACGTCCTGCACACGTTGCGGATCGTGGCACTGGATCGGCGGGCCGTGCCTGCCGACGTGGCCATTGAAGGTGCCAGCCAATTGGCGAACTCGATGCTCGGGGAAGACGTCGATGGTCGGGCGCCGGCCGGCGAATCCGGTCTCGGGGCACGTCTGGCCCAGGTCACGGCTCGCTTGCCGCTGACCGTCACGTTGGCGGTCAGCGGTTCCCGAACCATTGACGTCCCGCCCGACGTCGAGGATTCGTTCGCCCGGGCGGTCACCGAGGCGCTACGCAACGTGGTGCGGCATGCCGGGACCGCTCGCGCCTGGGTCCGGTTGCATCGCGCCGGGCTGCATGTGGTCGTGACGGTCACCGACCGAGGATGTGGTTTCGACCCTGATGCAGTCCACAACCAGCGGCGCGGAGTCAGCGCATCCATTGCTGACCGGATGCATGACATCGGCGGGTCTGCGGCGGTCCGGTCAGAGCCGGGCGCCGGATCGACCGTCACGCTGACCTGGGCTCCCCGTCATTACGCTCGGTCGGCCTACGTCACGGGAGCAGCGTCCGGGGCGGTCGCCGACTTCTTTCCTGCGGCGGTGAAGATGTGCCTGCCCCCGCTATTGGTGAATGTCTGGGCGGCAGTGTGGATGGCGCCGTTGGTGACCCGACCGATCCTGATCTCGGCGGTTTCCCTCATTATCGTGGTCGCCGGCCTGGTGGCCTGCGCGGCTGGCATTCGCCGGGGGCTGCGCGGCCGCCAGTCCGCGGTGCTGACGATCATCGCCTGGGGAGGCTCCGCTACCAACGGGCTGGTCCTGCCACCAGGCTTCCACAACACCGCGCTCTATTGGCTCTCCGGCGGAGCGGCATCCATCGTGCTGGTCCAGGCGCTGTTTCGCCCCGTCCTGGAGGCGGTGATCTGCGGTGTGGGTCTGGTGGCCATGTCCGTCGGAATGTGCTGGCGATTGCTGGGTGACCCGACCCTGCTGCCGACCTACTCCGCCTGCATCCTGGCTCCCGTGATGGCCGTCGTGGTGGGGGTGCTGGTTCGCCGGACGGTGGACGTCCTGTCCTGGGACGTACTTCGCTCGCAGGAATACACCGTGCGCAGTCAGACCACCGATCTGCGCCGTGCCAACTTCGAATGGGAGCTCACCCGACGGATGAGCCTGCGGCACAATCTGGTCCTGGAATTCGTTCAGGGGGTGGCCGGCAAACGGCTGGATGTGTCCGACCCCAGCGTTCAGGCTCGCGCCGGCGAGTTGGAGCGGCAGGTTCGCGAGCAGGTGTTTCAACAGCTGCCGGCCGACATCCAGGGCGAACTCGATCGACTGGCCGAGCTCGGCTGCCAGGTGACCGTGCGGATTGCTCCCGAAATATCCGAGCCGGCTCAGCAGTCGCTGACCGCCGCCCTCATCGCCGCCCAGGCCGACCAGCAGTCATGGCCGGCGGCGGCTTCGGCCACGGCCACGGCCGCTGCCTCCGGCGCGGGTTGGCGTTCCTCGCTGCGGGTGAATTCACCTCCCCCGCAGGTCCGCGACGCATTAGCACAATTTGCCCGAACCGCGGGCTGGGCCTTCGAAGAAGGAACCGACCATGTGCACTTGGTGCATCGAATCACCGCGGAGGTCCTCTGATCGTGGGACTGGTTCCGAAGGCCCGGACAGGAAAGACTGGCCGAGTGAACACTGTGCCGCTGCCGGCGCTACGCCTAGCGGCGGTGGATGACCACCCCATCGTGGTCGAGGGGCTGGCCTCGCTGATCACCCGCTCGGCACCCGACGTCGAATGGATGGGCAGGTCGGCCTCCTGGCAGGAGCTCGCCGAGCGGATGACGCTGTGGGACGACCCGCCTGATCTGATCCTCTATGACCTGCACCTCCACGATGGGTCAAAGCCTGAGCAGGGGATCGCCTGGCTGGTCGCCCACGGCGTCACCGTGGTGGTATTGACGTCGGAGCTGCGGCCGGTACCCATCCGGCGTGCGGTGCAGGCTGGAGCCGCCGGTGTAGTCCTGAAATCCGATGCGGTTGACCGCATCGTCGATGTGGTCAGGTCGGCGGCCCGTGGTGAATTCGCCGTCTCGAGCGACCTTGCGTTCCTGCTCGTCACGGACAGGAGCCTGGCTCCCCGGCTGGCGCCCAGGGAATTGGAAGCCCTGGAACTGCTGGCCGACGGGGTGCCGCGCAAACTCATCGGGAGTCGGATGAACCCGCCGGTCGGACTCGCCACTGTGGTCACCTACTTCAATCGGGTCTGTACCCGCTACCGCGATTCAGGCCGGGAGGTCAGCAGCCCGCAGGACGCTGTCCGCGCGGCGGTCCAGGACGGCTACCTCGATTTGCCCGAGGTCCAGCGCGACCTCTGATCGACGGACATGAGATGCCGACTCCATAGGATGGGGCCATGACCGGCCCCAGCGCAGCGGCGATCACCGTGCTCGGCTCCATCAATATGGACCTGGTGTTCACCTCCGCGGTGCTGCCCAAGCCCGGTCAGACGCTGCTCGGTCGGGGCTTCCGGACCATCCCGGGCGGGAAGGGCGCCAATCAGGCTATCGCCGCGGCCACCGCGGGTGGGCGGGTGCACCTGATCGGCGCCGTCGGTGACGATGCTTTCGGTGACCAACTGCGAGCCAATCTGGTCGGTAGCGGGGTCGACGACCGAGCGCTGCGTCAGGTGCCCGGGGCCAGCGGGGTGGCCGGCATCATGGTCGACGATCACGCCCAGAACTTCATCGTGGTCGTGGCCGGAGCGAACGGTTGGGTCATCGAGTTGACCGTCGCCGACCGCGCGATGATCGCGGATTCGGCGATGCTGATCTGCCAGTTGGAAATCCCGCTGGCGACCGTCCTGGCCGGCGCGGAAGCCGCCGCCGGGGCCGGGAAGGCGTTGCTGCTCAACCCTTCGCCGGTGCGCCGGCTACCGCCGTCGCTGCTCGCCGACACGGCGCTGCTGGTACTCAACGAGGGTGAGGCGGAGGCGATCGGCGGCGCCGCGATGGCGGCGGTGCCCCATGTGATCACCACTCTCGGCGCGGCCGGGGCGCACTACCGGGGGCCGGCCGGGGAGCAGTTCGCCGTCCCGGCGCCGACCGTGGACGCCGTTGACACCACCGGGGCGGGCGACGCGTTCACCGGTGCGCTGGCCGTCGCTTGGGTCGAGGGAAAGCCTGCGCTCAGCGCCGTTCAGTGGGCCTGCGCGGCCGGGGCATTGGCGACAACCGTTGCCGGCGCCAGTGTCTCAGCCCCGGCTCGGGTGGCCATCGACGAGCTCGTCCGGCGAACGTTCTGAGCGAACGCGGTTGGCTGGACCCTCACGCGGAGCCCTCCAGCTGCTCGGCCAGCGCCAGCCATTCGTGCTCGACGTCCTCCTTCTCGGCCCGGACGCCCTTAAGCTCGGTGTCCAGCGCGGATGCCTTGCCGTAGTCGCCGCCGACGCCGGAAAGCTGGGAGTGCAGCTCGGATTCCTTGCGGTCCAGCGCCGCCAGCCGCTTCTCCAGCCGCTGTAAGTCCTTGCGCAGCAGCCGTTTGTCGATGTTGTCCGCGCGGAGCTCCGGCGATACCGGCGAACTCGTGCCTGGCGCGACCACCGTCGCGGGCGTCTGCTCCACGGCAGCAAGCCGTCGGGCCAGATACTCCGGCACCCCGCCGACCAGCTGGCTGATCTGGCCATCGCCCATCAGCGCTACCACGTTGTCGCAGACCCGCTCGATCAGGTAGCGATCATGGGAGACGATCAGCAGGGTCCCCGGCCAGGAGTCCAGCAGGTCCTCCAGGGACAGCAGCGTGTCGGTGTCCAGGTCGTTCGTCGGCTCATCCAGGATCAGCACGTTCGGTTCGTCCATCAGGATGCGCAGCAACTGCAGACGCCGTCGCTCGCCGCCGGACAGTTCACCCACCATCGTCCATTGCTGTTCGTTGGTGAAGCCGAACCGCTCGCACAGCTGGCCGGCGGTCAAGTCCTTACCGCCGAGGTTGACCACCCGCGCCACCTCGGTGACGGCCTCGAGGAGCCGCAGGTTGGGTGGCAGCTCGGTGACCTCCTGGGACAGGTAGCCGATCCGCACCGTCTGCCCGCGCTTGACCTGACCGGTCAGGACCGGGTGCAGGCCGAGCAGCACCCGCAGCAATGTCGACTTGCCTGAGCCGTTGACGCCGACGATGCCCAAGCGATCACCTGCTCCCAGCCGCCAGGTGACGTGATCGAGCAACGTGCGCTCGGTACCGTCCTGGGTTCGCACGACGGCCGTGACGTTCTCCGCATCCAGCACATCCTTGCCGAGCCTGCGGCGGGCAAAGGCGTGGAGTTCCACGGTGTTTCGCGGTTCCGGAACATCGGCGATCAATGCCTCGGCCGCCTCGATCCGATACTTGGGCTTGGCCGTCCGCGCCGGCGGACCCCGCCGTAGCCAGGCCAGTTCCTTGCGCGCCAGGTTCTTTCGTCGCTCCTCGGCCGCAGACGCCAGTCGCAGACGATCGGCACGGGCGAAAACCCAGTCCGAGTAACCACCTTCGCGGATATATACCGAGCCGTCGACGACCTCCCAGGTCAACGTCGCAACCGCGTCCAGGAACCAGCGATCGTGGGTGACGACCACCAACGCGCCGCGGCGGGCGATCAGATAGGCGGCCAGCCAGGCCACACCTTCGATGTCCAGGTGGTTGGTCGGCTCGTCCAGGATCAGCAGGCCGGCGTCGGTGACCAGCGCCGCGGCGAGGGCGACCCGGCGCCGTTCGCCGCCAGAGAGCCTGTCCACCAACGAGTCCAGGCCGATTCCGCCCAAGCCGAGACCGTCCAGTACCTGCCGGACCGAGGAATCCGAGGCCCAGACGTGCTCGCCGCCGCCGAATGTGTGCAGCACGATATCCCGGACCGTCTGCCCCGGCGCCAGCTCGGAACGCTGTGACACCACGGCGATCTCGGTGCCCCGAGCGGTGGCCACCCGGCCTGCCGTCGGCTTGCTCTCACCGGACAGTACGGACAGCAGGGTGGTCTTGCCCGAGCCGTTGAGTCCGAGCACGCCGATCCGGTCGCCGGCCTGCACACCGAGCGAGATGTCGGACAGCAGCACCCGGTGGCCGACCTCGACCGTGACCGCTTCCAGGTTGACCAGATTAGCCATGGTGACCGCTGATGATCTTCGCCCCGGGAACCGGTCCGCCGGCCACCCGGACTGCCTTGCACACGCCTAGTCCTGCCACACTTGCCGCCACCCGGGCTGCCGCCTTTTCATCTGCACACAACATGGCCACTGTCGGACCCGATCCGGAAACCACACACGCCAGCGCACCCTCGTCGGTGCCCGAGTACAGCACCCGTCGAAGCCCTGGCTGCAGTGAAACCGCCGCGGCCTGCAGGTCGTTGCCCAGGCAGGCGGCCAGTTTTGCCGGTTGCCCGGTCGCCAGGGCGGTCAGCAGGCTTTCGACCGGACCGACCACGGCCGGGTTGCCCTGCGCTCGCAGGCGATCCAACTCGACGAACACCGCCGGCGTCGACAAACCATCGGCGGCGATCGCCAGCACCCAATGCCACTGGTGGCGGCTGAGCACCGGCACGATCCGTTCGCCACGCCCGGTTCCCACCGCGGTGCCCCCGGTGAGGGCGAACGGCACGTCGCTACCCAGCTCCGCGGCCAGCTCCGCCAGCTCCTCGCGGGTGAGGTCGAGTTGCCACAGGGTCGCGCAACCCAGGAGGGCGGCGGCGGCATCGGCGCTGCCACCGGCCATACCGCCGGCCACCGGAATGTTCTTGTCGATTCGGATGGCCACGTGTGGCGCGACCCCGGCGTGGTCGGCGAGCAGCTCGACCGCGCGTCCGGCCAGATTGTCGGCGCCGTCCGGCACGCCGGATATGCCGGGGGTGATCACACTCAGCTGGGCGGCCGGGGAGATGGTCAGCTCGTCGTAGAGGCTGACCGCGTGGAACACGGTGACCAACTCGTGGTAGCCGTCTGGACGTATATCACCGACAGCCAGATGCAGATTGATCTTGGCGGGCACTCTCACCCGAACAGCCACGCCGGGCAGCACTGAGATCACGAGGCGGCCCGGACGATCGCGCGGTAGTCGGCGACATCGAGGGTCTCGCCACGGCGAGAGGGATCTATGCCGGCCCGGACCAGCACGTCCTCGGCGGCGGCCGGCGACCCGGCCCAGCCGGCCAGCGCCGCTCGAAGCGTCTTGCGACGTTGCGCGAATGCGGCGTCGACTACGGCAAAGACCGCGGCGCGGTCCCCCACCGTGGGAACCGGGTGGCAGTCGAGGCTGACCAGCGCCGAGTCGACGTTCGGCGCCGGCCAGAAGACCTGGCGACCGATCGATCCAGCCCGTTTGACGGCGCCGTACCACGCAGCCTTCACCGACGGGGATCCGTAGGTCCGAGATCCCGGCGGGGCCGCCAACCGGTCGGCCACCTCGGCCTGCACCATCACCAGTACCCGACGCAAACTGGGCAGCTCGGCCAGCAGGTGCAGCAATACCGGCACCGACACGTTGTACGGCAGATTCGCGACCAGCGCCGTGGGTGCGCCGAGTTGGGCCGCGGAAACGGTCATCGCGTCAGCGGTCACGATCGTCAATCGATCCGCCAACTCGGGGGCCTGCTCGTCGACCGTCTGCGCCAGTCGGCCGGCCAACCGCGGGTCGATCTCCACCGCGGTCACCGCCGCGCAGGCATCGAGCAGGGCAAGCGTGAGCGAACCGAGGCCCGGCCCCACCTCGAGCACATGGTCCTCGCGGGTCAGCGCGGCTGTCGCGACGATCCGGCGGACTGTGTTGGCGTCGTGAACGAAGTTCTGGCCGAGCGTCTTCGTCGGCTTGAGGTCCAGTTCGGCCGCCAACTGACGAATCCGGGCGGCCCCCAGCAGAGATACCTGCTGGATGCCGCCCGGATTGTTCACACTGTTCATCCTGACATGTTCGTCAGGTGTGCTACGCCGCGTACCGGCAGGCCCACGGCTCGAGTCCGCGCGACTGGAAGAGCAGCTTGGCGCGCAAGATCTGCTCTTCGGGGGTGGCGTCGATCGGATTGCCGGATCCACCGACCGACGCCCAGGTGGGCAGGTCGAACTGGAACAAGCCATAGGTCGGCAGGCCGGCGGACGGGTTCCCGTTGATCGCCCGCGGGTTGTGCGTGGACTCACAGTTGGCCAGGCCATCCCAGTTCACGCCGAACTCGGTGTCGTTGAAGAACACCTGGTTGCCGACGTAGGTGAGTGACGACTTGGTACCGACCGAGATCTGCGAGGCGACCGGGGCGACGGTGACGGTGCGGCTGACCTCGTGCTTGTCGGTCTGCACCCCGTTGACCATGGTGATTTGGTACGTCACCGCGGCGGTGCCGGCCGACCCGGCGATGGTCACGGTGCTGGTGCCCCGGGCCAGATTCGGATCCTCGGTGGGAACGTCGGCGGGCTGCGCCACCGCCTCGTCGGCCACCGCGGAGGTGATCACGGTGCGGGTGATGCTGACCGCGAGTCCGTCGGTGATGGGCGTGGTCGGGGCCGGTGCGACGGTGTCGTTCGGGCCGAGGACGATCTGCTTCTCGGCGAGCATGGCTCCGACGTTGACGGCACTGGAGGCGGACGTCGTCGGAAGGCCGGTGCCGTCGGTCAGCGACACTACGTGAAGAGTATCGGCCGTCAGCGTCATCCCTTCGAGGGGAATCGCCCGCGATCGGTCTGCCGACAGCTCCAGGCTCTGCTGACCCTGCCCGAGCTGGGCCAGCGCCTGATCGACGGTCAGTGCAGTGGTCCAGATGACATGCGAGACGCCGTCGATGGTGACGGTCAACTGGCGACCGCGATTGATCGCAATCCTGGACCCGTCGGAAATTGCCGCGTCGGCGGCGGGAGCGACGGTGTCGTGCTCGGTCACGGCGATCCCGGCGGACGCCAGAGCGCCGCTGACCGATCCGGACAGCGTGCTGACCTCACGGCTCTGGCCGTCGACCTCGATGGTGACGGTCTTGCCGCTGGCCGCCCAGATTCCGGACAAGGCCGTCGCGGCGACGAGGGTGCAGACGCCGGCGATCAGCACGGGCTTGCGTAGCCGGGTCCAGCCGGACCGGCCTGAAATAGGGGTAGCAGATGATGCGATGTCTGTGGCAGATTCTTCAGGCGATTCACGTAGATCTTCGGTCTGCGCTTCGGGCAGGCTCACGATGCTCCAAATTTACTCGGTCTTCCGAGCAGGGGGCTGGATGCCGTCGCTAGCGGCCGTCGGCGACGACGGCGTTCGCTCTGTCAAATCAAGGGCATCCGGGACTTCCCCATCTCGGCTGTATAACAGAACAATAACGGTGAAATGAATGCACGGCAATCATGCGAGGAAATAGAAAGGTCACATATGACCCTGCCCACAACTTGCTGATCTGGGCAAACGGCTAGGCCGCCCAGGCGCAAGCCCACGGTGCGAGGCCCCTGGACTGGAAGAGCAACTTGGCCCGCATCAGCTGTTCTTCGGGCGAAGCGTCGTACGCCCGACCGCTGCCACCAACACTTCGCCAGGTCTGATCGTCGAACTGGAACAGGCCGGTGTATTTTCCACTTGCATTGATCGCTCGCGGGTTGTTAGTTGATTCACAATGCGCGAGGCCGTCCCAGTTGACGCCGAACTCGAAATCGTGGAAGAACACCTGATTGCCGACCCGTTCCACGGTTCCGGTGGCGGCGACCGGAGGATTGGTGCTCACGGTGGGGGTGGGCTGGGGGGTCACCGGCGCTGCGACCGAGGGCGCCTGGGCCGCCACCGGTGCCGGCGCACGAGCCGGTGCAATCACCTTGGTGCCGACGTGGATGACGTTCGGTAGTGCTTCGACCGTGGTGACGCGGCCCGTCTCGGTCCGCGAGGTTTCGAGCCCGTTGGTTGTGACGATGTCGTACATGACCTGGGCCTGACCGAGCTGCCCCTGTTGCACCACTTTGGAGTCGCCCTTGAGCAGGGCGCCGTCGTCCACCTGTTGGTCCGCGGGCTGCTCGATCGGCACCAGTTCGCTGGCCTTGGTGGTGCTGATCCGGGTGATCCCGATCTGCAAACCGGCCGACAGCGGGGTGCTGAGCGGGACCGACACGACATCCTGCGCCCCCAGCGCGATGCCCGCCCCGGCCAGCAGACCGGCCACGTCCACCGCGCCGCTGACGATGAGCCTGCCCGGCGCTGTCGCGTCCAGAACGGTGACCGTGGGCAGCGTGACGATGTTGACGGTGCTCGCACCAGCGATCTTGGCGCCGACGGCCGGACTGACCCGATCGTTCACGCCCATCACAATGCCCTGGGCTGCCAGGAACTGACCGACCGTCGTCGAGGTGGTCTTCACGGTGCGGCTGACCCCACGGTCATGGACTGTGACCGGGTACAGGGTGTCGGCGGAAACGGCGAGACCGTCGACCGGAATCGGTCGGGAGCGGTCGGCGGACAGCTGGTAGGCATCGGGACTGCGACCCAGCTCGGCGAGCGCCGCATCAAGGGTGCGGGCGGTCGTCCAGAGGCTGAACGGCTCACCGTCCAGGGTGAGCGTGATGTGCCGGCCCCGGTTGAGCACGATGGAGTCGCCGTCGGAGACCATCGCGTTGGCGGCCGGAGCCAGCGTGTCGTGGTCCGCCACCTGCAGGCCGGCCGCATCCAACGCGCCGCGCACGGTTCCAGCCAGCATGGTCACCGGAGTGGAGACCCCGTCCACGGTGACGGTGACGGTCTTGCGCATCGCGAGCACACCGCCGCCGACCGCAGCCACTAGGGCCAGCGCCACGACGACCCCGACGACCAACGGCCGTCGCCAACGCCCCGTCGCCTGCCTGGCCGGTATCGGGTCGATCGCGGCGGCATCGGCTTCGGCCGGTTCCAGCGGGGTGTCAACACGCTCAGCGATGGTCAAGACCGAATACCCAACTGTGGACGAGCCCGGCTTGATGGGGTGTGGCGGGCAGGCGCGCGCAGCCGTCAGCGCAGGACGTCGCGCCAGCAGTTGGACACACCCGAGACTTCCCCATCCCGGCTGTTATCTCGGGACGATAACGGATGCATCACAACTTCAGCAATGAGCGCGTGTTGGATTGGACCCAGCTCCCTCAGGTTTCAACCAGATGCGCGTATTCGTCCGATTCCGGCCACGGAGCGCGAGGAAGCACTCAGGTGACAACGGATTCACGCAACAACGCACATCGGCCCCCATCCATCTGGATGAGGGCCGATGCGCGTTGCGGTCTGCGTTGCAGGCTGAACGGGTCAGCCGGCGTACCCGCAAGCCCAGGGGGACAGCCCGCGTGAGGCGTAGGTGGTCTCGGCAACCGCGATCTGCTGCGCCCTGGTCGCCAGGTCGGCGCGGGGAGCATAGGCGCCGCCACCGTTGCTCAGCCAGGTACCGATGTCGAACTGCAGGCCACCGTAGTAGCCGTTGCCGGTGTTGATCGACCAGTTGTTGGTCGACTCACAGCGGGCGATGGCGTCCCAGTTGACGCCCGAGCTGCCGCTCGAGGTTGGCACTACGCCGGTGTTGCCGCCGGCCGAGCCCGATGATGCGGCTTTTGCCGTGCCGACGCGGGTGATGGTCGGCAGTGCGCTGGTGATGACGCTCCGGCCCGTCTCGGTCCGCCCGGTCTCCACGCCGTTGGTCAGGGTCACGTCGTAGGTGACGGTGGCCGAGCCGGCCTGGCCCTGCTGCTTGACCTCGCTGGTGCCCGCGGCGAGCGAGGAGGAGTTCACGGTCTCATCGGCCGGCTGCGCAACCGCTTCGGTTGCGGTCACCTGTTGCACGGTGACGCGAGCCACCGAGACCTGGAGACCCTCGGTCAGCGGCGTGCCGATGGCCGGGGTGACGATGTCAGCGGCGCCGACGGCGATGCCCTGAGCGGCCAGCAGGCCGGCCACATCCGTGGCGTCGCTGACGTACGGCACCGCGGCGTTGGTGCCGTCCGTGACGGTCACGGTCGGCAGGGTGACGATCGCGATCTTCAGGCCCGCGGTCAGCGCGGCGCCGACTGCGGGGGTGACCCGATCATTGACCCCGAGGACGACGTTCTGTGCCTTGAGCAGATCGCCGACCGTCTTGGACGGGGTGGCGATCTCCTTGTTGACGCCCTTCACGGACAGCGACACCGAGTGCAGGGTGTCGGCAGTCAGGGACAGGCCCTCGAGCGGGATGAGGCGCGACCGATCGGCCGAGAGCTGGTAGTCCGCGGAGTCGCGGCCCAGCTGGGCAAGAGCCTGGTCGACAGTGAGCGCGGTCGTCCAGAGCGAGGTCGGCTGACCGTCGACGGTCAGCGTCACCAGCCGGCCGCGATTGATCACAATGGTCGAACCGTCCGAGATCGAGGTGTCGGCCCCGGGGGCCAAGGTGTCGTGCTCGGTGATCTTCAGGCCGGCGGAATCAAGTGCGCCGCTGACCGATCCGGACAGCGTGGAAACCGTCTGGGCCTGGCCGTCGACGTTGATGGTGACGGTCTTGCTCATCGCGCTCAGCGTGCCGCCGACGGCGGCAACGGCCAGTACACAGGCGGCCGCGGCGATGAACCACGGCTTGCGGATCCTGGACTTCAATGACCCCTTGGCAGGGGTGGTGGTTTCTTCAATATCTTCGAGCGGCAACATCTCGGCCGCGTCCTCGTTGGGGGTTCCGTCAACTGCGCTGGGTTTGAGTTCTTCGATAGAAATAGGTTGTACTCCATGCCTTGAACTACCCGGGCAGGCAAGGGACGCGGCATGTTAGCGCTCACCACAGTTCCCTCCACGGAGGGTCCACGAGCGATTACACGAGTTAGGCGACTTGCTGCGCCCCGCATCCGGGGGGTTTACCATCCCGGCTGATATCACATTACGGTAACGGGGATTCCGGCGGGTGACAACCCGTCGACGTTGAGACAGGCATCACGACCGGGCAGAACCGCAGTTCTTCGGACGATTATTGGCCGTTTCCAGCGTCAACCAGTGGAATCTCAGCCAGTCTGTAGGTGGCCGAGGTGGTCACCATCACAGCCGCGCACAGCGTCTCCAGGCGGATCCCGCGCAGCTCAGCGATGGCCCGGGCGGTATATGGCAGCGCATACGGTTCGTTCTTGCGGCCACGCTGGGGATGCGGCGCCAGGAACGGCGCGTCCGTCTCGATCATGATCGAATCCTGCGGAATCACCCGAACGGCCTCCTGCAGATCGGCCGAGTTTCGGAACGACACCGGTCCGGCGAAGGACAGTACAAAGCCCTGATCGGCACAGCTGCGAGCCATCGCCGCATCGCCGGAGAAGCAGTGGAAGATCACCGTCGGCGGCGGACCCTCGGCGCGCAAGACGTCGAGGACGTCCTCGTGGGCCTCGCGATCGTGGATCATCAGTGGCTTGTCCAACCGCTTGGCCAGATCGATATGCCAGGCGAACGCCTCCCGCTGAGCGGCGTGCGACGCGGCCGCCCAGTAGTAGTCCAGGCCCGTCTCACCGATGGCCACCACCCGGGGCTGCGCCGCCAGCGCCGTCAGCTCGACGCGGGCCGCCGCGTCGAGGGTGTCCGCTCGGGTCGGGTGCAGGCCGACGGCAGCATAGACGTCGGGATGCTTGCTCGCGGCCCATGCCGCCCAGCGGGCGGCGGGCAGGTCGTCGGCCACGGTGACCACGCCGGTGACGCCGACCGCCCGGGCCCGGCTCATCGCTGCGGCGACGTCGCCTGCGGTGACGCAACCGCAGGCATCCAGGTGGGTGTGGGCGTCCAGCAGCGGGCTGGCCAGCGGCGGGGGTGGCTGGACGGCCTTCCACTCCCGCGGCTCCACCCACGGCGTCGGCTGCATTTCGGTGGTCGCGCGCTCAGTCGCTCGCGACGGAGATGACCGGCGACCAGGTGGGCCCGGTCTCACCCAGCTTCGGATCGAGCTTGCTGAACAGCGGAACCGGCTTGGCCAGCGGCACCCCAGCAGTGATCTCCCGCCGCGCCCACACAGCCTGCTGGGTCTGGTAGTCGCCAGTGATCACCGGGTAGCCGCCGACCTCGAAGCCGCGGTCGCCCTCGATCTCGTCGCCCAGATCCTCGACCTCGTCGATCCGCGGTTGGGCGGCCCAGATACCGACGCCGCCCATCGCCTCGAAGGCGCCTTGGCTGGAATGGGGCAGGAACGGGGTGAGCAAAGTCTTGGCATCGTCCACGACCTGCAGGACGGTATGCAGCACGGTGCCCTGCCGCTCCGGGTCGCCGCCGAGCTTCCACGGTTCGTGGTCGGAGAGATACTTGTTGGCCAGTGAGACGATCCGCATACCTTCGCTGATCGCCAGCTTGAACCGGCTCCGCTGCAGCAGGTCGCCCACCGTGTCGAAGGCGCCGGCCGAGGTGCTGAGCAACTCCGCATCGGCGTCGGTCAGCATGGCCGCCGGCGGGATGGCGCCGAAGTTCTTGTGGGCCATCGCGATCGAGCGGTTGACCAGGTTGCCCCATTCGTTGTTGAGCTCGAAGTTGGTGCGCCGGACGAATTCGTCCCAGGTGAAGTCGGTGTCCTGGTTCTCCGGGCCGGCCACCGAGATGAAGTAACGCAGCGCGTCTGGCCCGAAATCGCGCAGGAAATCGCCGACGTAGATGACATTGCGTCGCGACGTCGAGAACTTCGAACCGCTCATCGTCAAGAACTCGCTGGACACGATCTCGGTCGGCAGGTTCAGTGCGCCCAGGGTGCCCGGTTCGCCGCCACTCTTGCCCTTGCCGTCGTACGCGAGCAGTTCGGCCGGCCAGATCTGCGAGTGGAAGGTGATGTTGTCCTTACCCATGAAGTAGTACTGGTGCGCCTCTGGGTTGGCCCACCACTGCTTCCACTGATCGGCGTCCACACCGTACCGGCGTGCCCATTCGATGGAAGCGGACAGGTAGCCGATCACGGCGTCGAACCAGACGTAGAGCTTCTTGTCGCCGCGATCGCGCCAGCCGTCCAGCGGTACCGGAATTCCCCAGTCGATGTCGCGGGTCATCGCGCGCGGCCGGACGTCGTCGAGCAGGTTGAGCGAGAACTTGAGCACATTCGGGCGCCAGTCCGTGCGGGTCTGCAGCCAGTCGCCCAGGGCCACGGCCAGGGCCGGCAGGTCCAGGAAATAGTGCTCCGACTCGACGAATTTCGGCGTCTCGCCGTTGATCCGGGAGTGCGGGTTGATCAGGTCGATGGCATCCAGCTGGTTACCGCAGTTGTCGCACTGGTCGCCGCGGGCGCCCGCGTAGCCACAGATCGGGCAGGTTCCCTCGATGTAGCGATCCGGCAGCGTGCGGCCGGTGGACGGTGAGATCGCCGACATCGTGGTCTGCGGCACGAAGTAGCCGTTGCGGTGCACGGTGCGGAACATCTCCTGCACGACCGCGTAGTGGTTGCTGGTCGTGGTCCGGGTGAACAGGTCGTACGACAGGCCCAGACCCTGCAGGTCGTTGACGATGACCCGGTTGTAACGGTCGGCCAGTTCCTTCGCCGACACCCCTTCAGCGTCGGCCTGGACCAGGATCGGCGTGCCGTGTTCGTCGGTCCCGGACACCATCAGCACATCGTTGCCGATCATCCGCTGATAGCGCGAGAAGATGTCTGAGGGAACACCGAAGCCGGAGACATGGCCGATATGGCGTGGCCCATTGGCGTATGGCCAGGCGACCGCAGTCAGGATGTAACTCATGCTGCCAGGCTAGTGGGCCCCCGTTGAGCCATCGACCGGGCGCGGCGCAGCTATTGCTTCGTCGTGGACCGGGATTCGTTGGCGCGCCGCGATCGGGCGACGCCGGCGAGTCCGGACCGGCCGAAGCACAGCTCCCAGGTGGCGCCGAACATCAGGCCGAAGCCGCCGACACTGACCAGAACGCCGAGGAACAGCAAACCCTGGGCCAGCATCGCACCTGCGACCAGCATCGCGATGCCCAGCAAAAACATCGTCCCGGCCAAGTACAGGTGGCTCGGCCGCGGCGGCTTCGGAGACATCCGTGAGGACCACCGGGGATCGGCCTCATCCAGTCCGCGTTCGATCTGACTCAGCACCTCCTGGTCCCGTTCCGACAGCGCCATGATCAGTTCATCCTTTCGGCAGACTCACTGACGGCCGGCGGTACCGGATCGCGAAGAGTGGTGGTTCAGATCAGTGTTCGACCACACCGCCGTGTTGACCAGAGTCGAAAGTCCCGCCGCCGGCACACCCGCGGCGGGCTGCCCGGCGAGGACTTTCTACCCTGGTCCGGCACCCGGCGGGGGGCAAGGCTGGAGCTGACATCCAGGCGGCATCGTCAGCAGGCATGGTCGGGAGGAATTGGGATGATGGAGTACGGGTACGGCGGGGGCGGCGGCTGGATGTGGGTGTTCGGCGGCCTGATGATGATCGGGTTGATCGTGTTGATCGGGGTGGCGACATACGCGTTCATCACCATGAACAAGCACACGCATCACTCGCACGCGGTGGCGGACGGGCCGGCGAATCCGGACCCAGGTGGCCGGGTGCGGATCCGGCAGCTCCTGGATGAGCGGTACGCGCGCGGCGAGCTGACCACCGAGGAGTACACCGAGCGGCTGCGCACGCTTGGACTGTGACCATGGGGCCGCTGAGCCGGCGGCGCGCGCCGCAACTCGGCGGTTCGGTCTGAGGTCGGCCGACCCGTCGATCACCGCCCGTCAGGCCTGGACCTCGGTGCGATCGCCGGACCACAGGGTGTGGAAGGTGCCTTCCTTGTCGACCCGCTGGTAGGTGTGGGCGCCGAAGAAGTCCCGCTGACCCTGGATCAGGGCCGCAGGTAAGCGCTCGGAGCGGAGCCCGTCGTAGTAGGACAGCGACGAGGCGAAACCGGGCGTCGGGATGCCCGACTGGGCTGCTCCGGCCACCACCCGACGCCACGAATCCTGGCCGCTGGAAACAACTTCCGTGAAGAACGGGGCAAACAGCAGTGACTCGAGTTCGGGGTTCGCAAGGTAGGCCTCGGTGATCCGATTCAGGAAGCGGGCCCGGATGATGCAGCCGCCACGCCAGATCTTGGCCACCGCGCCGCGGTCGATTTTCCAGCTGTATTCGGCCGCGCCGGCCACGATCTCGTCGAATCCTTGCGCGTAGGCAACGATCTTGGATGCGTACAGGGCCAGCCGGACGTCCTCCACGAACGCCGCCCGGTCCTTCACCGCCCAGGGTGCGGACGGCCCGGGCAGGCCTTTGGCGGCCGCGCGCTGCTTGCTCGACGACGACAAGCCGCGGGCGAACACCGACTCGGCGATCCCGGTGACCGGAATCCCGAGCGTCAGCGCCGTCTGTACCGTCCAGGTGCCGGTGCCCTTCATCCCGGCCGCGTCCACGACGATGTCGACGAATGGCCTGCCGGTTTCGGCGTCGACCTGCTTAAGGACCTCGGCGGTGATTTCGATCAGGAACGAGTCGAGTGCACCCGTGTTCCAGTCGGCGAACACCTCGGCGATCTCGGCCGGCTCGAGGCCAGCGCCGCGCCGCAACAGGTCGTAGGCCTCGGCGATCAGCTGCATGTCGGCGTACTCGATGCCGTTGTGCACCATTTTGACGAAGTGGCCGGCCCCGTCGGTACCGATGTGGGTGCAACACGGAGCGCCGTCGACGTGCGCGGAGATCTTCTCCAGGATCGGACCGAGCGACTCGTAGGACTGCGCCGACCCGCCCGGCATGATGGACGGCCCGAGCAGCGCGCCCTCCTCACCACCCGAGATCCCACAACCGACGAAGTGAATTCCCTTGGCGCGCAACGCTTCTTCCCGCCGGATGGTGTCACCGAACAGCGCGTTGCCGCCGTCAACGAGGATATCGTCCGGCTCAAGCAATTCGGCCAGCTCGTTGATCACCGCGTCGGTCGGGCCGCCGGCCTTGACCATGATGATGATCTTGCGCGGCTTGGCCAACGACGCGACGAATTCGGCCGCGGATTCGCTGGGAACGAATTCACCATCACCACCGTGGTCGGCGATGAGCGCCTCGGTCTTGGAAAACGACCGGTTGTGGATCGCGGTCACAAAGCCTTTGCTAGCGAAATTCCGGGCCAGGTTAGAGCCCATCACGGCCAATCCGGTGACGCCGATCTCGGCCTTCGCGGAAGTCATCTCGTTCGTTCTCCTTGATCGGGGGATATCGGGCATGCGGTTCGAGGGTGACCTTCTACTGCTTAACTCAGCGCGGCCTTGACGGCGGTGGAGATCCGGCCACCGGCGGCCTGCCCGGCCGCGGCGGCCTGGACGGCCTTGATGACCTGGCCCATCTGCTTCATCGACGGCGCACTGCCGGACTGCTCGGCCACGGTGGCGATGGCCGCGGCCACCATGGCGGCCAGCTCATCGTCGTCGAGCTGCTGCGGTAGGTACTCCGTGATCACCGCGGATTCGGCCTGCTCACGGTCGGCGAGCTCGGTCCGACCGGCGCCGGCGAAAGCGTCGGCGGACTCCTTGCGCTTCTTGACCTCTCTGGCGAGCACTGCGGTGACTTCGGCGTCGGTGAGTTCGCGGGCGACGGCGCCGGATACCTCTTCGGTGGTAATGGCGGCCAGCACCATTCGCAGGGTGGACTTTCGAAGCTCGTCCCGGGCCTTCATCGACGCTGTCAGGTCGGCACGCAACCGCTCTTTGAGCCCGACCGGACCGGGTTGCGGGGTCGCTGATGTCATTGGGTAACCGTAGACCTGGGAAGAGTCCGCGCTACCTGCTGGTCGCCGGGTTGTCCGTCGCCGGTCCGCGCGGATTCGGCGTGGCGTGAGCGGCTCCGGTCGAAGCCGCGTACACGGTGCGCCGGTTCAGGCCGTGCCGGGCGGCGACCTCATCGACCGCATCCCGCCGGCTGCGGCCGAGGGCGACGATCTGCGCCACCTCCGCGGCGAGGTCGCCCGCCGCGGGGGTCTCGGGCAGCCCGGCCGGGGCGCCCCCGACGACCAGCGTGATCTCGCCGCGCAGCCCCCCGGCAGCCCACTGCGCCAATTCACCGAGCGGGCCTCGGCGCACCTGCTCATGCGTCTTGGTCAGCTCCCGGCAGAGCGCGGCGGGCCGATCGGCGCCAAAGGCCGCCGCCATCGCGGACATGCTCTCGCCGATCCGGTGGACCGATTCGAAGAAGACCATGGTTCGCGGCTCGCGCGCCAGGTCGGTGAACGCCCTGGTGCGTTCACCTGCCTTGCGGGGCGGGAACCCCTCGAACGTGAATCGATCGCTGGGCAGGCCGGACAGCGCCAGCGCGGTGATCACCGCGCTCGGCCCGGGCACGCTGGTGACGTGCAGGCCCGCCGCGGCCACCGCCGCGACCAGCCGATAGCCGGGGTCGGAAACGGAGGGCATGCCCGCGTCGGTCACCAGGACCACCACTTGTCCGGCGGCGATCCGTTCGATCAGCGACGGGATGCGGGCACCCTCGACCGCCTCGAAGAACGACACGATCTTGCCGCCAATGGTGATGCCCAGATCGGCGGCCAGCCGGAGCAGTCGCCGGGTGTCCTCCGCGGCGACCACGTCGGCGTCGAGCAGGGCCTGCCGGAGCCCCGCCGAGGCATCGCTGATCCGTCCCAATGGGGTGCCGGCGAGTACCAATTGCCCCGGTCCGACGGGCCGATCCGCGTCACTGGTCTCCTCGTTCACAGCGCTCACCCTACGATCTAGAACATGACGCTCCTCGCCCCGTCCGTCGACGAACGTGCCGCAGACGAGGTCGACACCGGGCTCGTCGGCGACGCCGCGATGGCGCCGACGGGTGTTCTGGACGAGATCGACACCGAGGTTGACCCGGCCGGCTCCGTGGTGGCGATCGGCGAGGTCCCGGCGCTGACCCCGCCGATCAAACCGGCCCGCCTGGGTCGCCCGCTGCCGACCGACAACCTGCGGGGCTGGGTCGTCACGTTCGCGATCACCGTCATCGGGGCGCTCGTCCGGTTCTGGCAATTGCGCTACCGCACCGACGGCGGCACCCCGATCTTCGACGAGAAGTACTACGCACTGAATTCCTGGGAAGTGCTGATCAACGGCGGCTACGAGGCCAACCCCGGCTACGGCGTGGTGGTCCATCCGCCGCTGGGCAAGCAGATCATCGCGATCGGCGAATGGATCTTCGGTTACAACGCCATGGGCTGGCGCTTCATGACCGCCGTGTCCGGAGTGGTCTGCATCGCCATCATGATCCGGGTGGTCCGCCGACTGACCGGCTCCACCCTGGTCGGCGGCATCGCCGGCATCCTGCTGATCTGCGACGGCGTGTCCCACGTGCAGTCCAGGACCGGCCTGCTCGACATGGTCCAGGCTGTGTTCGTGCTCGCCGGATTCGCCTGTGTGGTGGCTGACCGGGACCAGGTGCGGGCCCGGCTCGCGGTTGCCGTCGCCGACGGCAGCATCCACCACTCGTGGGCCGGGCCGCTGCTCGGGGCCCGTTGGTGGCGTTTCGTTGCCGGTGTGATGTTCGGCTGCGCTGCCGGGGTGAAGTGGTCCGGGGTCTACTGGGTGGCCGCTTTCGGTGTCACCGTTGTCATCTGGGACCTCACCGCGCGACGGGCGGCCGGCATCACCAAGTCGCTGCGAGCCACCGCGTGGCGGGACCTGCTGCCGAACATCTGGGCGCTGGGCATCGTGCCGGCCCTGGTCTATGTCGGCAGCTGGTGGGCCTGGTTCGCCGCCGAAACCGCGTGGGCGCGGCACTTGCAGGACGGCATGCTCGCGTCGTGGTGGGCCTGGCAGAAACAGATGCTCAAATTCCACTCGACGCTGCTCACCCCCGAGGTCTACGCCCGCCGGCACCCGTGGGAATCCAAGCCCTGGTCGTGGCCGATGGGTACCCGCCCCGTGCTGTACTACGTACAGGGCGGCGCCGACGCGACCGGCTGCACGGGCGTCACCGACTGCGTCAAACGGATCTTTCTGATCGGCACACCCGCGATGTGGTGGCTGGCGATCCCGGTGCTGCTGTGGTCGCTGTGGAAGATCCTCGGCCGTCAGGACTGGCGATATGCCGCCGTCGTGATTGCCTATGCGGCGGGCTATCTGCCCTGGTTCTTCAACCTCGATCGACAGATGTACTTCTTCTACATGACGCCCGTGGCGCCGTTCCTGGTGATCGCGATCGCCCTGATCCTCAGTGAGATCCTGGGCCGACGCAGCGCCGGAACTGAACGCCGGCTGCTCTCGCTGGCCATCGTCTGCATCTATGTCGGGGTCGTGGTGGCGGACTTCATCTTCCTGTGGCCGATCCTGAACGGATCACCGATCACCAACGCCGAACTCGTCGCCCGGATCTGGCTGCCGACCTGGGGTTAAGAGGTCGACACGGCCCGGGCACCGGCGACGATCACGTCTAACCCGAGCTGGTAGTAGCGGTCCTCGTCATGACAGGACGTGAGCGCATCGATGGAAGCCACCACATGCGGATAGCTCCCCGGCGGCAGCGCGAAGAGGTGGGCCTTCTTCTGCCGGATCCGCGACTCCCGGTCATCCGGACCGGCGCCCAGCTCCGCGCCGGGCTCGGTGACCACCAGCCCGACGATGCTGGACAGCGCGTGCGACGCCAATTGCGCCGCCTGATCGGTGCCGAAACCTGCCTGGTGCAGCAGGCCCAGGGTGCGTTCGGCGATCTGGAGACCCGGATCACAGGCGAGAATCTGGGTCTGCGCCAGCCGAGCCAGCCGCGGATGCGCACGGAAGGCCACCAGCAGGGCCGACAGCAGGACATGTAGCTGGGCTGCCCAATCCCCCTCGGCCGCGGACGGCAACTGCACCTCGCCGAGGAGCTGTTCGGCGACGCCGGCCAACAGCGCCTCCTTGTCGGCGAAGTGCCAGTACAACGCCATCGGAGTGACGCCGAGGTCCGCGGCCAGCCGGCGGATGGTCAAACCGTCCAAACCCTCGGCATCGGCGATCGCCAGGGCCCGTCTGGCTACCACGTCTGCACTGAGCCGTTCCCGGTCCGGGGATGTCATCGTCTGCTTCACCTTGACAACTATACCGCGTATATGTTGAATTGTACGACGTACATGTACAACGTATATCCGAGCTGTCCCACCCCTCGTCGAAGGCTCTGACATGAAACGAAATCCGTGGACCACCCTGGCCGTTCTGGCCCTAGCCCAGTTCATGGTGGTGCTGGACGTGACCATCGTGAACGTCGCACTGCCCAGCATCCAGATCGATCTGGGATTCAGCGCCGAGAACCTGCAATGGGTGATCAGCGCGTACACCCTCACCTTCGGCGGCTTCCTGCTGCTCGGCGGCCGGGCAGCCGACCTGCTCGGCCGCCGGCGACTGTTCGCCATCGGCCTGGCCCTGTTCGGGATCTCCTCGCTGTTCGCCGGTTTCGCGACCGGCGAGGCCATGCTGATCGGACTGCGGGCTCTCCAGGGTGTCGGCGGCGCGCTGATGTCACCGGCGGCGCTCTCCATCCTCACCGTCACCTTCGCCACCGGGCGCGAGCGCAACATCGCCATGGGTATCTGGGGTGGCCTGGCCGGCCTCGGCGGAACGCTGGGGGTGATCGCCGGCGGCATGCTGGTGGACGCCTGGGGCTGGCAATGGGTGTTCTTCGTCAATGTGCCGATCGTCGCCGCGCTGCTGTTGGCCACCCCGCGTGTCATCACCGAGTCCAAGGTGGCGACCTCCGGTCCGCGCACCTATGACCTGGCCGGTTCGGTGCTGGCCACCGCCGGTCTGCTCTCGCTGGTGCTCGGCGTCATCCGGGCCGAACCGCTCGGCTGGGACTCGGCCGAGGTGGTCGGCCTGTTGGTGCTGGCGGTGCTGCTGCTCACCGCATTCATCCTGGTGGAACGCCGGTCGGCGGCTCCGCTGGTCCCCCTGCGGTTGTTCGGCTCCCGCAGTCTGACCACTTCCACCGCCGCACTCGCGCTGAACGGTGCCGCGTTCCTGGGCGTCTTCTTCATGCTGGCGGTGTTCCTGCAGCAGGTGCGTGGATTGAGTGCGTTGGACACCGGACTCACTGTGCTGCCCATGGGAATTGCCGCGATCGTGGGCGCGCTGGTCGCCTCCGCCCTGGTGACCAGGGTGGGCACCCGGGTGGTCCAGGTCGCCGGCACCCTATTAAGCCTGGCCGGACTCCTGTTGCTGGTGAACGTGACCGCCAACGGTCCCTACCTGACTGAACTGCTGCCGGGGTTGCTGCTGTTCGGTGCCGGGATCACCGGCCTGGGAGTGCCCGCCCAGATCCTCGCGATCGCTGATGTGCACCATGACGAAGCCGGCGCCGCTGCCGGGCTGCTGAACAGCGGTTACCAGATCGGCGGCGCCCTCGGCCTTGCCGTCATCACCACGGTGTCCACCGCCAAGGCAACTGCGGCGCTGGCCCAGGGGGCGACCGTCAGCGACGCCCTGGTGAGTGCCTTCCACGGAGGAGTGCTGGTGGCTGCAGCCGTTGCCGCGGTCAACCTGTTGCTGGCGATATCGGCGCCCCGGCTGGTGCCGGACGCCGAACAACTGGCCACCGCGGGCGCAGCCGCCTGATCTGCAACCTGCAGAACACACATCGCCCCTGCCGGTCCTCGGCAGGGGCGAAGTGCGTTCTTGGGGCCGGGATGCCTACCAGCTCAGGTCGGCGTCGGAGAGCGGGCCGTCGCAGATCAGGAAGTAGCCGGTCTTCGTCGGGCGCATGGTCAGTTGGGTCTGCACGGACTCGTCGGCCACGTGGCCGACGATCAGCCGCATGTTCTCGTTGTCCGGGTCCACGCTGACGACCTGCATCTCCTGTGGTGTCTGGCCGTTGAAGCTGTCGATGAACTCCTGCTGCTGCGCCTGGCAGACCAGGGCGGCGGCGGTTTCCAGGTCGTCCTGATTGATGAACGACACCCAGGTCTGCGCCAGTGCCTGCGCGGTGGACAGATCGCCGCCGCCGGTCTCGGTGGCAGCGCTCGTGCTGGTACTGGTGCTGGTACTGCTGGTGCTGGTGCTGGTACTGGTGCTGGTACTGCTGGTCGGGCTCGAGGTCGAAGCCGTCGTTGAGGCGGTGGTCGATCCCTCGGTCGGCCGGCTGGTGGTGGTGCTCGAGCGGGTGTCCAGGGTGCTGGACGTGGGGCCGGTCGTGGAACTCGAGGTGGTGGTGCCGCCACCGGTCGCAGCCACCTCGCTCTTCTTGTTCAGCAGAACGAATGCACTGACCCCGCCGCCGATCAGCACGACCGCGGCCACGATCAGGCTGACGATCAGCGCAGGCTTCTTCGGCTGGGGTGGCGGCGGGAATGCGCCCTGATAGCCGGGCTGTCCGCCCTGATAGCCATAGCCGGCCTGCTCGCCATAGGCCTGAGTCGGCGGGTAGGAGTTCGGCTGGTTCGGCACCGGGGCCTGCTGCCAGGCGCCCTGGCCGCCGGCGAACTGGGCCCACGGGTTCGGCGGCTCCTGCGGGTGCTGCGAGTTCGGATTCTGCGAGTTCTGCGGATTCCAGGGAGTGGTCATGTCGTTCCTCACCAAGGGCCTTGGGGCCGCCTCTCGGCCCGCACTGCACACTTCGATGCGCGAAGACCCACAAAAAGTTCCAGCAATTGCAAAATCTCTGCCAACCCGGCTGTCAACTGGGTCCACGGCTCCCCGGCTGTGGGTGACGGGCACGATTCCGAGTCGAAACAGCCGGGTATAGGGTCGGAAACGCCCTGGCTCTGCCTGCGTCGCCAGAGCCAAGGCAGCGCCAACTAGTCAGCCACCTCGTCAAGGAGGACCACTTTCATGGCCCCGTATTCCCTTCCAGCACTCCCCTACGACTACGCGGCGCTCGAGCCGTTCATCTCCGGCAAGATCATGGAACTGCATCACGACAAGCACCACGCGGCCTACGTCAAGGGCGCCAACGACACGCTTGATCAATTGGCCGAGGCCCGGGACAAGAATGCGTTCGGCGGTGTGAACGGCCTGGAGAAGAGCTTGGCGTTCCACCTGGGTGGGCACATCAACCACAGCGTCTTCTGGCCGAACCTGTCCCCCGACGGCGGCGATAAGCCGACCGGCGAGCTGGCTGCGGCGATCGATGAGTTCTTCGGTTCCTTCGACGGATTCAAGGCCCACTTCACGGCCAATGCCAACGCGATCCAGGGCTCGGGCTGGTCGATCCTGGCCTGGGACAGCCTTGGCCAGCGGCTCAATGTCCTGCAGCTGTTCGATCAGCAGGGCAACATCCCGGCCGCGCAGATCCCGATCGTGTTGCTGGACATGTGGGAGCACGCGTTCTACCTGCAGTACCAGAACGTCAAGGCCGACTACGTGACGGCCTGGTGGAACGTCGTCAACTGGGCGGACGCTGCGGACCGCTTCAACAAGGCAAAGATCACCACCCCCGGCTTGATCATTCTCTGATCTCGTCCCTCTGCGGCTTGCCGAACGAAGTGGGATTTGCCGAAGTTCGTGGTTCGGCATTTCGAATTTCGTTCGGCAGGCCGGTGGCTGTGCCGTTCAGTGCTTGCCCTCGGCCGCCGGGTTCGGTTGGACGCGCGGGGTGTGACCGGCCTGGAAGATGTCCGGTTCGATGTAGACCGCGGTCGCAATCGGGATGGCCTGCCGAACCCTGGTCTCCACTTCATTGATCGCTTCGGCCACGTCGGTGGCCGAGTCCGTGGTGTGCACGGCGACCTTCATCGCGACCAGCAGCTCATCCGGCCCCAGGTACAGCGTCTGCATATGGATGACCTTCTCGATCGAATCGCCGGCCTCGGCCGCGGCGATGATCGCCGACACATCCGTCGTGGAGGCGCCCTCACCCAGCAGCAGTGACTTGGTCTCCACTGCGAGCACGATCGCGACCAGGACCAGCAGCACCCCGATGGCCATGGTGCCGACACCGTCCCATACCCCGTTGCCGGTCATGATGGCCAGCGAGACGCCGAGCAGGGCCAGCACCAGGCCGATCAGCGCGGCGAAATCCTCGAGGAGGATGACCGGGAGCTCCGGCGCCTTGGCGCGGCGGATGAACTCAAACCAGCCGGCCTTGCCGCGGAGCGGATTGGCCTCCTTGATCGCTGTCCGGAACGAGAAGCTCTCCAGCCCGATGGCGCCGAGCAGCACCACGATCGGCAACCAGGGCACTGACAGCGGCTCCGGATGCTGAATCTTGTGCAGCCCTTCGTACAGCGAGAACAGGCCGCCGACCGCGAACAGGATCACGGCGACGAGGAATGCGTACATATAGCGCTCGCGGCCGTAGCCGAACGGATGCTCCTGCGTGGCGGCGCGCTTGGATCGCTTACCGCCGATCAGCAGCAGAACCTGATTGCCGGAATCGGCCAGCGAGTGAATCGACTCACCGAGCATCGAGGACGAGCCCGAAAACAGGTACGCGATGAATTTGAAAACGGCGATGCCGATATTGGCCGCGAGCGCGGCAATGATGGCCTTGGTGCCACCGCTGGTGCTCATCGCTCGACTCCTTGGACAGAACTCATTCGACAGGCGTCCTTCCGGGTGCATGCTCAGTGGTCAGGCCCTGGGGGCTCCATTGACGAATCGGTTTGGAGAATTGTCGCCCATCCCCGGTGCCGGCTGCCCGACCGGGCGACCGACCGACAGCCCTGCCACAATGAGGGCGCCGAATCGCCCACGCCGAGTACCCGGGTCACCGACCCCTGAGGACACCTGGACGTTACACATGAACGATGATCTGACATGAGCCCGCAACAGGGCGGGCCTACGGTCCCGAGCATGGCGGACATGTTCGAGGAGTACCCGTTCGGCAAGGCTTGGGATGAGATGTTCGCGAGCCCCGGCCAGACTCGGGAGGCTTATGAACATGTGCACGCGGCGCTCACGAAACTGCATGCGTCCGACCTGAAGTCCCGCGCCGAGATCCTGGGCCGGAGCTTTCTGGACCAGGGCATCACCTTCGCGCTCGGGGGGGTCGAGCGACCTTTTCCGCTGGATCTGATTCCCCGGATCATCACCGCCACGGAGTGGCAGGCCGTCGAAATGGGCGTGTCCCAACGGGTCCGGGCGCTGGAACATTTCCTGGCCGACGCCTACGGGCCGGGCCGGATATTCGACGACGGGGTTGTCCCCAAGCGCCTGCTGACCACCAGCCCGCACTTCCAGCGTCAGGTCGCCGGGATGTCGGCGCAGGACGGCGCCCGGATCGTGCTCTCCGGGGTGGACCTGATCCGGGACGAGAACGGTGTCTTTCGGGTCCTCGAGGACAACGTTCGGATCCCGTCGGGGGTTTCGTACGTGCTGGAGAACCGGCAGGCCGTCGTCGAGTTGATGACCGAGGCGATCGGGGACCAGATCGTTCGACCGGTCAGCGACTTTCCGGCCAAGCTGCACGCTGCGCTGCGGGCGGTGGCGCCCTGGAATGTCAGCGATCCGACGGTCGTCGTGCTCACCCCGGGCGTCTACAACTCGGCGTACTTCGAACACACCCTGCTGGCCCGCGAGATGGGTGTGGAACTCGTCGAGGGCCGCGATCTGATCTGCCGCAACAATCAGGTCTTCGTTCGCACCACAGCCAGCGAGATGCCCGTGCACGTGATCTACCGGCGGGTCGACGACGAATTTCTGGACCCGGTGCAGTTCAGGGCCGACTCGCTGCTCGGCTGCCCCGGCCTGCTGAACTCGGCCCGGGCCGGCAACGTCACGCTGGCCAACGCGGTCGGCAACGGCATCGCCGACGACAAGCTCGTTTACACCTACGTGCCCGACATCATCAGGTACTACCTGGCCGAAGAGCCGATCATCCCGAATGTCGACACCTATCGGATGGAAGAGAAGGACCACCGCGAATTCGCGCTGGACCATCTGGCCGAGCTGGTGATCAAGCCGGTCGACGGGTCCGGCGGTAAGGGCATCGTGATCGGTTCGCAGGCCGATCCGAAGACGCTGCGGGCCGCGCGGGAGGCGATCCTGGAGAATCCGCGTGGCTGGATCGCCCAGCGCGAGGTCGCGTTGTCAACGGTGCCGACGCTGATCGGCGACAAGATGCGACCGCGGCACGTGGATCTGCGTCCGTTCGCGGTCAACAATCGAGACTCGGTGTGGGTGCTGCCCGGCGGCCTGACCCGGGTGGCGTTGCCCGAGGGTGAACTGGTCGTCAACTCCTCGCAGGGCGGTGGGTCCAAGGACACCTGGGTGCTCGAGGAGACCAGGGAGGGCGCCGCACTGGCGCCGGTCGTCGCCGAACCCAGCAAGAAATTCCGGGCCGAACCGATCCTGGCCGAACCGACCCAGAGCTTCGCCTATCGTGCCCAGCAGGGCCAGCAACAGCAGGGCTCGATCAAACCAGGAGGCACTTCATCATGCTGAGCCGGATTGCCGAGGCGCTGTACTGGATGGGCCGGCACGTCGAACGCGCCGACTGTACGGCCAGGATCGTCGACACCTACCTGCATCTGCTGCCCACCGGCAACGTCCGCTCGGAGAACCAGATCGTCCGGGAACTCGTCGAGTCGATGGGCCTGATCGACGACACCCCGGACGACCCCGAGCAGATGATCCGCTCGCTGGTCTACGACGGCGAGCGCTCCTCCAGTGTCACCGGCGCGTTGATCGCGGCCCGCGACAATGCCCGCGGTGTACGCGATGTCGTGCCGATGGAGGTTTGGGAGTGCCTGAACGTGACCTGGCACGGGCTACGCACCCGCGCCACCAGCGCAGCGGGGCCGCACACCTTCCTGCGCTGGGTCGCCGAACGCAGCGCGATGGCCAACGGCCTGATCGATCAGATGATGGCCCACGACGAGGGCTGGCATTTCCTGTCCGTGGGTCGCTCCCTGGAGCGCGCCGACATGACGATCCGCCTGCTGTCCTCGGCGACCACCGCCAGCGTGCTGCCGTGGCGTGCCCTGGTCACCGCGACCGGCGGCTTCGAGCCGTACGTGCGCTACTACGGCGAGTCGATGGGTCGCCGTTCGGCGATCGAATTCGTTCTGCTCGACCGGATGTTCCCGCGGTCCATCCTGCGGGCGATGGCCTTGGCCGAGTCGTCGCTGAACGAGCTCGAGTCGGCGGGCGCCAACCGGTTCCAGGATCCACGCCGTGACCCGTCATCGGCCCGTCGGATGGTGGGCCGGGCGCGGACCAGCCTGGAATATCGCAGCGGTACCGAGCTCGACCAGGAGCTGCCGAACGTGCTCAACACACTGCAGCGAGCGGTGGACAATGCGCACGTTGCGGTCACGAACTCATTCTTCCGCCAGGGCGACACGGTCACCTGGGCCAACCAGTCCACCATCGGAGCCCTGGCATGAGTTCGCAAGAGATGATCGTGGGCGGCGACATCTGGCGGCTGGCGATCAACCATCGCACGGTGATCACCTACCCCGACGTCGTGACCGCGAGCTACAACGAGGTCCGGATCCAACCCGGCGATGAACCGGGCCAGGCGGTGCTGTCGTCCTGGCTGGAGCTGGACCCCTTCGAGGGAGTGCAGGCCTATGTCGACTATTTCGGCTGCCGGGTGTCCGCGTTCGATCTACACCGGCCACATCGCCGGCTGACCATCTCGGCCGCGACCACGGTGGAAACCTTCGACCACGAGGCCGCCGGCCCGGCGTTGTCCTGGGACGAACTGGCCACTTCGAATTGCGAGGACCGATATGAGGAGTTCCTCGCCGCCACACCGTTGACCGAGATGAACGACGAGTTGACCGCCACGGCTCATCAGATCCGCGACGAGGCGGCGACGCCCACGGACGCGGGCCGCATGGTGTGCGCCTGGGTGCACCGAACGCTGACCTACGAAAGTGGTGCCACGGACATCCACACCTCGGCGGTCGATGCGTTTAACGACCGCCGCGGTGTCTGCCAGGATCTCTCGCATCTGGCTATCGGCATGCTCCGCTCGATCGGGCTGCCGACGCGTTACGTCTCCGGCTATCTGCACCCGGACGAGGACGCCCCGATCGGTGTCTCGGTGGCCGGTGAGTCGCATGCCTGGATCGAGTGGTGGGACGGCCGCTGGACCCCGTTCGACCCGACCAACGCCAAAGCGACCGGGCTGGGACACGTGGTCACCGGACGCGGCCGCGACTACCGCGACACCCCGCCGGTGCGGGGCGTCTACGCCGGGCCGGAGGCCATCGGCAACGAGGTGACCGTCCAGATCACCCGGCTGCGCTAGAGGGCTGACCGGCGGGGACTCAACCGTTCAGGCACCTCGGCTCAGTGGAAGTTGGCGGTGTCCGGGTCCGGCCCGGTCCGGGTGCCGCGATCCAAGGTGGCGATCGCGGCGATGTCGCCGGATGACAACGTGACGCCGGTAGCGGCCAGGTTCTCCTCGATCCGCGACGGGGTCACCGACTTCGGGATGACCACGTTGCCAATGGCCAGATGCCAGGCCAGCACGACCTGGGCCGGGGTCGCGCCGACGCGGTCGGCGATCTCGGCCAGCACCGGGTCTTCGAGCAGTCCATGTCCTGAGCCGAGCGGCGACCACGCCTCGGTGATGATGCCCTTGGCGGAGTTGACCATCCGCATATCCACCTGCTGCAGATACGGGTGCAATTCGATCTGGTTGATCACCGGTGTCACGCCGGAGTCGGCGATGATCCGCTCCAGGTGCGTCTGGTGGAAGTTGGAGACACCGATCGCGCGAGCCCGGCCCTGCTTGTGCAGTTCGATCAGCGCGCGCCAGGTCTCCGAGTACAGGTCGCGAGCAGGGGTGGGCCAGTGGATGAGGTACAGGTCGACGTAGTCCATGCCCAGCTTGCCCAGGCTGATATCGAAGGCTCGCAGCGCCTTGTCGTAACCGTGGTCGCCGTTCCACAACTTGGTGGTGACAAAGACGTCGGCGCGGTCCAGTTCGGAGCCGGCCACGGCCCGGCCCACCCCGGCCTCGTTGCGGTAGGCGGAAGCGGAGTCGATATGCCGGTAGCCGACCTTGAGCGCATGCGCGCACGCCCGCTCAGCCTCATCGTCATCGACCTGCCAGACGCCGAAGCCGAGCTGCGGGATCACGGTGCCGTCGGACAGCGTGCGGCCGGGTACGCCGTGAGGGAATGAATTGTTCATGCGTTCGACCATACCCAGAGCGACCCGGGCCGAACCGTCAGTCGTACGCCTGGATACCCAGCCGAACGGCCAGCCCCAGGCCGGCGATACCGATGATGACCCGCAGCATCGTCGCCGGCGCCCAGCGAACCACCGCCGGGCCGAGCCGGGAACCGATCAGGCAGCCCAAACCCACAGGGATCACCGCGGCCCAGTTAACCGGGGCCAGAAACACGAAGCTCAAAGCCGCGGTCATGTTCGCCGCGCCGAGGATGACGTTCTTGTTGGCGTTCGCCACCGGCAGCGGCGCGCCGGTCGAGGCGAGCAGGAACGCCAGCAGGACCACGCCGGCGGCGGCGCCGAAGTACCCGCCATAGATCGCGATCAGGAAAATCGCGGTCCCCTGCAGGGCCAGCTCCCTGCGCTGGAGACGGGCGTCGGCGGCGGGCACCGGACGGTTGCGCCGCGGCAGCAGGATCGTCAGCGACGCGAAGCCGAGCAGCCACGGAACCACCTTGTGGAAACCATCGGCAGGCGTGGAGAGCAGCAGCGTCGCCCCGGCCGCGCCGCCGAGCACGGCGACCGGGATCAACCTGCGCAAGTGCGGTCCCTGCCCGACGAGCTCCTGACGGGACCCGAGGACCGACCCGACGCTGCTGAAGACCAGGGACACGGTGTTGGTCACGTTGGCGGTCAACGGCGGCAGACCGAAGGCCAGCAGGGCGGGATAGGTGACCAACGAGGCAAGCCCGGCAATGCTGCCGGTCAGCCCGCCGCCGATTCCCGCGACCAACAGCAGGGTGAACTCGGCGGGCGTCACCAACTGATAGTGGCAGCCGCCCGCTAGCGGGCGCCGCCCAGGCTGTAAGTCTCCCAGGGGAGCTGCCAGTCGCCGTAGCCGTCCCACACCGCCAGCGGGGGGCCGACGGTGTTGCGGATATCGACGATGTCGCCGTAGCCGAAGTTGTCGTAGAACCAGATGGCGTTGTCGGTCGAGACGTTGACGCAACCGTGCGAGACGTCTTGGTAGCCCTGCGAATCAACCGACCACGGGGCGGCGTGCACGAACTCCCCCGAGGACGAGATCCGCGACGCGTACATGACCTTGGTGCGGTACGAGCCGGTGCCGGTCAGGCCCCAGGTGCTCGAGTCCATGATCTTGCTTTCATACTTCTCGGCGACCACATGCACCCCGTTGTAGGTCGGGTACTTGTTGCGACCCAGCGACACCGGCATCTCGCGCGCCACCGCGCCGTCGACGGTGATCGTCATCATGTGCGTGTTGTCGTCGATGACGGCGATCTTCGACTTCCCGATGGTGAACGCGAAATGCTTGTCCTGCTGGCCGTAGATGCCGTTCCCGACATCCCTGCCGTAGATCATCACGCTGACGTCCACCGCGGTACCCGCGGGCCAGAAATTCTGTGGGCGCCAGTGCACCTCGGTGTTGGACAGCCAATAGAACGACCCGACCACCTCCGGTGTGGTCTTGATCGTGATCAGCTTCTCGACGCCCGCCTTGTCGGCGATGGCTTCGTCGAAGGTGATGTCGATCGGCTGGCCGACGCCGACGGTCATCCCGTCGGTCGGAAAGGCGGTGGTCAATGTCTTGTTGTTCGGCACCAGCGTGGTGAAGGAGTAGTTCTGCGCGATGTCGACCCCCGCGGTGTCCAGCGCGACGGCCGCTACGGAGTAGGTGCGGCCGTATCCGAGCGCGGCGTTGGACGTCCAGGACAGCCCGTCGGCGGCGATAGCACCGTCGACGACGACGCCCTCCGGGTTGGTCAGGCTGACCGATTTCACCTTTCCGTTGGCCACCGCCACGCTGATCGGCGCGATCGGCGAGATACCGGTGGCCCCGACCGCGGGAGTCAGCGTCCAGTCCACGGGCGGTGTGGTCGGGATGGAACTGGTGCTGGTCGGGGTGCTGGCACTCGAACCCGCCGAGGATTCGCCACCGGACAACGCAGGCACTCGGACCGAGCCCCCGGCGGTACCGGCAGCGGCGCCGACACTGCCCGCCTGCACCGAATCGGCGGATTGGCTGGATGATCGATCGTTGCCGCAGCCGCCGAGCACCAGCGCGGCGATGAGCGCGAGGGCCAGCCGGGCCGACGTCTTGGCCTTGGGTTGCGCCACACACCCGCGTCGAGATGGGCAGCGAAGACCCTGGTGGAGTGGGAACATCGTCGATCCTTTCGAATGCCTCTAGCTTGGCCTATCGGCAGGCGACAAAAGGGTCGTTCTGCATACCTACACCGGCGAGTCTTGATCCATTCGTGACATTCCACTTCCCAATAACACCTATGGTGCCTGCTTGCCGGTGGGCGCCACGCGCAGCCGGATCATTCGACGTCGACTGATTGGTTCAGTAAGGTTCGGTAAAGAAGTGGCGAGACGACCCGGAGGACGACGATGACCCCCACCCCGACCCCGAACACGAGCCCTCCCGCCCCGGGCGATCTGGCCCAGCGACAGCCGTCGTTCGGGCGGATGTTCACCGATCGGGTCGACGCCTCCGCCGATCAGGTCGCCTTCCGTTTCCCGCAGAACGGCGACTGGGCCTCGATGACCTGGGGCCAGGCCAAGGTCCGGGTGTATGCGGTGGCCGCCGGCCTGATCGCGATCGGGGTTTTGCCGGAGGAGCGGGTCTCCGTCGCCGCCAGCACCCGGATCGAGTGGATCGTGGCGGACCTGGGAATCATGTGTGCCGGCGCGGCAACGACGAGTATTTACCCGTCGACCACGGCCGGCGACTTCGCCTACATCCTTGCCGACTCCGGGTCGCGGGTGCTGATCGCGGAGAACCAGAGCCAGGTCGACAAGGCGCTCAGCCACCGCGCCGAGCTGCCCGAGCTGATGAAGATCGTGGTGATCGACGGCCAGGCCGACGGCGATCTGGTGATCAGCCTGGCCGACCTGGAAAAGCTGGGTTCAGATCTGCTCGCAGACCAGCCCGACCTGGTCGACGACGCCATCGCGGCGGTCAAGCCCGAGCACCTTGCCACGTTGATCTACACGTCCGGGACGACCGGCAAACCCAAGGGGGTTCGGCTGCTGCACGACAGCTGGACCTACGAGGGTCGCGGCGTCGAAGAACTCGGCATCCTCACCACCGACGACATCTCCTACCTCTGGCTTCCCCTGTCGCACGTCTTCGGCAAGGTGCTGATCGCGGTGCAACTGCGGATCGGCTTCGTCTCGGCGGTCGACGGCAACCTGGATCGGATCGTCGAGGGGCTCGGCGAGATCAAGCCCACCTTCATGGCCGGCGCCCCGCGCATCTTCGAGAAGATCCGGTCCAGGGTGATCATGACCGCCCATGGCGAGGGCGGTCTGAAGACCATGATCTTCAATTGGGCGATCGCGGTCGGGCACCGGTACTCGAAGAAGCAGCTGGCCGGGCAGTCGGTCAGCCCGATCCTGGCCGTCCAGCACACGATCGCCGACACGCTGGTCTTCAGCAAGATCCGCGCCCGTGTCGGGGGCCGCATCCGCTTCTTCGTCTCCGGATCAGCGGCGCTGTCCCAACCGGTCGCCGAGTGGTTCCACGCGGTCGGCATGCCGCTGATCCAGGGCTATGGTCTGTCGGAGACCAGCGCGGCCGCGTTCGTCAACCCGCCGAACAGCATCGTGCTCGGCACGGTCGGGCCGCCGCTGCCAGGGACCCAGGTGAAGATCGCAGCGGACGGCGAGATTCTGGTCAAAGGCCCCGGGGTGATGAGCGGATATCACAATCTGCCCGAAGCGACCGCCGAGGTGTTCGATGCCGACGGCTGGTTCATGACCGGGGATATCGGCGAGTTGGACCCGAATGGAAACCTGCGGGTGACCGACCGCAAGAAGGACCTGATCAAGACCTCCGGCGGTAAGTACGTGGCGCCACAGAAGATCGAGATCCTGTTCAAGGCGGTGTCGCCGTACGCCAGCCAGATCGTCGTCCACGGCGAGGGCCGGAAGTACTGCAGTGCCTTGATCACCCTGGATCCTGATGCCATCGGAAACTGGGCGAAGCACCGCGGGCTGGGCGACGCCTCCTATGCGGCCCTGACCAAGGACCCCAAGGTGCGTGAGCTGGTCCAGTCCGAGGTCGACGAGCTCAACAGCAGCCTGGAGCACTGGGAGACGATCAAGAAATTCGAGATCCTCGACCGAGATCTGACCATCGAGGACGGCGGTCTGACGCCCTCGATGAAGATCCGACGCAAGATCGTCGAGACGGAAAACAAGTCGCTGCTCGACGGCATGTACACCGGCGACTGAGACGGGTTCATGGCGCGCGCACACGATGCGTCGGCATCATGGAGGGACTGTTCCCTCCGCTGAGGAGTTACCCGTTGGCCACCAGCACTGCCACCACCACCGATCCGGTCCCAGCCGGCTCGGCCGATCCGAGGGCGTCGTCGCGAGTCGCCATGGCGCTGGCGTGGGTCGGCATGCTGACGCTGCTCACCGGGGTGCTGGCGATTCTGGTGCTGCACGTTATCCCGCCGACCGATGCGATCAGCGCCTACCGGCGCACCATCAGCGAATACGCGTACACCACGCTCGGCTGGGCGTTCAACGCCGGCGTGTTGGCCGTCAGTGCCGGATCGGTACTGATCACCGTGTCGCTGTGGCTGTCGCGAACACTCCGCCGGACTTCGGTGTCCGGTCCGTTGATGCTGCTATGGAGCGCCGCCCTGGTGGTGCTGGTCGTTTTCCCGAAGCACGACTGGTCGGTCGGACCGAGCGGTCACGGCGCGATCCACCGGATGGCCAGCCTCGTCGCATTCGTGAGCGTGCCGATCGCGGTCATCCTGATCGGCCGGCACCGGGCCGGCAGTTTGCGGTCGCCGGGCCGGACGGCAGCGGTGTCCGGCATTATCGCCGCGGGCTGGCTGTCACTGATCCTCGGCGCCTATCTGTTCGGGCCGTTGTCGCGCACACCGTGGTGGCTGGTCTTCCCGCTGGGCCTGGTCGAACGCGGCGTCGCTTTCTTCTCGGTGGCTGCGGTGCTGAGCCTGGGCATGCTGTCGATCCGCGCGGCGCGCCAGGGTTGACACGATCTCTTCCACGAACTCCCCGGACCCAGGGATCAGGTACCCGCTCCGGTGAGCGACGCGCTGGCCGGGGCAACCGTGAACAGGGCCGCGGTTCGTTCCGCGGTCCGCCTGGCCCACGCGGTCGTGCTGGCCAGCCCGAGCGCAAAGATCAGCACTCCGCAACCGATCACGATGACCCAGGCGATCTGGCTGGCCGCAGCGAATCCGTCCGCAATGGGGCCGACGATCCGCGCGATGACCACCGACCCGAGGATCGCGACACCCAGTGCCGAGCCAACCTGGCGGCTGGTCGAGGCCACTGCGGCGGCAACTCCTGCTTGGGAGAGCGGCATACCGGATACCGCAGCGTTGGTGATCGGCGCGTTCACCATGCCGAATCCGAGACCGAACAGCACGTATGCAGTAATCAGTCGCGCCAGTGAGGTGTCGTTGGTCAGGCCCAGCAGGACAACTCCGCTGGCCGTCATGCCGACGCCGCCATCGGCAGGGTCAGCAGGCCGGCGTGCAGCGGCGAGAACCCGCGGACGTCCTGCAGGTACAGCGCGTTGAGGAACAGGAACCGGGCCAGTGCGGAGAACGCGAAGATCGCGATCAACGTCGCGGACGCAAACGGCACGCTCCGGAAGAATCGGGGGTCCAGCAGTGGATCGCTCCGCCTTGACTCGACCAGCCGGATCCAGCCGCCGCGCTCCGCCGGCCAGCGGTCCGAGCGCCATGCTCAGTCCGATCACACCACCCCAGATCCCGATGGCACGCGCCCGCTCGCGCGGCTTGGTGAACACGTTCGTGATTGATGGCCATCGCGACCGGGTTCAGCATCGAACCACCGACCGCTTCACCATCCGGAACGCGATCAGCAGCCCGGTGTTCGGCGCAACGCTGCACAGCAGGGATCCGAGGCTGAAGACGATCAGACCCGTCTGGAAGACGCGTCGCCGCCCGATTCGATCGGCGGTCGAGCCCGGCAGCATCAACAGGCTGGCCAGCACCAGCGTGTAGGCGTCGACGATCCATTGCAGACTGGAAACCGAGGAACCCAGATCCCGTGTGATCGACGGCACAGCCAGATTCACCACGGTGCTGTCCAGTCCGACGATGAACAGGCTGGAACAGCAGATCGCCAGCACCAGCAGCCGGCGGCGTCGGGTGAGCTCGGGCATTGTTACCGCGGCGCCATCCTGATCGCGCCGTCCAGCCGGATGACCTCGCCGTTGAGCATCTGATTGACCACGATCTGCTCCACCAACTGGGCATATTCGGCGGGTAGGCCCAGCCTGGACGGGTGCGGCACCTGTTTGCCGAGGGACTCGATCGCCTCGGCGGGCAGACCGGCCAGCATCGGCGTCTGAAACAGCCCTGGTGCGATGGCCATCACCCGGATCAGTAGTGGCGCCAGATCGCGGGCGATCGGCAGCGTCATCCCGACCACTCCGGCCTTGGATGCGGAGTAGGCGGCTTGGCCGACCTGACCGTCGAACGCGGCGACCGATGCGGTGTTCACGATGACCCCGCGCTCGCCGTCGATGATCTCGTTCCCAGCGATCGCGGCAGCGGCCAGCCTGATCACGTTGAAGGTGCCGATCAGGTTGACCCTGATCACCCGCTCGAAGTCGGCCAGCGGAAATGGACCCTGTTTGCCGACCGTCTTCAATCCATTGGCGATCCCCGCGCAGTTGACCACCACCCGCAGATTTCCGTTCGCGTTGGCGGCGGCAACCGCCTGACCGACATCGCTTTCGGAGGTCACATCGGCCGGCGCGAAGGTGACCGCGCCGCCGAGTGCCGCCAGGTCGGCGGTGTTCGCATTCGGCAGGTCCACCGCGGTGACCTGCGCACCCAGACCTGCCAGCCGGGTTACCGTCGCCAGTCCGAGCCCGGATGCTCCGCCGGTCACCAGGGCTGCAATTCCGCGAATCTCCATGCTGCGCCGTCCTTCGTTCGTCTGGGCTGGCCCTACGCTCATTTGTATGCTCTCACTCGGCGCCGCACTTTCCGGGGGACCTGTCGTTCTCGACGGCGGCCTGGCCACCTTGCTGGAGACACACGGCCACGATCTGACCTCGGACCTGTGGTCGGCCCGACTGCTGGCCGAACAGCCCGAGGCCATCGTCGCCGCACATCGGGAGTACTTCGAGGCCGGCGCACAGGTCGCCATTTCGGCCTCGTATCAGGCTTCGTTCGCCGGATTCGCCCGTCTGGGATTCGAAGCCGATCGGGCGGCGACGCTGATGACACTGAGCATCACCCTGGCCCGCCGGGCCCGCGATGAATTCGGCTCCGGCTGGGTCGCAGCCTCGGTCGGACCCTACGGCGCGGTGCTGGCCGACGGATCCGAATACCGCGGCGACTATGGGCTGACCGTCGCGCAGCTGCGCGAATGGCACCGGCCACGCCTCGACGTGCTGTTGGGCGCCGGCGCCGATGTGCTGGCGATCGAAACCATCCCCTGCCTGGCCGAGGTCGAAGCTGTGCTCGCCGAGATCGAGGGCACCGGCCATGCCGCCTGGCTGTCGCTGACCTGCGTCAATGGGAAGACCCGGTTGGGCGAGCCGATAACGGAGGCCTTCGCAATGGCGGCCGCAGTCCCGGAGGTGATCGCTATGGGACTGAATTGCACCGCCCCGGACGAGGTCCTCGAGCCGATTTCGGTGGCTGCCGGTTTCGGCAAACCGGTGGTGGTCTATCCCAACAGCGGACAGATCTGGGACGGTGAGGCGCGCAGTTGGTCCGGCAGGTCTGGCTTCCACTCCTCGGATGTGCACGGCTGGATCGCGGCCGGGGCCGTCCTGCTCGGCGGTTGCTGCCGGATCGGACCGGCGCAGATCAGCGAGATCGCCGCGGCGGTCGCGAACTACTGATGGACTGGCTCGCCGAACTCGAGGCGTCCGCCGCCGCGCGGCTGCCGGGTTTTGTCAGCGGCTACTTCGACCTGACGGCCGGCGACGGCAGCACCCATCGAGAGGGTCTGCGAGACTGGTCCGCTCTGCGATTTCGGCCGCGGATGTTGCAGGGTGGGTTCACACCGTCGACCGAAACGTCGGTTCTGGGTTGCCCGGTGGCCACCCCGGTCCTGATCGCGCCGGCGGCGCAGCAGATAGCGGCGGATCCGGACGGCGAGGCGACCATGGCGGCCGGCGCGGCTCAGGCCGGGTCGCTGCTCGGCGTCACCACGCATACCGGAGTTCGCTTCGACCGGATCAGCGCGGCCGGCGCGCCATGGTGGTTTCAGGTCTATGTGATGCGCGATCGCGGGCTGACGGCCGAGCTGGTCCGGCGGGCCCGCGATGCGGGAGCGCGGGCGTTGATCATCACGGTCGACCTGCCGAGCCTGGAGTCTCGCCGACCGGAATTCGAGCCGGCGAACTGGCCGGACCGGACGCTGGCCCGCCGCGCCGCCAACTGGGACGGGATCGATCCGGCCGTGATCGAGGCCGGTCATGCCACGGCGCACGACCTCGGTCCGGCCGTCATCGGCTGGTTGGCGCAGGTCAGCGGGTTGCCGGTAGTGGTCAAGGGAGTGCTGCGGGCCGACGACGCGATGGCCGCGGTCAGCGCCGGCGCCGCCGGCGTCATCGTGTCCACCCACGGCGGCCGCGCGTTGGACCGGTCCATCACTTCACCGTCCGCGTTGCCCGCGATCGCCCGCGCGCTGCAGGATTCGACCGCCCAGGTCTACGTCGACAGCGGCATCCGCTCCGGGGCGGACGTGCTCGGGGCGCTGGCGTTGGGCGCTCACGCCGTGTTCGTCGGTCGGCCGGCGCTGTGGGGCCTGGCCACCGGCGGCGCCGACGGGGTGCGGACAGTCATCGACACCCTGACCGCGGAACTGCGCCAGACCATGAAGCTCGCCGGAGTCCGCTCGGTCGACGGTGTGTCCGCCGACATCTTGAGTGGCCACCGTGAGCGAACAGAGTGAGTGTGTGCGCCGTCAGTACCCACCCACCGAGATATCGGAGAACAGCCCCGGCATCCCGATTCCCTGCTTCGGTCGCTGGACCCGCCGCGGACCGCGGGCAGTCAGAATCCGTTCGAAAAGGGCGAGGTAGTCATCGATCATCCGATCCGCACCGAATCGGGCCAGCGCGTCAGCGCGGCAGACATTCCGATCGATCCCACTACACAACTGGACGGCCTTTACCGCGCCGGCAACGTCGCGCACCAGGAACCCGGTGCTGCCGTGTCGGAGCAGCTCGGGCATCGACCCCAACGGGGTCGCAATCACCGGAGTACCTGCGGCCAATGATTCGACGACGGACAGTCCGAACGGCTCGGCAAAGCTGATCAGGTGCAGCAACGCGCGCGCCCCACCCAGTAGCTTGTCCCGTTCGGCAGGCCCCACCGCCCCTACATACGACACGGCCAACCCGTCGACATGCGGCTCGACCGCCGACCGGAAGTACGCCTCGTCCTGAATGATCCCGGCAATGATCAGTGGCAGCCCGGCCTGCTTGGCGACTTCGATCGCCAGGTGGGTGCCCTTGTCCGGATGGATTCGGCCGAGGAAGAGCAGGTAGTCCCCCGCCGTCGGCACAAAAGTGAATCCTGCGACATCGATTCCATGATGGATGGTCGCGTCGTAGTGCAGACCGGAATGCCGGTTCGCCGCGCTGATCGCCACATAGTGAGCGATGTCGTCGTAGCGCCGGTAGACCGGCAGGATCTGCTCGGAGGAGAATCCATGGATCGTGGTGACCACCGGTGTCGAGACGAGCCGGCTGTAGGTCAACGGCATGAAGTCGAAATGGTTGGCGAACAGGTCGAACTCGGCCGCGCGTTCGAAGGCCGCCGAGATGTGCAGCGCCTCGGCCACTTTCGCATCTACCCCCGGCGCTTCCGCGTAGCCCTCATCCACGGCGGCCGCCAACTCGGCGGAGGTGCTGGAATTCGCCGTCGCGAACAGGGTAACCTCGTGGCCGCGAGCGACGAAGCCCTCGGTCAGGGTGGCGGCTATCTGTTCCCACGGCCCATAGTTCAGCGGCGGCACGCGGTGCGCGATCGACGCGATGACGCCAAGCTTCATGTAGTCCTCGAGTGCGGTTCGACGGCTGCATGGTGAACATCGTCACGAGACGAGAGGGCGTCGGTACTACCTACGGTATCGGCAAATCGCTGAGCCGTCTGCCACCTGCCCGGACGACCAGCACACACCGGTGCCAGTATCCACCCGGCGCCGCCGGCGACAGGTCGGGCAGCGCGCCGCCGGCCGACCAGATTATTGCCGACTGACCACGACTTTGCCGATGGTGCGGCCGCTTTCGATCATCCGGTGCGCTTCGCGCAGATTCGCCGCAGTCAGCGGGCTGAGGGTGGTAGTGAGTGTTCCGCGGATGGTGCCCTCGTCGATCAGGTCGGTGATCCGGTTCAGCAGATGGTGTTGCTCGATCATGTCGGGGGTATGGAAAAGGGCCCGGGTGAACATCAGCTCCCAGTGCCAGGCGATGCTTTTGGGCTTCAACGCCCTGATGTCCAACTCGGCCGGATCATCGATCGTCACCACGTGACCGAACGGCTTGAGCACTTTCTCGAACACCGGAACCGCGTCCTTGGTCTGCGAGGTGAAGATGTATTCGACGCCGTCCGGTGCCACGTGCAGGACCTGGGATGCGAGATCGTCGAAGTGGTCCACCACGTGATCGGCGCCGTGTTCCAAGACCCAGACGCGGGTCTCCGGACGCGACGCCGTCGCGATCACCGTCAGCCCGGTGAGCTTCTTGGCCAGCTGGATCAGCATCGAGCCGACCCCGCCGGCGCCGCCGAGCACCAGCAGGGTGCCACTCGACTCGGCGCCCAGCTGCAGCCGGTCGAACAGGCTTTCCCAGGCGGTGATCGCGGTCAGCGGAATGGCCGCCGCCTGCGCATGGGTCAGGCTGCTGGGCTTGCGCCCGACGATCCGTTCGTCCACGGCCTGAAACTCGGCGTAGGAGCCCGGCCGGTCCACGCTGCCCGCGTAGTACACCTCGTCACCGGGGGCGAAAAGGCTTACCGCTTCACCGATCTCGACAACCGTCCCGGACGCGTCGAAGCCCAGAATCCGGCCCTCCGGCGGCGCCGCGGAGTCGACGCGACGCTTGACGTCCACTGGATTGACCGAGACCGCCGCTACCCGGACGATCAGATCGTGGGCGCGTGCTTCCGGTCGCGGTAGCTGCGCGTCGACCAGCGAGCGCGGGTCGCTGACCGGCAGGTTCTGGTGGAACACGACGGCCGACATCAGCCGCGGCGGGTCGAACAGGTGACGATAGTGCTCGTCGACCAGATCGAGATACTCCCGATGACGCCGGATGTAGTTCGCGATGAAGGGACACAAGGGGATGACTCGGCGCCCGGTGCGCCGCACATCGTGGAGCGAACCGCGGGCGAGCGCCGAGCCGACACCCTGGCCTTCCCATACCTGGCCGACCTCGGTGTGGGTGAAGATCACCCGGTCACCGTCGATTCGGTAGTACGCATACCCCGCCGGGTCGCCGGCGACCGACACTTCGTAACGAGAACCGTGTCGGTCGTCGCGAACGCTGAGATCACCGATTTGCACCGCCATCAGAAAACCTCCGTTCTGCCTGTCGTGCGAGGGTCCCACTGGTCAGTGGCTTCGCGCCAGCCGGGCGGGCGGGGCGTCAGGCGCCGGCAGCCGTCAGCGCGTCGAAGTCGTCGGTGGACAGGGTCAACATCGCCGCGGCCATGTTGTCCTCCAGGTGCGCGACGGTGGAAGTACCCGGAATCGGCAGCATCACCGGCGAGCGGTGCAACAGCCAGGCCAGCGCCAGCTGGGACGGGGTGGCGCCGAGGCGCGTGGCGATCTCCCGCAGCGGCCCGCCGTCCTTCGCCAGAGCGCCGGTGGCCAGTGGGAACCACGGGATGAAGCCGATGCCGGTTGCCTCGGCGTGCTCGAGCAGCGCCTCCGAGCTCCGGTTGGCCAGGTTGTACAGGTTCTGTACGGACACGATCTCGGCGGTCTGCTGAGCCTGCTTCAGTTCCTCGACGCTGACCTCGGACAGACCGATGTGCGCGATCTTGCCCTCGTCCTGCAGCAGCTTGAGCTCGCCGACCTGATCGGCCAGTGGCACCTCCGGGTCGATTCGGTGCAGTTGGAACAGATCGATCCGCTCGAGTCCGAGGTGCCGCAGCGAGAGTTCGGCCTGCTGACGCAGGTAGGCGGGGCGGCCTACCGCGGTCCACAATCCGGGGCCCTGGCGGGTCAGACCGGCCTTGGTGGCGATCACCAGGCTGTCGGCATAGGGGTGCAGCGCTCGTTTGACCAGCAGTTCCGCCGTGAACGGTCCGTACGAATCAGCGGTGTCGATGAAGTTCACGCCCAGCTCGACCGCTCGCCGCAGCACCCGGACTGCCTCCTCGGGATCGCGGGCATCTCCCCAGACGCCGGGGCCGGGCAGTTGCATCGTGCCGTAGCCCAGCCGGGAGATCACCCGATCGCCACCGAGGGCGAAGGTGGTTGCCGACGCTGTGGTTGCTGATGTCATCAGTTGGTTCCTTCCTCACTATGGGCAGCGCACGTGCGCCTGCCTCCAGGCGCAACCACCAGAGAGCGTGGTTTATGCCCTGCTGGACAGTGCGCACTCTTGACGCTCGTCACGCTGGCGCACTACTTTGGATGAGCGCAACCATGCCGGCTGCGAAATCGAGATCGCGAGAATCTGATGACCGGACCGCTGGCCGCAGCAACCCAGCCCACCCCCGCCGCGCCTGACTCCGCCGGCACCACCGCGAACCTGCGGCCGTTGGAAGCGGGAATCGAGACGGACCTGGAAGGCCTGAACTATGGCAGCTATCTGCAGCTGGATACGCTGCTGTCCGCGCAGATACCGCTCTCCGACCATCACGACGAGATGCTTTTCATCATCCAGCACCAGACCACCGAGCTGTGGCTCAAGCTGGTCATTCACGAGTTGCGGTCGGCGATGTCGCTGATCGCTGACAACGAGCTGGGGCCGGCACTCAAACGGCTTGCCAGGATCAAGCACATCCAAAAGCAGATGACCGATCAATGGTCGGTGCTGGCCACACTCACACCCACCGAGTACGCGCAGTTCCGGGGTGTGCTCGGTAAGTCCTCGGGCTTCCAGTCGATGCAGTACCGCCTGCTGGAGTTCTTGCTGGGCAACAAGAATCCCGCCATGGTCGCGGTGTTCGCCCACCATCCAGAGCAGCAGGCCATCCTGCGCCAGGCGCTCGAAGCGCCGAGCCTGTACGACGAGTTCCTGTTGTTCCTGGCTCGCCGCGGCTACCGGATCCCCGCCGGCCTGACCGAGCGCGACTGGCGACTGCCGCACACCCTCGACACCGACCTGGTCTCAGTGTTCGTCGAGATCTACCAGAACCCCGACCAGCAGTGGGATGTCTACGAAGCCTGTGAAGAACTCGTCGACATCGAGGACACGTTTCAGACCTGGCGTTTTCGCCATCTGAAGACCGTGGAGCGGATCATCGGATTCAAGAAGGGCACCGGCGGATCGTCCGGCGTGTCCTTTCTGCGCCGCGCCCTGGACCTCACCTTCTTCCCCGAGCTCTACGCCGTGCGCACCGAGATCGGCCGCTGAACCGTGGCCGGCGGGCCGACAGCTGAACGCTTTTCCACCCCCTCGTCGCTGATCGTCACGCTGGGCGGCCTGTACCTGCGCGAAATCGGTGGCCGGATACCGGTCAAGGGTCTGATCCAGTTGCTGTCCACGGTCGATGTGCCGGCCACCGCCGCTCGGCAGGCGTTGGTACGGCTGAAGGCCAGGGGATTTCTTGCCTCCGAGCGGATCGGCAGTCAGGCCGGGTATCGATTGACGCGAGATGCTCTGGTCGACCTGGCGGTGGGCGATGACCGCATCTTCCGTTACGGACAGGCACCCGCGACCGACGGTTGGGTATTGGCCGTGTTCTCCGTCCCCGAACACGCCCGCAATGAGCGGCATCGCCTGCGCCGGCAGCTCTCCTGGTTGGGGTTCGGTACCGTCACCGACGGAGTCTGGATCGCGCCATCCTCGCTGGCCGATCGGGCGGTCGCACTGGTGACCGCGGCCGGGCTGGCCGACTACGTCACGTGGTTCGCCGGCGATTCGATCGGCCGGGTCGAGGTGGGCCACTGGTGGGATCTCGCGGCACTGCGGACCCTGTATCTGGCTTTTCTCGACCGCTGGTCGGCTCAGCGCGTACCGATCCAGCTGACCGATGGAGCGGCATTCGCCCGATACGTCACGCTGGTCGACCACTGGCGGCAGTTCCCGCGGATCGATCCGGGGTTGCCGGCCCGACTGTTGCCCGATGATTGGCAGGGACGACAAGCCTGGGAGTTGTTCGACCTGCTGCACAGGCGTTGGGCGGCAGGTGCTTTGCGTCATCTGCGGGCTACTCTCGACTCATGGCGCCCCCCGCAACAAGCACCCAGATCCAGCTCGTCCATCGTCCCGTGGGCTGGCCCGAGCCGACCGACTTCCGGACGGTGACGGTCGATCTTCCCGACCTGTCCGCCGGCCAGGTCCGGGTGGCCAACGAGTTCATCTCGGTCGACCCGTACATGCGCGGTCGGATGAACGATGCCAAGTCCTACGCCGCGCCCTATGCGCTCGGCGAGACGATGACCGGCGGAGCGGTGGGCCGGGTGGTAGCCAGCGCCTCGGACAACGTCGCCGTCGGCGACGCGGTGTTGCATGCCTACGGCTGGCGCGACCTGGTTCAGGAGGATGCAGCAGGCTTTCGCGTGGTCACCGAACTCCCCGGCGTCCCGCTGTCGGCGTTCCTCGGCGTCCTCGGGATGCCGGCGTTCGCCGCTTACGTCGGACTGGTGGTGATCGCTGAGCTGAAGGCGGGCGATGCGGTTTTCGTCTCCGGGGCGGCCGGAGCGGTCGGCACCATGGTCGGCCAGATCGCCCGGCTCAAAGGTGCCGCACGCGTCATCGGCTCGGCCGGATCCGCCGCCAAGGTCGCCCTGCTCCTCGAGAAGTACGGCTACGACGCGGCTTTCAACTACAAGGACGGCGATATCCGGGCGCAGCTCAAGACCGCGGCGCCGGACGGCATCGACGTGTATTTCGACAACGTCGGCGGCGAGCACCTCGAGGCAGCGCTGGCCTCGTTCAACAACGGCGGCCGCGCTGCCATGTGCGGGGCGATCTCCCAGTACAACAGCACCGAGGCTTCCCCTGGGCCGCGGAACATGTCGAACCTGGTGACCAAGGGATTGACGCTCAAGGGATACACCGTCGGCAACTACGCACAGCACTACGCGGCGTTTTCCGCCGAGATGGCCGCCTGGTTCGGCGCCGGCGAGGTGGTCTATGACGAAACCGTGGTGGACGGAATCGAGAATGCCGTCGATGCCCTGCTCGCCCTGATGCGGGGCGCCAACACCGGCAAGATGGTCGTCCGCGTCGGCTGACCGCCGGTCGGCCGAGCAGCGGCGGTCGGTCCGGGTATGCCAGGGTCGCCCGGATCATCGTCCTCTCAATCGGGTAGAACTCCACCGCAACGCGGGCATGTTTCAGGTGGGTCGGTGCCGACGAAGAGCCCGCAGTCCGGGCATACCTGGTGGAGCCAGCACACCGGATCGCCGCCGAACTCCTGGTGGGTGGCACGATCGGGGCTTCGGTCCGAGCATTCATCCGGCTGGATATCCAACGCCCAATCCCCCTCGTAGATGCAGTCCACCGGGCACGCTTCGAGATGTCCGCTTTCGACAATCGCGACATCGGGCTGTGCACCCACCCGAGTCACCTGCTGGCGGCTAGCCCAACTCGGCGATGAACTCGGCCGACGACATCGGCTTGGAGAACATCGGGTAGTCGTACTTGAGCGCGTTGTCGTGTTCCTCGACTGAGGTAGCAGCCACGCAATCATTGAGAGTGATGACCTGATAACCGTTCTCGTACCCGCTGCGCATCGTCGACTCGACGCAACAGTTGGTCAGGAAACCGCCGAGCGCAATGGTGGTGATGCCCTTGCTCCGCAGGATGAAGTCGAGGTTCGTGCTGGCGAACGTATCCAGCCCGCGCTTTCCTTCGATCAGGATGTCGCCCTCGGCCGGTGGCAGCTCGTCGGTGATCGCCGCTCCCCAGGACCCTTTGACGAACGCCTTGCCGTCGACGACCCCCTTCAGGATGCCGTACGGGTGGGCGGAGATCTCGTTGTAGCCCTCGGCAAAGGTGATCGGCGCGAACATCACTGTCGCACCGGCCGCCCGGGCTGCTTCGACGACCTGTTGGGTGTTGGTCATCATGCCGGTCTTGTCCATCACCTCGGCCACCGCGCCGTGCAGCGCGCCGCCGTCGGTAGTGAAGTCGTTCTGGTATTCGATCAGTACAACTGCGGTCGTCTTCGGATCGATGGACATGGTAGACCTCGTTTTCGCAGGTAGATAAGACTACGGTAATCTTTGCACTCGCAGACCAGGCGAGCACGTCGCGCAGGATCAGTACCGCTCGCTGCTGTGCGGTCAGATGTTGCAACGCGGCGACATGGGCCGACCGGATGTTTTCCCGGGCGACCCCCCACTGCGGCCGGGTCTGCGGGCGGCGTGGTAGCAGGGCGCGGTCAGCTCGCGGCGCAGCGGCTCCACCTGACCCGGGAAGACATCATCGATCTGGACAACGGTCATTCGCAAAAAGCTACCGGGTGACCCGATAAGTTTCCAGGGCCGAGCCGGTCAACATCCGTGAATGAGTCAGTGCGACGCACCAGGACGAGTGCATTTTCACTGAGGAAAGTGGGGTGCGCTGGAGGTCGGGGGTCGGCGCGGAGTCTGCACCCCAACGTTCCCGCAGGAACGTTCTCCGGCCAAGTGTGCAGATTCGGACCGCACAGCCGGCGCAGCAGCACCCCGACTCCCCACGCGAATATGCACTTTCGCCATCGGGCAGCACCGACGGCACACCTCTCCGGGCTAGTATTCGCCGGCACGACTACCGAAGGCAGCCATGGGTTGGGAAGTGCTCGAGTTCACCTTCAGCAGTGAACTGTCCGAGACCGAGGTGTCATACCCCAGGGGATCCACCGAATCAGTGGGCACCTGTGTCGCGTTCGGCCGTCTACGCCGCGATGACGGCACCGAATTCGCCGCACTGGCGCTCGATAAGACCGCGGCTCACCCGGTTTCCTCGACCTGGCCGGACCAACCCGCCGACCCCGGAGCCGTCACGACGCCCGACGGCACCCGGCACGGTTTGGTAACCGTCATTCAGGGCGCGATCCAGCGCGGTGACTCGGGCCCGGCCATCCATCCCGGAGTACCCGCCGGCCGGATCGACCGGGGGCAGGCATTTGACGTGGTCCTGCACCTGGTGGACGCGTCCGCGCGACCCGCGATCGGCGAACAGTTTCGGGTAGCCGTGGACGTCGATTACCGGCGCAGCGTGTCCTTGGCCCATTCGGCCTGCCATCTCAACTCGCTCGCCCTGAATATCGCGGTCAGGCAGTTCTGGAACAAGCCCGTCCAGCCAGCGGATTCGTTGGGCAATCCGAACTTCGATCAGCTAGCCATTGAATCCTCGACAATCCTTCCCTACCAATCTATCGACGTGTACCGGCTTGGAAAGTCGTTACGGAAGAAGGGATTCGACTCGGCTCGGCTGACCACCGGCCTCCGCGAAGCTCGTTCGCGAAGCCGGCGACAGCTGGAGAGCTGGCTGGCTGCAGCGGCACCGATCGGCATCACCGCCGGCGACGGACTGTTGACTTCCCGCCGGGAATGGTCAACCGAACTGGACGGGATCGCCGTCGCGATTCCCTGCGGCGGTACCCACATCCGTAGCACCGCCGAGTTGACCGGCACCGTGGTGGACTGGGTCGTGAGTCCTGAACTGGACTACCTCACGGTGACTACCACTGTCCCTCAGCCGACGACCAACAATCTGGCGCGCTCGGGTGTGAGTAATTCTTCTGAAAAGCATCAGTAAAGGATACTTAAACGTCGGCATTAGTGCTGGTGACAGCGTCGGAAACGGCGTACCCAGAGCTATGGCAGATACCCCCGAAAGCGTGTATCAATGGGCCGATAGGGAGCCCGCGCCGTCCAACACGCTGAAGGGGAAGCGGCCAAATGAATCAACCTGAATCGGCGGTTTCGTGAGTATCCTGGCCCGTGCGCGGGCCTATCTGGTCGCATTGGCCGTCTGGGTCGTGCTGGTCGTCATAGCCGGGGATCCCCCCAAAGGCGGCACATACTCTGAAGCCGTTCTGACGTTCGGCCGTGGTGTGGGATACCTGACGGGCTACCTCCTGCTGGTCTCCGTGGTTCGCGCGCTATGGCCGCTGCGATCGTCGACGGCCGACCCCCTGAAGCTGATTGGCGGCGGGATGACCTACCGGATCGGCACCTTCACCGGCACCACCGGGAACGTCAGCAAGCTCGCCGTCACTCAAACCTCGGGCAGCGGTTACGTGACGGGGTCCAACGGCCTCGTCCATGGCCAAATGACCATCAACTCGACCACGACCGTGCACGACCAGTTCTTCCTGGCGGACCCATCGGGTCGGCAGCAGGGTTTCCAGGTGCAGGGTCCCGACCTGCCACTGGGCAATGACCAACTGGTGTCCGCTGCCTGGACCACGGTCCGTGGAAAGCGCCGATACGTCATGTTCGTCAATCACAACACCAACACGGTGATCTACCCGTGGCTGGACCTCGCCCGGCTCGCGCTGGGTGGATTGGTCGGGCTGTCCGTGCTGTGGGCGCTGCTGTCCGGATTCTTCTTGCTCCTCGGCGGCTATGTCGTGGCTCCATTCGCCGCCTTTGCCTCCCTATTGGTGTTCGGCATCGCCCCCCGGCTGCAGATTCGAATGTTTCGCCGTTCTGCATCCCGGCCGTTGCTGGCTGCGCTCAACGCCGAGGGTGAGCAGACGCAGGAGATATTCGCCGCGCAGGCTGCACGGTCGGCAGCCACGACTGCACCGGCGATGCCACCTCCCCGACCCCCGGCCGCTCCGCCGTCAACCCCACCCGGGTGGCACGCCGACCCCTACACCCGGCACGAGCGCCGCTATTGGGACGGCGTCCGCTGGACCGAGCACGTCGTCGATGCGGATGTGACGAGCGTGGATCCCGCCTGAGGCGGCTCCTTGGGGGACGGGGTGCACCTGGTCGCGCTGACCGACATGACTGACTCCACACTGCGGCGGAACAGGGTGGCCTTCGCTGGGCCGATGCCAGGCAGCACAGTCTCGATCAAAAGCTTGGGCATCACCGTGCTGGACCTCCTCGGGAGCGGACCGCTGATGACGATCATCGGTGCGGGTCATCGTCGGTAGTTAAGCCAGGCAGTCAGCCATGCGAGTTGGTGTTGCTCTCGAGAAAGCGCAGTAGTTCGACCGGGAACGGCAGGATCAGTGTGGAGTTCTTCTCAGCGGCAACCGAGACGATCGTTTCGAGCAGTCTGAGCTGAAGCGCCCCCGGGGTATCGGCCATCGCAGCTGCCGCCAGGGAGAGTTTCTCCGACGCCTGCAGTTCTCCTTCTGCGGAGATGACCCTGGCGCGGCGCTCCCGTTCGGCCTCGGCCTGCCTGGACATCGACCTCTTCATCGTCTCCGGCAACGCCACATCCTTGATTTCGACCCGGTCGATGTGAATTCCCCAGTCCAGCGCCGGGCTGTCGATCATCAGCTCCAGACCCTCGTTCAGCCGCTCACGATTGCTCAGCAGGTCGTCCAGGTCGCTCTTGCCGATCACCGATCGCAACGATGTCTGGGCCACCTGCGACACGGCGAAGGAATAGTCCTGCACGTTGACGGTGGCCAGGACCGGGTCCAGCACCCGAAAGTACACCACCGCGTCCACTCGGACGGTGACGTTGTCCCGGGTGATGCCATCCTGGCCTGGAATGGGCATCGTAGTGATCTGCATGTTCACCTTGCGAAGTCGGTCCACGCCCGGCACCACCATCGCCAGCCCTGGACCCCGGATGCCGTCGCGTAGCCGCCCGAATCGGAATACCAGCGCTTGTTCATATTGTTGGACCACCCGCGCACTCATCGCCGTGGCGGTGGCACCCAGCAGGAAGACCGCGCACAACACCCACAAGAAGACCATTTTCGGGTCCACCTCCGATCGGGCCGATCCCCCTTTCGAGGCTAACCCTGTGCGGCGTCGAGCGCCCGCATCGGCGACCAACCCGGAACCCTGGCAGATCAGGGACTTTCGTCCGTAGCGCAAGCAGGCCACCGGTACATACCGTTGGGGGTATCACGGTTTGCGGGTGCGGCGAGGAGGACGAAGGTTATGACTAACGAGTTGACGGTTCGATACCTGGACGGCGACAGGTTTGCGATCGATGTGCGGGGCCACACCCTGCTGGTCGATCAGCCCGTCGACATCGGCGGCACCGACACCGCTCCCACACCGACCGAGTTGTTCCTAGCCGGACTGGCGAGTTGTGTCGCCTTCTACGCACGCCGCTACCTCGCCCGGCACAAAATCCCCACTGCCGGGTTGACCGTGTCAGTGGACTACGACATCGGCGGTCGGCCGAGCCGGGTGAGTCGAATCAGCGTTGTGGTGAATCCTCCCGACGAACTGCCTGCCGAACGCCGGAGCGCCTTCCTCGCGGTGGCATCGGGCTGTACCGTGCACAACACTCTCACCGAGCCGGCCGAGATCGCGATAACCCTTGCCGCGCCCGTCGCGGCCGTGAGCTGAGGTCCGTGCAACAGCGGCTCTGGGTCGGCCGGGGTTCCGGTGCCACCCGTTCGGACCGCCGAACAGCCCTAGCGCTGGTCGCCGGGCAGTTCTTCCTGCTGTGTGCGCTGGCCGGGCTGCCGCGGCGCGCGGACTGGCCCATTCCGGTCGCCGCGCGGCGACTGGGTCACCTCGCAGTCGCCGGCGGTATGGGGATCGCGGCGATCGGAGCGACCTCACTGGGTCGAGGGTTGACCGCGCTGCCGCTGCCGAACGAGCACGCACGGCTGCGCACTGGCGGTCTTTACCACTGGGTGCGGCACCCGATCTACAGCGGTGTGTTGCTGGCTGCGGCCGGACGGGCCGAGACCTCCGGCAACCGGTGGTCACTCGTCGCGTTCGGTGGCCTAGCCGTGTTGTTGACCGGTAAGTCTCGCTTCGAGGAACGGCACTTGGCGGCAACATTTCCCGAGTATTCCGGCTACGCCGCCCGCACCGGGCGCTTCGTACCGCGGAGCCTTCGACCGTAGGAGTCGAGGTGGGTCGCGCGGTCGGGAACAATCCGAGGCACCGTAGGGTTGATACCCATAGGGGTATTTGTCACCGAGTCGAGAGGACCCACCAGCATGGCAACACGAGCACTGACCGAGGGCACATTCGAGCACACGGTGGGCGGTGACGGGATCGTCCTGGTCGACTTCTGGGCATCCTGGTGCGGACCGTGCCGGATGTTCGCGCCCGTCTTCGAGGCGGCGTCGAAGAACCATCAGGACATCGTCTTCGGAAAGGTCGACACGGAGGCCGAGCAGGGGCTCGCGGCAGCCGCGGGCATCCGGTCCATCCCGACGCTGATGGCGTTCCGGGACGGGATCCTGGTCTTCTCGCAGCCCGGCGCACTGCCCGCGAAGGGGCTGGAGCAGGTCATCACGGCGGTTCAGGAGCTGGACATGGACGACGTCCGGACCCAGGTCGCAGCAGCAATGGCGGCATCGGAATGAGCGAACACAGCACCGCCGCGCAGAACTACGCACTGACGGTCACCGTTCCACGCCCGTTCAGCGAGACGTTGTCGGCCACCCGACAAGCGCTGGCCGAGCAGGGATTCGGTGTCCTCACCGAAATCGACATCCAGGCCACGCTCAAGGCAAAGCTGGACGTAGACACTGCCGCCCAGGTCATCCTCGGGGCTTGCCGGCCCCCGCTGGCGTATGCCGCCCTGCAGGCGGAACCGTCGATCGGGCTGCTGCTGCCCTGCAACGTCGTGGTCCGCACGCTGGACGAGCGCCATACCCGGGTGGATGCGATGGATCCCGACGTGATGGTCACCCTCACCGGCAATCCCGGTTTGGCCGCCGTCGCCGCCGACGCTCGAACCCGATTGAGCGCCGCACTGGCCGCACTGCAGCCTTCCGACTGACCCTCGACACGACGACTTTCCACTTCCCGCACAAGGAGAACCACCATGGTCGATCTGCCTCCGGAAAACATGCAGGCCGTCATCAACCGACTCAGACGCGCCCAGGGCCAGCTCGGCGGAGTGCTCCGGATGATCGAGGAAGGCCGGGACTGCCAGGACGTGGTCACCCAACTCGCCGCGGTCAGCCGGGCCCTGGACCGTGCCGGCTTCGCCATCATCGCCGCCGGCCTGAAGCAGTGCCTTGTCGAATCCGGCGGCGAGGACACCCTGGATACCAAAACCATGGAGAAGCTGTTCCTGTCCCTGGCGTGATGCCCGGTCAATTCGGGACTTTAGGCACTGCCCGCTGAGCCACGGTGCCTCCTATCGTGGATCAGCGGGCCATCCGACCCAATGGAGAAGAGGATGTCGTGAGGAAGTTAGTGGTACTTGGCGGCGGTACGGCCGGAACCATGATCGTGAACAAGCTCCGGCGCCAACTCGAAACGCGCGAGTGGCAGATCACCGTGGTCGACCGCGACGACATCCACCATTACCAGCCCGGGTATCTGTTTCTGCCTTTCGGCGAGTACACCGTCGAGCAGGTGACCCGGTCCCGACATGCGTTCGTCACCGACGGGGTGGATTTCGTCATCGCCGAGGTCGACCGCATCAACGCTGATGCCAACACGGTGTCCCTCACCGACGGCAGGGTCCTGTCGTATGACTTTCTGGTCATCGCCACCGGTGTCTCACCGCGGCCGGATCAAACGCCCGGGATGCTCGGATCCGAGTGGCGGCACAGCATTTTCGACTTCTACACCTTCGACGGTGCGCAGGCCCTCGCAACGGCCCTCGCCGATTTCGACGGTGGTCGCTTCGTCGTGCACATCACCGACCTGCCGATCAAGTGCCCGGTGGCACCCCTGGAGTTCACCTTCCTCGCCGACGCCTACTTCCGCCGGCGCGGAATCCGCGACAAGGTCGACATGGTCTACGTGACACCCCTGTCCGGGGCTTTCACCAAACCGGTGTCCTCCGCCCGATTGGGTTCCATGCTGGCCGACCGCAACGTCACAGTGGAGACCGACTTCCTTGTCGAACACATCGACCCGGACGCGAAAACCCTTGTCTCCTATGACGAACGCGAGGTTTCGTTCGACCTGCTGGTGACCGTCCCGTTGAACATGGGTGCCGACTTCGTCGCGCGGTCCGGGCTCGGCGACGAGCTGAACTACGTGCCGGTCGACAAGCACACCCTGCTGTCCAAGGCCTACCCGAACGTCTTCGCGGTCGGCGACTCCTCCGACATCCCGGCATCCAAAGCCGGCTCGGTCGCGCACTTCTCGGTCGAGATCTTCGTGGACAACTTCCTGCAATACATCGCCGGCAAACCGATGACCGGATCCTTCGACGGGCACGCGAACTGCTTCATCGAATCCGGCGACGGCAAAGGGCTGCTGATCGACTTCAACTACGACACCGAACCGCTCACCGGGAAATACCCGGTGCCGATCGTCGGGCCTTTCAGCCTGCTGGAAGAAACTCGAGCCAACCACCTGGGGAAGCTGGCGTTCCGCTGGATGTACTGGAATGTCCTGCTCCCCGGACGACCCATCCCGCTGCCGGCGCACATGTCCATGGCCGGCAAACACACCGAGAACTAGGAGCAACCACCATGCCCGTCACCACGATCGACGGCCACCAGATCCACGTCAACGATGAGGGTTTCCTCACCGATCCCACTGAGTGGACCGAGGACCTCGGCCGCACACTCGCCGCCCAGATCGGCATCGAACTCACCGACGAACACTGGACCGCGATCCACTTCCTGCGCACCGACTACGACGTCAAGGGTGAGACCGCCACGACCCGCCGGGTCGCGACTGCCGGCGGCATCCCGGTCAAGAGGCAATTCGCGCTGTTCCCGCAGAAGCCCGCGAAGAAGATGGCCTACATCGCCGGCCTGCCCAAGCCGCACGGCTGCGTGTGACACACCCTGACCTACCGGAGGAAACCATGACCACCACTCAAGTCCCCGCCCAATCCGCGCCGGCAATCGTCCCTCAGTTCGACACCGTCGACAACGGCCGCAAACTGGCCATCATCTGTTCCAAAGGCACCCTCGACATGGCCTATCCCGGCCTCGTTCTCGCCAACGCAGCGCTGGGCGAGGGCATCGAAACCCACCTGTTCTTCACCTTCTGGGGCTTCGAGATGATCAACAAGAAGACCATGAACGATCTGCAGTTCACCGTGCTGGGCAACCCCGCCACGCACATGCCGCAAGGGCTCGGCGGTCTGCCCTGGATGACGTCGATGGCTACCGCGAAACTGAAGAAGTCCATCGCCGATGTGGGAGTCCCCGAGATCCCCGAATTCCTCGAACAGATCGTCGCCTCCGGCGGGCACCTCTGGGCGTGCCGGATGTCCGCCGACATGAACCACCTCACCGCGGACGATCTCTACGAGGAGGTCGAAGGCATCATCAGCGCCGCCGACTTCATCGAGAAGACCGAAGGCGCCCAACTGTTGTTCATCTAGCCGCTGGGTGTCGGGGTCGGCGCATCGGGTGCAGGATGAGCGGATGGACGAATCCGATGGGCGAGATGCGCAGCCGCGCCAGGGCCCGCCGGAGGCGCCGGGCCTGGCGGGGCCGGTGACCGCCGCCGAAGCGGTCGCGGCCCGGATCAGCACTGACGAGCAACCGATGGGCCCGTTGGGGCGGCCGTTCAATCGACGGTCCGCGTTCTTCATCGGGATGGCCGGCGCGGCCGGCGTCGCGGTCACCTACGGTTTGATCCAGGCCATGCTGGCCGCGCAGTCCGTGCTGATCCTGATCGGGCTGGCGCTGTTTCTGGCCTTCGGTTTGGAACCGGCGGTCAGGTTGCTCACGCGGTGGTTGCCGCGATGGGCTGCGGTCGCCGCGGTGTTGGTGGGTATCATCGCCATCCTCATCGGGTTCCTGGTTGCCGCCGTCCCGGTTCTGGTCGAACAAGGCACTGGACTGGTCCACAACATCCCGCTGTACGGGCAGCAGTTACAGGACCACCATTCTTGGCTTGGCCGGTTGAACGACCAGTTCCAGATTCAGGCGAAGCTTCAGTCGCTGCTCACCTCGTCCGGCTCGACGATCTTCACCGGCGTGCTGGGGGCAGGTGAAGTCCTGTTCAGCGCGCTCACGAACACCCTGATCGTGTTCGTCCTCACCGTGTATTTCCTGGTCGATCTGCCCCGGATCCGGGCGTTGGTCTACCGGCTCGTGCCCGACACCCGCCGCCCCCGGGCCATCCTGATCGGCGACGACATCGCCACCAAGGTCGGCGGTTATGTGCTGGGTAACGTGGTCATCTCGCTGATCTCCGGCGCACTGACACTGGCCTGGCTGCTGGTGTTCTCGGTGCCCTACGCTTTCATGTTGTCGCTGATGGTGGCGCTGCTGGACCTGATCCCGGTGATCGGGTCCACGCTCGGCGGGATCATCGTCGCCCTGGTCGCGCTGACCGTGTCGGTACCGGTCTGCGTGGCCACTATCGGATACTTCCTGGTGTACCGGCTCGCCGAGGACTACTTGCTGATCCCACGCATCATCGGCCGAACGGTGAAAGTCCCCGCCCTCGTCACCATCGTCGCGGTGTTGATCGGCGGGACGCTCCTCGGCATCATCGGCGCGCTCGTCGCGATACCCGCCGCCGCCGCGGCGCTCCTGCTGCTCCGGGAAATCCTCCTCCTCAGGCTCGACGAGAGCTAAGGCCGTGTACCAAGGGTCCGCATCATCTTCCGCCCGGACGACAGCCAGCGAAGAACGTCAACGACGACTCGGATCCTGATCGCACCGGACTCTTGCAAGGGCACCGCGTCGGCCGTGGCGGTCGCCCAAGACATCAAACGCGGCCGGCAAACGGATCGACCGCACGACGAGGTCAGCCTCGCTCCGATGGCCGACAGCATCCCCCACTCACCGGACCCACCGGTACTGCACCGCACGGCAACGTGAAGACCGTTGAGTTCGGCTCGTCGACCGCCGCCGGCGTCGCCGAAGCAGATCCGGGGACGGTTGCGGTCGGGCTTGGTCACGTGGTCACGTGGTCGGGTGGCAGGCCGGAGGCGGAGCAAACCGACCGCGTGCGTACACGGTGATGATGACCAGCATGACGAGGCCGGCCACCACCGCCGCAACGTTGGCTGCCTGCGGGGTGCGCAAGAAGCCTGCCACCAGTCCCGCCGCGCCGAGGGTCGCCACGAAGCCGCCGAGCCAGTAGAACATCCGCTCGCTGAAGGCCCAAGCGAATGGGATGAAATGCAGCCCGACGACCATGGCGATCAATGCCGGTCGCAACTCGTCGTGACCAGCGGCGATCAGTGCCCGCGAGCCGAGGTTGATAGCGGCGAGTTCCCCGATCACGCAGGCTCCGTAGCTCGCCAACGCGGCCGGGCTGGGGCGTGTCAACGGCCCCAGCGACACGGGCCGGATGTAGTGCGCCGTCAACGCCGCAGCGACCAACGCGAACCCGGCCGCCCAGCTGGCGATCCGGGCGACATGCCCGAATGTGGCGGAGTAGCTGACGATGAATACCAGCCCGCCAGCCAGGCCGATCAGGCTCCCCCACCGCCGCGGGTCGGCCCACGGCGGAGGCTCTCCCGCGGCGGGGCCGTAGCGTCGGTTCGGTGTTGTTCGCTTGGACTGATTCGGCGGCGCTGCTCTTGTCATGGTTCCGAGGGTACAGCATTCGATATAGTGCGCTATATCGATTTAGGGAGGCGTGACATTGGTTGTTCCCGAGCAGACGGACCGAGGCCCGAGGCGGCCGTACCGGTCTCCGGCGCGTCAGCAGCGTGCTCTGGACACCCGGCGGCGGATCACCGCGGCGGCGAGCGGATTGTTTGCAGAGCACGGATTCGCGGGCACCACAGTGGCCGATATCGCGGCCCGGGCCGGGGTGGCCGCACCGACGGTGTACGCAACCTTCGGATCGAAGGGCGCCATTGTGCGGGCCCTGCTGGCACAGATGGAGCAGGACGCGGACAGCGACGGCTGGACACGGCGGATCTCCGATGAAACGGACCCACACGCCAAGCTGGCGGCCTTCGCTCAGTGGACCACCGCTCTGCTCTCCTCCAGCAAGACCGCCATAGCGGCGGCGCGCGGTGCGGTCGCAGATCCGGCGATCATCGAGTTACGCGACGAAGGGGATCGCCATCGCCGGGAGGGTCTGCGCGGGGTGATCGCCTCACTTGCCCACATCAACGCCCTGCCTCCAGGACTGAGCGAAGTACACGCACTGGACCGAGCCTGGATGCTGACCGGAGTCGAGCTCTACCTCTCGGCCACTCAAGGATGCCGCTGGACCGACAAGGAGTACGAGCAGTGGCTCACCGCACTGCTCCAGCACCAACTGCTCAGTCATTGACCCACCGCACCGTGGTCAAAGGTGCGCACGACCGCCCGCGCGATCAGAACAAGGGCAGCGCATCGGCCGTCTCAGTCGCCCAAGCCCCAGACAGGGATGGCAAACTCTTCGCCCGCACGACGAGGTCAACCTCGCGCCGATGGTCGACGGCGGCGTGACGGGCCGCCCCGGAGAGGCCAGTCAAGACCCTGTCAACGCCGCTCAGGCTGCATGGATGGAGACGCGCATCGGCGTGGTGGCGGTGACCTACGTGGATTGTCGGACAGCCGCGACGTCCCAGAGCACCTCGGTCGTGACCGGATCGGCGGAGACTGGCGACGCGGATTTCAGGAGCTACTTTGTGCCGTCGTGGCCGGGCGCCATCACGGCGAAATCGCCTGAGCCGTAATCCATCTCCTGGCCGTCGTCCATGACGACCTGCATCCGACCGGAGACGAGGTAGCCCAGGTGCGCGGCCTGACAACTGTCGGTCCTGGCGATCGGCTTGACGTGCTCGGACCAGCGCCAGCCCGGCAGGAAGGTGGCTCGACCGACCGGGCCGGCGGCGAGGTTGACCAGTTCGAGTTGGCCTGTTGGCCCTCGAACGGTCGGGTTTCTTCAGGCTTGTCCAGACTCATCCGCACGAGACCGGTCATGGTGACTCCTTACGCGTTGGCGGGTGCGGTGGACGGTGTGAATGGTGAAGCGAGTGCGTCCCGCATCGGCGCGCTCGGCGTAGGTCTGCTGCAGTTCGGTGCTGGCTGACGTCGTGTCGACCTCCGTGGTGTGCCGCTATTCGACCTGGGTCTAGCCGAGCAGGTCCTCCCCGGCGACGGTCTCCAGCAGGGCGCGATGATCGGTTCCCCTGTGTGCGAGGATCGTGTCGACGACCTCGTCGTCGGTCTCGCCCCGGGCTACATATCCGCATTCGCAGCGGATCATTCTGGCCATCTCGTTCTCCTCGTATCGTTCTATCGGCACGCTAGTGACAGAATGTTGGCATGACCTTGGCGTCTACGGCACCGATGAGAATCCAGCTGTGCGGCCTAGTGGGTATCAGGTATTGATGCGAGCCTTGGCCCGTCAGGGCAATGTTGCCGAAGCGCTGCGGGTGTACGCAGATCTGTCCGACGTCCTTCGCGAGGAGCTCGGCATTTCTCCGTGTGCCACCAGCCACGCGGTCTACAGCAGCCTGCTCCACGCGTGACCCTGTTGCCGACGTCACGTCTTCAGAAGCGATGCTCAGCGCTGGGCTACGATCTTGCATCAACCAGACACGGGGAGAGCACATGCAGAAAGCGAATGCGATCGGCGGAATTCTCGCGATCCTGACCGGGGCTGTTTGGCTCCTGGTCGGGGTGGCGGGTTGGTCGGTCTGGATTGGGGTGGTGGTCAGCATGCTGGTCGGCGGCTACTGGGCATTCGGCCGACAGCTGGTGGCCGGCGAGGAGATGAAGACTCGCGAGGGTCGCCGCCGAGACCGAGGGAGCCGCTGACGCAGCGGCCCAGTTTCATCCCGGTCCTGCGCTGCGGCCGATGTCATCACGCCCGGGCGGTGATGCTGGGGCGGTACGCATCCTGCAGGTGGTTCCCGGCGCCGACCTCGAGTTGGCGCGCACCTTGCTCGAGCTCCAGCATGCGGCCTATGCAATCGAGGCGACTCTGATCGATGACGACCGGATACCAGCCCTGCACGAAGACGTTGAAGCGCTCCGCTCCGCCCCGCTGCGCTGGTTGGCGGCGCTTGCCGATGGTCGCCTGGTGGGGGCAGTCGGGTGGCGCGAGAGCGATGACGAGCTGGATGTCGATCGCTTGGTGGTGGCGCCGGACATGCACCGGTACGGCTGGGCTCTGCGCTCGTTCGTGAGGTCTTACGGCGTGCCGGACAGCGGACCACCGTCGTCTCGACTGAACGCAACAATTTTCCGGCCAAGACCCTGTACGAGCATTTGGGATTCGTCCGCGTCGATGACGAGGAGGTCATCACGGGGCCGTGGGTGACGCGGTACAGGTGCGCGGCGCTCCCATAGATGGGAGTCCTCCTCCTGAGCGGGCGGAAGGCAACACGGTTCCTAGCCTGGGGTGCGGACGACAATGAGGACTAGCGGGCTGGGATGCCGGCGTTCGGGACCCGACGTCGATCGGGCCACCTATTCGATCTGGCCCGGACTGCAGAAACGTGGTGGAGCTGCGGGGAATCGAACCCCGGACCTCTTCGATGCGAACGAAGCGCGCTACCAACTGCGCTACAGCCCCGCAAGCGGTGCCATTCAGCCGGTTCGACCCAGCTGTTCGGACATCCGCAAGCGTTGGAAACATTACCAGCCCGGCGCGGGCTGCCGGACCTCGTGGCGCGCGTGGTCGCGCACGACGTTCAGGCGGCGGTGAAGGCGTCGCCACGCAGGATCGGCACCACGCCGGTCGAGCCGACCTCGGTGGCCACCGCGATCTCCGCGCCGAAGCCGTCGGCGGTCAACTCCCGGCCGGACGCGCACGCAGCGAGCGACGCGGCCAGGTGGCCCTTCACATCGCGGTAGGTCGCGACGGCGGCGTCGGCCTCCGGGGAGGACGTCCGGATGCCCAGTGCCTGCAGTTCGGCGATCACCGCGCCGGCGCCCCACATGTCTTCGATCGCCGGCCGCAGAAGGTCGCCGGGCCAACGCTCGCCCGAGGCGATCACCGCAACCGGTTGGCCGTGCCCGTTCTGCACGATCCAGCGGGCCACCGCGGTCGCGTTCCGCAGGCAGGCCCCAATGACCACTGCTCCCCGCTCGGCCATCGCCTTGGCGATCGCCGAACCGTTGGGCGAGGGCAGCACCAGCCGCTTGGACCTGGCCAACGGGCCGTTGCCGGTGGCGGCAGCGCGCACCGAAATGGGTGACAGGCTTACCCCTGTCGCCCCTGCTTCGCTGCGGCCGACCGCGAGTACCGCCTGCCGGGACGCTGCGAAGGCGGCCGCCGAGGCATCCCGGAGTCGGTAGGGAAAGACATCCACTCCGTTGTCGACGGCCACCGACAGCGTCGTGGTGAAGGAAAGGACATCGACGACAACCACGATTCCGGCCCCGACAGCGGTAGCGGACGCGCCCTCGGTCCCCCAGTCGAATCGGATGGCCGCGTCGGCCTGCTGATAGACCGCGGTCATCAGAGAAGTCATTGCGCTGCGGACCTCACTGTCCAGAGGCGCGCTGGTACACCACCGGCGCGTATTGCTCCAAATCGTCGAACGCTGGGTCGTCATCGTCAAGATCAACAGCAACACGCCCACGACGATGGTAAGCGGATCCGCCATCTTCGGTGACAGCGCGGCCATATTCCGGGCCGCCGACACGCCCGGCTTCGGGCCGAATCTGTCGCGCGCGTTGGAGCCGAGCAAGCCTGCGCTCTCGAATGTCGGCCTCCACCTTGACCTGTCGGCGCAGGTAGGTCAGGTACAGCACCAGCAGCAGCACCGCGACAACATCGGCGATCCACAGCATCGGGGAGACCACAACCGACCCGATGGCGAACCCGACCGTCAGGGCCAACAGGACGAGCACCACCCGGCGACGGCGAGAATATTTGTAAGCCCTGGCCCGCTCGGCCGCCTCGGGGTCGAACCGACCACGCCGAGCCCGGCTCGGGGCCGGCACCTGGCCGTCGTCCTCGGCGCGCTGCGGCTCGGCTGCCGCGGCCGCCGCGGACTCCCGGCGCCCCTGCTCGCGCAGTGCTTCGTACTCCGCGCGAAGTTGCGCTTCGTCATCTATCGGGTCGACCGCCTCAGCGGGAGCGCGGAGCTGCTGGACGGTGGCCAGCGCCTCGGTCGGCGGCTCCGCGACGTCCTCGGCCGGGGTGTCATCTTCCTCGGTCGGCACGACCGCGAACTGGGCCGTCTCGTCGTCGGCGCTCTCCCGCACAGCGGTCACCGTTTCACCGTGTTCGCTGACTTCGGTTGATTCGCTTGACATCTCGTCCTCGCTTACTTGACCAGCATGAGAAAGATCGGCACCAGAAAGATCTGCACTGGACGCCGACCGGCGCCGCTTGAGCCGACGCCCGGGCGCGGTCTGCGCGCCCGACTTGCGCAACACCCGAAAACCGTTGCCCTCGAACGTTTCCCGGACCCGCCCGCGACGTCGCGACGAAGACGGAACCAAAACGATCAACCAGGCCAAGGCCAATGCGACAACAAGCAACGACTGCGGAACAGTCATCACACCTCCTGGCCTCGGCCGATAGATCCCCGTGAGCCCACCGTGGAGTCAGCTCTAGGCAGTCACGCTATCCACACCAGTCCCACCGGCCAGGCAGGACACGCGGCAGTGACGCAGAAGTACCGGAGTCACACCGGATTCAGCCGCTGACCGGATGCTGACGCCAGCGCGCAAGCAACGACTCCAGGCCCTGCGGCACCTCCTCGACGGTCATCGCCCACAGCTGGTGATCACGCCAGGCCCCGTTGATATCGAGGTACCGCTTCAGCAGCGCCTCCTGCCGAAAGCCCAGATGGGCCAGCACCTTTTGGCTGGGAATGTTCTCCGGCGCCACCGTCGCCTCGATCCGGTGCAGCTCGCCGAGCCCGAATCCGTGCGCCACCGTCAACGCCACCGCCGCGGTGCCTACGCCATGCCCGGTGTACTCCGAGCTGACCCAGTAACCGACCCAGGCCGATTGCAGCGGGCCCCTGGTGACCCCACCGATCGTGACCTGGCCGGCGAACACATCCGCGACGGTGACCGCGAAGGGCAGGCCGACCCCGCGGCGAGCCGATTGCCGCAACATCGCCCGGTGCAGCGCCCACTGTTCCGCGGTGTGCCGCTGTCCCCAGCTCAGATTCGACGTCGGATCCCAGGGCCGGATCAGCACCTCGTCGCGCAGCCGACAGGACCGCCACCGGCGCCCGTCACCACCGCGCAACGGCCGCAGCGCCACCGGTCCGGCCGACGTCGAGATGGGGCCCAGCCGGGCCGGCCAACCGGGATGGTTCGTGCCGAGCCAGCCCATGGCTCAGGCTCGTTGAGCCAGAAAGGAAACCGCGACCTCAGCGCCGATCGGGACCTCGGTGGATTCCTCATCGATCAACACCAGGCAGTTCGCTTCGGCCAGCGAGGCCAGGAGGTGGGTGCCGCCACCGCCGAGAATGTGCACCAAATACTCGTCGTCGTCATCGCGCATCAGCTGGCCGCGCAGAAATGACCGGCGCCCGTACGGCGACGAGATCGGTGCGAGGGTCCGCGCAGTCACCGAGCGGCGATAAGGATTGCGGCGGCCCAGCATTACCCGCAGGGCCGGCCGGACGATGATCTCGAACACCACCAGCGCGCTGACCGGGTTGGCCGGCAGCAGGAAGGTGGGCACCCGATCCGGGCCCAGCAGGCCGAATCCCTGCGCCGAACCGGGCTGCATGGCGACCCGGTCCAGATCGAGGTCCCCGAGATCGGAGAGCGCCTCGGCGACCACGCCCGCCATGGCGCCGCCCGCCGCGCCGGCGATCACCACGGCCTCGCTGACCAGCAACCGCGCTTCGACCAGGTCATGCAGCCGCCGCATGTCCCGCGGCGCGATGCCGATCCGGTTCACCTCGGCGCCGGCGTCCCGGGCCGCCGCGGCCAGCGCGAAGGAGTTCACGTCGTACACCTGACCGGGGCCAGGAGTACGGGCGACGTCGACGAGTTCCTCACCGACGGAGATGATCGACAGCCGCGGCCGCGGGTGCACCAGCACCTTGTCCCGGCCGACCGCAGCGAGCAGCCCGACCTGCGCGGACCCGATGAAGGCGCCGGACCGCACCGCGACATCGCCCGGCTGTACATCCTCACCGGTGTGCCGGACATAGGAGCCGGACGGAAGCGAAGCGTTGACCGACACCCGGGCCGAGTGGCCGTCCGTCTCGTAGCGGGGAATGACCGTGTCGGCGATTGTCGGCAACGGAGCGCCGGTGGCGACATACACACATTGCTGGGGCTGCAGCCGGTTCGCGGTGCGCGCACCAGCGGCGATCTCGCCGACCACCGGCAACACCACCGGATTCGTCTCGGACGCGTTCATGATGTCGACGTTGCGCACGGCGTAGCCATCGACGGCCGCCTGATCGAACGCGGGCAGCGCCGTCGAGGCGACCACTTCCTCAGCGCACAGCAAGCCCTGGGCTTCCGAGATCGCGGTCCGCACCGGCGGCGGGGTGACCGCCGCTCTGAGCACCAGGTCAAGCTGTTCAGTAACCGACCGCATCAGATCGCCCCGCAATACCGGCCAAGCGCGCCGTGCAGCCGGCCAACCACGCGCGTCAGTGCAGCACGGGCAGCCTGAGTGGCGGTCAGTGTGTTCATGATTTGCCCAACCTATAGGCCGAAGCCCTACCGCGGCATCCTCGGCGCGGGTCCGGCCGGCGGAGTGTGCCAAATATCCGCCATTCTCAGGTCCCCGGCTACCGTGGTGCCATGATGGAGCCGCTCGAATTCACCCGCGTAGATGTGGTCGCCCGGAAGCAGGAGCTTCGCCGGGAATTGCTGCAGGCGCGCAAGGACCGCCCGGCCGAAGACCGGATCGACGCTCAGCACGCCAACCTCGCGCACCTGGCGGCGCCGTTGGCCGAACAGAACGCGGTCTGTGCGTTCTGGCCGCTGCCCAGCGAGCCGCTGACGTTGGAGTTGCTGGATCTGCTCGTCGGGTTCGGCGTCACGGTGCTCGTTCCGCTGGTCACCGGCGCGAGCCCGCTCGATTGGGTCGAATACAGCGTCCCTGACAATTCCCGAGACACCTCCGTTGATCAGCCCGGGCTGTTGGGCATCGTCGCGCCGAGCGGGACCAGGCTCGGCCCGCTGGCAATCACCGAGGTCTCCGCGGTTCTCATCCCGGCGCTCGCCATCGACCACGACGGGCAGCGCCTGGGTCGCGGCGGCGGGCACTACGACCGGAGTCTGGCCCTGCTGAGCGAACTGGCTGCGGATGACCGTCCGGCGCTCATCGGGGTGCTCTTCGACGATGAATTCGTCGACATGTTGCCCGCCGAAGAATTGGATGTTCCGGTCGATTACGTGGTGACGCCGAGCCGCGGATTCCTGTCGCTACCGCGCTGACTGCGCAACCTGGCATGATTGAGACTGGCACTGTGAGGGTTAGAGTGCCAGCAGAACACGGGCTGTCGCCATTGCCCGCGCACCGACCCGTCCGCGAAGGAACTCCAGTGCCCACCTACCAATACGCCTGCACCGAATGTGGCCATGAGTTCGAGGCCTTCCAGTCCTTCAGCGAGGACGCGTTGTCGGTGTGTCCGGTCTGCGGGGGCAAACTACGCAAGGTCTACGGGTCGGTCGGCGTCGTCTTCAAGGGCTCGGGCTTCTACCGAAATGACTCCCGCTCGACCACCACCGGCGGAGACAAGGCCGCGCCGGCCAAGGAGAAGGCTGCCGCGGCGAGCGAGACCAAGTCCAAGGATTCCGGGTCCGGATCCGGATCCGGATCCAAGGAATCCTCGTCCGGCAACGGCGGCGGCTCCGGCTCGTCCGCGGGCGGCTCGTCGGGTGCCAGCTCATCGGGCTCCAGCTCATCGGGCTCCAGCTCGTCCGGCAGCGGCTCGTCCGGGTCCGGCTCATCCGGGTCCGGCTCATCGGGCTCGGGCTCATCCGGCTCGGGCTCTTCCGGCAATGGCGGTTCGAAGGCGCCGGCCGGCAAGGGCTGACCCGCCCACGACTGGTTATCCACACGCCGGAATTCATCCACAAAAGGCGATGACCCGGCTGGTCTGGCGCGCTTCGCGGCTTAACCTCACAGCGGGGTCAGGCTGGGAGGGCGGTGGCGAATGGCGCGAGTAACTACGCCGGAGCTGACTGGGCGGGGCGCACACCGGCGCGATCAGGCCGGCCGTGCCCGACGTCAGTCGGTCCGCCGGCTCCGGCCGCGTTGGGGCGGCCTGGCCACCGTAGCCCAGGCGGGCAGTTGGTCGGGCCGGGCCGGGACCCGTCGATGGCGGACCGTTCGCCGGCTGCTCGCGTTGAGCCTGGTCGCCGCGGCGGGCTGGTCGGCCGCGGCGCAGACCCCGGCCGACCCCGGCAGCGCGGTGTTGACGGTGGTTCACGACCTCTCGCTTGGTGCGCTGCTCACTACGGCCGATCTGGTGATATCCCGGGTGGACAAACCCCCGGATGGCGCCCTGACCGCGGTGGGCGATGCCGTCGGACGCTCGCTGTCCGCGCCGACCAGACGCGGCGAGATCCTCACCGACCTCCGCTTGGTTCCGGCCGAAGGCCCGGACGCCGGTCCGGGACGGCAGACCGTGGCCGTCCGGCCGGCCGATCCGGCGCTGGCCCAGGTGCTGCACCCGGGTATGACGGTCGCCGTGGTGGGTCTCAGCGCCACCGGGACGGCGGTGGTGATCAGCGCGCAGGCCGTGGTGCTGGCGGTGTTGCCCGCGATGGGCGGCAGCTTCGCCACCGTCAGCCCGCCGATTCTGCTCGGGGTGCCGGATTCGGAGGCCGACCAGGTGACAGCCGCCACATTGGCCGGCGATATCGCGCTCAGGATCAGTTGATCTGCGCCGAGATTGGTATCGTGCTGACGAAAGTTGCGGTACTGAATCGGCTCAATCTGCCTCCCGATCGTCTATTTCTGAAAGAGAGCCATCACCATGTTCAAGGGCTTCAAGGATTTCCTGCTCCGCGGAAACATCGTCGAACTGGCTATCGCCGTCGTCATCGGCACCGCCTTCACCGCGGTGGTCACCAAGTTCACCGCGGCAGTCATCAACCCGATCATCGCTCGGCTGGGTGGCGTCAACGCCGACGGTCTCGGGTTTCAACTCGGCAATGCCGGCGATCCCACCACGTTTGTCGACCTCGGTGCCGTGATCACCGCGATCATCACCTTCGTGATCACCGCGGCGGTCGTCTACTTCGTCTTCGTCGTACCGATGAACAAGATCTCCGAGCGTCGCAAGCGGGGCATGCAGCCGGCGGACGCCGCCCCGACGGACAGCGAACTGCTTTCCGAGATCCGCGACCTGCTCAAGGCGCAGCAGGACAAGGTGTAGCGCTCGCTGCCCGCCGCCATACCCTACGCCGCGAACCGCCCGCCCAGTCACTCGTGATGGGGTGGGCGGTTCGCGTGGTACCAGTCGTCCGAGCTTCCGCCGGACTCACGGACCGGGTCGGGGAGGTCGTCCTTGGTGCTGGTGGGCAGCGCCTCGCCGAAGACCCGATCGAGGAGGCGACGATCCAGCGGAGGGCGGGGCGCCGCGGCGGGCTCGCGGTCCCCGCCGGCGGCAGGGGACGCCGGTACATTCATCCTCACAGCGTGCCACGTGTGGACCGTTCCGGGACTCAAAGCCCGTCAATCTCAACAGTGGGGATACCGATATGAGCTTCATCGACAAGGCGAAGGAAACCGCAGAGCACCTCGGCGAGAAGATCAAGGACGTCGCCGAGAACGTCGGCGAGAAGGTGTCCGACGTGGCCGGCGAGGCCTGGGAGAAGACCAAGGATGTCGCCGAGACCGTTGGCGACAAGGTCTCGGACGTGGCATCGGAGATCAAGGACAAGGTGACCGGGTCCGATGGCGATGCCAAGATCGAGGACGCGGCGGGCACCGTCAAGGACGCAGCCGGCAGTGTGAAAGACGCAGCGGACTCCGCCACCGACGCCGTTGCCGACACGGCGAAGGACGCCACGTCCTGATTGTCCTGCCCTAGAGCTCTTCCATCCCGGAGAGCTCGCCGACCAGGTAGGCGGCCAGCGGGCACAACGTCGCCAGACCGTCCCGGATGGCCGCCCGGCTGCCGGCGATGTTGACCACCAGGGTTGAGCCGGATACACCGACCAGCCCGCGGGACACCACCGCTTCCAGCACGCCGGCGGTCATCCCCGACCAGCGGAGTGCCTGCGCGACCCCCGGAAGTTCCCGATCCAGAATCTCGGCGGTCACATCGGGCACGACATCCCGCGGGGTGACGCCGGTACCGCCAATGGTGACCACCAGGTCGACCCCGCCGATGACGGCGGTGTTCAGGGCGTTCCGGATCACCGCGGCATCGGCTGGCACGGTCACCGAGCCGTCGACCACGAACCCGGCCTCGGTGAGAAGTTCGGTGACCAGCGCGGGAATACCGTCGTCACCGCTGTCGTGCGGATGCAGGTCGGCGACCAGGACGACCAGGGCGCGGCCGGCATGGGCAGGCAATGAAGTCACGGTGGAGCCTTTCGTTCGTGCGGCCGGCTCGGTAGGTGCGTTGTACCGAAACAGCCGCCCGGGTAGTGCATCGTCGGGCACTTAGCCTAGTGGTCGGCCGGCGGGCATCGCGGACGGCGATGGGCCTTACTGGCTCAGGAATTCCACCGCCGCCGCTCGGAAGACGCCCGACGGCACAGCGGTGAGGTGATCCCGGCCGGGCAGCGGGACGAATCGGGCAGCCACCCCGCCGCGGCGCAGTCGAGCGGCCCACTCGTCGGCGGCGCCGCTGAGCGGGTCGGCCGAGCCGACCGCGAGCAGGATCGGCTGGGCCGGGTCCGGAGCTCGGCGCGCGCTGTCCGGATCGGTCGCAAGCCCACGGGCCAGCGCGGCAAGGGCCAACGGGTCGTTGCCCGGCAGGGCCTGGGTGATCCGGGCGATCCGGGCGGTCTCGAAATCGTCCGGGATGATCCCACTGGTCAGCGCCCGGTCGAGCTGGGCCGGATCGATGCCCTGGAACAGCGGGGCGCCACTACTGCCGCCGATGACCAGCCGATTCAGTTGATGTGGACCTGCGGTGGCACGGGACTGCGCGGCGAACTCGAGGGTCAGCCTGGCACCGAGCGAATACCCGACGGCGTCGAGCACCCCACCGTCGGGCAGCGCCGCGGACAGCACGGCCTGTAGATCCGCCGTCATCGCCCTCATCGAGTAGGCGCTGCTCTCGCGGGGGCGATCGCTGTTGCCATGACCGCGCAGGTCGACGGCGATCAGCTGACGATGCGCCTGGCGGAGCGCCCGCACCCACCCCGCGAGCAGCCAATTGGTCTGGGCGTCCGAGCCGAACCCGTGCACCAGCAGCACCGGAGCGCCATGGCTCACCCCCGATTCCGGATACCGCCGGATGCTCAACGTGGTGCCGTCGGCGGCGCGGACGGTGCCCGCCGCATGGGTGAACGTCGGCAGCGCCGGATGATGGGTCACCGGTCCATCGTGCCGGACGGGACTCCGCCGACTACGCGCCGGTATCCCCGGCGCCTGTGTATGGTCTGCGCTGTGTCCAACCGTCGTCACACCGCGCGCGACCTCGCGCAGATCGCCATTTTCGCCGCCCTGATCGCCGCACTGGGCCTGCCGGGTGGGATTCAGATCGGCTCGTCGCCGGTGATGATCACCTTCCAGAGCCTCGGTGTGATGCTGGCCGGCGCCATCCTCGGTGCCCGCAAGGGATTTCTGGCCGTGCTGTTGTTCTGCGTCCTGACCGCCGCCGGCCTGCCGTTGCTGTCCGGTGGACGCGGCGGGATCAGCTGGTTCACCACCGCGCCCAGCGCCGGATACCCCTACGGATTCCTGCTCAGCGCCCTGTTCATCGGGTATTTCACCGGCAGGATCCTGCCGCACTACCCGATCTGGCTCGCGTTCCTGATCACTGCATTCGGCGGGATGGTGCTGGTCTATGCGGTGGGGGTGCCGGTGTCTGCGCTCAACCGGGGCGTGCCGATCTGGGCGGCGTTCGTCGACTCGCTGAAGTTCTGGCCCGGCGACACGCTCAAGGTGATCGTCACCGTGCTGATCGCCAGGCAGGTGCACCGCGCCTATCCGGGGCTGATCACCCCGCTGACCCCCGCGATCACCTCGAACAACACTGCTGCCAACACCGCTGCCAACACCGGAGCCGATTCCGGTGTCCCGGCCAATAAGCTGGCCGGGTCCGACGACCGGGGCTGAGCACGCGCTGCCGTCGTGGCTCGGCGGCGACCCGGCTCACTTGGCCGTCGACCTCGGTGGCCAGCGGCTGACTTACGCCGAGTTCGCCGACCGGGCACGCGCCGAGTCGCCGGCCGGCAACGGCCTGGTCATCGCCACTGCGGCGGATCCCCTCACGGTGCTCACCCGATGCTTTGCCGCCATGCTGGCCGGTCGGCCGGTGCTGATCGCCGACCCGGACCGACCATCGCCGCCGGTCACCCCGTCGGTAGGCGCAGAACTCCTGGTGACCACCTCGGGTTCGGCCGGACGTCCCCGAGTGGTAGCCCGCACCCGGGAATCCTGGCGGGCCTCTTTCGCGTCATTGGCGCAGCTCACCGGGTTGACCGCGGCGGATGAAGTGGCCCTGACCGGACCGTTGAACGCCAGCCTGCACCTCTTCGGGGCGATGCACACCCTGTGGCTCGGCGCCGCCCTGACCGATCAGCTCGCCGCCGCGACCGCGGTGCACTGCGTGCCGACGGTGTTGGCCGATCTACTGACCAGACGCCATCGGTTGCGGCTGGCCGTGGTGGCCGGATCGGCGATGACCAGCGCACTCGCCGAACGGGCGGCCGCCGCAGGGGTCGCGGTGACGGAGTACTACGGAGCTGCCGAGCTGTCCTTGGTCGCCGCCGGCCGGCACCCGGACGGGCTTCGCGCCTTTCCCGGGGTGCAGATCGACATCCGCGACGGAGTGCTGTGGGCACGCTCGCCCTACCTCGCGTTGGGTTACGCCGGCCCTGAGTCGGGCACTCTGCTGGTCGATGACGACGGCTTCGCCAGCGTCGGCGACCTGGCCACCCTGGACATGGGGGTGCTGACCGTCCGCGGCCGCGGTGACGCGGCGATCACCACCGGCGGCGAAACCGTGATCGCCGAAGACGTGGAGAATGTGCTGGCAGCGCTGCCCGGGGTGCGGTCGGTCGCCGTCATCGGTGTGCCGCACGAGCGCTTCGGCGAATTGGTCGTCGCGGTTCTCGAACTCGCGGCGACCGCGGACACCGCCGGGCTGAAGGCCGCGGCGCGCCGACAACTGCAGCCGAACGCCGTCCCCCGCCGCTGGTTCGAGGCGACCCTGCCGCGCACGCCGGGCGGCAAGGTGGCCAGGGCAGCGGTCCGCTCCGGACTGCTGGACGGATCGATGGCCGCGCGACCGCTAGCGTAGGCAGTCGTGGCAAGCACCCGAACGACCGATCACCCGGTGATCGTCGCGGCCCGCCGAACCCCGGTCGGCACTGCCGGACACGCGCTGGCCGACCTCACCGTCGATGCGCTCGCCGCGCCGGTGCTGGCCCAGCTGGCCGCCGACTGCGCCGCGCTCGGCGGGAAAATCGACGATGTCATCCTGGGCAATTGCCTCGGCCCCGGTGGCAACCTCGGCCGGATCGCCGCGCTGCGGGCCGGGCTGGGAACGGCCGTCCCCGGAGTCACCGTCGATCGGCAGTGCGGGTCCGGGCTGGACGCCATCGCGCAGGGCGGCGCCTGGATCACCGCGGGTCAGGCCGAGCTGGTGCTTGCCGGCGGCGCCGAATCGGCGTCCACCGCGCCGTGGCGCTACTGGCCACCCGCCGCCGGGATCCCGGTTCGGTACACCAGGGCGCCGTTCGCGCCGGCCGGTTTCCCCGACCCGGAGATGGGTCCGGCGGCCGAAGCGCTCGCCGCACATCTGGGCATCAGCCGGCAGCGGCAGGACGCGTGGGCCGCGCGCTCCCACCGGCGCACCCTGGCCGCTCAACTGTCGGGGACCTTCGATGCCGAACTGATCGCGGTCGGCGGCCTGACCAAGGACCAGCGGGCCCGCGCCGGGCTGACCGAAGAACGGCTGGCCCGACTGCCCGCGGCCTTCGCCGAGGGCGGCACGGTGACCGCCGGCAATTCCTGCGGAATCTCCGACGGGGCCGCCGGGGTGGCGATCACCGGCGAACGCGCCGCTCGAGCGGTCGGACTGCCTGCGCTTCGGATTCTCGGCGGGCGGGTGACCGGCTGCGACCCGGCGCTCCCCGGCCTCGGGCCGGCCGTCGCGGTGCCCGCGCTGCTGGGTCGACACGGCCTGAGTGTTGCCGATCTCGGCGCCGTCGAGATCACCGAAGCCTTCGCCGCCCAGGTGATCGCCGCCGTCGACGCGCTCGGACTCGACGAGACCATCGTGTGCGCCGACGGCGGCGCGATCGCGATGGGGCATCCCTGGGGGGCGTCCGGCGCGCTGCTGGTCGTTCGGCTGTTCCATCGGATGCTCGCGCCGGGTGGCTCCGAATTCGGGCTGGCCGCCTGCGCGATCGGTGGCGGTCAGGGCATCGCTCTGCTGCTGCAGCGGGTGCCCGGTGCCTGACGGTTCGGTTCCGAGCCCCGGCAAGGTGATCCGCTTCGATGGCGTCGGCCACGCCTTCGGGCCCCGAATCGTGCTCGAGGGAATCAACCTCACCCTCAGCGAGCACCGGATCGGCGTCGTCGGCGCCAACGGCTCGGGCAAATCGACACTGGCCCGGATGATCAACGGGCTGGTCGAACCGAGCACTGGCACCGTGACCTTCGACGGCCTGGATGTCTCCCGGCACGGCCGGGTCGTCCGCCGCCAGGTCGGGTTCATCTTCACCGATCCGGACACTCAGATCGTGATGCCGACGGTTCGCGAGGACATCGCATTCACCTTGCGCCGGGAGAAGCTGCCGGCTCCCGTGGCGGCGCGCCGGATCACCGACATCATCGATCGATTCGGTCTCGGCGAGCATGCCGACCACCCGGCGCATCTGCTCTCCGGTGGCCAGAAACAGTTGCTGGCGCTGGCTTCGGTGATGGTCGCCGAGCCCGCGGTGCTGATCGCCGACGAGCCGACCACGTTGCTGGACGCCCGGAATGCCGCGATGATCGGCCGCCTGCTGAGCACCCTCGAGCAGCAGGTCATCGTGGTCACCCACCAACTGGAACTGGTCGAATCCTTCGATCGGGTACTGGTCATCGACAACGGGCGCGTCGTCGCCGACGATCTGCCGAGGCCTGCACTGGAGCACTACCGGGCGTTGTTGGCGTGAATCGGAAACGCCGATGATCGGCCTCTACTTCCCCGGAACCTCGCTGATCCACCGGATGCGGCCCGGTTGGAAGCTCGCGGTGCTGGCGCTGACCGTCGGTTTCGCATTCACCCTGCATCGGCCCTGGCAGGTCGGCGCCGCACTGCTGGGACTGATCGCCCTGTTCGCTGTCGCGCGCATTCCGTGGCGGATCGGCCTCGCGCAGCTGCGCCCGCTGCTCTGGGTGGTGCCGTTCATCGTGATCTTCCAGCTGATCTTCGCCACCTGGGAAGTGGCCCTGACCAGCACCGGCATCCTGCTGTTCAACGTCGGGCTGGCCTCGCTGCTGACGCTGACCACGACGGTGACGGACATCCTGAACGTCTGCCAGGCCCTGCTTCGACCGTTTCATCGGTTCGGGCTGGACCCGGACCGGGTCGGCCTGATGCTGGCGCTGACGATCCGCTGCATCCCGCTGGTGGCCGGCATCGTCACCGACGTGACCCAGGCTCGCAAGGCCCGCGGCGTGACGGGTATCCGCGGGTCCACCCTCGCCCTGGCAGCGCCGGCTGTGATCCGGGCGCTGCGGACCGCGGACGCGCTGGGCGAGGCGTTGCGGGCTCGCGGTGTGGACGACTGAAAATACTTCGGCTGAGCCCTTGAGCCTGACGTGACGTCAGGGTGGATCCTTGATCCGAGGGAGAAGGATCCATGGGAGTAGAGGCAGTTCAGCGGTACTCGGTCGGCGCGGTTGCGCAACTCGCCGGCGTCACGGTCCGCACGTTGCATCACTACGGCGCGATCGGTTTGCTCACCCCGAGCGGACGCACCGGTGCCGGTTATCGCCAGTACACCCCCGGCGATCTCGATCGACTGACCCAGATCCTGTACTACCGGGAGCTGGGCTTCGCCCTCGACACCATCACGACCTTGCTCGACGAGTCCACGGACCCGGCCGAGCATCTGCATCGCCAGCATCGGCTACTCCTCGAGCGGCTGGGCAGGGTGCAGACCATGGTCACCGCCATCGAGAAAGAAATGGAAGCAACCATGACAGGACAACCGCTGTCCACTGAAGAGAAACTGGAGATCTTCGGCGACGCCTACGACGCATCGTGGGAGCAGGAGGCCGAGGAACGCTGGGGTGACACCGACGCCTGGGCGCAGTCCGCCGCCCGGACCAAGAAGTTCACCAAGGCCGACTGGCAGCAGATCAAGGCCGACGGTGATGCCTACAGCGCCAAGATCGTCGCGGTCTTCACCGCAGGTGCCGCCCCGAACAGCCCCGAGGCGATGGCCTTGGCCGAAGAGCACCGGGCTTCGGTGAACGCCTTCTACGACTGCGACTACGCCATGCAGCGCAACCTGGCCGACATGTACCTGGTCGACGAGCGCTTCACGAAGAACTATGAGGATCTCGCACCCGGGCTGGCCCAGTGGATTCACGACGCCATCCACGCCAACGCCGATCGGGCTGCCGGACGGTAGCGGGCGACTCTGGCTCCGTCCGGACCGGAGGAGCCTCAATGATCGGTCGTGTCCGCCACCGGCGGCAACGCCTGCAGCGCCGCCAGCACGGCGGGATCCTGGAGTTGCATCCAGGCGATCAGGTCCTGGTATGTGGTGCAGATCGTGTCTGGTTTACCGCAGGTCTCGGTCATGAACTGCAAGGCGGCCGGATTGAACGAGTTGCCGTTCCAGTCGTTGAAGTGATTGGCGATGAGCACCGGGGCGCGATTGCCGTTGAAGGTCCGCTGGTACATGTAGCGATAGGTGTCCAGGGTGATCTCGGTGAGCTTCGGAGCCGTCGACGGATCCTCGGTCGCCTTGTTGAACTTGAACCAGAAGTTGTAGTCCATGGCCTTGATCAGCGGCTTGAAGCCGGCGTCGACGAAGGGCTTGGAGTAGATCGTCGGGATCGGAAACTGCCAGATGCCGCTCTCCTGCTGCGGCCAGGCGATCCCGGTGAACGCGTTCTCCCCCGACGAGTCATAGATCATGTTGTGGGCTTTCCAGGCCGGGGTGAGCTGGTCGAACTTGCCCGCCAGGCAGGGCGTCCGCCCGCCCTTGACCTCGCTGGCCGGCACCTGCAGGGCGGGCGCGTCGGGCAGGTTGTTCAGCGTCTTCCAGTCGGTGAAGAACTTGTAGAACTGGTCGAGTTCGTTGTTCCACTGATCGGTCGACCAGTTGGCTCCGAGGTCGCAGAAGTGACCGTTGTAGTGGGTGCCGATCTCGTCGCCGAGTGCGTACAGGTTGTTCAGGTCGTTGATCCGCTGGACGACCTCGGCCTGATCACCGCCGAACCCCACCTCCGACGAACCCTGCTTCGCGCCCGGACCGGTGTAGAGGTTGGCGTTGCTGTCCTCGAGGAGGTACAGCCCGGTCAGGAAACCGGTGAATCTGCTGTCGGTGGGCGCAGCGGCGGCGAGAAACTCATTCAGCTTGTCGTGCCGCCCGGCACCGTCGAAGGAAAAAAGGATGAACTGCGGCGGCTTGTCCCCGACCTTGAGTTTGGTCATCGGGATGTTGCCGGCCTTCGGGGTGATCGGGGTGCCAGCTGGAATGTCGGCGGACGGACCGCCGGCCGCATCGGTGCCGCCGCCGTGCACCCCGTCGGCGCCGCCAGCGCCCACGCTCGTCGAGGCGCCGGCCGTCGGCGAATCCCGCGGCGAGTCGGAGCTCTGGGAGATCAGCAACGCGGTGACAACGGCGATGACCAGCGCGGTCACCACACCGAGCATTCTGGTGCGCTTCACGTCAATATCCTGCCTCGCCGGGCGCCGCGAGGGCGCGATGACTCACGCACCTGCGCAAGCAATTCTGAGCTGCCGGTCGACCGCCGCGGCCCCGATCCGGGCCCATCGGACCGCCGGGATGCGATCGCCCTCGATGAGCCGCACACTCGAATCATGACTGATCCGCAGGAGCGCCCCTTCCGTCGACTCACCCTCTCCGCCACGGACAAGAAGCTTGCCGGGGTGTGCGGCGGCATTGCCGAGTACTTCCACATCGACCCGACCCTGGTCCGACTGATCGCCGTTGTGCTGGCCGTCCTGGGCGGCAGCGGGCTGCTGATCTACGGGATCGCGTGGATGATCATGCCCAAGCCCTGAGCCACTGGGAATTACGGAGCCTGGTAGGCGACCGGGAACTTCGCCTGCAGGTCGGCCAGCACCGCCGGATCCTGTAACTCCATCCAGGCGATGACGTCCTGGTATGTCGCGCAGTAGGTGTCGGGCTTGCCGCAGGTTTCCCGCATGAACTGTTCGGTTGCCGGATTGAACGAGTTGCCGTTCCAGTTGTTGAAGTGATTCGCGATCAGGATCGGCGCCCGATTGCCGTTGTAGGCCTGGTCGTACATGAAGTTGTAGGTGCTGAGCACGATCGGGGTCAGCTTGCTCGCCGAGCCCGGGTCTTCCTTGGCGCCGTTGAACTTGACCCAGAAGTTGTAATCCATCGCGGTCACCTTGCCGCTCAGGCCCGCCGAGTACACCTGCGGCATGTAGAACTCCCAGATCCCGTCGACCAGCTGCGGCCAGAAGATGCCGTCCTTCGGGGCCGGCTGGGACGAGTCGTAGGTCATCCCGTGGTCCTTCCAGGCCTGCACCACCTGGTTCCACTGATGGTTGAGGCAGGGCGTGCGACCACCCTTCACCTCGCTTGCCGGGAACTTGAGATCGGGGACGTCCGTCAACCCGTTCAGCGCCTTCCAATTGGTGAAGAAGTTGTAGAACTGATCGAGCTCGTTGTCCCACTGCGCGGTGGACCAGTTCAGCCCGAGGTCGCAGAAGTGTCCGTTGTAGTGGGTACCGATCTCGTTGCCCAGTTCGTACATCTTGTTCAGATCGGTGATCCGCTGGCTGAGCTCGGCCTGATCACCGCCGAAGCCGACCTGCGACGAACCCCGCTTGGCGCCGGGGGCCTGGTACAGGCCGGCGTTGGCGTCCTCGAGCAGGTAGACACCGGACAGGAAACCGGTGAACCGCGAGTTCGTCGGCGCCGCGGCGTCCATGAACTGGTTCATCTTGACGCTGTTGCCCGCGCCATCGAAGGAGAAGATCACGAATTGCGGCGGCTTCTCACCGGGCGCGAGCTTCGTCATCGGGATATTGGTCGGCTTGCGCGATCCATCGGCGGGTAACCCGGTGGACGGCGGTGCGGACTCCGACGCGCTCGAGGCTGGGGCGCTGGTCTCGGCCGCCGATGAACTCGCCGGTGCCGGTTCGGACGAGCTCGGCGTGTACACATCGGTCGGTTTTGCGTAGATGTCCGAGCTCGGCGGGACTGTCACTGTCTGGGTGGCCGTGCCGCCCGACGCAGCATCCCCCGACCCCGAGTTGGTCGCGACCAGAATTCCGGTGACCGCGGCCAATACCAGCACCACGCTCATCACCAACCACTTGACGTTCTTGACGTTCATCACAGTCCTTCTGACGCGACCCGTCGGCGCGGCTGCCCGCACCCGCCGAGATCGCTGTCCTGTACCGCAGCATTGAGCGCGCCGGACGGAGCCCGACGTCGCTAGACGTGGCTAACCCGTGGTGGGTTGCCTCAGTTGCCAAGTTACTCAGGGGTCACGTCACTCAACGGTCAGGTTAGAGGTTGGAAACGATCTTCCTTTTGAGCACCTTCCCGCTTGGCCCCATCGGCAACTCCTCGACGAACTCGACCCGCCGCGGGTACTTGTACCGGCCGAGATATTGCGTGGACCAGGCGATCAACGTAGCGGCATCGAGGTCGGCGCCCTCTGGCGAGCGGACGACGACGGCGCACACCTCTTCGCCGTGTACCTCGTCGGGAACCGCTACCACGGCAACCTGGGCCACCCCTGGATGCCCGGCGAGGATCTCCTCCACCTCACGCGGGTAGATGTTGTAGCCACCGCGAAGGATCATGTCCTTCTTGCGGTCGACGATGCTGATGAAGCCGTCCTTGTCCTTGGTGCCCAGGTCGCCGGTGCGGAACCAGCCGTCGATCAACACCGCCGCCGTCGCCTCGGGATTGTTCAGGTAACCGGCGAAGACGTTGTGCCCGCGGATCACCACCTCGCCGATTTCGCCCTGGTCGACGAATTCGATGCTGCCTTCCACCTCGGCGGCGGCGATGTCGGCGTCCACACCCCACACCCCACGACCGACGGTGCCAGCCTTGCGGCCAAAGACCTGCTGGTTGAAGGTGGCCACCGGGCTGGTCTCGCTCAGCCCGTAGCCCTCGTAGATGTCCGCGCCGTAGACGGCGGCGAACTTGTCGATCACGGTCACCGGCAGACTCGCTCCACCGGAAATCGCCATCCGCAGCGCCGGTCGCCGCTCGTCGGATCTGGCCGCCGCGAGCAGCCCGATGTACATCGTTGGCACACCCTCGAACACGTTGACCTTGCCGGTGATCATCAGGTCCAGGGCGGCGGCCGCGTCGAACCGCGGGAGCATCACCAGGGTCGAGCCGGCGTAGAACCCAGCGTTCATTGCGCAGGTCTGGCCGAAGGAGTGGAACAGCGGCAGGCAGCCGAGGATGACGTCGGTCGGCTGCAGGTAGATCACGCTGGTCGCGCTGACCTGGGCGTTCAGTAACATGTTCAGCTGGGTCAGGATGGCACCCTTGGGTGAGCCGGTGGTCCCCGAGGTGTAGAGAATGACGGCCTCGTCGGCGGCCTCACGCTGCACGTAGCTGTGCAGCGGGGCCACGTCGGCGGCCAGCAGGTCGAGACGGTCGACCTCGCCGCCGAGCACCGCCAGCAAGGGCACACCGGCCGCCTCGGCGGCCGGTGCTCCTTCAGCGAGCAGCGGGGCAGCCGCGATCAGCAGAACGGCGCCGGAGTCCCTGAGCATGTACTCGATCTCCCGGGCGACCAGCAGTGCATGCACCGGGACCACCACCGCGCCGAGCGACAGGATCGCGTAGTAGGAACGAGGAAAGTCGGGCACGTTAGGCATCAGCAGGGCCACCCGGTCGCCTGGCTTGACCCCGCGGGCCTGCAATACCGCCGCGTACCTGCGGGTTTGCTCCCAAAGCTGATCGTAGGTAATCCGCGATTCGCCGAGTACGACGGCTTCGTTGTCCGGAAAACGCTGGGCCGACTCGGCCAGAATGCTGGCCAGGGATACCGTCACCGCGGCAACTCCTTCGCGCTGGAAGGCGATCGCCCCGTTGCGACCACTCCCTCGGCAACGCTACCTGCGGCACCGGTCAGCGGCTCGAAATGTCTTCCTCAGTCCGCGACCGGCTACCGGTAGTAACCGCTCGGGCGGCGGGTCGGACGTCCGCGAGCGGTGCCCAGTGGCGTCGCCCGGCCGGGGGGTGGGTAGATTCCTTGCAACAACGTTCTCCCCGATCACGCCGAACATGGTGCCCACAGGCGCGCACACATGGGGCCATATTGCGTCTGTGAAGATGAAAGAGGGAATAGCGAATGTCCGAAGCCCCCGCAACTCCGACCGAGGCCGTGACACCGGATCCGACACCCGATGCCGCCGCCGGGACAACGCCCACCGGGACCGCTCCCGCGGCCACAGCCGCACCTACCGGTGCGACCTTCACCTACGGCGATCAAACGCTGGATCTGAAGGTGGTACCCGCCACCGAGGGATCCTCCGGTGTGGAGATTTCCAAGCTGCTCTCGTCGACCGGCCTGATCACACTGGACAGCGGATTCACCAACACCGGCTCGACCACCTCGGCCATCACCTACATCGACGGTGACGTCGGCATCCTGCGGTACCGGGGATACCCGATCGAACAGCTGGCGAAGAATTCGACGTTCCTGGAGACGAGCTACCTGCTGATCAACGGCGAACTGCCGTCAGCCACCGAGTTGGCCACCTTCACCGAGCGGATCAGTCGGCACACGATGCTGCATGAGGACCTGAAGCGGTTCTTCGACGGCTTCCCGCGGGACGCGCACCCGATGCCGGTGCTGTCGTCCGCGATCTCCGCGCTGTCGACGTTCTACCAGGACTCGCTGGACCCGTTCAACGCACGCCAGGTGGACCTGTCCTCGATTCGGCTGTTGGCCAAGATGCCGACAATCGCGGCGTACGCCTACAAGAAATCGGTCGGACAGCCGCTGCTGTACCCGGACAACAGCCGAGGTCTGGTCGACAACTTCCTCCGGCTCTGCTTCGGATTCCCGGCCGAGGACTATGTCACCAACCCGCTGACGGTGAAGGCGCTGGATCTGCTGCTGATCCTGCACGCCGACCACGAGCAGAACTGCTCGACCGCCACGGTACGGCTCGTCGGTTCTTCGCACGCCAACCTTTTCGCCTCGGTCTCCGCTGGGATCAACGCACTCTTCGGTCCGCTGCACGGCGGCGCGAACCAGGCTGTCCTGGAGATGCTGGCCGGAATCAAGGCGGACGGCGGTGACATCAAGCAGTTCGTCAAGCGGGTGAAGGACAAGGAGCCGGGCGTGAAGCTGATGGGCTTCGGGCACCGCGTCTACAAGAACTACGACCCTCGGGCCACGCTGGTCAAATCGATGGCGGACGAGGTTCTGGCCAGCCTCGGCGGCAACGACCAGATGCTCGACCTGGCCAAGCAACTCGAGGAGATCGCCCTCTCCGACGACTACTTCATCTCGCGCAAGCTGTACCCGAATGTCGACTTCTACACCGGCCTGATCTACAAGGCGATGGGTTTCCCGGACCGGATGTTCACCGTGCTGTTCGCGCTCGGCCGGCTGCCGGGCTGGATCGCGCAGTGGCAGGAAATGATCAAGGATCCGTCGACGAAGATCGGCCGGCCGCGGCAGGTCTACACCGGCTACGTCGAGCGTGACTATGTCGACATCGCCAACCGCTGAGCTGGTAGTAGTGCCACCTGTATGACCAAACCAGCACTGCTGTGGTTTCGCCGTGACCTGCGCATCGATGATCACCCGGCGCTGCTCGCGGCGGCCGTGGACGGTCGCCCGGTTCTCGGCGTTTTCGTGCTGGATCCGGTGCTGCTGGGGTCCTCGGGCCATCCCCGGGTGCGCTTTATGCACGCATGCCTGGCCGCGCTGGACGAGTCGCTCGGTGGACGGCTGCTGGTGCTACGGGGTGACCCGAGCACGCTGATTCCGCGGCTCGCGGCGCAGGTCGGCGCCGCCGAGGTGCACATCAGCGCGGACTACATGCCCTACGGTCGGCGCCGCGACGCTGCGGTGCAGGCAGCGCTCGGCGACGTCGAACTCGTCCGGACCGGGTCGCCCTACGCCGTTGCGCCGGGCCGGGTGCGCAAGGCCGACGGCACCGGCTACGCCGTCTACACCCCGTTCCTGCGAGCGTGGAGCGAGCACGGTTACCGGGGTCCGGCCGGGTCCGGAGCCGCCGTCAGCTGGGTCGATGGCGCGAACGTTGAAATGCCGCAGCGGATTTCGCTCACCGACCTGGCCGTCCGGGTGGCCGGTCACTGGCCCGCCGCGGGCGAGGCGGCCGCGAAGGCCGGGTGGAAACAGTTCCGCGACAATGGCCTGGCCGGCTATCAACTCGACCGTGATCGACCGGATCACGAAGGCACCAGCCGACTCTCGCCGTATTTGAAGTGGGGCTGCATCCACCCGCGGACGCTGCTCGCGGATCTGAAGCAACGCTCGTCGGCCGGCGCGGTCACCTTCCGGCAGGAGCTGGCGTGGCGAGAATTCTACGCGGACCTGGTGTTTCAGCATCCAGGGTCGGTGCGCCGGTCGATCAATCCGCAGGTGGACGAGTTGGAATGGGACAGCGGGGCAGCCGCCGACCAACACTTCGCCGCCTGGCAGGAGGGACGCACCGGCTACCCGTATATCGACGCCGCCATGCGGCAGCTGCTCACCGAGGGCTGGATGCACAACCGGGCCAGGATGGGCGTCGCGTCGTTCCTGATCAAGGACCTGCACCTGCCCTGGCAGCGCGGGGCGGCGCATTTCATGGACCACCTGATCGACGGCGACGTGGCATCCAACAGCCACGGCTGGCAGTGGGCCGCCGGCGCCGGACCCCAAGCAGCGCCGTTCTTCCGGGTGTTCCAGCCGGTGACCCAGGGCCACCGGCACGACCCGGCCGGCGACTACGTCCGGCGGTATGTGCCAGAGCTGGCCGGCATCCCCGGCGCTGCCGTGCACACCCCGTGGGACCTTCCTACAGGTCCGCCGAACAATTACCCGCCGCCGATCATCGACCACGCCACCGAACGGGTCGAGGCACTGCGACGATGGGGTCAGCGCCGCAAAGACGGGTAGGAAAGTTATCGCTGAGCGAGCAGAATCCTCCCGGATCTGCGGGCACCGGCCGCTGTCACCCCCCAGCCCAGTCAGAAACCGAACGGTCGCAGCCCCCACGAGCCGACAAAACTCTCGCCCGGCGCGAGCCATCGCAAACCCTGGCCGGTGTTGAAGGCGTTGGCCGCGCAGGTCATCGGTTCGATCGCGACGGTGAGCTCGCGGCCCGGGAAATCGCGCGGGGTGAACACCTGCATGTACCCGAAGGACGGCTGCGCCCACATCAGCACACCGGACCCGTCCGGCGCGGTCAGCGCGACTTGATGCTCGTCACCATGCGGTCCGGACACCGGATGCAGATCCGTGTAGGCGGTGTCCAGGTCGGCCGAACCCAGGACGACGCCGGCCCGCAGGTCCCACTGGGTGCCGGCCGCCGCGAGCAGCGCGGTGGGCACCTTGTTGGCATTGACCGCCAGGTAGGTGTCGGCGTGCAGCGTCACCGTCAGGCTGCCGGTCGGCTGGTCGCCAACCCGTAGATACGGGTGCGCACCCACCCCGAAGGGCGCCGTACCGGACCCGACATTGGCAACGGTGTGTTCGACGTGCAACCCGTCATCGGCCAGCCGATAGGTGACGAAGGTGTCGAGAGTGAACGGGTAGCCGTGTTGCGGATACACTCCGGCGCCGAGAGTGACCGACTCAGCGGTGATCTCGACCAGATCGTAGGAAGTGTTGCGCAGTAGCCCGTGGATGGCGCAGTTGTTCGAGGGATCGGTGATGTCGAGCTGCAACGCCTTGCCCTCGTTGGTCCACCGGGCGTTCTCGATCCGGTTCGGCCACGGCGCGAGGACGATGCCGCAGCCGTGCGGGGTGAGCTTGTCGTCATCCCAGATCTCGGTGAACGCGTGACCGTCGACGGAGAACTCGCGCAGCACCGCGGCCACCGAGCCCACCCGGACCGTGGCGTTGCCGCGGGTGATCTCGTACTGGTGGCCGGATGGCAGTCGCCTCGGCGCGGGATCGGTCACGTGCGGTCTCCTGCCGAGTGCCTGGACAGCGCCCGGCCGAACTGGGTCAGGCGCTGCATCTGGCCGCGTCCGCCGTCGGTTACCGATTTGGAGAACCGGTATGTCTCGACGTATTGCAGGGTGCGGGTGCCGGCGTCCTCGGTCAGCTCGGTGAGCGATCGCTCCGGGGTCTGGGTGGACAGGTAGAGCATCACCGAATGCAGGGAGCGCACACCGTCATGGTCGTAGCTGAAGCGGGTCCGCAGGCCCTGGTCGACGATGGCGCTCAGCGGAATGGTCCGGATCGAGGAGGAGAACATCACCGCGCCCGGGTTCTCGTCGTTCTCCTCGTCGTCGCCGTGCCACAGGATCAGCCGGCGGCCGTCGGTGATGGCCACCTCCTGCCAGAGCGACTCCCCCCAGGTCGCGGTCGAGGCGACCCGCTCGCAGGTGAACGCAACGACGTCGGCGAAGTTGACCACTCCGAAGATGGATTCCAGGGCTGCTTCGGCATCCCGGAGGTAGGCGTTGACGCCATCCTGCAGGCCTTGGTATACGGCCCAATCCTCCGACTGTGCTGCCGGCTGCGTCATGTACATGCCTTTCGTGACTCATCTTGGCCGACCCTGCGGTGTCGGCGGCCCACCCACAGTCGGCGCCGGACCGATTCTGCCCTACTCAGCGGGCACTGCCGCTCTGTGGGCAGTGCGGCGCTCGGACCGGCCTCCGGCACCGTCGGCGCCCGGGCCCGGCCTGCCTGCTAGGTGGCCGGCTTGAGCGAGTCGTAGCGGAGCAGTGCCGGCCGGGCGAACGAAACGATCAGCACGGTCAGTACCACCAGAACGCCGCCGCCGGTGACCGCGACCGCCGTCGAGGTCGCATCGGCCGCCAGCCCGTGCACCAGGTCGGCGATCCGCGGGCCACCGGCCACCACCACGAGGAACACCCCCTGCATCCGGCCCCGCATCTCCTCGGTCGCGCTGACCTGCAACATCGTGCTCCGATAGACCGCGCTGACCATGTCGGCCAGCCCGCCGACGGCCAGGAAACCGACGGCAACCCAGAGCGAGGACGACAGCCCGAAGCCGACCATGGCCAGCCCCCAGACCACGATCGCCGCGACGATGGCCACCCCCTGGCGGCGCACCCGGTGGATCCAGCCGCTGGTCAGACCGCCGATCAGGGTGCCGATGGCCAGGCCCACATTGAGCAGGCCGAGTTGGATCCCGCCATGCGCCGGGCCGCCGAAGGTCTGCTCGGCCATCTGCGGAAACAGCGCGCGCGGCATCCCGAAGACCATCGCCAGGATGTCCACCACGAAGGTCAACAGCAGCGCCTCGCGCCCACGCAGGTAGCGCAGGCCCTCGCGGACGCTGGCCCGGGCAGCGTTTGCGGCCAGCCCGAGCCGCGGCATCGGCGGCAGGGCGACGACGGCGTAGAACCCGACAAGCAGCGCCAGGACATCCCCGAAGTAAAGCCAGCCGAGGCCGAACCGGGCCAACGTCAGCCCCGCCAACAGCGGCCCGATCAATACGCCGAGGCTGAACACGGTCATGTTCAGCGCGTTGGCGGCCGGCACCAGTGCCACCGAGACCAACCGCGGGATCATCGCCGCGCGGGCCGGGCTGTTCACCGCGAACATCCCCTGCTGGATGGCGAGCATCGCGAAGATCACCGCCACCGTGCCGCCGGACAGCGCGTTGAGCCACAGCCCGATGCTGGTCATGGCGATCCCGGCGGAGGTGATCATCAGGATCTTGCGCCGGTCGTAGGTGTCGGCGATGGCTCCGCCGAGCAGGCCGAAGGTGACCAGCGGGATCAGGGCGACGAACGAGGCCGCGCCGACCCACGCCGAACTGCCGGTCAGATCGAAGATCTGCTGTTGCACGCCGACGACGGTCAGCTGGGACCCGATGACGGTGACGGTCTGCCCGATGAACAGCCGCCGGTAGGCAGGGATCGCCAGCGGGCGGGTGTCCACGGCGAGTGCGCGCAGCCGGCTGCGGCGGTTGCAGGTGGGCTCATTCCTGGGTTCTCTCGGCTGGTCCGGCTGGTCCGGCTGGTCCGGCTCGGTGCCGGAGCCGGTCACGGAGCGAGTCGCTCGATGACCCAGCTGCCGTCGGCCAGCCGCCGGTACCGGAGCCGATCATGCATCCGGGATCGCTGGCCCTGCCAGAACTCGACGGTCTGCGGAACGATGCGCCAGCCACCCCAGTGCGGCGGCACCGGGATGGATGGGGCGTCGACTGCTTTGGCGCCGCCACCGAAGCGTGCCTCCACCGCGGCCTGTAGGCCGTCCAGTACCTCGCGCCCGGCAATGAGCTCGGACTGCGGGCTGGCCCACGCACCCAGCTGTGAACCACGCGGTCGGGTGGCCCAGTATTCGGCTGTTGTCCGGGCGTCCACCCGCTCAACGGTGCCTCGAATGTTGACCTGGCGCTGCAGCAGGTACCACGGGAACGTCACGGCCGCCTGCGGATTCGCGACCAGGTCGGCAGACTTCGCCGACCCGTAGTTGGTGTAGAACGTCACACCTGCGCTGTCGATGCCCTTGGCCAGTACGGTCCTCGAGGCCGGCCCGCCGTCCGTGGTGACGGTGGCCAGCACCATCGCGTTGGGCTCAACCACGCCGGCTGCGACCGCGTCCGCGAGCCAGCGCTCGAACTGGGTCAGCCAGTCCGCCGGGAGGTCGGCCTCGTTGACGGCGGGGCTGCCGTAACTGATGCGCATCGAAGCCAGATCGAGTGGGTTGACGGGCTGGGTGGTCACCATTCCTCCTACGGGTCTGCTCAGGGCGCAGTGCTCGGGTGCGCGGCGGACAACCGAGCCGGTCGGAGCCACCGCAGGGCACGCTACGCCTGAGCCCCGACAGTGCGTTCCGCCGTCGCCGGATGCGGTTTGTCCGGGCGCCCCTGACGGCGTTCGTGACGAGAACCACTCCCTCGACCCTGGCGCCGCAGCGCTGAACCGGGAATGGTGGCCCACAGGAGTGGCGCCAGAACCGTAACCGCAGTCGTTACCCGAATGTGGCTCGGTGGACTCCGTATCCATTGACAGTATCCATTCACCGTGAGCCATTCACGGTGATCAATTCAGCCATCTCGGCGCGGAGGTGCCCATGACGTCAGCAACATTCACACCTGGACTGGAGGGTGTGGTCGCTTTCCACACCGCCATCGCGGAGCCGGACAAGGACGGTGGCGCCCTGCGCTACCGGGGCGTGGACATCGAACACCTCGCCGGTCGGGTCGGTTTCGAAGACGTCTGGGCGCTGCTCGTGGACAACTCGTTCGGCGCGAAACTGCCGGTCGATATCTCGTTCCCGGCCGTGAGCAGCGGCGACGTCCGAATCGACGCCCACTCCTCGCTCCCGCTGCTGGCTGCCACCCGCGGGTTCGGCCCGCTGCTGGACATCTCCGACGAGCAGGCCCGCGAGCAGCTGGCGCAGACCACCGCGGCTACTCTGTCCTATGTGGCGCGGTCTGCCCGGGGCGGTCTGCCGGAGGTTCCGCAGAGCCTGCTCGACGGCTGTTCCAACGTGGTCGAGCGGTTCCTCACCGCATGGCTGGGCGAACCGACGCCCGAGCAGGTGAAGGCGATCGACGCCTACTGGGTGTCCGCAGCCGAGCACGGGATGAACGCCTCGACCTTCACCGCACGGGTGATCGCTTCCACCGGAGCCGATGTGCCGGCCTGCGTCGCCGGCGCGATCGGCTCGATGTCCGGTCCGCTGCACGGTGGCGCCCCGGCTCGGGTCCTGCCGATGATCCAGGAGGTCGAACGGACCGGTGACGCCCACGCGGTGGTGCGCGGCATCTTGGACCGCAACGAGCGGCTGATGGGCTTCGGCCACCGGGTGTACCGGGCCGAGGATCCCCGCGCCAGGGTGCTGCGCCGGACCTGCGCCGAGCTGGGCGCAACCCGTTTCGAAGCCGCGGCCGCGCTGGAGCAGGCGGCCCGCGAGGAGCTGACCGCCCGCCGTCCGGACCGCACCATCGAGACCAATGTCGAATTCTGGGCGGCCGTCATTCTCGACTTCGCCGGCGTGCCCGCCCCGATGATGCCGGCCATGTTCACCTGCGCGCGGACGGCGGGCTGGAGCGCGCACATCCTGGAGCAGAAGAAGCTCGGCCGGTTGGTTCGGCCGGCCGCGGTCTACGACGGCCCCGGCGAACGGCTGCCGGAACTGGTCGACGGCTGGCAGTCACTGATGCTGAACTAGCCCGACCCTGGACAACCGGTTGCCCGGGCCGCGGACGCGTCGGCGGCCCGGGCGGCCTGTGGCAGTGTTGAAGGGTGACCGCCGACCTCAGCTCCGCCGACCCGCTCGGCGCCCTGCTCGGCGGGGACCTCGGCAGTGGTTCGACGGCAGCTGAGCTTGACCCCGACGAGATCTACGAGGTCTTCCTGGACTGGGCCGCCGATCACGGCTGGCCGCTGTACCCGCACCAGGAAGAGGCATTGTTGGAGATCGTCGGCGACTCCAACCTGATCGTGGCCACGCCGACCGGCTCCGGGAAGAGCCTGATCGCCACCGCCGCGCTGTTCGCCGCGCTGGCCACGGGGCGCCGGGCGTTCTACACCGCGCCGATCAAGGCACTGGTTTCCGAACGATTCTTCGATCTGGTCGCCGTTTTCGGGGCCGAGCGGGTGGGCATGATCACCGGCGACAGCGCCGTCAATCCGGAGGCGCCGATCATCTGCTGTACGGCCGAGATTCTCGCCTCGGCGGCGCTGCGCTCCGGCGCGGCCACCGACGCACAGATGGTGGTGATGGACGAGTTCCACTACTACGGCGACCCGCAGCGCGGGGTGGCCTGGCAGATCCCGGTGATCGAATTGCCCGCCGCCAGATTCGTGCTGATGTCGGCGACTTTGGGCGACGTCGATTTCTTCGCCAAGGATCTGACCCGCCGAACCGGCGCCCCCACCGCAGTCATCACCGGCGTGGAACGTCCGGTGCCGCTGCGCTTTTCGTATGAGCTGGTGCCGCTGCAGGAGATGATCGAGGAACTGTTGAACACCCACCGCGCACCGGTGTACGTGGTGCATTTCACCCAGGCTGCAGCCCTGGAACGAGCCCAGTCGCTGACCTCGATCACCGTCGCCACCCGCGCCGAGCGGGACGAGATCGCCGAGCTGATCGGGGATTTCCGATTCTCCGCCGGTTTCGGCAAGACCCTGTCCAGGTTGGTACGGCACGGCATCGGCGTGCACCATGCCGGCATGCTGCCCAAGTATCGCCGCTTGGTGGAGAAGCTCACCCAGTCAGGCCTGTTGAAGGTGATCTGCGGAACCGACACGTTGGGCGTTGGCATCAACGTGCCGATCCGAACCGTGCTGCTGACCGGCCTGGCCAAGTACGACGGCGTCCGCACCAGGCTGCTGAACGCCCGCGAGTTCCACCAGATCTCCGGACGCGCCGGACGGGCCGGTTTCGACACCGCGGGCGATGTCGTCGTGCTGGCGCCGGAGCACATGATCGAGAACCAGAAGGCCATCCGCAAGGCCGGCGACGACCCGATCAAGAAGCGAAAGCTGGTGAAGCGCAAGGCTCCCGACGGCGCGATTCATTGGACCGAGGCTGCCTTCGATCGCCTGGTCGCGGCCGAGCCGGAGTTGTTGACGTCACATTTCACGGTGACCAACGCGATGCTGCTGAACGTCATCTCCCGTCCGGGCGATGCGTTCGCGGCGATGCGGCATCTGATCGAGGACTCGCACGAACCGCGGGATCGGCAGCTCAAGCACGCCCGCCGGGCCTTGGAGATCGCCCGCGGACTGCTCCGGGCCGGCATCGTCGAGCGGCTGGCCGAGCCGGATGAGACCGGTCGCCGCTGGCGGTTGACCACGGATCTGCAGCTGGACTTCGCGCTCAACCAGCCGTTGTCACCGCTCGCGCTCGCAGCGTTGGCCATCCTGGATGTGAACACCGAATCCTATGCGCTGGACGTGGTTTCGCTGATCGAGGCGACTCTGGACAACCCCAACACGGTGCTGTCGGCGCAGCGTCATCTGGCCCGCGGCGAGGTGGTGGCACAGCTCAAATACGAGGGCGTCGAGTACGAGGAACGCATGGTGATCCTCGATGACGTCGACTACCCCAAGCCGCTGGCCGAGTTGATTCAGGTGGCCTACGACTCCTACCGGGTCGGTCATCCGTGGATCAATGACTTTGAGCCGCAACCGAAGTCGATCGTCCGGGACATGTACGAGCGGGCGATGAACTTCACCGAGTACATCGCGTTCTATGCACTGACCCGGTCCGAAGGCGTGTTGCTGCGCTACCTCTCGGATGCGTTCCAGGCGATGCGCCGCACCGTACCTGTCGAGGCGCGCACCGACGACCTCGGCGATCTGATCGCCTGGTTGGGCGAGTTGGTACGCGGCGTCGACTCATCGCTACTGGACGAATGGGACGCGCTCGCGCATCCGGAGGACTTCGACACCGGCGGGGCCGCAACGGGTTCCGGGCCCAGGCCGCCGACGGTGTCGCCCGGCGTCACCGGAAACCCGCGGGCCTTCACCATCATGGTGCGCAACGCCCTGTTCCGTCGGGTCGAGTACGCGTCGCTGGAGCAGTACGAGGCGCTGGGCGCGCTGGACGACGGCTGGAATGCCGCGCGCTGGGAAGAGGCGATGGACGGCTACTGGCAGGAGTACGAGGACATCGGGTCCGGACCGGACGCCCGCAGCGCCGCGATGATCACCATCAGGCCAGGGGCATCGGCCTGGCATGTGCGGCAGGTCTTCGACGACCCGGACGGTGACCGGGACTGGGGGATCACCGCCGAGATCGACGTCGCCGCGTCCGACGAGGCGGGCCAGCCGGTGCTCGCAATCGTGTCGGTCGGGCCACTGGGAGGCGACTAGTCGCTCGGCCGTCGGCTGTGGTGGGAGAATCAGCGGAGCATCTTCCGCTTCAGCCGCCACATCAGAGGAGTCACCCCCGCATGGCCGTCGCCACCACCACCGTGGTCCTGCCCGCCGACCTCAAGCCCGTCGACGGCCGGTTCGGCTGTGGGCCATCCAAGGTTCGACCCGAGGCGCTGGCCGCGCTGGCCGCGAGCGGCTCCTCGTTGATGGGCACCTCGCATCGACAGGCGCCGGTCAAGGGCCTGGTGGGACAGATCCGGGCCGGGCTCCGCGAGCTGTTCTCGTTGCCGGACGGCTACCAGGTCGCCCTGGGCAACGGCGGTAGCACCGCGTTCTGGGACGCCGCCGCCGTCGGCCTGATCAGGACGCGCTCACAGCACCTCACCTTCGGCGAGTTCTCCTCGAAATTCGCCTCGGTCGCGGCCGGTGCGCCCTTCCTCGGCGCCCCGACAATCATCAAATCCGAGGTCGGCGACGCCCCCGTGGCCCGCTTCGAGGCCGACGTCGACGCCTACGCCTGGGCGCACAACGAGACCTCCACCGGGGTGGCCGTTCCGGTGATCCGGCCGGCCGGGGCGACCGCCGATCAACTGGTGCTGATCGACGCCACCTCGGGCGCCGGCGGGCTGCCGTTGGATGCCACCCAGGCCGATGCCTACTACTTCGCGCCGCAGAAGGTTTTCGGCTCCGACGGCGGCCTGTGGATCGCGCTGCTCTCGCCCGCCGCGCAGGCCCGGATCGCCGAGATCGGTTCGACCGATCGCTGGATTCCGGAATCGTTGTCGCTGGTCACCGCGCTGGACAACTCCAGCAAGGACCAGACCTACAACACTCCGGCGGTTGCCACGCTGTTCCTGCTGGCCAACCAGATCCAGTGGCTGAACAGCAACGGTGGCCTCGACTTCGCTACCGCCCGAACCGCCGCGTCCTCGACGCATCTGTACGACTGGGCCGAGGCCTCCCCGTTCGCCACGCCGTTCGTCGTCAGGCCGGAGCTGCGCTCCCGGGTGGTCGGGACCATCGATTTCGACGGGTCCGTCGATGCGGCTCAGGTGGCCAAGGTGCTCAGAGCGAACGGAATCGTGGACACCGAGCCGTACCGCAAGCTGGGCCGCAATCAGCTGCGGGTCGGCATGTTCCCGTCCGTCGAGCCGTCCGACGTGCAGGCCCTGACCGCCTGCATCGACTACGTCGTGCAGGCCCTCTGACCATCGCCCCGGCCGGATCCGCGCGCCCCGCCCGGCCACCGCTCAGACACCAGAGCGACCGTCGGCGCGCCTGGGGTGGTGGCCGGTGCCGGGTCGATACCGTGAATCAACCAGCCGTCGGGAGGAGATCATCATGCGCGCGCTCAAGGTGCTCGGTTTGGCCGAGGATGGCGTGCACGTGGTGTGCGAGGAGCCGGTGAGCGGCGATCGCTTCGCCATCCCGGCGGACGATCAACTGCGAGCTGCCGCCCGCGGACGGCTGGGCCACGGCACATCGAAATCTGAAATGGAAACGCCCATGGAACCGCAACTGCGTCCCCGCGAGATCCAGCTGCGGATCCGGGCCGGCGCAAGCCTCGACGAGGTTGCCGAGGCCGCGAACTGCGAGCCGAGCCGGATCGAGCGATACGCCTACCCCGTGCTGATGGAGCGCGCGACCATCGCCGGCCAGGCCAGGCTGGCCCGACCGATGATCGCCGGAATTGCGGGCAGCCGGACCATCGAAGCCGTGGTGGCCGAGACGCTGTCAGCCCGGGGCCAGGCCATCGACATCGCCTGGGACGCCTACCGCGAACCGGGCGGGGCCTGGGTGCTGGCGCTGACCTGGATGGCCGGGCACAGCCAGAACACCGCCCGCTGGGCCTTCCATCCCGGCGCGGCGGGCGGAACGGTGAATCCGGTCGACGACGCGGCGACGGAGATCATGGAGCCGGCGCCCCGCCCGCTGCGGACTGTGCGCGAGGCCGCCGATGTCGAGGTCGACCTGCCACCGCTGAACCCGCTCGCCACGGCTACCGATACTGCCGCTCCGGTCCGCGACGGCGCGCCGGCGGCCAAGCCCACACCCGCTCCCCCGCGCCCGGTGTACGGCCATGGCAAGCCGTCGACCAACAAGGTGGCTGCCGCGCTTGCCCACCACGCGGTATCGCCCAGCCATGCCCAGTCTTCCCGCGCGGCGACCCAGCCAACGGATCAAGCCGCGTCGTCGGCCCAACCCGGCTACGCCGGCTCCTCTGTCGGCCGCACCGGCACCGAAGATGCCGGTCGGGCGCCGGCCCGCGGTCAACGACCGGTCATGCCGTCCTGGGAAGACGTGCTGCTCGGGGTTCGTTCGTCCGGGCAGTAGTTCCGGTCGGGAGCTTCTTTCGGGCATCGTGCGCGAGCCAATGGCGGCGCTCAGCCCACCATTCGCCGATAGGCCAGCTCCGGCCCCGGAGCGGCGCGTAGCGCCACGCCGAGGGTGCGGGCACGGTCGGCCATGGCCGAGCCCAGCGCTGTGTTGATGGCAACCCGAAGCTCGGCCGACGTGGCCGCGTTGGGATCGAGAGCTGTTCCGAGGCCGGCGGATTCCACGGCGGCGGCTCCGGCGAACTGGTCTGTGGAGAACGGCAGCAGCACCATCGGCACACCGAGGGCGGCCGCCTCGGTGACGCTATTGTTTCCCGCGTGCGTCACCAGCAGCGCCGCCTGCTCGACGATCGTCACCTGTGGCAGGAACTCGCGGACCAGCCACCCGGCGGGCAGTTCGCCGAGTGCGGCTGGGTCGGCCGATCCGATGGCCAAGGCCACCCGGACATCCAATCCGCGAAGGGCGGCCACGACCTTGGCCAGCACATCGGCCCGCGCCGACAGGAAACTGCCGAAACTGACGTACACGATCGGCTGCCGGCTGCTGCGCAGCCAGCGCTGCACGGACTCATCGACCTCCTCGGCCCGAATGGCCGAGCCGAGAAAAACATGCGGCGGCAACTGAGCGGTCCGGGCTCTCCCGTGGAGCCGGCCAGGATAGTTCAACAGCAGCAGATCACCACACGCCGCGAAGGCGTCCGCCACCGGTGGTCTGTTCGAGCCGAGCGCTGCCGTCGCCGCGTTCCACTCCGCGGTGAAAGTGTCGCGCACAGCGCGGCAGGTGGTCAGAAGATCGGCCAGCCCGTCGACGTCCGGCTCGAAACACCGCGGCCAGGATGCGGGGTAACCGTAGACCTCGTCACCGATCGGCAGCGCCGTCGGGTGGCCGAGAACCACATCGCCGTAAGAGATCTGGGCCGAGTCGAGCGCCAGCCGCGCACTGAAAGCCAGATGGTCGACGATGATCTCGGTAGGTCGAATCTGGTCGACGATGTCCAGCACGCGCCGAGCGGTGACCACCGGATTCCACAGCAGATCGACGGTGCGGGCCTGCGCCTGATATTTCAAGGTCGCGATCATGCCGCGGTGGGTGGCCGCGAAGAACCCGCGGAGCGACTCATCCTCGCCGACCGGCTGGTCCTGCACCCGGATCACCCCCGGGTTGGATCCGCGACCGAGTTGCAGACCGCATTGCTCGAAACCGAACGAAGCCACGATGTCGGCGGTCGCCGGGCCGGTGGCCACCACCACCCGGTCTCCCGCCTGCTTCCAGGCGCCGGCCAGGGTGGCCAGCGGCAGCAGGTGCGAAGCGTAGTCCGGGCTGATCACCAGCAACGTCACGCTCGGCCGACCAGACCAGGACCAACGGAAAGCTTTGACAGACCGAACATCTCGGGCGGCAACCGATCACCGGTCAGCCGGCGCGAAGCAACCGGCGGCGTCGCGGCGACGTCGGCATAGATCGCGGACAGCGATCGGGCCATCGCCTGGACGGTGAATTTCTCGGCCACCATCCGTTGGGCGCGGGACATGTTCTGCCCGCGGGTCGGCGCGCCGGCAAGGTCGAGCGCGCGGATCATCCCGTCGCCCAGGGCGACCGGATCGGCGGTGTCCACCAGCACACCCGTGCGTTCGGGCTCGACATAGGTTGCCGGGCCGCCTGTTTCCGGGGCAACCACGACCAGCCCCGCGGCGAGCCCTTCCAGGATCGCCAGCCCGAATTCCTCCTTCAAGCTGCCGCACACGTAAATGCCGCGGGAACCGAGCTCTGGTTGCAGGCCGAGCCGCACAGCCGCGAGCCACCGGGCGACGGTGTCATTGGACTGATGCCCGGCCAGGATCAACCCGTCGACCGCCTGCGGGAATGACTGCAGTACCTGGTCCATCGCAGCGAGCTGGCTCTGCTCATCGGGTGACGGGGCGGCGAGATCGCCGCCCACGACCAGCAGATTGCAGCGATCACGCAGCGCGTCGTTCTGCGCCCAGGCCTGGACGACGGTGGCCATCCCCTTCACCCGATGCAAGCGGCCGACGGTGATCGCGATGGGTAGACCGCGGCGATGCTCGGGGAGCCGGCGGATCAGGTCCGCCAGGACCGCGAACGAGTCGACTGGTTGGGTGTCGGGCACTCCCTGCCCGGCGACCACGCCAACTGCCTCCCGGAGCGCTCGGTTGGTTACCGTCAGGTCGATCCCTTCGGGAACCACGTGGTAGCGCCCGGGATCGGCAGCGATGTCCAACCCCAGCAGCTCCTTCAGGTCGTTGGCAAGATCGGACCGCGGAAACAGCACGATGCGGGCCGCGCTGTCGGCCAGCCGGCGAACCAGGTGTAGCCGGAACCAGAAGTGTTCCCGGGCGTCGAGCAAGCCGAAGTTGGCCCGGGACAACGATCCCGTCATATCCAACGCGTGGATGACGGAATGCGGATCCGGCGCCAGCGTAAAGACGATCGGGATGTCCAGGCTCTGGGCGGCCGCGGCGGCGGCCATGCTGCCGACCTCACCCATCCGCAGATGGAGGACGTCGACCGGCCCGTTGGCGAGCAACGCTCGCCGGATCCCCCGCTCTGCGGCAACCCAGGCCGGCCAGGCCTGGGTCGAGTTCAACGTCTCGGGCAGCAGCGGTACGCCGACCAGCAGGTTGTCACCTGCGGTGCCCAGTGAATTCGCGACTTGTTCAGCGCTCCCCCTGGACAGTGTCAGGACCCGGTCGATTCCGTGCTCCGCGGCGAGGGCTCCACCCAGCCGGACCAGCAGCGTGGCGATCCCACCGTTGTCACCCGCACCGGCCTTACTCACCTCGGGGTCCAGATCTGCGTGCAGGAACAGTTGTGCGACGGTCAGACCCCGGCCGCGGGCCGTCGGCGCATCGCCGCCACGCCGGGCGAGGTCGTAGGCAGCCAGCTGGGCGGTCGCGGCGAGCTCGTCATCGGCACCGGCCAGCTGGTGAACCACGTCCGCGGCGAACGGGTCGTCGCCGCGATCGCCGATTGCGGCCACTGCCGATCGCCGCACCTCAAACTTTTCGTCGGCCGAGGCAGCGGCCCGCCGGATCAGCCCGGCGGCGATCGTACCGGGCACCAGACCCAGGGTTTCGATCAGCCTGGCCCTGATCTGCGGAGATTCGGTCGCCGACAGGCGGCCCTCCAATGCCAGTGCCACGTGGTCCGGTGCGTTGGCGGCCCACCTCGCCAGAGTCCGCTGGGCGAGCACGCCGGAGAACCCACCGACGGTGACGGCGTTCACCAGTCGACCGATGGCGTCGAGCCGCGGGAGTCGGGGACCCATCGCCCAGGCCGCATGCTCCCGGATGAAGGCCTTCCGGTGGGAGAGCAGGTCTGACAAGATCACGTCGGCCCGGTCGCCGAATACGCCGCCGAGCGCGTGGATCGAGGCGATGGCGGTCAGCTGATCGCTATCGTCGGCGATCGCCGAAGCGAGCGTGTCCACGACTTGCGAAGCTGGCACGCCGGCGGCGGCAGCGACCAGTTTCTCGGTTGCCCGATAGCCGTCCAGCAGGAACGGAGCCTGCTTGACCTGGTCGAACGCCTCGGCGAATGACGGCCCGATCATGTCTTCAGCCTTCCTCGCGTGGATCGAACCTGACCTGGCTGATCGACGCTGCGATGATAGTTATCCCTGGGTGCCGTTTCCCGTGACGCGAGTCAGCCTAGAGATTCGGTACCCGACACCGCGCGGATTGGTACGCGTTCTTGCTAGTTCTGCAGCACGGACAGGAAATTCCCGGCGGGATCCTTGAACCAGGCGATGGCCGGGCCGCGGCCGCGTTGGATGCCCTTGGCGTCCACCCATTCGCTCTTCTCGAACCGCACCCCACGGGCACTGAGTTCGTCAACCGCCGTGTCGACGTCCTCGACCGGGAAGTTGAGGATGGTGAAGGTCGCCGGCGTGTGCTGGTCACCCTTCGGATACACCAGAATGCTGGCGCCGCCGGCGATGTGCAGGCGCAGCATCCCGTTCTCCTCGGTCACCGTCAGGCCGAGCTTCTCACCGTAGAACTGCTTCGCCTGCGCGATGTCGTTCACCGAGAATCCGCTGAAGGCCTTGCTGTGCTCGAACACGGTGCCCTCTTTCGCTTCAGGACTTCGTTCCCGGCTGCTGGTCCACCCGTTCAGGTCTACTCCCCCGGTGTGCTCCTGGCCCGTCGAAATCCGCTTTCAGACTGTCGGTGGTCCGACGTAGCCTCGGGCGATCATGACGTTCGCCCAAACCCCCACCGATATCCGGCAGGACCCCGCCGAGCCATCGCCGCCCGATTCGACGCGCGGTCGGGCCGGCCTGCGCCGACCGACACCCACCCACGGCCCCCATACGGCACTGCACAATCTTCGACGGCTGTGGCCGTATGTCCGGCCGGCGGCCCCCAGGCTGCTGATCTCGGGGGTGCTGGCGCTGGTGGCGATGGTGTGTGGGCTGGCCATCCCGCTGGTGATCCAGCAGATCATCGATGGCCCGATCCGGGATCGGGACCTGGGCGCGCTCTGGGCGCCTGCCGCGCTGATGGTGCTGCTGGGGGCCTTCGAGGCCGGTTTGTTCGGCTTCCGGCGTTGGCTGTCCGCGCGCCCGTCGATGCAGGTCCAGGCCCGAATGCGGCAGGATCTCTACGCCAGACTGCAGCATCTGCCAGTGGCCTTCCACGATCGATGGTCGTCCGGGCAACTGCTGTCCAGGGCGGTCTCGGATCTGAGCACGATCCGTAGATTCGTCGGCTTCGCCGGTCTCTTCCTCTTCGTCAACACCTGCACCTTCGTCATCGGCCTGGCCATTCTTTTCACCTTGTCCTGGTCGTTGGGCCTGATCATCGGTTCGCTGGCGCTGCCGTTGATCGTCCTGTGCTGGGTCTATGAAACCCAGTACAAGACGCTGGCCCGCCGGGCCCAGGATCAGGTCGGCGACCTTGCGACCACGGTCGAAGAGTCGATCCTGGGTATCCGGATCCTCAAGGCATTCGGCCGTTCTGCACACCTGGGTCAGGAGTTCACCCGGCGGGCAACCCTGCTCAGACGCACCGAGATGTCGAAGGTGCGGGTGGTCTCACTGCTCTGGGCGGTGATCATTCTGCTTCCCGAGATCGCTATCGGACTCACCCTGTTCCTGGGCATTCGGCAGGTCGCCGACGGCACCATCACCGCCGGCACCCTGGTGGCCTTCTTCTCGGTCACGATGATGCTTCGCTGGCCGATCGATTCGCTCGGCTGGCTGCTGTCCAGCCTGAATGACGCGGCCTCCGCTTCGGAGCGATTCTTCGAGGTGATGGACGCACCGATCACGGTGAGATCACCCGGCAATCCCGTTCGGCTGCCCGACCGGACGGGCGCCGGGGCGCTGCGCTTCGAGGGCGTGCAGTTCGGCTTCGACGACGCCGGGAGCGGCCGCCAGAAACTGCTGCGCGGCATCGATCTGGACCTGCGGCCCGGTCAGACGATCGCGCTGGTCGGCGCAACCGGGTCCGGGAAGACGACTCTGACGATGCTGGTCAACCGGATGTACGACGTCACCGCGGGCCGGATCACGGTGGATGGTGTCGACATCCGCGATCTGGAGCTGAGCGAACTCCGAACCAACGTCAGCGTCGCGTTCGAGGAACCGACCCTGTTCTCGGCCAGTGTCCGGGAGAACATCACCCTGGGCCGGCCGACCGCTACCGACGCCGAGGTAGCCGCCGCCATCTCGATCGCCCAGGCCGATTTCGTGTACTACCTGCCCTGGGGGCTGGACACCCGGATCGGCGAGCAGGGTCTGAGCCTGTCCGGTGGCCAGCGGCAGCGGTTGGCGTTGGCCCGCGCAGTGATCGGCCGCCCGCGGATCCTCGTCCTCGACGATCCGCTGTCGGCCCTGGACATTCACACCGAGGCAGCCGTGGAGGAGGCGCTGCGCACCGTGCTGTCCAGCACCACCGCTCTGATCGTCGCGCATCGCGCCTCGACGGTGCTGATGGCCGACCAGGTTGCGCTGCTTTCCGACGGCCGAATCTCGCAACTCGGCACCCACGCCGAGTTGCTGGCCGGCTCGGCGGCCTACCGACGGCTACTCCGATCGGGTTCGATGGATCCGTTGCCGAGGGGCGCGGATGACTGAGCACGAGCGGCCCCCGGGCGAGTACCAGTCGGAGGAGGACCGGTTCGACGGTGAACACCGGCGCGCTGAACATCGCCTGGGTGTGGCTCCCGGCGGGGCCGATCTGGGCCACCAGGACGAGGCCATCTCGACAAGCGCAGGTCTGCGCCTGCGCGACGGCGCGCGGCGGCTTGTCCGCTCGCTCCTGCGCCCGCACCGGTGGATGGTCCTGCTGGCGGCGTTGGCGATCATCGCCGATCAGGCGCTGGCCGTGGCCGGTCCGCTGATCATCGCCTACGGCATCGACACCGCCGCCCCGGCGATGATCGCGGGCGACGGTGGCCCGCTGACGGTGGCCGTCAGCGGCTATCTGGCTCGCTCGGTGAGCCTCGCGCTGGTTCGGCTGCTCGTCGTCCGGATGTCCGGGCGGATCGCCCAGACTGTGCTGTTCGACCTGCGTGGCAGGGTCTTCCGGCATGCCCAGCTACTGAGCCTGTCCTTCCACGAGAAGTACACATCCGGCCGGGTGATCTCGAGGCTGACCAGCGACGTCGACTCGATCGCCGAGGCGCTGGAGGAGGGTCTGGACAACTTCATTTCCGGGGCGCTGGCGGTAATCGTGACGAGCGGGGTGTTGTTGTGGCTGGATCTGCCGATCGGCCTGTTGGCGCTGGTCGCTTTCGTTCCGTTGCTCTTCCTGACCCGCTGGTTTGCCCGCCGATCCATTGCGGTCTACCGGCTGACCCGCACGTCGATGGCGGCGCTGATCGTGCAATTCGCCGAGACGATGAACGGGTTGCGGGCGGTGCAGGCCTTCCGTCGGCAGGGTGCCAATGAACGGATCTTCGATGAGGAGAACCAGAAGTTCGCGAATGCCGACGGCGCCGGCCTGATCACCGCGGCCATCTTCACCCCCGCGGTGCGGATGGTCGGCAATCTGACCCTGACCGCCGCCATGGTTCTCGGCGCCATCCGGGTGATCGACGGACAGCTGGAGATCGGTGTGCTGGCCGCCGCCCTGTTGTACCTGCGCCGGATGTACGACCCGTTGGACGAGCTGGCGATGTTCTACAACGGGTTCCAATCGGCCTCGGCGGCGCTGGAGAAGATCGCCACCCTGCTCGCCGAAACACCGACCGTGCCGGAGCCGGAATATCCGGTGCCGCTGGCCCGTCCCCGTGGCGCGGTCGAGTTCCGGCGGACCAGCTTCGGATACTCCGCGGCGACTCCGGTACTGCCCGAGTTCGACCTGACCATCCCGGCCGGGCAGACGGTCGCGATCGTCGGAGCCACCGGAGCCGGCAAGTCGACGCTGGCCAAGCTGCTGGCCCGCTTCTACGACCCCACCAACGGCCAGATCAGCCTGGACGGCATCGACCTGTCCGTGCTGTCGACGTCGGACCTGCGGGCCGGCGTGGTGATGGTGACCCAGGAGTCGTTCCTGTTCTCGGGATCGGTGGCCGACAACATCGCGCTGGGCCGACCGGAAGCCAGCCGCGCCGATATCGAGGAGGCTGCCGACCGGATCGGGGCGGGGCCGTTCATCAGGGCGCTCCCGGACGGGTTCGATACCGACGTGCGCAAGCGCGGCGGCCGGCTGTCCGCCGGGCAGCGGCAATTGGTCAGCTTCGCGAGGGCTTTCCTGGCCGACCCGGCCGTGCTCATCCTGGATGAGGCGACCGCATCGCTGGATATCCCGAGCGAGCGGGCGGTGCAACACGCCCTCGGTCGAGTGCTGCACGGTCGTACTGCGGTGATCATCGCCCACCGGTTGTCCACCGTGGCCGTCGCGGACCGGGTGCTGGTCATCGAGGAGGGCCGGATCGTCGAGGACGGGACGCCCGCGGAGTTGATCGCCGACGACGGTCGCTTCGCCGGCCTGCACACCGCCTGGCGGGAATCGCTGGCCTGATCGCCCCCTGGTTGGGACGGGCGATCAGCCGGCGACGACGACCGGGAAGAACACGATGGAGATCCAGGCGATGACCGTCCCGATCGCGCCGCCGAGACCGACCCAGCGCAGCACCGGCAACGTCCGGGACAACCACAACGCCGGCGTCAACCCCAGCGCCACCACGACATTGGCTGCTATCGCGATCAGCGGTCGATCGGCCAGTCCCGCACTGATCACGTAGACAGCGCTGCCGATGATCAGCGCCGCGAATGCGGCCAATCCGAGGCCGGGACCCCACGGCGTCGGCTCGCCGCCGCGCCGCCATTCCTCGACCCAGGCCCAGTCACCACGGGGTGCTTCGACAGCGGGGCCGGTCTCGGACATACGGCGATTGTGCCCTATCCGGTGAGTGCGGAAAAGGCGATGGCCGCCGCCGTGGCCACGTTCAACGAGTCAACCCCATCGGCCATCGGGATCCGCAGCCAGACGTCGCTGACGGCCAGCGCTGCATCCGTCAGTCCCGGACCTTCCGACCCGAGCAGCAGCGCGACCCGACGTCCGTCGCGATCGAATTCGCGCAGCGGAACGGCCGTTGCCCGCGGTGTCAGGGCAATGATGCGGTAACCGTGCTTGCGCAACAACTCCGCCGCCGATTCGATCGAATCGGGCATCGTCGCGAAGGGCACCCTGAGAACATTGCCCATCGACACCCGGACGCTGCGCCGATAGAGCGGGTCCGAACAGCCGGGCAGTAACAACACCGCGTCGATCCCCAGCGCGGCCGCATTGCGGAAGATGGAACCGAGGTTCTCATGGTCTCCGACACCCTCAAGCACGGCGACGGTCCGGGACGTGGCCAGCAGGTCGGCCGCCGGCGGGAACTCGGCGCGATCGGCGACCGCGAGCAGGCCTCTGTTCAGATGGAATCCGACCACGTTGGCCATCACTGCCGCGGTGGTCCGAAAGCACGGCGCGGCAATTCCGTCCAGCTCGGCTGTCACCGATTCGTAGCGGGCCGGCACTCCGAGCATCGAGCGGATCGGGTACGCCGATGCGATCAACCGCTGGATCACCACGACGCCTTCGGCGATCACCAGGCCGCGACCGCCCGGCCGATCCGGCCGGCGGTCGGCGACGGACAGATTCCGGAAGTCGTCCAGCCGAGGGTCTCCCGGGTCGCGAATGTCGATCAGCTCAGCCATGGTCGGCCGGACGGTCGATCCGCGCCGAGCCTGCCCCGGCCAGGTCTGCCGGCGATGATCGCGCGCGGTCCAGTCCCGTCGTCGCCGCGATCACCCGGCGCCGGCGCCGGCGCTGCGCACGGTGCGGGGCCGACCCGCCCAGATGCCGCAGACCGTGGGCCAGGTCGGCCCAGCCGTGATCGTCGTTGACGGTTGCCGGGTTGTCCAGATGCAGGTGCGGCATCGGCCCGCTCCGTATCTGCAGCCGCACATGATGCCGACGGGACAGCCAGATTCCGACGATCAGCGCTCCGAGCGCGCTCACGGCGCCGCCGACCACCAGCGGAGCTCCGCCGCCGGCTCGCTCTGCCAGCACCCCGACCAGCGGCGCGACGAACGGTGTGCCCCCCAGGAAGATCAGTGTGTACAGACCCATCACGCGCCCGCGCATCGTGGCCGCGGTGGACAGCTGCACACTGGCATTGGCCGCATTCACGAACAGCAGCATGAACATGCCCTGCGGCACCAGCAGCACCGCCAGCCAGGCGTAGGAGGTGACAAACCCCAACGACATTTCGAGCAGGCCGAAGGCCAGTGCGGCGCCGATCACCAGCCGTTGCCGGGGCGCGCCCTGCCGACGAGCGGACAAGGTCGCCCCGATCAGGGCGCCGATCGCCAGACACGTGGTCAACAGTCCGTAGGACGCGGCATCGCGGTCGAACACGATTTTCGCGCTGATCGCCAGGGTGATCTGGAAGTTCATCCCGAAGGTCGCCACGATGAACAGCAACACCAGAATCATCACCAGGTCGGCACGCCCGGCAACATAGCGCAGACCCTCGCGTACCTGGCCTTTCGCCCGCACCACCGGCCGCGATGGCTGCAACTGCGCGGTCCGCATCAGGTTCAACCCCACGATGACAGCGATGAAGCCGAACCCGGAGGCGATCATCACCGGGCCGGTGCCGAAGGCGGCGATGCCCAGCCCGGCCAGCGACGGGCCGACGATGCGAGCGCTGTTGAACGCCATCGCGTTGAGGCCGACAGCGTTCGGCAGTAGGCTGGGGCCGACGATCTCGGACACGAAGGCCTGCCGAACCGGGCCGTCCAGAGCGCTGGCGAACCCGGCCACCAGGCAGATCAAATACACCTGCAGCACGCTTACCACGTCTGTCACGGTGAGGACCCCGAGGGTGAGCACGCTGAGCCCGATCACCGCCTGAATGCCCATCAGCATCCGCCGTTTGTCGTACCGATCGGCCAGGATTCCGCCCCAGAGCGAGAGCACTAGGGTAGGCCCGAACTGCAGCGCGGTGGCGATGCCCAGGGCGACCGGGTCGTTGCCGGTCAGTTGCAGGACCAGCCAGTCCTGGGCTACCCGGTTTGCCCAGGTCCCGGTCTGGCCGATGATGTTTCCGCCGAAGAACAGCCGATAGTTGCGCACCCGGAGGGACTCGAAGGTGCTGCGGCGCCGGGTGGTGACCGTTGTTCGGCCGGTGGTATTCACCCGGGTCATCGCGCTGCTTGAGCCAGCGACTTCAAGATCACCGTCGCCTCGCGCAGCGTCCGCCGCTGCTCGCCGGTGAGCTGTTGGAGCTGTTGGTCCAGCCAGCGTTCGCGGGCGTCGTTTTCGGCGTGGACCCGGGCTCTGCCGGAGATGGTCAGAGCGACCAGCACCTGCCGACCATCTGCTGGATTCTCGCTCCGGTCGATCAGACCCATCGCTTCCAAGCCGCCGACAATGCGTGTCATCGACGGCGGACGGACCTGCTCACGTGCCGCGAGATCGCCCGCCGGCAACGGACCCTCCCGGGCCAGCACCGACATCGCGGACAGCTGCGAGACCGTCAAATCGTCGCCCACCTGCTGTTGGCGCAGGCGGCGATGAAGTCGATTGAGGGTAAACCGCAGGTCAGCGGCCAGTGGCGGGATATCTGGCATATTACTTAGCTTACCTCACCTTCTGCCGACCACACGGGTCTCGTCGATCACGAACTACGCTGACCGACATGACCTCCAGCGCTGCCGAGCCCAGCAGCGATGCTTCGTCGAGCCCATCCGGGCCGCCGCCCCTGCCGCCGTATCACACCGGCCTGACCGGAATCGTCGTGGTCGGGGTTGTCGTCTGGTTCGTCGGCTTCCTGGTCCTGTTGTTCTTCGTCGATCAATTGCGCGCGCACGACGCCCTGGTGTGGCTCTGGACCTGCCTGACCGGTGCTGGACTTGGTCTGGTGGGGCTGGCCATCTACCACTGGCAACGGAGCGCCGCCCGCCGCGGCCATCGCGGAGCCCAGTCCAGCGCGCTGGACTAGGTCGCAGCCAAACAATGGCACCGGTCATCCGTCGGCGAGGTTCCGATTGACCCAGGCGAAACGTATACGATGTACACCTATCGTGCGCGAATCGCCCCACGCCGGCTCACCGCAGAAGGGGGGTTCTGATGACTCATCAAGCAGTGGTTCGCCGGGTCACCCTGAGCCGGGACCGCGTGCTCCGCGCCGCCGTCGCGCTCGCCGACAAGGTCGGAATCGACTCGCTGAGCATGCGCAGGCTGTCTCAGGATCTGGGCGTGGTGCCGATGGCGCTCTACAAGCATGTGGCCAATAAGGAAGAACTTCTGGACGGCATGGTCGACGTAGTCGTAGGCGAGATCGACCCACCGGTCCGCGACACCGACTGGCAGAGCGCCGTCCGGCTGCGGATCCTCTCGGCTCGGCGCGCGCTGCTACGCCACCCCTGGGCATGTGCGGTGATCCAGACACGCACCACGCCGACACCGGCCGTGCTCGAGTACCTGAACTCGACGATCGGCATGTTCCGGGCCGGCGGCTTCTCCATCGACCTGACCCATCATGTGATGCATGCGATGGGTAGCCGCCTGTGGGGATTCAGCCAGGAGCTGTTCACTGACTCATCAGGCGGCTCATCAGACAACTCAGCAGACGGCCCACCGGGCCCGGACCCGGAAATGCAGGCCGTCATGCTCCGCGAGATGGCCAACAGGTATCCGTACATCGCCGAGGTGACCGCGGCCGTGGCGCACGACGAGGAGTCGATCGTGGGCTCCGGGTGCGACGACCAGTTCGAGTTCGAGTTCGCAGTGGATCTTCAGTTGGACGGATTCGAAAGGCTCCGCCAGCAGGGCTGGACGTCCGCCAGCCGATCCTGACCGACCTGGGGCGTGTCCCGTAGATCTTGGTCGTCGGGGCGGAACGGTCAGACTTGGGCCTTCCCGTGATGATTTGACCGATGCTCAGTGGGCGGTGCTGGAGCCGTTGTTACCGGATCGGACACCGATCCGTGGTGCTCCGGTGGATGGATCACCGGTTGGTCGTGGACGGGGTGATGTGGCGGACCCGGGCCGGTGCCGCGAGGCGTGTCCTGCCGCTGGCTTACGGGAATTGGAAAACTGTGCATAACCGGCATCTCGCTTGTCCGGGGACGGAACCTGGATCGACTGTCCTGCGCGAGTCACGGGGCAGCCCGAGTTTCGGGCCGACTGCGACAACGTCGACGTGTGGGCGGTGAGCGCGGACGCGTCGATGGTCCGCGCCCACCACCCTGCGGTGGGTGCGCGGTATGAGCCGCCGAGAGACATCCCCCTGAGGTATTCGCGGTCACGGTATTGGACGAAGCCGGCCCCTGAAGGAGACAGCAGGCACCCTCGAATGACAACGCTTCCGGGTCACCCCGAAGCCGGTGAAGGATCGGGCAGGTTTGGGACGCAGCCGCGGTGGGGTGACCAAGAAGATCCACCTCGCCGCGGACTCGCAATGCCGCCCGATCGCCCGGATCACGCGACCCAGGTGAGTCGGACGTTCAGCGACAAAACGGGATAGTGGTGGATTGCCGTCCGCAGTCCTGTCTCACACGACCCCAATAGGGTCGTTGATCGTTTGAGCGCGGCCACCAGCTTGACCGGTGACTTCATCAAATCGGGCTGGAACGCATGACCGGATTTGCACAGAATGATCCCGGAGCGCACCGCCACCACCAGGACTACGCCGGTGGCGCGGAGCCGGCCCAGTATGTCCCCACCCCGCCAGATCCGGATTTTCAGCCGATCATCGTCATCATGCGTGAACCGCACAGCCCCGCTGGTTTGCGCTATGAGGCGAGTGAGCGTGAGCGGACCGAGTTCTACGCGACTCAAGCCGAGGTGATCGGGTGGTCCCGTACTCGCTGCCGCAACGCTCGCATGTGGTCCGACTGGCTCAGGATCTCCAGCCGATAGATGGGGAAGGCGTCTAGTCGACCAACGCCGCAACCGCCCGCAGATACTCGGCCGCCTTGGCGAATTCGGCGATCACCTCGGCCACCGTGCGTTCACCCTCGATCAGGCCGGCGCCCTGACCTGCATAGACCGGCGCATAGCTGACGTCGTTGGCGGCGCGGGCGGCTCGAACCTGGTCGCCCACGGCGATCGACGCCGGCGTGCCCGCCGCCAGTTCGCTCTCGCGACCCTGCCAGATGGAGGTGAACTCGTTCTGCAGGGCCCGGCCGCCGAATTCGGCCGGCCACGGTTGCTGCTGGGCGATGTCGAAGATGCGGCCGTAGACGGTGTCGCCCAGCTCGGCACGCACGATGGCCTCCTGGGCCGCGCTCGACGTGTCCGATTCGGGGCAGCAGGTAAACGCGGTGCCGACCCAGGCGCCCACCGCGCCGGCGGCGAGGACGGCCGCCAGCCCGCGACCGCCGCCGATCCCACCGGCGGCCAGCACCGGTGTCTCGACCTGTTCCAGCACCGCCTGCAGCAGCGGCAGCGTCGCCACCTCGTTGCGTCCGTGACCGCCGCCCTCGCCGCCTCGGACGACGATCAGGTCCACACCCATGTCTTCCAGATCGAAGGCTTCGAGCAGGTTGCCGGCTTGCGCGGCGATGGCGATCCCGGAATCGTGCAACGGGGCCACCCAACGTTCGACGTCGCCGAAGCTCACGGAGATCAGCTCCGGGCCGGCCTTGATGACCTGTCGCATCGGTGCGTCCGACTGGTCGAGGGTCCAGCCGATGAACCCGACTCCGTACGGTCGGCCGGGCTCGGCAGCCAGCTTGAGCTGTTGGTCCAGCCACTGCGTCGAAACACCGGCGCCGACCCCGATCATCCCGAGCGCACCGCAACTCGATACCGCCGCTGCCAGTCGACCGCCGGCGGCGCCGGCCATCGGCGCGCTGATCACGGGCAATTCGAGCTCGAACTGCTCCGTCAGCCAGGTACGCACGGGACTCCTCAGGTATCAGCAGACGGTTGCGGTTGTCCGGCGCAGCCTAATCGGCGGTCCGATTCCGATCCACCTGCGGGCTGCGCGGCCGGGTCGGCAGCCGGCAGATCAGCGCGGCTGATCCGACCGGGCCAACGAGATCCCGTCTTCGATGACATCGGGCATCGTTCCGGCGAACAACGCCGCCGCAACGTGCCGCCGGGGCCAATCACCCGCGAAGAACGCGATCAGCCGCCCCCAGCCGGCAGCCGACCCGTCCGTCCAGGACGCCTGTCCCCGCACCCACCAGGCCACCCGACGATCCGCATCGTCGATGCGCACGGTCAGTGACGGGTCGAGTCGGGTCGCGCGGAGCAGCGCTTCGACCACCGACAGGTTGGCGACACCGAGGCCGCGGGCCGCTGTGATCGCCCGGTAGACACCGTCGGCGGACGCGTCCCGGCCTGGCTCGACGGCGCCGGTGCCAACCGAAACCACCCGGACCGACGCGAACCGTTGTGAGGCCAGATCGACGTCGAAGGCGGCCGCCACCCGCTCCGGGTCGTCGCCGCCGGCGATCAGCACCCCTGGATCGATGACCTGGGCCAGCCAGGGCAGGTCGAGGACGACCGCTTCGTCAGCGTCGACCACGGTGCCGGCGAGCGAGCGGAGGTCGTCGGGCAGGTCCGTTCCCGGTACCGCGGCCAAGCCACGCACCAGGGCCGCAGTCACCGCCGGCACCCGACCCGGCGGCAACCGCCGATCGGGGTCGGCGAACCGGGCCAGCACCTCCTCGAGATCGGCGGCGACAACCTCGGCCAGTTGCGCCGACACTCCGACGGACGCAGCGAAATCAGCATCCAGGTCGAGTGGCAATTCGTCGTACAGGCCCACCAGTTCGGCGGCTCCGGCCAGCCGCCACTGGTTGAGCGCCCGGCCGTTGACGAGCGCGAAATTCGCCAGCCACCAACGGGTATAGCTGGGGCCGCTGCCGGCCGGGGACTGCAGGCAGCGCCACGCCGCCGGGTCGGCCCGGATCAGCTGCAATGCCGCCGGCCATCGGTCATCGGCCACCAGATCGAGGTCGGCCAACGCCGCGAACTCCGCCGGCGCCTGTCCTTGTCCGACGACTTCATCCCACCAGTCGTCCTCGTCCGGCAGGTCATGGTCCGGTCCCGACGGCTCGGTATCCAGCACGATCCGGAAGCCGGCGAGCACGCCCGCCTGACCCAGAACAGCCGCGGGATACTCGTCAGACCACAGGCCTGAGAGATATTCCACATCCGCGTCCGGGTCCAGCACAGCGGCAAGTGGAGCTTCGGGCAACAGCAGTTCACCAACCGGGCACGGATCGCCGTGGGCATCGGTGAGGAGCAGGTCGACGCGCAGCTGGTCGGGCACCGCGCCGCCCGCTGCGATCAGGTCCAAGATGGCCGAACCCATCGCGCGGACGTCCTCAGCCTCCGCGCGCTCGTCCTCGAAGTCCGCCCGCAGCTGAGAAACCGCGTCCAGCACCACCGGGTCGGCCAGCAGCGCGGACGGATCGGCGATGCTCGCGCCGATCCGGCTGAGCAACCGCCGGGACGCCGAACTCGCGGTGGCTTCGTGGTGCACGACCCGCAGATCCGGCACCAGCTCACAGATCCGGCTGAGCCAGCCCGCTGAACTCGCCCCCTCGTCCGGCACCAGCGCGCCACGGGCGCCGATCATCCGGCGCCCATTGAGCAGCGGCACCGGCAGGTCGGCCAGCTCCTCGGAAGACGCCGGGTCGAGCAGCTCGTAGAGTCGGCCCCAGAAGCCTGGCTCCCGGCCCAAACCGCCCAGTGCGGACGACATCTCGGCATAGCTCAGGGCCGGCACGCCCAGCGATCGCAGCGCTTCCCGATCCGCGGCGGTGCTGGGCGCTGGCAGCAGTCCCGGGACCGCCTGCGCCACCAACTCGATCAATTCCGCCGGCGCATTGGGTAGGACCCAGGCCGCATCCGGTCGAACCGCCTCACCCAGTGCCGTGACCAGCAGCGGAGTGCGGCGAATCCGTTCCCAGATGCCCTGCCGAAGCCGGTTGTCCACCTCGCTTCGACCGAAATCGCTGGCCGGGATCAGCCGGAGGCGCCAATCCGGCGCGGCGGCGGCCATCAGGTCCAGGTAGCAGTCGGCCGCCTGTTCGAGCAGGTAGTCGGTGACCGGACCCGGCGCGAGATGACGGCGGGTGTCGTCCACCGGAAAGCTGCCGATCAACCGGGCCGGCAGGTCGAGGGCCTGCACGGTGGGAGTCGGCGCGTAGACCACCTCGTCGGACAGACCGCGGTCCAACGGGTAGGCCCAGGTGATCCGCCACTGGGTTCGGGACCGTTCTTCGACCGGCCGACCAGCGGCCAGATCGTCGGCCAGCCGGCCGGTCCTGGTGCACAGAAACCAGTGGGTGACCGCGGTGCCATCCCGGATGATCACCGATTCGGGCTCGTCCCGTTCCCGGATCAAACGGCGATCCGGCAGTTCGATGACGTCAAGGCCGGGCAGCGTGAGCAGCAGATAGTCCCCGACGCTGTCCAGCAGCCGGGCCCGATCGACGTCGGGCCGCAGGGGGAGCCGAACCTCGGTGGCGAATCCGTCCGGTGGCCGCCGGCTGGGCTCCCCGGGCCAGGGCAGCCGTAGGATCGGCGGCCGACCATCGCGGTCGAGCAATTCCGCGTCCAGTGCGGACTCGCTCAACGCCGCGATCGCCGCGGCCGTGGCCTGCCCACTGAACCGCACCGACCCCGTTGTCGAGACCACTTCCGGCTGATCGGTCACCGACAGCACCGCAGTGAAACCGACGCCGAAATGGCCGATCCCACCCGTATCGGATCGCTTCGCCGAAGCACGAAGTGAGGCCAGGGCCGCCACTCCCTCGGCGGTCAGCGGGGCGCCGGTGTTCGCTGCCCGCAGCTCGTCGTCGACGATCGACAACCGAAAGGTGCCAGGCTCGCCGGCCGCCACTGCCGCGTCCGAGGCGTTGGCGGCCAATTCGACGGCGACCCGATCCGCGTAACCGATCAGCGACAGCGACTCCTCCGCGTTGGCGTCCTCGCGCAGCCGGGCCGGCGACCGACGCCAGGTGGCGAGCACCGCTGCTCGGAGTTCGGCGGTGTCGAACGGGTCCGGTCCGTCGATGTCGATGTGGTCGGCTGCCGGCACCAGGCCAACCTCCGACCGATCAGTCGTTGGCATTCTCCGCAGTGGCGCTTTCCGTTGTGGCATCCTCAGCGGTCTCGATCTGCGCCGGCGCCGTGTCGTCGGTGTCGGCCGGGTCGTCGGCGTCCGCCGTGTCGTCGGCGTCCTCGTCGATGATGGTGTCCTCGCCGACGAGTTCCGCTGCCGCGGCTGCGGGCAGCGACGGCCGACTGTGTACCTCGAGTTTGACCTCATCAATGGGGTGGTCGCCGAACCCGCTGGGAATCAGCTCCACCGCCAATTCGGAGTGCGCGCCGCAACCGAAGTCGGTGTCGACCACCCGACCGTCCGCTGGCGACATCTCGTTTCCGCAGGCTCCGGACTGGATCCCGAGCGACCCAGCCAGCGGCAGATAGAAGCCACAGTCACGGCATTTGCCCGGCGCCGCCTTCGCCATCTCAGTGTCCGGACCGAATTCGCCCTCCCGCCAACGTTCCGCGGCATCGATCCGGCCGAATCTGCTCATCACGTGTACCCGGCCGATGCCGAGCTCGTGGGCGACGTCCTCCACCGCTGGGTCGTCCGACTGGACGTAGGCGGGGGTCAGCCGGATGTCGTCCTCGGTGGTGGGCAACAGGTCTCCGGGGCCGAGATCACCCGGGCGGATGCGCTCGTTCCACGGCAGCCATTCCGGTGGCAGCAACGCGCCGGGCCCCGGCAGCAGCACCACCTCACTCACGGTCGGCGTTTCGTCCGCCAGCACCGCGAGCGTCACGCACCAGGACCAACCGGTGTACGCGGCGTCGGCGGTGGCGAACCTGGCGCTGATCGCGACCTCATCCTCGGCATAGGCCTGCAGGAATTCACCGATCAACGCCGGGTCCGCTGATTCTTCGACGGCCGCCGCGCGGGCAAGCTCCAGCGCATCCGGGGCCAGGTCGACCACCTTCGGCAGGGCCGCAGCATCCGACGACCCGATCGAATCGTCGCTGGTCACGATCAAGGTATCCACGCTCACACGTTCATGATGCCGCACTTGGGCGAGGAAAATCTCCAGCACCGCTCTCCTCAGGTCGACCGCCACTGACGGGGCTGTGGGGCAGGATAGAACTGTGACACCGCAAGGCCCTCCGATCGGCCCCATCGACGACAGCTCGCGGTGGGTCGATGCGGCGCGCCCGGACGATGGCCGGCAGCACGAGTTCGATGCGCGGGAGTTCGACGCCGACGGGAATAGGCCAACCGATGCCATCCCGCGCCGCCCGCCGCCGCTCGCCGAACAACCGACGACCGCGCTTCCCCGCCGGCCCCCGGTCCCGCCGGCGCCGACCTATCGCACACCGCCGACTTATCGCACACCGCCGAGCTACCCACCGGAGGCGGACCCGCGTTATCGGCTGGTGGATCCACCCGTGTACCCGGCCGCCCGCACCGCCCGCCATCCGAGCGCTCCGGTCCCGGACCCGCGCTACCCGCCCGCCCGCCGAGACCCGCATGATGCCGGCTACCCCGACCCGACCTACGCCCCGAACCCGGCCAACCCAGACCCGCGCTACACCGACCCGCGCTACACCGAGCGCGGGTACACCGACCCGCGCTACACCGAGCGCGGGTACCCGACAGCGCCCGACAACTTCGCCGACCCTGGATACGCCGACCCTGGATACGCCGACCCTGGATACGCCGACCCGCGGCACCCCGACCCGCGGCACCTGGACCCTGGATACGCCGACCCGCAATACCCAGATCCCGGTTACCCGCCCTATTCGGCCGGCCCGGGCGCGGCCGGATACCCCGCTCGGCCGCCGGATGGCGGTTCCCGCCCGGCTCCGTCGCGCGGCGCCCACCTCCCGCCATATCGGGAACCGCTCACCGAACCGGTCAACCCGAACGAGCGCCCGCTGGGCCGTACGCCGCGCAAGCTCACGGTCACCAGGGTCGCCGCGTTCCGTAGCCGCGAGCTGACCACCCGCGGCGTTCAGATGTTCCACCAGGCGACCACAGCGGACGGCGCCGACCGGTCAGGGCTGGCGCACATGACGTACGCCCAGATGGCCAACTACGCCTGCGACGCAGCGCTCGCAGTCGCCCTGGCGAACACCCTTTTCCTGGTCAAACCCGACGAGGGTGCCGGCCGGGTGCTGCTCTACCTGCTGATCACGGTCGCCCCGTTCGCCCTCATCGCACCGGTGATCGGGCCATTCCTGGACCGGCTGCAGACCGGGCGGCGATTCGCGTTGGCGGTCTCGATGGCCGGCCGCGGCGCCCTCGCGATCCCGATGATCTTCACCTTTCACGGGACGAATGCGTCCTGGGTGCTGTATCCGTGCGCCCTCGGGTCCCTGGTGCTGAGTAAGTCGTTCGGCGTGCTCAAGGCCTCGTTGACGCCTCGGGTGCTCCCCGAGGCGATCACCCTGGTCGCGACCAATTCGCGGCTGACCGTCTTCGGGCTGATTGCCGGCGGCGTGGCCGGCGCCATCGCGGCCGGTCTGACCTGGGCCTTCGACTCTCCGGGTGCGTTGACCTTCACCGCGCTGCTCGGTTTCGGCGGGGCCTACCTGTGTATGCAGATACCGGCCTGGGTGGAGTCGACCGAGGGTGAGATCCCGGTACGGCTCTCGCCGAGCGTCAAGGGCAGCGCACCGACGCAACTGACGATCTCGGTGCGGGCCACGCTCTGGGCGAACAGCTCTATCCGGATCGAGACCGGCTTCCTGGCAATGTTCATCGCCTTCGTCGTGATGAAGGAATATTCGGCCGAGAGTGGTTTCTACAAGCTCATGCTGCTCGGCCTGGTCGGCGCGGCGGCCGGCATCGGCGGGTTCGCCGGGAACGCCCTTGGCGCCAAGATTCCGCTGCGCTCACCCGAGTTGATCTCGACGGTCGGCCTGGTGGCGACCTTGACTTCCACCGTGCTGGCCGCGGTATTGCCCGGCCTGGCGATGGCGGCGATCGTCGGTTTCATCGGGTCGGCGTCGTCGGCGCTGGCGAAGGTCTGTCTCGACTCGGTCATCCAGCGGGATCTGCCGGAGGCCAGCCGAGCCTCGGCCTTCGGTCGCTCGGAGACCGCGCTGCAGCTTGCCTGGGTGCTCGGCGGCGTGGTCGGATTGATGATCGGGGGCCTGCTCAACCTGAGCCACAACACCGTTTACACGATCGGCTTCAGCGCGGTGTCGGTGCTCGTCGCGGGCGGTCTGGTGCAGACCTGGCTGGCCCGATCCGGTCGGTCGATGTTCCCGAAGATCACCTTGCCGTGGCGGCGGCCGAAGCCGGTTGTCACCCCGCCGACGTTCAGCCCTGGCGGCTATCCGGTGGACCCGCGGACCACTGGCATGGCAACCGCTGCCGGCGAGCCGACCACCGCATTCGACGCGACCCGGACGCCCCGGGTGGCCGGCTCGCCCCGTCCGGACGAGACGATGAAGATGCCCGTCCAGCGGCCCGGTCGGCGCCGCCTGCGCCATCGGCCACCCAACGATCCAGGGGGATCTGCGTGAGTTTTCGGCTGAGTAGGCTGTTGGCGGCATCCGCGCTGGGGTTGCTGAGCCTCGGCCTTGCCGGGTGCCAGGCTCCGACACCCTCGGTGACCTGGTTCGGCAACGGTTCCGCGGCCGACGTCGGACCGAAGGTGTTCTGCGAACTCAACTCGAGCCTGGCCTTCGACTGCAGCCAGGTCGACGGTCCCACCGCGAGCCTGACGTTGCACGACACCGACCCGGTGCAGATCAACATCCCCGCCGAGGTGGCGAGGGCGCCGTGGTGGTTGGTGATCAGCTACGCCGACGATGCCGCCTCCTACCGCACGCCGCTGGACACCACCGGAAAGACTCTGAGCTACACCGTCGTGCCCACTCCGGGCCATCAACTCAAGCAGATAGACCTGCAGGTCCCGACGGTGACCGCGGACACCAACGGCAATCCGCAGTGGACGCCGTATCAGCTCTGGGTGCTCAGCATCGAACCGTCGGCGCCGACCGGTGCCGACCCGGCGACCCCCACCAGCGCTGGCTGACCACAGAAGCCGCAGACCCAAGGGGTCTGCGGCTTCTGGTCGGCCCTGGTTTGTCGGGTCAGCTCAGGTCGAGTTCGCCAGCCACCGCGCGCAGCAGATCGCCGATCCGCTTTCCCGCCGCCTTGTCCGGATACCTGCCCCGGCTCAACTCCGGCAGCACCTTGGAGTCGATCAATTTGATGACGTCCTCAAGCACCCCGTGCAACTCGTCGGGAGATCGCCGGTTGGCCGCGGCAACCGCGGCAACCACCGAAGGCGGCGTCTCGACCAGCCACAGCTGCATGGCCTGCGGCCCGCGCCGGCCGTCGGCAATGCTGAACTCCACCTTCTGACCGGACTTCAGCGCCTGCACGCCAGCCGGCAGCGCGGAGGCGCGCACATGCACGTCATCGCCGTTTTCCTGGGACACGAAGCCGAAGCCCTTCTCCGCGTCGTACCACTTCACTCGGCCGCTAGGCACGATACTCACCTGTTCTCACATCGCTACGGCGGACCGTCGCCCGCCGGGGCCCGCCTGCGGCAGACCACGACTCTCCAGAGTAACGGGGATCGAAATGGGTCGCGCACCATATTCGGTTAGTCTGGCCGCTGTGAGTAATCCGATCCCCGGCACGCAGTCCCGCTGGCGCACCCGGCCCAGTGCCGCGCCGTTGACCAAGGTCGGTATGAGCCTGTTCGCTGTGGGCCTGGTCGCCATTTTCGTCGACCTGGCGTTGTTCGCCTCCGGCCGGGAGAACCTACCGGTCTGGTTGAATCTGATCTGCATGCTCGCTCCGGTCGGCCTCGGTGTCGGCCTGGTCGGGGTGGTCAACGAAGCGAAATCGGCCCGACCCGGCTCCGGCGGACCGGATGAATCGGCCACGAATCGCCCCGCCCGCGCGGAACGGCCGGTGACCGCGCCGCCGACGACCCGACCCGAGCATCCCGAAGAGTGGAACCAACCGACCTGAGTTCCTGGGCGGTCAGTGCACCGTGGCGAGAAGATAGGAATCCAGCCAGGCCGGGAACTCGGTCAGATCGGTCAGCACCACATCGGCGCCGGCCGCCGCCAGATCCGCCGCGCTGATCGGTCCGGTCGCCACCGCAACCGCCATCGCATCGGCCTCGCGGGCGCCCGCGACATCGCCGAGGTGATCCCCGACGTACACCTCGGCCTCATATTCGCGCAGGGCCGCCGCCTTGCCACCACCCCAGAGCAGCCCGACCACCGCCGCCACGTCCACACCGAGCGCTGCCAGGTGGGCTACCGCGTTCGGCTGATGCTTGCCCGTCACGACCACCACCCGGCCGCCATGTTCGGTGACCGCTTGCAGGGATTCGATGGCCCCGGGAAGCGCCACCGTCTCCGGGATCACCGTCCGGGCGTACAGCTCCCGGTACCTGGCGATCAGCGAGGCGGTTGTCCGGCCGTCGAGCCCGTAGCGAGCCAACTCCTGCTCCAGCGGCGGGCCGAGCCGATTCGAGAACCCCACCCCGTCCAACGGGATACCCGTTTCAGCGGCAAGGATGTCGAACAGGGCGATGATGCCCGCGCGCGGGTCGATCAACGTCATGTCGAGGTCGAAGCCGATGGTGAAACTCATCCAGCGAACCTACCGCCCACCGTGGCCCAGTAGCCCCGCCCGGACTGGGCTGAGGCCAGACAGTAACCGAGATGTTACGACAGATCTCTGTCTGTAACCGAACAGGTCAGCTCGATGCCCCTGGAACCGCGAACGGGTCCTGGGTACGGCCGATCAGATCGGCGATCGATTCGACCACCAGCAGCGGCCGGTACGGGAACTGTTCGATCGACTCCCGGGTGGAGATTCCGGTCAGCACCAGGATGGTGGACAGGCCCGCCTCGATCCCGGCAATCACGTCGGTGTCCATCCGGTCGCCGATCATCAATGTGCTCTCCGAGTGGGCGCCGATCGCGCGCAGCGCCGATCGCATCATCAGCGGGTTGGGCTTACCGACGAAGTAGGGCCGTCTTGATGTCGCTGTTTCGATCAGCGCGGCCACCGAGCCCACGGACGGCAGTACACCGTGCCGACTGGGACCGGTGGCGTCCGGGTGGGTGGCGACGAACTTCGATCCAGCCAGAATCAGCCGGATCGCGGTGGTGATCATCTCGAACGAATAGTTCCGGGTCTCCCCGAGCACCACGTAGTCGGGCTCGCGATCGGTGAGGATGTAGCCGTTCTCGTGCAGAGCGGTGGTCAGCCCGGCCTCGCCGATCACATAGGCCGAGCCGCCCGGCCGTTGTCCGTCGAGGAATTTCGCGGTGGCCAGCGCCGACGTCCAGATCCGATCCTCCGGAATGTCCAGGCCGGCTACCAGCAACCTGGCACGCAGATCGCGGCGGGTGAACATCGGATTGTTCGTCACCACCACGAAGTTGGTGCCGTGCGCGGTCAGCTCGGCAATGAACTCGCCGGCGCCCGGAATGGCGTGCTCCTCGTGGACCAGCACCCCGTCCATGTCCATCAGGTATGACCAGTTCGTTGGGCTCATGGCTCCTATGATCCCGCACCCCGCTGGGGCCGCTGTCATCGAAACCGGGACGGAAGCGGGCCTCGGCGGACCACACTTCGCACCGGCCCGGCGGGGCGGGACGTAAATTGGTCGAATGACCTCACTCAGATTTGGCTTGTTCATTCCACAGGGCTGGCGGCTCGACCTGGTCGGAATCGATCCGACCGAGCAGTGGTCCACCATGAAGCGGCTGGCACAACGCGCGGACGCGGGACCGTGGGAATCGATCTGGGTCTACGACCATTTCCACACCGTGCCGATGCCGACGGCGGAGGCCACCCATGAGGCCTGGACATTGATGGCTGCGTTGGGCGCGGTGACCGACCGGGTGCGGCTGGGTCAGATGTGCACCTGTATCGGCTACCGGAACCCGATGTACCTGGCCAAGGTCGCGGCGACCACCGACATCATCTCCGGCGGCCGGGTCGATATGGGTATCGGCGCCGGCTGGTACGAGCATGAATGGCGGGCCTACGGCTACGGTTTCCCCAGTGGACCGGATCGGCTGCGACAGCTCGATGAGGGTGTGCAGATCATGCGGCAGGCCTGGACCGACGGCGTGGCCACCTTGGATGGCAAGTACTACCAGGTGAACGGCGCCATTTGTCGGCCGTTGCCGTTGCAGCCCAACGGGATTCCGCTCTGGATCGCCGGCGGCGGGGAGAAGGTGACCCTCAAGATCGCCGCGAAGTACGCCCAGTACACCAACTTCGACGGCACCCTGGCGGGCTTCACCGGAAAATCCGAAGTGCTCGCGGGCCATTGTGCCGCGCTGGGACGCGATTTCGACTCCATCGTCCGGTCCGCCAACTACAACATCGTCATCGGAGCCACCGAACGCGAGGTCGAGGATCGGCTGGACCGGATGCGCGTGCGGGTGGCCCACCTGCTGCCGGCAGACACGGTGGAGAGCACCATTGCGGGGTTCCGCGGGATGCCCGGGTTCGGCACGCCGGAGAAGATCGTGGAAGACCTCACGGCACTGAAGAAGGCCGGTCTGACGTACGCGATCACGAACTTCGCCGAGGCCGCCTACGACACCTCCGGGATCGAGATGTTCGAGAAGGAGGTCATCCCGGCGCTGGCCTGATCGCCGACCAGCGGGTCGTGGTGCATCGCGCCGGCCAGTTCGGACAACGGACGGCCGGCGCCCCGCCATTGCCGGGCGATGATCTCGGCGGCGATCGAAACGGCCGTCTCGGCGGGTGCGCGAGCGCCCAGATCAAGCCCGATCGGTGCGGACAACCGAGCGGGTTGCTGCTGGGTCAGACCGGCTTCGCGCAAGCGGGCCAGCCGGTCGGCGTGGGTGCGCCGCGAGCCGATCGCACCGACGTAGTCGACCGGCGGGGTCAGCGGGACCTCGAGCAGCGGCACGTCTAGGAAACGCGAAGCGGTCACGAAGATCTCGCGGGCATCGCGGACTGGGACCCGATGGCCGAGGAAGGGGCCGATCCGGGCAACCGCGGCGGCGAAGTCGCACCGAACACGATCATCCGCGGTGGCGGCGCGAAAGCGGTGACGAAGACCTGCAACCCTTCGCCGCGCCGCTGCCCGTCAGGACTGTAGGTCAGGACCGTAGGTCAGGACTGCAGACCTGCCGTGCACCAGCAGCCACAGGAGTCGTCCCGGACCGCATCGTCCAGTCGATCCGAGCCGAGGCTGCCGGCTCGGGTGGCGCCTGTGCTCAGGTCGGCGAGTTCAGCGAAGTTGTCCCGCCCGCACTGCTCGACGAAGATGCTCGCCAAAGATGTCGACAATCCCGCCGCAGGTCAGCCCCGCGCTCAGGGCCAGTTCGTCGGAAACACCGAACCTGAGACCGAGCCCACCGCGCAACCGTCCGGACCGACAAGCACCGACGCGCCAGCCGGTCGTGGGGCCGATCGGTAACCTCCGACAACGGTTGCCAGTCCTACACTCTCGCCCGCCACCATTTCAGCAGCGCAGTCAGCACCTCACGCACGTCGGATGATCCGGGTCAGGTCGGCGAGCGTGGCCAGCGTGTGCCCGGCCAGCACGTGGTCGCAGAAGGGTTGCACCGCAACGATTCCGCTCTGCACCGGAGCGTAGCCTGCTTTACCCTGATGGGGGTTGACCCAGATGAACGACCGCGCCAGCCGACTGACCCGGGCGGCCTGTTCGGTCAGCACTTCGGGCCCCCCGCGTTCCCAGCCGTCGGAGAAGACCACCACCACCGCGCCGCGCGCCATCCCCCGCTGCCCGTGCAGATCCAGAAAGGCGCGCATCGCCGGGCCGAGTCGGGTGCCGCCGGACCAGTCCGGGATCGCCCGGGCAACCTGGTTCAGGGCAATCTCGGGATCGCGCTCGGCCATCGCCGAGCTCAATCGGGTCAGCGTGGTGCCGAGGGTGAACACCTCACAGCTGGTGCGCAGTCGGCGTTTGGCAGCGTGCGCGAACCGCAGGAGCGGATCGGCGTAGGGCGCCATCGACCCGGAGACGTCGATCAATAGCACCAGCCGCCGAGGTTGCTGCCGGTGCCGGCGCCGACGGAGCGCCGCCAACTCCCCGCCGCCGCGGAGCATCATCCGGATCGAGGCGCCCGGGTCGATGTCGCCGCGCCGGCTCGGCTCGAAGCGGCGGGACCGCCGCAGGGCCGGGCTCGGCGCCAGCAACGCCATCAGCTTGCTGAGCTCCGCCCGGTCCTGGCCGCTGAGTGTGGCGAAGTCCTTGTGCCGCAACACTTCGAGATCAGATGGGTGCGCCGGCCGTCCCTTGGGCGGCGCGCCGGCACCATCATCGCCGGCGCCGGACTCGACCGGCAGCAACCGGTGCGGAACCGGATTCGCCGATGCCTGCCGCGCGGACCGACGAGTTCGGCCGTCGAAGAAGGCCGCGAAAACGCTGTCGTAGGTCGCAGTGTCCGATGGACACGCGCAGAGGGTGACCCGGCCGGCCCAGTAGATCTGCTCCCGATCCAGCAGGTCCAGCACCGTTGCCGCACGGAGGAAACTCATGCTCCGGTCGATGGTGACATCCACTCCCGCCAGCCTGAGCGCGAAGGTGAATTCGGTCAGCGACATCAACACGTCGCTGCCCGCGGGGTGCTGAAGTTGCGGGTCAGCCATCCCGCACCAGCTGGGCCAGACCGGCATCGGTGATCCGCTGGGCATCTTCGCGGTATTTCAGCACCGTGCCCAGGGTCAGCCCGGCGGCCGTCGCATCCAATTCGGGCAGCGACAACGCGCCGAGAGCTCTTGCCCAGTCGAGGCTCTCGGCGACCCCCGGCGGCTTGAGCAGGTCGGCACGACGCAACCGACCGGCGGCAAGGGCAACTTGCCGGGCCAGCGCGCCGGACAGCTGCGGAAGGTGCATTCGCAGGATCCGGATTTCCAGGTCCAGGTCCGGCTGACTCACCCAGTGGTACAGGCAGCGTCGCTTGAGCGCATCGTGCACGTCCCTGGTTCGGTTGGAGGTGAGGATCACCAACGGCGGGGCGGTAGCCGCGACCCGGCCCAACTCCGGGATGGTCACCGCGAAGTCGGTGAGTACCTCGAGCAGGAACGCTTCGAATTCGTCATCGGCCCGGTCGATCTCGTCGATCAGCAGCACCGCCGGCGGGTTGCGCAGCGCCGCGAGGATCGGCCGCTCGATGAGGAAATCCTCCGTATACAACGAGGATTCGCTCGACGTGAGCGTGCCGGTCAGCTCGGCCGCCCGCAGGTGCAGCATCTGGCGAGGAAAGTTCCAGTCGTACAGTGCGCCGGCGGCATCGATGCCTTCATAGCATTGCAGCCGGATCAGCCGGGCCTTCCGCACGGTGGCCAGCGCCAAGGCCAGCGCGGTCTTGCCCGCACCCGGTTCGCCTTCCAGCAGCAGCGGCTTGTTCAGCGCGCCGGCCAGGAAAGCCGCCGTGGAAAGCCCGATGTCGGCGAGGTAGCCGGCCGCGGCCAGCTCGTTCCGCAGCTGCACGGGCGACGCGGGCTCGGCCATTGCCGAGCTCCCCCGGCGGCGCTTGTCCTCATCGGTGCACACTCCTGCCACGCTAGCGCGGATGGCCGGCGGACGGTTTGCGGAGTCGGCGCGCCCCGATCGCGGGCTCAGGAAACGCGGCCTCTCATACCCCGCTGATCCGGTCGTCTCGTTCGACCACGGCCTGCCGACCCATCGGATCGGTGGTCACGGCGGTGCTGCGGGACCGCCTGGTTCGTGGCATGAGCACCAGCAAGGTCAGCAGAATCACCAGCACACCGCCGCCCATCAGGATGTAGCCGATGGTGGTGAGATCGAAATCCGCGAAGGACGCCTTCACCCCGAAAGACAGGATGGCTCCGACGACGATCATGAAGACGCCAAGTCCGATGCCCATAATTTCTCCTTCTAGTGATCTTGAACGGGGACCATTCACTCAGTCTGTACCCAGATCCACCGATTTATCGCTTCATCCGGGTGGACACTCGACTGGTCAGGTCTTCTTGAAGTGCCGTGACCAGGCAAAACAGTACAGACCGAAGCAGGCGATGCCCAGCGCCAGCACGGTCAGCAACACCGCCCCGTACGGCTGACCCCGTAACGTCCGCAGCGCCGTGTCCAGGCCGCCGGCCTGCTGTGCGTCGTAGGTGACGGCGGCCACGATGAACAGGATTCCGACGATGGTCAGCGCGAATCCCTTGGCGGCGTATCCCACCAGGCCGAGCCGGAGCACCTCGGGGCCGACCCCGCCGGTCAGGTCGTGGGTGAACTTCTTCGTCAGCCCTCGATAGACGAGCCTGCCGCCGGCCACGACCACACCCACCCCGATCAGCACCACCAGGACACGGCCGAAGGCTACGGACATCAGCCGCCCGGTCATCGTCTTCTCGGCGCTGCCCGAACCGGAGGAAGCCGCGCCGACCGCCGTGGACACGGCGCTCACCCCGAGGACCACATACAGGATCGCCTTGCCCGCGGAGCCGAGCCGTTTGGTCAGCCGCTTGCGGCCCTCCGCACGGTCGCGATGACCCCAGATGGCCTCGAATACCTGCCACAGCGCGAGGGCGGAGAGCCCGACCGCAGTGATCCAGACCAGGACATCGCCGACCGGGGTCGAGGCCAGTTCACCGAATGCGCCCTTCTGGGAGGCCTCCTGGCCGGAACCGGTCCAGGCGATCTGCACGGCGATCCAGGCGACCAGCAGGTGAACGACTCCATAGGACACGAGTCCGACGGTCACCAGCAGCTCGAACCCCTTACTGTTCGCGACCCGGCGGCCCGCCTGTGCGGCGTCGCCGGCGGCCCGCTTGGCCGCGGACCGCCCCTGCTGCGGATCAGCCATGACATCACCTTTCGTTGGACCACGATTCACCCAACCGGTCCGCTACCCGATCTGATCGCTTCTTGCGCAACGGCGGGCCCCCTCGTGCGCGGTGGCTAGTTGCCACTCGCCAGGTCAGCGGGTCGCTCTCATGGTAAACCCGCTCATCCGGCTCGATCCGGTCGAGAAACCCCTGGTAACTGGCGGCGCCGAGCAGTGGTCCGACAGGCTTGAGCAACGCCGCAGACCGCTCAGGGTCGGAGCCGGGGATCGCCTGCCGCCAGCGCGCCGACCAATCGGTAGCCACCGCCGATCGATCCGCTCCGCACAGACCACTGTGCAACCGGAGCAGATCGAAGGCCGGGGATCCGATGGCCGCGTCTCCCCAATCGAGCATGGTGAATCGTCCGTTGTCCCCGCGAAACGTTGCCGCGGTGGAAGTCGCCGTGCACCAGGGAATCGGACAGACCTGCAGCCTGCGCAGCGGCCATCCGCTCAGACAACGAGCCGATCAGCACCCTGAGCCGGCGCCTGGCGTCCCGGTCGAGCTCGTCGGCATGCCGCTCGAAGGCGTCAGCGACCAGCGGAACCAGTTTCTCCGCCCGATGGTCGGGAACGCCGATGGCCACCAGCTCCGGTAACCGATCGGCCCAATCCCGCTGCAGGCCGACCAGCGATCGGATCACCTCCACCAGTGGCTCGCCGGTGGCCCCGTACTGATCGACGCCGGGCACGTCGGCCAGCAACACCCGCGGGCCGTCGAACCCGAGCACCGCCGGCACCACGGCGGGGTCGAAACGGCTCAACAGTTCACCCTCGTGTGCGAAGAAGGGTGGCACCACCTTCAACCAGGCCTGCCCCTCAGTGGTGGGCAGCCGCCAGATGCTGGACAGGTTCCAGGTGCGAACCTGAACGGGCGTGGCGGTTTTGGGCCATCTCCAGGTCGGCCAGCACCCCCTCGGCCCACGCGACATCGGCTTGCGGGCCACCCGGTCTGGCGAATTCAGCGCGCAGCGAATGCTCGGCGAGCAGGTCCCGGCCGGTCCACGCTGCCAGCGCGAAATCCGGTTCGCGATCGACCTGGGCGAGGTAGGAAAATCGACCTGGGCGAGGTAGGAAATCCGTCCCCCCTCGAGGGGCGGATTCCCGGACGGCGTGAAGTCGGCCGCGCCGCTTCTGACGACCTGCAGCAGCCGAAGCACTATCACGTCGATGCCGTAGAACGCCCGGCAGGCGGCCACCACGTCCTCGGTGTGCCGCCAGTACTGCTCGGTCACCGGAAATGGCGCAAGGGCACCCAGCACTCGTTCCTGGGTGCAGGACACCAGGGTGACCGCCCGGCCCCGCGACGTTTGCACGCCGCCAGCCTAGCGAGGAGGCTCGCAGGTATCGCGCGAATTTCTGCTCGAACGACTCCCCCAGCGCGAATCGCTCTGATCAGCCGGGCTGACCAACGGCCCGCATCCGGTTGTTCCGGGCATTGTGTTCCAGTTCGGCCAGGCCAAGCGCCTCCAGCAACGGCGGCAGGTACATGCCGAATCGCCCTCGATAGCCCTTGCGTAACCCGTACCAACCGCCGAGCGGATTACCCGGATCTCGGCCGAACGCCTCGACCGTGCCGTCCTTGGCCGGCTTCATCTCATCCGCGCTGCCCAGCTCGATCCAGTCGACCCGGGCTCGTAGCATGTCGTGCAGATCGTCGATCGCCCGCAGATCGTAGTAGAGCGTTGTCGACCCGACGACACAGACCAGTCGCGGCGGTTCATTCGCCTGGTCGCGATACATCAGATAGTCCGACGTTCCCGGTGCGGTCTTGAGCACCCACGGTTCTTCCTTGGTCCCGGCGCCGATCAGTTCTGCTGGCATGGCTTCTCCCTGTCGGCAGTCTCCGTACGGTAGCTGCTCTGCACCGAGTGTGCCCGCTGTTCACGCCCGGTGCCGGCTCCGGGCGCACACTGGTGAGGTCGTACTCCCCGTCGATTCGAGGCCAGATGCCAGTCCGCACCGAAATCAGCGACAAATGGGTCCGGGCCTATGCCGGCTCCACCGCGGTGGTCGATTCGCGAGCGCCGGTGTTGTTCTACGAGGACCGGTTTCCGGTTCCCGGGTATGCCTTTGCGCCGGAAGATGTACGCACCGACCTGCTGCGGCCGGCCGCGGGCGAACCGGCGACAGAGCCGTTCTTCTTCCTGCCCAAGGGACCGGTCGCCCAGTGGTTCGACCTCGAGGTCGACGGTCGGCTGATCCCGCAGGCTGCCTGGACGCTGGATGATCCCGGCGTGCGCGACCTGCTCATCCTGAGTTGGCAACCCGGAAAACTCGACCGCTGGCTGGAAGAGGAGGAAGCGGTGGCCGGACACCCCCGTGATCCGCACAAGCGGGTGGAGGCTTTGGCCAGCAGCCGGCACATCACCGTTGCCCTGGACGGCGTCGTGCTCGCCGACACGCACAGCCCGGTACTGCTTTTCGAGACCGACCTGCCCACCCGCTACTACCTGCCGCGCGCGGACGTCAACAGCCAGCCGCTGATTGCCAGTTCCCACAGGAGCCATTGCCCGTACAAGGGGGATGCAGACCAGTACTGGGACATGGCCGGCAACCCCCGGGCGAAGAACATCGCGTGGTCATATTCCGCCCCGTTCCCCGCCGTCGCCAAGATCGCCGGGGCGATCGCCTTCTACAACGAGTTGGTCGACATCACCATCGACGGGGTGCCGCAGGATCGCCCGGTCTCGGTCTTCAGTGCGCCGGCCAACCGACCGGGCTCCTGACGCCTCAGCGCAGCGCCCGGTGCCGGTCTCTGCGGGAGGGCCCGCCGATCAGCAGCGCCACCCCACCCGCGACAATGATGACACCGCAAGCAAGAATGGCCAGTGAGATGCGAAATGCGTTGGGCAGCAACAGCTGTACCCGTGCCTGGACAATCACATTGGGTTCGCCGTCGACGTTCATGATCACCATCCGGTAGTCACCGTTCTGCACGGGCCAGCTGAGGTCGGCAGAGTTGCGCGCACTCGCCGCGGCAACCCAGAAGCTCTGCTCGGTCGGCGGTTTCGCGGCGGCGGCACCCGGCTGGCGGGTCACCGCGAGCTCGGGCGGGGTGACGTCGAGGGTGGTGATCTGGTCGACTCCCACCCCGGCCAGATAGGCATCGACGTCGGCCGCTCGCCCGATTCCGATGAAGACGCCAGCGCTGTCGCCACCGCCGGCGCTCTCCGTCATGCCGACGACGGCCACGGCGGCGCGGGGAAACGGATCCTGGTCGTCAACAATGATCACTCGCACGGGCTGCAGTGCCATCACGTCCCCAACCATCATTCTGGCGCTCGGACACCGCCGCTGTCCGGGGTGCCCACACGATCGGACCGGGAGGCCAGCACCACTCTCGCCCTTCCCGCTCTCGCCTTTTCCACCGATTCATGCGAACATATGTTCGTGTCCGGTGACTCCACCATTCTGCACGCCGATCTCGATGCGTTCTTCGCCTCCGTCGAGCAACGCGACGATCCCCGGCTGCGCGGACGTCCGGTGATCGTCGGCGGCGGCGTGGTGATGGCGGCAAGCTATGAAGCGAAGGCCCGCGGTATCAAGACCGCGATGGGTGGCCGGCAGGCCCGGCTGCTCTGTCCGGAAGCGATCGTGGTCCCACCCCGATTCGAGGCGTACGTCCAGGCCAGCAAGGCGGTCTTCGGCGTCTTCGAGCGGACTACGCCGTTGGTCGAGGGCATCTCGATCGATGAGGCGTTCCTGGATGTCGGCGGGCTGCGGCGAGTGTCCGGGACGCCGACGGAGATTGCTGTGCGGCTGCGGCGAGAAGTTGCCGAGCAGGTAGGTCTGAAGATCAGCGTCGGGGTGGCCCGGACGAAATTCCTGGCCAAGGTCGCCAGCGCCTACTGCAAGCCCGATGGGCTGCTCGTCGTGCCACCGGCGGGCGAAATCGCTTTTCTGTATCCGCTGGCGGTCGAACGGCTCTGGGGCGTCGGGAAGGTCACCGCCGCCAAGTTGCACTCCAGCGGACTGTCGACCGTCGGCCAGATCGCCGAACTCACCGAGGTCATGCTGATCGGGTTGCTCGGACCGGCCGCCGGACGCCATCTGTGGTCGTTGGCCAATCTGCAGGACCCGCGCCCGGTGCACGTCGGTCGGCGGCGCCGGTCGATCGGTTCGCAGCGGGCGCTCGGGCGGACGGGCAGATCCCCCGCCGCTATCGACGCCATCGTGGTGTCGCTGGTGGATCGGGTCACCCGCCGGATGCGCGCGGCGGACCGGCTGGGGCGCACGGTGATTCTGCGGCTCCGGTTCGACGACTTCACCCGGGCCACCCGGTCGCGTACGCTGCCGGCGCCGACGGCGCAGACGCCGGATGTGCTGGCCGCGGTCCGCGGTCTGCTGGCGGGTGCCGCGCCGTTGATCCGTGCGCAGGGTCTGACGTTGGTGGGCATCTCGGTCGGCAACTTCGACGGCGATGGTGCCATCCAACTCGAACTCCCGTTCCCGGATCGCAAGGGTCTGGCTCTGGACACCGCACTCGACGGGGTCCGTGACCGATTCGGTAGCTCCGCGGTCACTCGCGCGGTTCTGCTCGGCACGGATCAGGGCTTCCAGATGCCGATCCTGCCGGATTGACCGCTGCCCGCACCATCGATGTCGGCGCCGGGACAATCCGCCGGCACCGCGAAACCGAATCACCCATCATGACGACGACCGCCGCCGAAGGGCGATCCCACTACGCTGGGGCCATGACCGGCGTATCCCTGGGGCTCCCGCAGATTCGCGGATCCCGCGCGTCCGCTGCCGGCACGTCGGACACTGACGCTGACATGGACATGAGCACCGCCGATCGGCCGAATCTGCCGGGCCTGATCGACCGGTTCGGTCGCACCGCCACTGACCTGCGCGTCTCGCTCACCGACCGTTGCAACCTCCGCTGTACCTATTGCATGCCGGCCGAGGGGCTGGACTGGCTGCCAAAGGATGAAGTGCTCACCGACGATGAACTCGTCCGGCTGATCACCATCGGGACCGAGCTGTTAGGTATCGACGAGGTGCGTTTCACCGGGGGTGAGCCGCTGCTGCGCAAGGGCATCGTCGACATCATCGGCCGGGTCGGGACGCTGCCGAATCGCCCGGAGATGTCGGTGACGACGAACGGGCTCGGCCTGACCCGGACGGCCGGCGCCCTCAAGGCGGCGGGCCTTGACCGGCTCAACGTCTCCCTGGACACCCTGGACCCGGCGACCTTCACCAAGCTGACCCGCCGTCCGCGCCATGCCGATGTGATAGAGGCGCTGGCCGCCGCCGCGGCTGCCGGGCTGACCCCGGTGAAGGTGAACACCGTACTGATGCGCGGGGTCAACGACCACGAGGCTGCCGACCTGCTGACCTTCTGCGTCGACCACGGGTACCACCTACGGTTCATCGAGCAGATGCCGCTGGACGCCGGCCACGAATGGGACCGGACCGAGATGATCACCGCCGCGCAGATCCTGGGTCGGCTCTCGCAGCGATTCGAACTCACCCCACACCAGGCACCGCGGGGCGGGGCTCCGGCCGAATTGTTCGATGTGAACGGCGGTCCGGCAACGGTGGGCATCATCGCCTCGGTGACCCGACCGTTCTGCGGCGATTGCGATCGGACAAGGTTGACCGCCGACGGCCAGATCCGCAATTGCCTGTTCGCCAACAGCGAGACCGACCTGCGCGCGCTGCTCCGCGGCGGCGCAGACGACAACGAGATCGCCGGTGTCTGGCGGGGCGCGATGTGGGTGAAGAAGCCAGGTCACGGCATCAACGACCCCTCATTCCTGCAACCCGACCGGCCGATGTCGGCGATCGGCGGCTGAGGTGACCGCCCTGCGCAATGGCACCCGCGTGCTGATCCGGTATTTCGCCGCGGCCGGCGCGGCCGCCGGTGTTGAACAGGAAGTGTTGGTGGTCGGCGCGCCCGCCACGGTCAGCGGGGTGATCCGTGCGGCCGGCCTGCTTCATGGCCCCGAACTGGTCACGGTATTCACTCGGTGCAGCTACCTGCTGGATGAAATCGCGGTCCATGAATTCGATACACCCATGCACGAGGGACAGGCACTCGACGTACTGCCGCCGTTCGCCGGCGGCTGAACCGGGAAAATTCCGCCGGATGTATCAGCCGGGACGTGGCAGCACTCTATTTATCGGTCGCCTACCGCCTGTTCGCGGCCTTCTGGCTATTGTGGCCCTTATCCAGTGCGGCCTGAGGTCCATGCGGCCTTGGACGCTTGTTACCGACCGCACAGGATTGTCATGGGTGTCTGACGCCCAGTTGCGACCGATGATCATGCCGGCGGGCTAATCTGCCGGGTAAGCAGATGAATCGAACGTTCCTTTGCCTGAATCATCCCGCTCAATCAGGAGGTACCCAGTGACACAGCCACCGTCTGACCCCGGGTCGCCGGCGGCGGGTTCCGCGCCGGATCCGTCTGCAGGGCCGTTCGTTCCGCCCGCATCCCCATCCATCTTTCCGCCGCCCCCCGCCGCGTTCCCGCCACCGCCGGACCAGAACTTCCCGCCGCCGCCGCCCGCCGGTAACTACCCGCCACCGCCACCCGCCGGTAACTACCCGCCACCGCCACCCGCCGGTAACTACCCGTCGCCACCCCAGAACTTCCCGCCACCACCGCCCGCCGGCAGCTACCCGCCGCCGGCCCAGAACTTCCCGCCACCACCGCCCGCCGGCAGCTACCCGCCGCCGGCCCAGAACTTCCCGCCACCCCCCCCACCCGGTGCCTACCCGCCGCAGGCTCAGGGCTTTCCGCAGCCGGGATTTCCGGCCCAGGGTGGCGGCGCCGCAGGGCTCACTGTCGATCTGTCCAAGGTCGGCAACGGCGATTGGATCGTGGTCGGTCTCGGCGTCCTGCTGTTGATCTTCAGTTTCTTCGGTTGGGTGACGTCAGGGGTCGGCAGCGCCGGCGCATGGCACGAGTACTGGTTCTTGGCGCCCTTGCTGTTCCTGGTGATTACGATCATCCGGGCGGTCCAACTCTTGACCGGCAATCTGGTGAAGGAGATCAAGGGGCTGTACCTGTTGGGCGGGGCGGTGCTGGCTGTGATCATCACCATCATCGCGCTGATCGAGATCCTGTCCAAGACCGGAGTCGGTGATCTGTGCAGTGGCGAGGCTGCCGCCTTCCAGGCTACCTGTGAGGCACTTTATGCCTCGCTGGCTCCGGGGGCCGGGTTCGGAATCTGGGCCTCGTTGATTCTGGGCCTGGCCTTCGTCTACTTCCTGGCACTATCAGTTCAGAACTCGGGCGAAAAGCTGCCGATCACGGTCCCTGGGCCGAAGCTGTAGCCGCACCGCATGGCAAACGGCCGCAGCTCTATCGGGGTTGCGGCCATTGTGCGGTCCAGTGGTTGCGAAGCGCTCAGGCGCTGCCCACCCACTCGTCGGCGCCGTCGACGAAGACCTGGCGTTTCCATACCGGCAGTTGCTGCTTCACCTCGTCGATCAACTCCGAGCAGGTCTGGAAGGCCAGCTGGCGGTGGGCACTGGACACCGCCGCGACGATGGCGACCTCGCCGATCCGGAGCAGCCCGACGCGATGGGTGACCGCCACCGCCAGCACGCCATCGCGGGCGGCGAACTCCGCCGCCACCCGCGCCACCACGTCGTGAGCGCTGGGGTGCGCGTGGTACTCCAGATCGGTCACCGTGCGGCCGCCGTCGTGGTCACGGACGGTTCCCGAGAACGCGACCGTCGCGCCCGCCGCCGGATCGCCGACGGCCCGGACATGTGCTGCCAGGTCCAACACGTCGTTGGTGACGCCGGCCAATCGGACTTCGCCCACTACCCCACCTCGATCACGAGGGTGCAGATCATCACGACAGGCTTTGCGGGTGATCGCCACCGGCGAGCTGATCCAGCGCGTGGTCCAGGATGCCGCCCAGTACGGCAAGCCCGTCTTTCACCCCGCCGCGTGAGCCAGGCAGGTTCACCACCAGGGTGCGGCCCGAAACCCCGGCCACCCCGCGCGACAGGATCGCGGTCGGCACCTTCGCGGCGCCCAGCCGGCGGATCTCCTCGGCGATGCCGGGGATCTGATAGGCCAGCGCGGCGGCGGTGATCGTGGCGGTCACATCGGTCGGCGAGATGCCGGTGCCACCCGAGGTGATCACCAGTTCCGGGGCCGACGCCAGCGCCACGGTCAACGCACGGCGAAACGGCTCGCCGTCGGCGACCACCACCGGCTCGGCCGGCTCGAACCGGGCATCGGCCAGCCAGGCCGCGATCAACGGTCCGGTGGTGTCCTGATATACCCCGGCCGCGGCCCTGGTCGAGGAGATGATGATGACGGCGCGTCTGGTCATCGGCCCTGCGGTCTTGTCCACACGCCGTGCTTGCCGCCCTCTTTGCGATCCAGTCGGACATCGGTCAGGACGGCGGCCGGGTCCACGGCCTTGATCATGTCGTGCAGGGCCAGTCCGGCCACGGCAACCGCGGTGAGCGCCTCCATCTCCACCCCGGTGCGGTCGGCCGTCCTGACGGTGGCGGTGATCAGTACGGCGCCACGGTCGGCTTCGGACGTCACCGAAAGGTCGATGACCACACCGGATATCGCGATCGGATGGCACAGCGGGATCAGTTCGGACGTCCGCTTGGCGGCCATCAGCCCGGCGATCCGCGCGACGCCGAGGGCGTCGCCCTTGGGCACCCCGTCGCCGAGCAGCAGACCGGCGACCGCCTCGGTGGTCAGCACCCGGCCGGAGGCGGTGGCGACCCGCGCCGTGACCACCTTGCCGCTGACGTCGACCATCCGGGCGGACCCGGTGGCGTCGACATGGGTCAGCGCGGCGGGTTCGGTCACAACACCGCGACCGGTTGCCCGGTCACCTCCCGGCCGGGTGTGCCGGTGACGGTGTTGGTCGCTGGGTTCACGGTGACCCGGGCCTGCGCGACCGCCGCGACGATGGCGGCAGCGACCGCTGGAGCCACCGATGCGTCGAAGACACTCGGCACGATGAAGGACGCATTGAGCTGGCTCGGATGCACGACGTTGGCGATGGCGTTGGCGGCGGCCAGCAGCATCTCATCGGTGATCTTGTGCACCCCGGCGTCGAGCAGCCCGCGGAACACCCCGGGGAAGGCCAGCACATTGTTGATCTGATTCGGAAAATCGGATCGCCCGGTGGCCACCACGGCCGCGTATCGCTGGGCGTCCAGCGGATCGATCTCCGGATCCGGGTTGGCCAAGGCGAACACCACCGCACGGTCCTTCATCGTCTTGATGTCATCGCCGACCAACAGATTCGGCGCCGACACCCCGATGAAAACGTCCGCACCGACGAGTGCCTGTCGCAGGGTCCCCCACTGGTTCGCGCTGTTCGTCTTCGCCGCGACATCGGCCAGGTTGGGGTCCATCCCCTCCCGGCCCCGGTAGACCACGCCCTCGATGTCCACCGCGACGATGTCCTTCGGGTGCTGCAACAGCAGCAACCGGATGATCGCGTTGCCTGCGGCGCCGACCCCGGAAATCACGATCTTGCAGTCGCTGATGTCCTTCTCGACCACCCGGAGCGCATTCCGCAGCGCCGCGACCACACAGATCGCGGTGCCGTGCTGATCATCGTGGAACACCGGAATGTCCAGCAATGCGCGCAACCGTGCCTCGATCTCGAAACACCGCGGCGCGGCGATGTCCTCCAGATTGATCCCGCCGTAGACCGGAGCGATCAACTGAACCGTGCGGACGATCTCGTCGACATCGGTGGTGTCCAGACACACCGGCCACGCGTCCACCCCGGCGAACCGTTTGAACAGCGCGGCCTTGCCCTCCATCACCGGCAGCGCCGCGGCCGGCCCGATGTTGCCCAGCCCCAGCACTGCGGTGCCGTCGGTGACCACGGCCACGGTGTTCCGCTTGATCGTCAATCGGCGGGCATCCTCGGGGTTCGCCGCGATCGCCATACACACCCGGGCCACCCCCGGGGTGTACGCGCGCGACAGATCATCCCGGTTCCGCAGCGGCACCTTCGACGTCACCTCGATCTTCCCGCCCAGATGCACCAGAAACGTCCGGTCGGAGACCTTTCGGACCTCGACCCCGTCCATAGCGTTGACCGCGACGGTGATCTCATCCGCGTGATCGGCCGACAGCGCGTTGCAGGAGAGGTCGACGACCATCAGCGTGGCGGTCGATTCCACCACGTCGAACGCGGTGATCACGCCACCCGCCCGGCCCACCTGGGAGGTCAGATCACCCGCGGCGGAGGCCGATGGCGGCGCGGCGATCCGCATGGTGATCGAGTAACCGGGTCCGGGCACAGCCATGTGGTCAGGTCTCCTTAGACGGCGTCACGCTCTTGCTGATCGTAGACCGGCGACGAGCACGACCGGCGCTGACCACGGGGCCGCTGACTACACCGCGGCGGCCAACCGGTGCACCGTGAGCTGACCCGCCGGCGACCCGGCGACGGTCAGCGCTGTGTCGCCGGCCGTCGGCAGCCGGAAGGCGGCCGAGCCGTCACCGGCGAACAGCTCGACAAGCCCGGCGTCGAGGATGATCCGGATGACCGCCGCGGTCACCGGCACCTGTGCGTCCGGCCTGCCCCGCCGAGCCAGGACGACGGAGGTGGCATCCCCGGCGACGGTGATGCTGAGCAACTGACCCATAGTGTCGGTCAGGCTCAGCTCCCACCGCTGACCTGCGGCAACAGACAACTCGACATCCAGCGCATCGGCTCCGGACGGCAGGCGGAAATCCTCGGTCAGCGAGCCGTCGATGACCGCCGGTGTCACTCGCAGGGCGTCGACGTCCGGATGTGGCCGCAGCTGCAAGGCCCGATCGGCACCGACCTCGGCGAGCATCGGCAGCGACAACGCACCCGCCCAGGACCGCGTTGACTCGTCGAAATCGGTCTCCTCGCGTAGCCAGAACATCACACACGGCCGGCCAGCATTGTCGGTGAATGACGTCATTGCGTAGGCGGTCTCGTCGTGGGTGAGCCGCGACCACCGTTCGGGGACGAAGGTGTGCCCGTCGTAGCTGCCGATCGCGCCGGCCACGTAGTAGAGGACGTCGTTTTCCCAAACAGACACGACCAGCGCCCAGTCGTCGCCGACCTGGAACAGTTGCGGGCACTCCCAGAGCCCGCCGGTCCAGACCCTCTCCGTTTCACTTCCCGGGCGCGAGCAGATGACGCCGTCATAGGTCCAGGAGCGGGCATCTGCGGACTTGAACTGAACCGCCAGTCCGGTACCACCCGCCACCCCGACGCCGACCACCATGGTCCAGCCATCCTGGGTCGCGAAGATGCACGGGTCGCGGAACGCGTACGCGCCCAGTTCGGCCGGCGGGCCGTCAATCACGATGCCATCCATTGACGAGCGCCAGTGTTCGAGTTCGGCGTCGGGGAAGGCCAGCGCGATCCGCCCACGGCCGAGGTCTTCGGCCGTCACGCTGGTGTAGAAGATCGTCGGCCGGCCATCCTCGATCACCGTTGTGCCGCTCCAGCAGCCCTTCTCACCCTCGTGTGGGGTCAGCGCAACCGGACGATGCCGCCATTGGACGAGGTTCGGGGCCACCGAGTGCCCCCACTGGATCTCCGGCGACCAGTGTTTCTTGGTCGGGATGTGTTGGTAGAACAGGTGATATTCGCCGTCGACCCAGCAGATCCCGTGCGGGTCGTTGAGCCAGCCCTGCGGCGCGGTGAAGTGCAGTGTCGGTCTGGGCGTCATCATCGGCTGATCCTGTGGGTCTCACCGGCGAGGACGAGGGTCTGGCCGTTCCACTGAACTGGGCGGGGATCGGAAATCTCACCGATGAATTGGGCGTCGTCAGTCTCGTGGTGGAAGGCCAGGAACATCCACCGTCCGTCGTCGCGTCGCTGGATCAGTTTTCCGACGTAGAACGAGGTGTCCGTGACGAGTTCGGCGTTGCCGATGTCGTACGGTCCGAGCAGCGACTCGGCCTTCGCCGACCAGATCCCGCCGGCGCTATGCCTGCTGGCCGCGACCCCGCCGGTCGCGCTGGAGAAGACGAGAACCGCCTTCCCACCGATGGTTTCGACCTGGGCGACCTCGAGCTGCCCGAACCCCTGGCCCGGTTCGGACAGCGGCGGCCGCAGTTCCCAGCGGCGCAGATCCGGCGACCAGGCATGGCCGATGACTCCGCGGTCATCGGCCTGCCCGTGGTTGGCCCTTGCGGTGATCAGCATGTGCCAGCCGTCCCCGTCCTGATCGGCGAATACGAACGGATCCCGAAATGCCTCGTCCTGCCACAGGCCGGCATCGAGCTTCTCATACCAGCGGGAGTCTGCCTCCAGAACCGGATTGTCCAGCGCCTTGTCCCAGTGGGTCAGGTCGGTCGAGGTGGCATATCCGATGCGCTGGATGTTCTGCCCATTCGGCGCCGCGGTGGCCCCGGTGTAGAACAGGAACCAGGTTCCGTCGGGATGCCGAATGACGGATCCGGTCCACGTCGCCAGATCGTCGAAGGCGGGCGGGTCACTGCGCACCAGGGCGTCAGTGACCCGCTCCCAATCGACGAGGTCACTGGACACTGCGTGCCCGATCGAGGCCCGGTAGTGCCGGGCCTCCGGATCCTTCAGGGCACGGGAGGCGTAGAGGAAGAACAGGTGATAGTCCTGTCCGTCATCGGCGAGCCAGAAGTCCCAGACCCAGGCTTCGGGAAGACGAAACATGCCTTTTCAGCCCTTCACGCCGGAGGATGCGATGGAGTTGATGAATGCGCGCTGGAAGGCGATGAACAATGCCAGCACCGGGATGGTGATCATCGACGCGTACGCCATCAGCTGACCCCACGAAACATTCAGTTGTTTGAAGTAGTCGATGCCGACCATCGCCGGCCGGAGTTCCTCGGACTGCACCACCATCAGCGGCCACAGGTACGAGTTCCACGCGGGCAGGAAGGTCAGAATCGCCACCGTGGCGATCGCTGGGCCGGACAGCGGCATCACGATCTTGCGGTAGATGAGGAACCAGCCGGCGCCGTCGACGGTGGCGGCTTCGTCCAATTCCTTCGGAATGGAATCGAAGAATTGGTAGAACAGGTAGATCGAGAAGGCGTTCGCCACGAATGGCAGGATCTGCACCTGATAGGTGTCCAGCCAGCCGAACGAGAATCCGTTCGCATCCAGCCATGGCAACTTGTTCACCCACCACAGCAGCGGCAGCGCCAGGGTCTCGAACGGCACGATCAGCGTGGCGATGATGACTGTCAGCAGGATCTTCTTGCCACGGAAGTTCAACCGGGCCAGCGCGAATGCCGCCAGCGAGTTCACCACCAACCCGAGCGCCACGGTGACGACCGAGATGATCACCGAGTTCATGATGAAGGTGCCGAACGGGACCCGATCGAACACCGCGGAGTAGTTGTCCATGCTCAGATCCCCGACCGGCAGGAACGCCCTGATCGACGTCAGATCGGCGAATATCTGGTTGTCCGGTTTGAAACCGGAGATGATCATGAACACCAGCGGGAGGCCGAACACGAAGCAGAGCAGGATCCGTCCGACGTACCCGAGGATGAACTTCGTACTGCCGGACTTTTCGCCCGGCAGGTGCCCGACGTCGTGCGGGGTGGTTTCGGCGACGTGCGCCAGGTGGTCGTTCGAAGTTTCAGTACTCATCGTGCGTCCTTGTCCCGAGTCAGGTAGCGCTGGACCAGGGACACGGCCAGCACGAGAACGAAGAAGACCAACGAGATCGCCGAGGCATAGCCGGTCTGCTGTTGGGCGAACCCGGTTCGGACCGCCTGTAGGACGACCGTCGTCGTGGAGTCGAGCGGCCCGCCCTGGGTCATGATGTTGACCTGGGTGAACAGCGCCAGCGCGGAAATGGTGATAGTGATCAGGATGAAGGTCCTGGTCTGCTTCAGTCCGGGCCAGGTCACGAACCGGAACTGTTGCCACGCAGTCGCGCCGTCGAGCGAGGACGCCTCGTACAGGGACGGCGAGATCGTCTGCAGCCCGGACAGCCAGATCACCATGTGGAATCCGACGTTCTGCCAGATCGACATGAAGATGATCGCGGCCAGCGCGGTGTGCGTATTGCCGAGCCAGTTCGGCCCGTCGATGCCGATCTTGGCCAGCAGGCTGTTGATCAACCCGGTCGGCTGATACATGAACGTCCACAGCATCGCGACCACGACCATCGAGGTCACCACCGGCAGGAAGTACACCGTGCGGAAGAAGTTCACCCCGCGAACCTTGACGTTGATCAACACCGCCAACCCGAGGGCGATGCCGGCTTGCAGCGGAACCACGAAGAGGGCGAAAACGACGGTATTGCGCAGCGACTTCCAGAACGTGCTGTCCTGGAACAGTCGGGTGAAGTTATCGAAGCCGATGAACGAGATCGGTTCCGGTGAAACCAGTTTCGAGTTGGTGAACGCCAGGGCGAAGGTCAATGCGATCGGGATGATGACGAAGGTGACCAGCAGCACCGCCGCAGGTGCGACCATCCAGGCGCCGACGGTGGTCTGCGACCGTGCCGGTTGCACGGCGCGGCGGCCCTTCCTGGTACTCAGATCCGGTTTGACCGTAGGTCGAGTGGTGACGGATTGACTCATGAGGGTCTCCTTTGAGTGACCCTAGGGACCTGCCTGGCTCGTAGGCCCCTACGAGCCAGGCACGGTCGGTTCGGAGTGGGTCAGGCGAAGAAGTTGTTCGACTTCTGGTTGGCGTCGATGTTCGCGGTCGCCTGGTCCAGCGCCTGCTTCGGATCGGCGCCGTTCAGGATGTCCTGCGCGGTCTTGGTGAACTCGGTCGCGATGAACGGGTAGCCGGGTGTCGGCGGCCGAATCGTCGCGAACTTCGCCGAGAACTGGCGGAAGACGTCGTACAGGCCGCCCTTCTCGTAGCCCTTGACCGTTCCCGCCGCGGCGTCGGTGGCCGGAATATTGAATGTCGCGGTCGCGACCGCGGCGACGTACTTGTCCTGCGCGGAGAACTTCATGTAGTCCATCGCGCCGGCCTGGTTGCCGCATCCGGAGCTCACTGCCCACTGCCAGGAACCGCCACCGACCTTCGGGCCGTTGCCGAAATCGACCGGCGGCAGGAATAGCACATCGTCGCCGAACTTCGTCCGCAGGTTGGAAGCCGACCACTGACCGGACCAGAGAATCGCACTGACACCGTTCGCGAAGTCAGCGGCAGGATCCTTTCCGGAGGTGAGCGGCATATAGCCGTCGGTGGTCATCGAGCGGAACCACGTTGCCCACTTGATCCCCGCGTCGCCGTTGAGCACGCCATCGGCGGACTTGAAGTCGGTGCGGTTGATCAAATCGCCGCCGAAGCTCTGCAGGATTGGCGAGTAGGCGTACGGCCACCATTCGCCGGTGGCACTGGTGCCCAGATCCAACGCGTACTTGAACTGGCCGCCGGTCTTGATGGACTTCAGCGCCGCCGTGAATTCGTCAGCGGTCCACGGCTTGTCGATCGTCGGAATGCGGACCTTGTTCGCGTCCAGGATCGACTTCCGGCTGATCAGCGCCAGCGAGACGTCGTAGAAGCCGAATGAGTACGCCTTGTCCTTGTATTTTCCGACAGTTGACGGCAGATATTTGGACAGGATGTCATCCATCCCCGTCAGCGGTGCCAGATAGTTGGCCCATGCCCAGTTCGGCACGTTGGGCGCGTCGACATCCAGGATGCAGGGCAGGTTCTTCGACGCCGCGGCCGCGGTCACCGATTGGTTGTACGAATCCTGCGGGAACGCCTGGAGCTCGACCTTGTACTTGGTCTGGCTCTTGTTGTAGTCGTCGACGATCGCCTGGATCGAGGCCAGCTCGGTGGCGTTGCCCGCGTTGTGTGTCCACAGCTTGAGCGTGTTCGAGTCGCCACTGCTCGCGCTGCTGCTGCCCTTGCCGCAGCTTGCCAGTGTGACGGCCAGCGCAGCCGCTAAACTCGCGGCTACGAGGCGTTTGATGGTGCGGTTGACCACAGGTTCCTCCGTGTTGTGAGAGGTCCGGTATGCCGGACCTGAGATTGCCCGCTCCAACGGGCGCTCTCAGTGGGTGATTACGTGCTCGCCGCCCCGATGGGGACTCGTGAAATCAGCGTCGTGGCGGCGAGCTCACTGATGCTCGGCGCACCAGCGGACAGGGCAGCAGGGCATGGACTACCTGATTGCTGCCCGTCGAATTGATCTGGTCCAACAGGGTCTTGACGGCCCATTGGCCCATTTCGTAATGCGGTAGCCGCATCGTGGTCAACCCGGGTCGCAGGTTGGGCGCGATGAGCTCCTGGTCGTCGAATCCGACGATGGAAACGTCGCCGGGAATCGCCAGACCAAGCTGGTTGGCCGCCTGGTAGGCGCCCATGGCCATTCGATCGTTGAAACAGAAGATCGCGGTCGGGCGATCTTCGTCGCCGAGCATCGACAGGGTGACCTCATACGCTCCCTCCGCGACGTTCGGCGTGGTGGTCCGCACCAACGACGGGTCGAACGGCACCCCGTACACCTCGAGCGCCTGCCGGTAGCCGATCAGTCGACCCTTCGGTGCCGGGTAGTCCTCGTAGTTGTTGACGAAGCCGATCCGCCGATGACCGTGCGCGAGTAACTCCTCGACTGCCGACCGTGCACCTCCTACCTCATCCGGCACCACTGAGCTGAACTCACCTGCTTCGGTGCGGGCATCGAGCAGCACCGCGTTGTAGAGGGCGAGCCGAGGCGGCGGCTGCACCATGTGATGGAACATCGCCGCGTAGATCACGCCGTCCACCTGTCGATCCACCAGTGCCTCGAGTTCGCGGTCTTCCAATTCGGCGTCGCCACCGGAGGACAACAAGACCAGCAAGGATCCGACTTCGGCCGCCGCGTCCTGCGCGCCCAGGATGATCCGGCCGGCATACGGCGTGGTGGCGATGTTGTCGGACAGAAAGCCGATGGTGTGGGTGCGCTGCATCCGCAGGCCCTGCGCCAGCCGATTGGGCCGGTACAGCAGATCTTGCGCGGCCTGATGAATCCGCTCCCGAGTCGTCGTGCTGACCCGCTTGCCGGGAACGTCGTTCAGCACATGCGAGACGGTGGTGACCGAGACTCCGGCCCGCTCCGCGACGTCGCGGATTGTGGTCTTCGCCTGCACCTTGACACCTGCCCAACCGTTTGGCCAACGAACGTCACCATCGTGCGACAGGTCACATTCCTTGTCAAGACGACGGGTCAGAATCACCCAGATGGTCGAGCGAGGCCGCGTGTACGCTCCCTGCTCCGCCGAGATGGCCCCCCACCATGGATACATCTCGGCTCGATTGCAGCTTCCGGATTCCCTTGACAACCGCACCGGGCGTGGTGGAGGATCCCTACGGCATTCATGCCAAATCCTTTGGGCAGCTAAGGAGGCGATGCCGCAGATGCCTGGCTCTCCGCAGACCCCGACTCAGAAACCGAGCCGGAAACCCGCTCAGACGACCCCGCTGCGATGACTGCTGAGGACGCAACAGCGGCAAGGTGCGCGACCGGACGGCAGTCGGTCGGCTCACCTGCCTCGCGGGTCAACGGCGCACGCCGAGCCCGAAACGGCAGGTCAGAACGCCCCATACCCAGCTGCATCGGGCTGATCGGCGAGACTGTGCTCGCGGCGACCTTCGCCGGCCTGCTGATCGACGGGGCCAGGCGGGCAGCCGCCGAATACGAGTCGGTGCTCATGCTGGCCAACACCAGTGGTGATCCCGACCTGGCGGACTGGGACATTCGAGCTTTGGTCGACCGTCGGGTGGCCGGTATCGTCTATGCCGCCGAGCACCCGAGGATTATCGTGCCCCCTTCGGCACTGCAGCGGGTACCACACGTACTGGTCAACTGCGTGGAGAAACGAGCCTGCGCCCGGACCGTAGTGGCCGACCAGGCGGGCGGCGCAGGGGTTGCCGTCACCGAGTTGATGAACCACGGCCACCGCCGTATCGGCTATCTGCACGGCCGTTCCGACGACCTCGCCGCGACCCACCGGTTGACCGGATATCGCTGGGCGATGTCCGATTCCGGCTACTACGAACCGGCGCTCACGGTGGCTGATGAACCAGGAGGAGCCGGTGGCTACCGCGCGGCGATGAAAATACTCCAGCGCCCCGACCCGCCCACGGCGCTGCTCTGCTTCAACGACCGGATGGCGATCGGTGCCTATCAGGCGGCCAACACGCTACACGTGACAATTCCCGCCGAGCTCTCCGTTGTGGCCTTTGCCGATGTCGACCTGATCGCACAGGGGCTGAGCCCCACGTTGACCACCGTGCAACTGCCGCACCAGCAGATGGGCCGCTGGGCCGTGTACACGTTGATGCACCTGATCGGCCTGGACCGTACCCAGCCCATCGAGCACCTCGCCCTGCCGTGCGAGATCAACCGCCGCCAGTCGGTGGCCGCCCCGCGACCGCGCTGAGCCCAGCAGCGAATGTCGCTCCATTCCAGCAGATCATGAATCCATTTCCGGGTCCTCGTTGGAGATCGCAAACGGTCACCGAGGGTTAACGACATTCGCCATCGACAAACCCAACGAGCCGCTCAACGGAAACTGGCCCCGAATCGGTGAAATTTCGCGGATCCTGTTGTCGATTGACGACATCCAGGAAATAATGAGCGGATAAGCGAGCCTTGGCGAGCGAATAGTGGGCGCCATGCCAGCAGTCCACGAGGAACGGGTGGAGAGCTGGGGTAAGTGGATCTGGTCTGACACCGATGGCCATCCTCGACGGGGAGGTCACTCGACATTGCTAGTTCAATCCGCGAGATCATTGGCCCACATTGTCATCATCCCGCCGAGCGACGCTGCATCGGGCGGTCAACTAATGGCTGCGGTGGCCTCGGGCGATCGGGTCGCCTTCGTCGAGCTGTACAACCGGATGGCCGGGCGGGTCTACAGCATTGCTTGGTCCACTCTGCGCGACACCGCGCAGACTGAAGAAATCAGGCAGGAAGTTTTCCTGGCTATTTGGCGAAAAGCGTCGACATACGATCCGAAGCGCGGAACCGTAACCGGCTGGATAGCCATGCTGACCCATTCCCACGCTGTCGATCGCGTCCGGCACGCCCAAGCCGCCCGCAATCGGGACAGTGACTACACAACGAGGAATCGCGATCGGGGCGATTTTGATCCGGTCCTGGCTACGGCAATTCAGAACATCGAACGCGAACAGATTCGTACGGAACTCCGCGGGCTGACCACACTGCAGCGCCAGGCGATCCACCTGGTCTATTACACGCACCGCAGCTTTCCGGAGGTGAGTGAAATACTCGGCGTTCCGTTGAGTACCGTGAAATGTCGAGTCAGAGACGGCCTCGCGAGCCTCCGACTACGAATGGTCACCCACGGGTGAAACAATAGCATCATCGCCGATAGCCAGGTAACACCGCAAGTGATATCGGCCTTCAAAAGAGATCGGCCCCCGAGCGAAATCGGGCGGTATGCGGGCGAACGCTTCCGCGTCCGCCCGCATTAACGGTTGACTGCAGGCCCCATTGACTGCCGGCCCAGTGCGCTGTCGACTACTGGGCTACTTCATCCTCCGCGCGGCCGTTCCGGCGTGCGGCGTACACAGCCGCGCCGGCCGCGCCCAGCAGGGCTGCGCCGCCCAGCGCGTACAGACCGGACTCGTCCTTCGCCGCAGCGCTACCGCCGCCGGTATCGGCTGCGCCGGCGGGAACAGCGCCCATCTGGCTCGCCAGGAACGGGCTGGCGGCCGCGAGTACGTCGGCCTTGGCCATCGGAGTTTCGAAGGCTCCCTTGTAGACGCCGCCCTCGGCGGGGAGTCCGAGCAGGTTCCCGACGATGGCCGCGTGCCGGGCCTCCACACCGAAGATGCCGGCCGCAGCCTGCAGGATCGTCTTGTCCTTGATGAAGCCCGCCGCACCCAGATACGCGCCCACGCCGACGTTCTCGAAGGTGACGCTGGTGGTGAGGTACTTCAGCCGGGTATCGAAGGCATCCCCGAACATCACGCCGGGCTTCTCGACCGGAGTGCCGCCCAGCTGCTGGATTGTCTGGGTGATGGCGGTGACGTGAAACTCTTCGTCCGCCTGGATCTTTGCCAGGTAGGCCTGCTCGGTGCCGCTGAGCAGTCCGGCCTGGTTGCCCTGGATATAGAACGCCGCTTCCAGGTACTCCAGGGTCAGTGCATAGTTCAAGACGTCGATGTCAGTGGCGAAGTCTCCGGGCGCGGCGAGCGCCCATCGGCTGTTCAGCGCTGACAGGGCCTGGGCTGGCGAGATGTCATTCAGTTCGCCCCTCACAAAATCGCGTCGACTCATGGTTATTCTCCTTCAGCTAGCTGATCAGCGGCTTGACAGCGGCCAGAATATCGGCCATGGACGCATTCTTTTCGATCGAGTTCGGGAACGGATTCCCGCCGATCATGCCGGCGAGTATTGCGGCGTGCCGCGACTCGACCCCGGCGATGGAGGCTGCGGCACCCAGGATGTCTACACTCTTGATGAGCGGGACCTGGCCGTGGTATGCCGTCACTCCCAATTCCTCGAACATCGAAGCGGTCTTCAGGAAACTATCCCGGCTGTCGAATGTCCCGGCGGGGTAGGTGATCTTCGGTTTCGCCACTGGTGTTCCGCCCAGCGTGGTGATCGTCGAGGTGACAACAGTGACATGCTGCTTTTCATGGTCGCCGATCGGCGTGATCAATTCGAGTTCGCGATCCTTGAGAAAACCCTTCTGCAAACCTGTCGCATAGAAGTCCGACTCCAGGTACTCCAGGGTCAGTGCGTAATTCAGAATGCCCAGATCACCGTCGTCCCGAGCCTCGGCCTTGATTTCCTGCGCCTGCGCCATCGTTGGCAGCGAAAGTAGGCCGCCGGCCACAAACCCGGAGCCGACACCGACGATTCCTGCCCACTTCAAGAAAGATCGACGGTCGTGCGTGCTGCTGAACTGCAGCACCGGCTTCCCTCCGAAGATTGGTTGCTCACCCATCATTGTCCCTTCGCTAGCTGGACGTACCCGAGGAACTCACCAGAAGGGACGCCGCCATCGGCCATCCAAGTGGAACAGGAGGGATTCGGTGCTTCGGGCGCATTCGGTGGGTCATCTCATGGGGATTTTTGAGGTTCACCTTTACGGGTGAAACCTCCCGGCAAGCGAATGCTTGTGGGGCGCAATAATTCGCCGCTCCAAACCGACCGACGATATTTCGAATACGGTGGAGATCGGGCTCCCCGATGGGGGCTGGATTACTCGGGTTTGCCAGGCCGCACCAAGCCCACACCCGGGGCCACCTGGCCAAGCCAACTCGACGGGATCAGCGATGGACATGACGAAACAACCCAGCTGGCGCCGACGACCAGCGGTGCCGGCCGCGGTCGGGCTCGGCATCGTCGGGATCGTGCTGATCGGTGTCGCGTTCTTCAGTTCGTCGGACGGCCCACCGCAACCTCCCGCGAGCGCCGCCGGTTCGGCTCCTTCCGCAACCAGCAGCGCCATCGCCACCGGTTCGGCAACCGGCGAATCGTCGACAGCGTCGTCGGCTGCCGTCCCAGCATCTGCGGCCGATTCGGCCATGTCGTCCAGGGAAACGCCGCCGATCAGCGTCCCCTACGCCACAGCGACCACGGCGCCTGCGCCCTTGGCACTGCCGAATTCGGTTCCGGTCTCGCTGTCCATTCCGGCCATCCAGGTGGCGGCCACCCTGGTGCAACTCGGGCTGAACCCCGATGGCACGGTCGCGGTTCCGTCATTGTCCGACCCGGACTCCAAGCCCGGCTGGTATGAGCAATCGCCTACTCCTGGACAGCTGGGACCCTCGATCATCCTCGGGCACATCGACTCCAAGCAATACGGGCCCGGTGTGTTCTACAACCTCGGAATGCTCAAGCCGGGCGACCCCGTCGAGGTGACGAGGGCGGACGGGACGGTCGCCGTATTCCAGGTCGACGGCGTCAAGTCCTATCCCAAGGACCAGTTTCCGACCGCCAAGGTCTACGGCAATCTGGACCATGCCGGACTGCGGCTGATCACCTGCGGTGGGGAGTTCAATCCCAATTCCGGCAGCTATGAGAGCAACATCATCGCCTTCGCCACCTTGGTGTCGTCCCATCCGAGCTGACCGCGCTCACCGATCGGATCAGGCTCGCCGATCGACGTCCGTGCCGTCCGCCACCCGGGCCAACGGCACCCGCGCCGCACCGTGCGCCGACAGGTATTCCCGGCCGCCGGCGTCGCCGGACAACGTGCCGGCCAACGGAGCCCAATGATCCCGGCCCAGTAACACCGGGTGTCCGGGACTGCCGTCGTAGTCGGCCTGGGCGAGCACACCCGCGCTGAAAGGGTTGTCACCGGCCAGGTTGTCGCCGACGAGGTTGTCGTCCACCAGGTTCACTACCGTGGCCATTGCGGCGGCGGTGACGCCGGGTAGATCCACCAGCATCACCAACAACGCGACGGGTTCGGGCTGCAACCGGGCCGCGGCGATCAGTCCGGCCCGCAAGCTCGATGCCATCCCGGTCGCCCACTCGGGGTTGACCAGCGCGATCACGTCCACGGGCAGTCGCGCCGAGACCGCATCGGCCGCTGCCCCGATCACCACCAGGATCGGATCACACCCGGCGGTGCGCATCCGCGAAACAGTGCTGACCACCCAGGGCGCGGCCGGGTCGCCGGCCAGCGCCTTGGGCAATCCGTACCGTCGCCCCGCCCCGGCGGCCAGCAGCAGGCCGGCTACCCGGGGTCGGCGCATGGTCTAGCGGTTGATGACCGTCTTCGGATGCACGTAGGGCAGGTCTTTGGCGTCCAGCGGGAAGGTGACGTCACCGAACGGAGACAGTGCCCCCTGCCGGTCCGAGTTGAGTTCCGTTACCGGATGATCGCCTTCCGGCCAGGTCGGATCCACACCCTTTGCTCGCTTGTCCGCCACTGTCGTCCTCCTTGATTCACCGGCGACCGCCGGTCTTGGTCTCGACTTGCCCTGGCGGGCATGACACTCCCATTGTCGCCTACCCAGGTCGCCCGCGTCCATGGCGCCCCACTGCACGCCAGTAGTGTCGAAAGGATGGCTACCACCCTTGATTGGCTGCGCGGCCTGCACGACGATCAATTGGTCGCTCTGCTGAGCCGCCGCCCCGACCTGGCGGTTCCCGCTCCGCCCGACCTGCAGACCCTGTCCAGGCGACTGAACACCGCGCCGTCCATCTGGCGCGCGCTGGAATCGGTGGATCGGTTCACCGTCGAGGTGCTCACCGCGCTGGTGCTGCTGCAGGCCAACAGCAGAGAAGTCAGTGCGGACGAGGTGGTCGCCTTCGTCGGCGTGAGTGTCACGCCGACCCAGGTCGAGGCAGCGCTGAGCATGCTGCGTGAACTCGCACTGGTCCGCGGTGAGACCTCCCTGGTGATCCCGTATCCGGTGGTCGATGCCCTGGGTCCGCACCCCGCCGGTCTCGGCGCGCCCACCGGGCTGGATCCGGAAACCCTGGCGACTCGTCTTTCCAACGCCTCCGAGCGGGGCCGGTCGATTCTGGAGGTGCTGTCCGCCGGCCCACCGATCGGCGCCGTCGCCCCCACCGGCCCGATCGCTCCGGTAGTGCGCCAACTCGTCGCCGACGGCCTGCTGATCCGAAAGGATGCCGGGCTGGTCGAGCTCCCCCGGGAGGTCGGACTGTTGCTGCGCGGCAACCAACCGTTGGGTCCGGTGCATCCGGAACCGGAAGTACCGCCCCCGGCGCATCCCGGGCGCAAGACCGTCGACGGAACCGGCGCCGGGCAGGCGTTGCAGACGCTGCGCCAGTTGGCCAGACTGCTCGACATCATCACCGGCGCGTCGATTCCGGTACTCAAGTCCGGTGGACTCGGTGTCCGGGAGACCCGCAAACTGGCCCGCGACCTGGACGTCGACGACGGCACCTTGAGTCTGTGGATGGAGGTGCTCGCGGCGGCGAATCTGATCGCGACCACCGACCCGTCAGGCCCGCGCGGGATCCGCGTGTGGTCGGCGACGCTGAACGCCGACGAATGGATCGCGCGCGGTGACGAGGCCGCCTGGGCCACCATCGCCGGGCACTGGCTCGACCTGCGTCGAGATCCCGCCCGGGCCGGTCAAGCGGATGCCGCCGGCAAGGCGCTCACCGTGTTGTCGCCCGAGCTGACGTGGCTCCGCGGGCCGAGCGATCGACGCTGGGTGCTACAGGCCCTGGCCGAACTGGGCGCCGGCTACGGCCGTTCGGTGGCGGACCTGGTGGCCGTCTTCAGCTGGCGCTGGCCGCTGCGCGGAGCCGATCGCCGCGAGCGATTGATCACCCAGGTACTGCAGCAGGCAACCACCCTCGGGGTCGTCGCGTTCGACTCGCTGACAAGTGCCGGACGGGCCCTGCTGGAGGGTCGCGAGGACGTTCCCCAGGTGCTGGCCGCGTCGCTGCCGGATCCGGTACGCACCGTGCTGGTGCAGGCCGATCTCACGGTTGTCGCGCCTGGTCGGCTGATTCCCGAACTCGCCGAGCAGTTGGCGGTGGCCGCCGAGGTGGAGTCCGCCGGATCCGCGACGGTCTATCGGGTCACCCCCGCCAGCCTGCGCAGGGCACTGGACATGGGGATGACCTCGGGAGAACTGCACCGGCTGTTCAACGATCACTCGGTGACCCCGATCCCCCAGTCGTTGACCTATCTGATCGATGACATGGGACGACGCCACGGACAGCTGCGAGCCGGGATCGCGCAGTCGTATGTGCGGTGCGATGATCCGGTGTTGATCGACCAGGCCGTCGCGCATGCCGCCGGCGCGGGAATCCTGTTGCGTCGTCTCGCCCCGACCGTGGCGATCTCGCAGACCGAAACCGAGGAGTTGCTGACCGAGTTGCGTCGAGCCGGCCTGGTACCGGCGGCGGAGGACGAGTTCGGATCGATCATCACCCTGGCGCCGGCACCCCGCCGGATCCGTCCCGGCCTGGTGATCCACCAGCGCTGGCGCGAGCCACCGACACCCAGCGCCGAGCAATTGGCGGCGCTGGTCGAACGGATGCGATCGGCGGAGCCGGCAGTGTTATTCCACGCCCAGACCCCCACCGATGCGCTGGCCCACATCCGGGAGGCCGCTGCCGACCGGGTGCCGGTGTGGATCGAATACGTGAACACCGAGGGTTCGTCCACCCGGCGGCTGATCGAACCGGTCGCCATCTCCGGCGGCACGGTTTCGGCCTACGACCGGATGAGCAATCAGCTCAGAACCTTTGCGCTGCATCGGATCACCGGCATCTTGCCGTACGCGAAGGACGCCGACTAAACAGCTGTCGCGGTCATCCGCTACTTGTTGTCGACCAGGCAGACAACCTTGTTGTCGCGCGTGTAGGCGCGCTGGTACACGGTTTCGGACGGGCAGCCCGCCGGATCCGTGGTGCTGGCCAGGATCTCGATTGCCTTGTAGGAGGATCCCAGGCTGTTCGCGCATTCGGTCCATTGACCGCCGTCGGTCACGCAGTCCCCAACCTTGAGTTCGACCTGCAGGCAGAAGCTCTTCGGGTTCTTGCCGGTCTGCTCGATAGAGCTGTCGACGTCGGCGTCACTGCACGTGCTCGACGCCGACCCGTCCTGGACGGAGACCACTTTGTACTGGGAGTCGGAACTAGCGCAATCGACGATCTTGAAGTCACTCGAACTGCGCATGTTGATGCAGTCGCCGACCTTCGCGTTCTGCACATCGTCGCGCTGAAAGAGCCAGATCCCGATGCCGACGACGGCGGCCACCCCGACGATGAGCACGGGACGAATCCAGGCAGGCCTTGGTTTCTTCGCGGGCGGCGCCGGCGGGAACGCGCCGAACGCGGCAGGTTCGCCTGGCGGCGGGTAGGCACCAGGCTGGCCTGGCGGCGGGTACGCACCAGGCTGGCCTGGCGCCGGGTAGCCGACAGCCGTCGGCCCCGCCGGGTAATACCCGCCAGCGGGCGGCGGGTTCTGGGCGGCGTACGGATCGCCCTGCGGGACGGGTTGCTGCGGATCGTTGGTCGGTGTGCTCACTGGGTTCCCTCCCCTGCTACGACGGTTTCCGGTGCGACGCGTGCGGCAGCGCCACCATTCGTACCCAATGGAAACCTACACCGATCGGGTCACCAATTCACCCGTTTGCCGACACTGTTCGAACTCAGCACGCCACTCAGCAGGTCACTGTCGGTGGTCCGTACTAGTGTTCTATTCATGGAAGCCACCGGATTCGCCGACCTCGGGCACACGCAGTGCTTACTCGACGGGCTGCTGACCGGCGTGGACGGGCTCGGCGACGGGCTTACAACCAGATCCGCGGCGATGAACTCCTGGACCTCGGGCCTGACCCGCAGTCAGGACCAACGCTGCGTCCGGGAAGCGGTGGAGCGTCTGCGGCTGGGCGATGACCGTGCCGTTCTCCTCGGCGATCGGGATCGCATCGAGTTCCGCGGCGACTTACCGCGCCCACGAGGGTTCCCGCGATTCCGAGAGGGCGGCGTCCCAGATTGAGAGTGAGTCGCGCTCTACGGTCACTGCAACGGGCAGCGGCAACTCGATCGATGTCTGCGGGAATCCGATCTCGGGCCAGGCCAGGGCTGGCCGGTCACGGAGAGGATCACCATGTGCGGATCCGGCTGTGGGACCGGCGGCGGGGCTGATTGCATCAGCCCTCGACCGGGCCCGCCTGGTCGCACCGCCGAAGTGGTTCATCGCAACATTCCTGCCCGATCGATCGAGGCGTCCGCACGCGGATCCGCAAACGGGACGCGAATCGTCTTGAAGCGTCGACGTGGATGGCTGAGGATCGCGGAGGTCGCCAGGTACTTAGCGTCTTACGACTAGACTCCTTCAGCCAGCAGCTCGTCGATATTATGTCGCGGAAGCAGGCCCAGCGGTTGATTTCATTCTGGTCGGGCGGATGAGCGGCCTCGTTGCATTTGCCGTCGCAGAGACAACGCCCAGCCAGGAGATCTGCCCATTGGTGGCCATGGTTGTATCCGTTGGTGGCCACGAAATTACCCACCGGCGGGTGTTCATCTGAGCTGAATGGCCACCGCGATCTGCTCCTGCTGCCGCTCGTCGAGTTCCAGACCGTCCACCACGAACTTGAATTCCTGTCGATCGGCCATCCCGCGCCCACCTTCTCCTCAGGGCGGAAACCGGCCGCCAGTGAGCGGCAATGCTTGTCCCGAAATAGCCCCGGCGGCGCTTCCCACCCGGGTAAGGAATCGCTCAGTGTGCCCCTTCGGGCAGCGCCACCATTCAGCCCGTCGAACGCCGAGCGAAACGCAGGCCGGCGGCCAGGACGGCGCCGACCGTCACCGCGGCCATACTCACGACGAACGCCGCGCTGCCGCCGTGCTGCTGAGCCAACCGCCCGCCGGAGCTGGACCCGATCAGATAGCCGACAGCCAGGCCGGAGGACAGCAACGTCATGGTCGTCCCCGTTCGAGCGGCGCTGACCTGACCCTGTGCCGCCGTGTAGATGGTGACCAGGGTCGGGCCGACCGCCGCGCCGAGCAGCAACAACGCCGCTGCCACCCCGGTCAGCGATTGGATCCAGATCAGCGGCACCGTGAGCACCGCCATCGCGGCGGCGAACAGGGCCAGCCGGTTGAACACCGTGAACCGGGCAGGCAGCGCGGCCGTGGCTAACGCGGCGACGGCCGAGCCGAGCGCCATCGCCGAGTACACCAAGCCCGCCGATGCCGGAAGTCCGGCGTGGTTGGCCAACTCGGTGACCCCGGTCTGCAAGCCACCGAAGAACGACCCGATGGTCATGGCGATCAGGATCAGGGTGACGATCACCGGGTTGTGCCACACCGCGACCGCGTCGTCGGCCTCGAAGGCGAGGCCCCCCTTCGACGGTGACGTTCGATGCAAGCCCACCCACGTGCCGAAGACGCCGACCAGCAGGGCCGAGGTGAGCACTGCCGCAGCCGGCGAGGCCACCGCGGCGAGCAGGCTGACCAGTGCGGGCCCGAAGATGTAGGCGATCTCGTCGGCCGCACCCTCGTAGGACATCGCCGCGCTCAGTGTCGCGTTCGGGGTTGCGCTCGGCGCCGAGTCCGAGGCGGTCAGCGAGATCCAGCGAGAGCGAACGAGCGGCCCGATCGGCAGCGAGCTGAGCCCGACCGCGAACGCGATCAGCATGACGAGCGGCCCGCCGAGCCCGCGCAGTACCCCAATCACCAGCGCACAGGTGAGTACGGCGTTCAGCGTGGCGACCGGCGCGATGAGTGTGCGCTGCCCGTGGTGATCGGTGAGCAACCCGATCACCGGCCCACCCAACGCCGTGCCGATGCCGAGCGCACCCGCCGCCAGCCCTGCCAGGGCGATGCTGCCCGACGTCGTGCTGACCAACAGGACTGTGCCGATCTGCGTCATCGGGCCCGGCAACCTGGCCAGGAAGGCGATCGGCAGGAATTCACCTCCGGCCAGTCTGGGCAATTCGCGATAGCGCCCGAGCACTGAGTTCATCGATTCCCCCACGGGTCCCGGGTGCCGTCCCACCCCCGGCACCAAAACCCTCTGCTGGCTGTGAGATTACCGGATCAGCGCGCGACTCGGTCCGGGCACATCGCCGCGAGCGTGCACACTGGAAGGCTGGACTGCACCGCCACGGGCCGTCCCAACCCAGCTCGGATACAAGCGAAGGACTGCACGTGACGGATGGACCGCTGATCGTTCAATCGGACAAGACTGTTCTGTTGGAGATCGCTCACCCCGACGCGCCTGCTGCCCGGGCCGGGCTGGCCCCGTTTGCCGAATTGGAGCGCTCCCCCGAGCACATCCACACCTACCGGATCACTCCGCTCGCCCTGTGGAACGCCCGCGCCGCCGGTCATGATGCCGAGCAGGTGGTCGACGTCCTTGTCCGCTGGTCCCGCTTCCCCGTGCCGCAGGCGCTGCTGGTCGACATCGTGGACACCATGGGCAGGTACGGCCGGCTGATCCTGCGCACGGTGCCCGGTCAGGGGCTGGTGATGGTCTCCAGGGACCGGATGGTGCTTGAGGAGATCCTGCGCAATAAGAAGATCGCCCCGATGTTGGGCGCCCGGATCGACCAGGACACCGTCATCGTCCATCCGTCCCAGCGCGGCCACCTCAAACAGGTGTTGCTCAAGGTCGGCTGGCCGGCTGAGGACGAGGCCGGCTACGTCGACGGCGAAGCACACGAGATCAATCTCAGGCTGGACAGCTGGACGTTGCGTGACTACCAATCGCAGGCCGTCGACGGCTTCTGGGCGGGCGGTTCCGGGGTCGTCGTGTTGCCCTGTGGCGCTGGCAAAACCCTGGTCGGAGCCGCGGCGATGGCCAAGGCGCAGGCGACGACGCTGATCCTGGTGACCAATACCGTCGCCGGTCGCCAATGGCGCCGCGAGCTGATCGCGCGGACCTCGCTGACCGACGAAGAGATCGGTGAGTACTCCGGGGAGCGCAAGGAGATCCGGCCGGTCACCATCGCGACCTACCAGGTGATGACCAGGCGGACCGGCGGTGAGTACCGGCATCTGGACCTGTTCGACTCCCGCGATTGGGGTCTGATCATCTATGACGAGGTTCATCTGCTGCCGGCACCGGTCTTCCGGATGACGGCCGATCTGCAGTCCAGGAGACGGCTCGGGCTGACCGCGACGCTGGTGCGGGAGGACGGCCGCGAAGGTGATGTGTTCTCGCTGATCGGTCCCAAGCGATTCGATGCCCCCTGGAAGGACATCGAGGACCAGGGCTGGATCGCGCCGGCCGAATGCACCGAGGTCCGGGTCACCCTCACCGACAACGAGCGGCTGCAGTACGCCATCGCCGAACCGGAGGAGAAGTACCGGATCGCCGCCACCGCCCGGACGAAGCTGCCGGTGGTCAAATCGATCCTGGCCCGGCACATCGGTGACCCGACGCTGGTCATCGGGGCCTACCTGGATCAGCTGGAGGAACTCGGCGAGGAGCTGAACGCGCCGATCATCCAGGGATCCACCCGCAACAGCGAGCGTGAGCGGCTCTTCGACGCCTTCCGCGCCGGCGAGATCAACACGCTCGTGGTGTCCAAGGTCGCGAACTTCTCCATCGATCTGCCCGAGGCGACGGTGGCCATCCAGGTGTCCGGCACGTTCGGATCCCGTCAGGAGGAAGCGCAACGTCTGGGGCGGCTGCTGCGGCCCAAGGGCGATGGTCGGGGGGCCCACTTCTACTCGGTGGTCTCCCGCGACACCCTGGACACCGAATACGCCGCGCACCGCCAGCGCTTCCTGGCCGAGCAGGGATATGCCTACAAGATTGTCGATGCCGACGATCTGCTCGGCCCGGCACTGCCAGACCCGGACGCACTGTAGCCGGGCCAACTACGGTGAACAGGTGCTGGCACTGACTCGTAGACGCGGCGGCAGCCGGGCACCGAGAGTGCCCGCCGTGGCGGCGATCGCGATGGCCGCCATCGTCACCGTCACGGCTGGGTGCAGCACCCCGGACTCCGCCGTTGCGCCGACCGGCACGGAAGGCGGCGGCGGCTCGTCGCAGACCGGATCGAACTCCGGCAGCGCGATTTCGACGAGCAGCACGTCGTCGGTGACCCAGCCGGGCATGCTCACCGGCCCCGGGGTCGACAACAGCCAGATCACCCTGGGTACCCTCATCGACCCGGCCGCCGACCGCGGATTCCTGGTCGGCCTGGATCTCTGGAAGAACTCGGTCAACGCCGCCGGGGGTGTGTGCGGCCGCTCGATCACGGTCGTCAATTCCGGCCAGGCAGGCGTGCCGGCGGAATTGCCGGCTGCCTACGCCCAACTGGGAACCCAGGTGCTGGGCTTCGTGACGCAAACCGACGATGTCAATTCGGCAGCCGGCCGGGCCACGCTGGCCGGGTTGCTGACCGCCGATCAGATCCCCGCACTGACCATCGGCGGCACCTCCGCGGATCTGACTGCGGCGAGCCCGGTGGTGATCGGTCCCACCGCGGACATCATTGCGATCAACGCGGTGGATGACCTGGTGCGGTCCGCGATACTCACCAAGGACGGAGTTCTCGGGGTGGTCACCGATGGTACGGCGGCATCGGCCAATGCCCTTGAAGGTGTTCGCTGGTACGCCGGCCGGGCCGGGCTGACCCTGGACGTGCAGACAGCCAGCGGCCGAGACCTGACCGCCCTGGCAACGCTGCCCGCCGTACTGGTGCTCGCTCCCCCGTCGGTGACGGCCTCCGTCGCCGACGGTCTCCCGAGATCGACCGTCGTCGTCACGACGCTGGACGGTTACGACCAGTCGCTGATTTCGACGTCGGCTGCCGCTCATCTCGAAATCGCACTACCGACACCGGCTTTCGGCTCGGACCACCCCGGCGCCGTCACCGTTGAGGCCGCCTTCACGGCCTCCGGCGCAACCGATCCCGGACCGCTCACCTTCGCCGGGTACGCCAGCGGGGCCTCCTGGCAGCGGCTGTTGAGCGAAGCGTGCGACAACCAGAGCCTGACCCGGGCAGGCGTGCGCAATGCACTGGCCACCGTCGGGCCCGCCTCGGTCGAGAGCCTGATCGGGGCCTCCGATCCGGGGCTGCCGGGCATCGGCCGGTTGCCGGCCAGCCGTTCGTCGGCGGTCGCCCAGGCCGATCCGGCGGCGCCGACCGGCATGCGGTCACTAACCGGTCTGATCGTCGCGGACGGCATCGAGGAATACGTCCCCAGCCGCTGAGCGTGCGTACCGGGCTCGGCGTGGGTACCCGGGCTCAGAGCGCGGACAGCTTCACCCGAAACAGCACACAGGGCGGTTCGTCCGAAGACGAACCGCCCTGTCGGCGATCTGGTTGGCCAGGACTCAGAAGTCCATGTCCCCGCCGGGGCCGCCGGCCGGGGCAGCAGCCTTCTCAGGCTTCTCCGCGACGACAACCTCGGTGGTCAGGAACAGTGCCGCGATCGACGCCGCGTTCTGCAGCGCGGACCGGGTGACCTTGGCCGGATCGATGATGCCGGCCGCGATCAGGTCCTTGTACTCGCCGGTGGCGGCGTCAAGGCCCTGGCCTGCGGGCAGGTTGCGGACCTTCTCGGCCACCACTCCACCTTCGAGGCCGGCGTTGATGGCGATCTGCTTGAGCGGTGCCTCGACAGCAACGCGAACGATGTTCGCGCCAGTGGCTTCGTCACCGGTCAGCTCGAGCTTGTCGAGCGCCTTGGCGGCGGCCTGCAGCAGGCCAACACCGCCACCGGCGACGATGCCCTCTTCGACGGCGGCCTTCGCGTTGCGAACGGCGTCCTCGATGCGGTGCTTGCGCTCCTTGAGCTCAACCTCGGTGGCTGCGCCCGCCTTGATGACGGCAACGCCACCGGCCAGCTTGGCCAACCGCTCCTGCAGCTTCTCGCGGTCGTAGTCCGAGTCCGACTTCTCGATCTCGGCGCGGATCTGGCCGACCCGACCGGCGATGGCGTCGGCTTCGCCGGCTCCGTCGACGATCGTGGTCTCGTCCTTGGTGACAACGACCTTGCGGGCGCTGCCCAGCAGGGCGATCTCCGCGGTCTCGAGCTTGAGGCCCAAGTCCTCGGTGATGACCTGGCCACCGGTCAGGATCGCGATGTCCTGCAGCATGGCCTTACGGCGATCGCCGAAGCCCGGCGCCTTGACGGCGACGGACTTGAACGTGCCACGGATCTTGTTGACCACCAGGGTCGCCAGGGCTTCGCCCTCGACGTCTTCGGCGATGATCAGCAGCGGCTTGCCGGACTGGATGACCTTCTCCAGCAGCGGCAGCAGGTCCTTGACGTTGGTGATCTTCGAACCGAACAGCAGGATGTACGGATCGTCCAGGACAGCTTCCTGACGCTCCTGATCGGTGGCGAAGTACAGGGAGATGTAACCCTTGTCGAAGCGCATACCTTCGGTGAGCTCGAGCTCGAGACCGAAGGTGTTGCTCTCCTCGACGGTGATGACACCTTCCTTGCCGACCTTGTCCATCGCCTCGGCGATGAGCTCGCCGATCGAGGAATCAGCCGCGGAGATGGACGCCGTGGCGGCGATCTGCGCCTTGGTCTCAACCGGCTTGGCATCGGCCAGCAGCTGGTTGGAGATGGCCTCGACGGCCTTCTCGATGCCGCGCTTCAGGGCGAGCGGGTTCGCGCCGGCTGCGACGTTGCGCAGGCCTTCGCGGACGAGCGCCTGGGCGAGCACCGTGGCGGTGGTGGTGCCATCGCCGGCTACGTCGTCGGTCTTCTTGGCAACTTCCTTGACGAGTTCCGCACCGATCTTCTCGTACGGATCCTCGAGCTCGATTTCCTTGGCGATCGACACACCATCATTGGTGATGGTGGGAGCGCCCCACTTCTTCTCCAACACGACGTTGCGGCCGCGCGGCCCCAAGGTGACCTTGACGGCGTCGGCGAGAATGTTCATTCCCCGCTCGAGTCCGCGGCGCGCCTCCTCGTTGAAGGCAATGAGTTTTGCCATGAGGTGTAAGTCCTCCAAGTTAAGGTGACCCCTCCGGCCCAACTGGCCGAGAACGGTGGACTGCAGAGTTGACTAAGCCGGAGATGATGCCCGCGACGGACGGCTCCAGCGCCACGGACGCAGATCCGCCGGGACGCTCATAACCTCATCACACCAACCTGGCACTCACGGGTGGTGAGTGCCAGTTCCAGGTTTAGCACTCACGACCGTCGAGTGCAAGGTTGACGCGGCAGTTGGCCGAGGCGAATCGGCTGTCGAATCAGGTTCTGAGCAGGGCATGGTGGGCAGCGGAGCTGAGCTCGTCCGGGGTGCCGGGGCGGGAAAGCGGATCTTCGTGCAGACCGGCCTGGACAACTGCGTCGACCGCTCGCGGGAGACCGGTCAGACCGGCAAGGGACGGCACCCTGCCGCGCAGGTGCCCACCGATCACCGTGGCCAGGTCGCCGCGGTAGGGAGGCCGGCCGGACAGCAGCGCAAACAGCAGGCAGGTCAGCGAGTACACGTCGGCCGCTGGGCCGATCGCGCGTCCGCGCAGATGCTCGGGCGAGGCATAGCTCGGCGTCCCGACGAAGGTCGGTCGCCGCTCGACCGAATCGGGGGCGAGCAGGCCGTAGTCGGCGAGGTAGACATGATCGGGCGGGACAGTGGAATCCGCCGGCTCCGGATCCGCGGGCGTAGACCCGGGAATCAGACCGGGTGCCTGGGTCAACAGGACGTTCGACGGTTTCACATCCAGATGCAGCATCCCCCGGCTGTGCAGGGTGGTGAGGGCGCTGCACAGCTGCCGGAAGATCGACAGCGCCCGCTCCGGTTTCTGCGGGCCTTCCTCGACCAGCGTCTGCATGTCCTTGCCGACCACCAGTTGCATGATCACGAACAGGGTTCCGCCGGATTCGCCGAGCTCGTAGACGGGGACCACATTGGGATGGTCCACCACGCATACCGTGCCCGCGAAACGGGCCCGGACCTTCGGGTCCTGGCTGCTCGCGGCGTTCATCACCTTGCAGGCAACCGGCTGTTGGGTGCGTTGGTCGACGGCGCGGTACACCGTGCTCATCCCGCCGCGACCCAGCTCGAGGCCCAGTCGGTAGTGCCCGAGCCGTTGCGCGCCGAGCCGCCGAGCAGTCACCGGTCCTTCGCGCGGATAATCCACCACCTGTGCGAGGGTAAGCCGCCAAACGGGTAGAACCTGGCATTTGCGCCGCCACACGCGAACCCACGCCGACGCTGCCGCCGGTAGCCAACGCACCTAGAGTTTCCGCATGACCGAACACGGCGGGGCACCTCTGGAACTGCGGGTACTCACCGGGCCCAACCTGTTCTTCCCGCGCCCGGCGATCAAGCTCACGCTGGATGCCACCGCGGCACTGGCCGCCGATTCGTCGGCGATGCTGGGCTGGCAGCAGGCCTTCGGCATCCGTGGCCGGTCGGTCGGGATACCCGGCTCGGACACCCGGACCGCCGAGATCGCCATGCTCGCCGCCGGCGTGGTTCGCAAGGTCGCGGCGACGACTCGGCGCCGGTTGGCCGCAGTGGCCCGACCGGGCGACGACGAATCGGTAGTGGTGGCCTTCCCGTTCCGGCACCGCAGTCTGGCCGAGGAATTCGGCCGGACCGTGGCCGCCGTATTCGCCGAGGTGACCGCCGGGCGGGCGACCCCGGCGGCTGCTCTGAGCTGGGCCGGGCGGCAGCTGATCGGTGTCGAACTCGGACCGGTGACGCAGAGCCTGAAGCCCAGCATTCCGGTGATCGCGGTGACCGGGACCAACGGCAAGACCACCACGACCCGGCTGATCTCGCACCTGATTTCCGCCGACGGACGGGTCCCCGGTTGGTCGTCCACGGACGGCATCGTGATCAACGGCGTGACCGTCGAGACCGGCGACTGGTCCGGTCCGGGCGGGGCCGCTCGGGTGCTGTCCGAGCCCGGTGTGCAGGTGGCGGTCACCGAGACCGCGCGCGGCGGGATCCTGCTACGCGGTATCGGCACCGCCTACAACGATGTTTCCGTGGTCACCAACATCAGCGCTGACCACCTTGGCACCCTGGGGGTGCACACCATCGAGCAGTTGGCCGAGGTCAAGTCGGTCGTCCCGCGGATCACCAAACCCGCCGGCTGGGCGGTCCTGAACGCCGAGGACGAGTTGGTCTATCAGATGCGCAACGTGACCAGGGCGCGCCTCTGGCTGTATGCGACGGATCCGGACAATCCGTATCTACCCGAGACGGTGGAGTCCGGCGGCCGCGGTATCACCGTGATCGACGGGATGATCGTCGTCCTGGAGCGGGGCCTGGACCCGAAGCCGGTGATCGAGGTGGCCCGGGTACCGCTGACCCTGGGCGGCGCCTCCCGGGTCAACCTGGCCAACGTGTTGGCGGCGACCGCGGCGGCGCTGGCGGTCGGCTGCGACTGGGATGCCGTCCGGGCTGGGCTGGCCTCCTTCGCCGGTGATTCGGTGCACAACGCCGGGCGACTGAACACCTACCTGGTCGGCGACTCGATCGCCGACGGCACGGTGGTCATCCTGGATCTGGCGCACAACGAGGCGTCGCTGGTCTCGTTGCTCGAGGTGGCCGACCGGTTCCGGCGTCCCGGGGGCCAGGTCGGGGTGATTGTTTCCACCGCCGGGGACCGCAGCGATGCTGCCATCTACGAGATGGGCAGCATCGCAGCGGTGCACTCGGACCGGATGCTGATCGCCGGCAAGTCGAAGTACCTGCGCGGCCGGGAGTCGGCCGAGATGACCGAACTGTGGCGGGCCGGCGCCACCGAGGCCGGGCTCTCGGAGGTGCCTGCCTACCCCGACGAGCTGGCCGCCCTGCAGGCCGCGCTGAACTCTGGACTGCCGGCGGGGTCCGCGATAGCCGTGTGCTCACTGGAGCAGCGGCCGGAAATGGTGGCGGAGATCGGCAGCCGCGGCGGTCACGAACTCCGCCCGGCGGAGATCACCGAGCGGGTCACTTCGGACTAGCGCGAGGTACTAACGTCGAATCATGAGCACCCTGGATGAGTGGCTGCGCGAAGCGACCACGGCTTTGAAACTGCCTGCCGATTCCATCACCGCCGACCTGCGTAACGACCTGCTCGATCTGACCCGGGACGTGGCGCACGGCGTGGCCCGGGTTGCCGGACCGTTGACCTGTTACCTGCTGGGCATGGCTGCCGCCCGTGGTGTCGCCCCGTCGGCCGCGATCGCGGACATCAGCACATTGGCGCTGGCCCATCTCGCCGAGCAGCCTGTCGATGCTGCCGGGCACCATGCTGCGGAGCCCAACGAATGAGTTGGTTCGCCTGGATCATCTTCGGCGCGTTGGCCGGCTGGTTGGCCAACATCATCGTGCACAAGCCCGACCGGCGCCGCGGTTGCCTGACCAACATCCTGGTCGGCATCATCGGCTCCGCGCTGGGTGGATTCGTCTACCGGGCGGTCACCGATACCCCCTGGGACTTCACCTGGTCACTGCCCAGCTTCGGGGTGGCCATCCTCGGCGCGATCGTGCTGCTGGTCGTCGTCAACCTCGCCAGCCCGCGTCGATGACCCGAACCGTCGAAGAGCACCAACACATCGTCCGGGACCTGCTGCCGGTGTTGCCGGCCGAATCGGTGCCGCTGCGCGAGGCACTGGGCCTGGTGCTCGCGCAGGACCTGATCGCGCCGATCGATCTGCCACCGTTCGACAACTCGGCCATGGACGGCTACGTCGTCCGGGCCGCCGATGTCGCCGAGCTGCCGGTGCGGCTCCCGGTATCGGCCGACATTCCCGCCGGTACAGTCCATCTGGAGCCTCTGGCTGCTCGCAGCGCGGCCCGGATCATGACCGGCGCGCCCACTCCGGACGGCGCCGAGGTGGTCGTCCAGGTCGAGTTCACCGACGCCGGAACCGATTTCGTGACCATTCACCGAGCGCCGCCGCCCGGGGTGCACTTTCGCCGTCGCGGCGAAGACGTACGGCGGGGCGTCACCGTACTGCCGGCCGGCACGATCTTCGGTCCGACGCAGATCGGCGTGGCTGCCGCGCTGGGTTTCGCCGTGGTGCCGGTGATCCGTCGTGTCCGCGTGCTGATCCTGTCCACCGGAAGTGAGTTGGCCGTCGCTGGAACAGATCTCGCGCCTGGACAGATCTACGAGTCCAACGCCGTCATGCTCGCGGCGGCGATCGAAGCAATCGGTGGTCAGGCCTCGGTGCTGCATTCGGTGACCGACGATGTCGACGAATTTCACGCCGCGATCGCCGATGCGACAACGGATATGGATCTGCTGATCACCTCCGGCGGGGTGTCGGCCGGCGCGTTCGAGGTCGTCAAGGATGCGCTGACCGGACGCGGTGTCGACTTCGTCAAGGTGGCGATGCAGCCCGGAATGCCGCAGGGTGCAGGCACTTTCAACGGAACGCCGGTGATCACGCTGCCCGGCAACCCGGTGTCGTCGTTCGTGTCGTTCGAGGTCTTCGTTCGGCCGGCACTTCTCACAGCAATGGGCCACACCGAGACGCAGCGTCCGGGGCTGACCGTTCCGGTATCCGAGGCGGTGGATTCGCCGGGCGGCAAGCGACAGTACCGACGGGCGCTGCTGGACACCATCGCGGGCACTGTCAAGCCGTGGGGCGGCCCCGGTTCGCATCTGCTCTCCTGGCTCGCCGGCGCCGACTCCATGCTGGTGATCCCCGAGGACGTCACCCACCTGGACGTCGGCGACCTCGTGCAGGTGTGGTTACTGGGCTGACCACGGCTCGGAGCCCTTCGCCAGTCAAGCGGGATTTGGGCAGCGCCGTACTGCCTGGCCCGCACAAGCGTGGGATCACGATAGCGCCGACTGGCGATTCCTGCGGACGGGTGCCTGATTCCTACCCTCGAACGCCGATCTCACCAGCGCGCTCAGGATGCCGCCACCATCGACTTTGCGAATGAACCTCGCGTTGGCGGACGCAGCTGCATCCGCAAACGCGAGTGGGGTTCGTCAAGCCGCGGGCACGCCGCGCGCACCTCAGTCCTCGTCCGACCCCGCCTGCGCGTACTTGCCGATTGCCTGCAGTTCGTCCCAGACGGCGCGCGCACGGTCAACGCAGAGCACCACCAGATCACCGGGGTTCGCCCGGCTGACCGCGGCCCGGGTGGCTTCGATCTCATCGAGCACGACCAGCACCTCCTTCGCCCGGCCACCGGTGACCAGCGCCTGCCGGGCACCCTCTTCGACCAGCGCGGCCGTGTCACCCAGCTTGCGGCCGCGGCCGCGCTCGTCCTCCCGGATGATGATCAGGTCGAAGTGCTTGGCCGCCTCGGCGCCGAGATCTCGCATGTCCTGATCGCGGCGGTCACCGGCGGTGGCGATCACCCCGATCCGTTGCGGGCGCTCCCAGCTGGCCCCGTCCTCGAAGAACCGATCGACGAAATCGCCCAGCGCCACCATGGCCGGCACGTTGTGGCAGTAGTCGACGATGACCTTGATCCCGCGTACCTCGGTCAGGTTCATCCGGCCCGGCGCCTGGTAGTAGGACGGGGTGAAACTGCGCAGGCCGGTGCGGATGTCGTGCAGGTGCGCACCCGCGCAGTACGCAGCGGCGGCCGCGGCCATGGCGTTCTGCACGTTGAACATCGCCTTGCCGCCGAAGGTCACCGGCAGCAGATGGGTGTAGGCGAGCGGCATTCGGCGACGTCCGTGGACCAGCAGAATCTGGTCGCCCAGTTCCCCCTTCTCCAGGATGACCGCCTTGCCGCCGCGGCGGCAGTGGTCGGAGATCATCCGATTGTTCGGCTTGATCGAGAACCAGACGATCTCCCCGGAGCAGGCCCGGCGCATCGCGGCCACCAACGGGTCATCGGCGTTGAGCACCGCGAAACCCGTCTTGGGGACGGCCTCGACAACGACCTGCTTGACTCGCGCGAGCTGCTCCACCGTGTTGATACCGCGCAGACCGAGGTGATCGGCGGCGACGTTCAGCACGACGGCGACATCGTTTCGGCCGTAGCCCAAGCCCTCCCGCAGGATGCCGCCGCGGGCGACCTCGAACACCGCGAAGTCGACGCGCGGGTTCTGCAGCACCATCCGGGCGCTCCGCGGGCCGGACGCATCCGACTTGATCACCAGCCGCTCGTCGATCACCACACCGTCGGTCGACGTCATGCCGACCTTGCGACCGATCGCCTTGAAGATGTGCCCGATGATCCGGCTGGTGGTCGTCTTCCCGTTCGTCCCGGTGACCGCGACGATCGGGATTCGGGACGGCGTGCCGGGCGGAAACATCAAGTCCACCACCGGTTTTGCCACATATTGCGGTTCGCCGATGGTCGGGTGGGTGTGCATCCGGAAACCAGGGGCCGCGTTCACCTCGCAGATGGCGCCGCCGGTTTCGCGGACCGCCTTGGTGATGTCCGGACACAGGAAATCGATTCCGGCGATGTCCAGACCGACCACCCGGGCCGCTTCCTCGGCGATGTCGATGTTGTCCGGATGCGCCTCGAACGTCCGGTCGATGGAGATACCGCCGGTCGACATGTTGCCGGTCAGCGCGAGTTTCACCATTTCCGCGGCCGGCGGCACATCGGTCATCGCGTACCCCTGTTCACGAACCAGGGACACGGCCGCGTCGTTGACCACGATCCGGGTCAGCACCTTCTCGTGGCCGACCCCGCGTCGAGGATCGGCATTGGTCACCTCGACCAACTCGGCGACAGTGTGTACGCCGTCACCGATCACGTGGGCGGGCACCCGCTCGGCGATGGCGATCATGTTGCCGCCGACAACCAGAACCCGGTAGTCCTTGCCGGTGATGAACGATTCGACCAGCACATAGCCACGACGGGACTGGTCATAGGCCTCGGTGAACGCGCCGCGCACCTCGTCCTCGGTGGTCAGATTGATCGCCACGCCGCGCCCATGGTTGCCGTCCAGCGGTTTGAGCACCACCGGGTAGCCGATCCGCTTGGCCATCGAAACCGCGTCATCGGCGTTGCGGACGACCTCGGAGGTCGGCACCGGCAATCCGGCCGCGGCCAGCAGCCGGTTGGTCAGTTCCTTGTCCGAGGCGATGTCGACGGCCAGCGACCCGGTCAGCGAGGTCATGGTCGCCCGGATCCGCTGCTGGTGGACGCCCTGACCCAGCTGCACCAACGAGGCGGAGTTCAGTCGCTGGAACGGAATGTCGCGGGTGACCGCCTCGTCCAGGATGGCCTGCGTGGACGGGCCGAACGCCACCCGCTGGCTGGTCCGCAGAAAGGCTTCGTGCTCGGCGTCGAAATCGAAGTCCGGGTTCGGCACGACGAGGTGATTGACCAGGCGGACGGCGAGCTTGCCCGCCAGCGTGGCGACCGTCTCGTCCAGATAGCCGTAGATGACGTTGTAGACGCCCTTCTCACCCGTCGAGCGTGTCTTGCCGCGGGTGATCTCGTGGCCGGCGGTCCGCTGCAATTCCAGCGCGACATGCTCGGCGACGTGACCCGCCCAGGTCCCCTCGTTGAGTCGATCGACGAATCCGCCGTCGTGCCCGCGGGAGCACTGATGATCGTGCAGACCGGGCAACACCTGCAGCAGCGATTCGGTGAAGCCCTCCAACGTGTCGGTGGGCTCCTCTTCCAGTGCGCCGATATCCACTGTGAGGTGGATGGCCGGCTCGTAGGAGTAGAAGTTCGGTCCCCGGTAGACCCGGGTCTCACGGATGGTGATCGCCCGGGGCAATTCGGTCATCGGCTGCGAACCTTTCTACGACGGAAGACACTCCTGGTTATGCGGCTCGCACATTACTCGGGGGGATGCGGTGGCGGCTCAGGCTGGGTCCGCCCGACGGCGCAGCTGTTCGGTGGTCACGTGCGCGCCTTCCGCGGCGATCCGCCGGGGCCGCGGCCGAGTGCCCGCCGGCACATCGTCGAGCGTGCTGATCGACGGTGTGCCGGTGAGGTCGGCCGGCGAGGGCAATCCGGGGGCCGTGAGCAGGGCCCGGCTGTTCAGATCGAACCGGGCGCCGCGCGGCAGGGTATGCAGCTGCAGGCCGGACATCATCAGCGGCTGGGTGCCCGTGGCGGTGTAGGCGGTGGTGACCACCTGCGAGCCGTCCATGATGGTCACCACTCCGCGACCCTTGACCTCGAGCACCCCGTCGCTGCGGACCACCGCCGCGGTGTCCTCATCGATGCCGACACCCAGCTGTGCCGGGTTCGCGGCGATCAGCGCCAGCAGCCGCCCGAAGCGGTTGCGCTGGGTGAAATGCTGATCCACGATGACGTCGTCGAGCAGGCCAAGTCCTTCCGAGACCTGCGAGATCCGGAACTTCGGTGTGGTGCCACCCGGCCCGAACGACACCATGTGTCGGCTGCAGATGCTGGCACCCGCGGAGGTACCGGCCACGATCGCGCCGCACGCGTTGGCGGCCAGGATCGCCGCGCCGAGCGGAGTGCCCACCACGATGGTGGCCAGTTTGACCTGGTTGCCGCCCGTCATGAAAACCGCCGTGCAGCGCTCGACTGCCGCGATCAGTCCCGGGTCGGACGACTGCTGCCGGCTCTCCGGGCGGATTCCGACCACATCGGTGACCCCGAGCGAGGCGAAGAGCTGGAGGTAGGCGTGGGTGATCTCGTCGCCCAGCGAGGACGCGGTGGAAATCACCACCACCCGCGACGCGCTGCCGCCGGCGAGTTTGACCACCTCCCGCAGGATGGTCATCCGGCCGATCTTGTCCTCGGCGCCGCCGATGGGCATCACCACGCCGCGGCTGGCCATGGGCTCGGAGGTCATGGATCAAAAGGTATCGGTCCGGACCCGGTAAGCCGAAATGGGCACGCCATCGCGGCGCCTTCGGCGATGATGCCCACCGCGCCGGTTATCGTGAGAGCTCGCACCATCCGGCACACACGCACGCATTCACGACTTCGGAAGGACCGGCGCCCTCGCCATGGTCGACGACAACGCTGGACGGGCGACCCACATCGCATCGCTCGTCCGGGCCGCCATTCCGCCGATGCATCCGGGTGGCCGGCCCATCGTGGGCGCCGTGGCACTGGGCACCCTCGGTCTGCGGTACCTGCTCCGCAAGGTCGGACTGCGCAAGGCCGGCAGCTGGGCGACCCGATTCGGCCTGGTGGCCACCGCGGGCTCGGCCGCCTTCTTCCGCGCCCCGGTCCGGGTCAGCCCCCAGGGTGACGGCGTGGTGGTAGCGGCCGGCGACGGCGTCGTGTCGCTGATCGAGGATGCCACGCCCCCGCCGGAACTCGGCCTCGGCCCCGCTCCCCGGCTGCGGGTGTCGGTGTTCCTGTCCGTCCTCGACGTGCACGTACAGCGGATCCCGATGAACGGCGTGATCACCCGGATCGCCTATCATCCGGGCAAATTCCTCTCCGCCGACCTGGCCAAGGCCTCCGAGGACAACGAACGCAACTCCCTGGTCATCCGGGACTCGGCGTTGGGCACCGAGGTGGTCGTCGTCCAGATCGCCGGGCTACTGGCCCGCCGCATCGTGTGCGACGCGATCGCCGGAGCCACCGCCAACCTCGGTGACACCTACGGGCTGATCAGATTCGGTTCGCGGATCGACACCTATCTGCCCGCCGGGACGGATCTGGAAGTGCTCGTCGGCCAGCGGACCATCGGCGGCGAGACCGTACTGGCCGTCCTCGCACCCAAGAAGTAATGACCACAGTCCCCGGGGTCAGATTCCTGCCCAACGCGATCACCGCGCTGGCCCTGTCCACCGGGCTGACCAGCGTGGTGTTCGCCAGCCAGGGCAAGTGGATGTTCGCGATGCTGGCGATCGCGGCAGCCACGGTCCTGGACTCGCTCGACGGGCCGGCCGCCCGACTGCTGAACTCGAGCAGCCGGGTCGGCGCCGAGCTCGATTCGCTCAGCGATCTGAGTGCCTTCGGCATCTGCCCGGCCATCCTGCTCTTCTTCTGGGAGAGCGCGGTCAACGACATCAGCCAGGACCTGTGGCTGGTCTGGGGAAGCTGCCTGGTCTATGCCGTCTGCACCGCCCTGCGGTTGGCCCGGTTCAACTCCTTGCTCGACGAGGAGAACCCCAAGCCCTTTGCGAAGGACTTCTTCACCGGCATCCCGTCACCGCCCGGTGCGCTGCTGGCGATGGTGCCGATCATGCTCTACGTGCAGTTCGGCGAGGGTTTTTACACGGTCAAGTGGGTGGTGGCGCTGTGGACCATTTTCTGCGGCCTGCTGATGGTCTCGCGGCTCCCGACGATCGCTCTCAAGTCGGTCCGAGTTCCGCCCAGACTCATCGTTCCGCTGCTCATCCTGCTGGTCTTCGGGGTGGTCGCGCTGTTGTTCGCGCCGCGGATCACCGCGCTGATCGGCCTGGCGATCTACCTGGCGCATGTGCCGTACGCCTCGTACCGCTATCGCTACCTGTCCAAACATCCCGAACTGTGGGAGGTTGGCGCCGACCGACGGTCACGGCGGGCATCCGGACGGCGGATTCGGCTGAGCGTCCGGGTACCACGACGAGCCCGGGTGGCCGGCAGATTGCCGGACGGCACGCCGGTCAGCCGGCGGGCGCGGCAGCCGCGGAGCCGCCGCGGACTGCGCTGACTGACCGCTACCGGCTGGCCACCACTGACCGACCGCAGCTGACCGACCGCCGCTTTTCTACCCCAGCCGAGCCACGGATTACAGCTCGATGCCGAACCGGCGGGCCGAGCGGGCCTTCTGTCGGCCGGCCCGCAGCCGACGCAACCGTCGCACCAGAAGCGGATCGGCCACGAGGGCCGCGGGCTTGTCGATGACCTCGTTGAGCACCTGGTAGTAGCGAGTCGGCGATAGCGCGAACATTTCGCGGATCGCCTTTTCCTTGGTGCCCGGGTACTGCCACCACTGCTTCTCGAAGCTCAGGATCTCCCGTTCGATCCCGCTCAGGCCGGCGATGGTCACGTCGCCGGAGTGGTCGGCTGCTGCCGCGCTGTCCATCGGATCCTCTCCGCCACCAACGCCGGCGCGCCCGCAGGCGCACGGCGAATCACAGTCATGTCATTCGCTGACCATCACACCACGTCGGAGGCTGCTGGTCCAGCAGGCGCAGGGCGGCCCGACCAGGTTCACTGCCCGCCGGGTCGGACCACCGCGGTTGTGGTGGGGCTCGGACTGCTGGTCAGGGGAACGGTGGCCGATGCGGCCGGGCCGGTCTGGCTCGAGGGGGTGGGCGCTGACGCAGCGGGCGGAAGTACGGTCTTCGTGACCGTTGCCGTCACCGTTGCCGGCGGGACCGTGGATGGGCCCGTCGAGGTGCCCGGCGAGGTCGCCGACGGTGCTGACGTCGTTGGATTAGTACTGGCCGGGTCGGACGTGCTGGTGGTGGTCGTCGAGTGGGTCGTCGAGCGGGTCGGGGCATCGGTTGGACCCGTGTCGGGGGCGCCGGCGGCGGCTCCGCCGAGCACGGTCAGCCCACCCTGGGCGCCCCCGGAGATCGGGGTTCCCCGGATCGCTTCGAAGCCGGTGATCGCGCCGAGCGCAATGACGCAGGTCGCCAGCGCGCCGACACCGGCCCAGAGCCATTGGCGACGGGGCCGGGGTGCCCGCGACACTGCGGTGACGGAAGGTGCAACCGCCGCTGCAGGCGCCCACGGGCCGGACTCGGTCCACTGCCCCCACGCGCGGGCGGCGGGCGGCAGCACGACAGTCGGCGCATCGGCGGCGGCGGGCAGTCCGGCCTGTCCGGTGGTCAGCTTCTGCCGCACCTTGTACTGCGCCTTGGCCAGCGAGTGGCTATAGATCGCCGCGGCGCACATGGTGACGATGGATGCCAGGGCAGCGCCGATGAGCGTGCCGGCGACGCCGAGGCGCGATCCGAGGATCGCGGCGGTGACGGCGGCTCCGGTACTGGCGATCATCTGGCGAAGGGAAAGCTCGAAGCGGGGGGTGTTGTCGATGTCGGGGGTCTGGTTTCGATCGGCATTGAAAGGCATGGCTGTAGTGGTCTCGTTAGTCTCGGGATCTCTGGTGGTCCATAGGCAGACGCCGCCGGTCGATGACACGTTGCCAGGCGATGACCCAGATCACGGATGCTGGGATGCGAACCTGGTCACGGACTCATATCCCTTGGCCAAGCCGAGCAGTTCACGTTCGGCCCGGTGTCGGCCGACGAATTGGACGCCCAGCGGTGTGCCGGTGGCACTGAAGCCGGCCGGCATTGCCATGCACGGGTGGCCGGTGACGGTGACGTGGCAGACCGATCGCATCCAGCCCAGATAATCCGGCTGGCCTGCCCCGGCGACCACGTCCGGATATTGCCGTTCGGCAGCGAACGCGGCCAGCGGCGCCACCGGCAGTAGCAGCGTGTCGTAGCGCTCCAGGAATTCCCGCATCCGATGGAACAGCACCGTGCGGGCCAGCGCCGCCCGCCCGACGTCCGGCCCGGACAGTGTCCGGCCGATCAGCATGTTCGCATAGAGGCTGGGCCGGACGGCGGCCGCGTGTTCGTCCAGCAAGGCGCCCAGACCCGCCTCGAACTGCCAGGCCCGCAACGTCCGGAAGCATTCGTCGGCGCCGGAAAAGTCCGGGCAGGCCTCCTCGACTGCGGCGCCGGCCGACTCGCAGGCCCGAGCGGCGGCGAAAACGCTGTCCGCGACCTCAGCGGTGACCTCGATCGCGCCGCCCAGATCGACGCTGAACGCCACCCGGCGGCCGGCCAGACCGCCCAACGGGACCCGCGCGAAAGTGCTACCCGGTTCCTCCAGCGAGATCGGCGAGCGTCGATCCGGGCCGGCCATCACCGACAGCAACAACGCGATGTCGTCCACCGTCCTGGCCATCGGGCCACTGACCGACAGGCCCGCGAAGCCGTCGTCGGCCGGGTACACCGGGACCCGGCCGGCGCTGGGCCGCAGGCCGATCACGTTGCAGTAACCCGCCGGCAGCCGCAGGGACCCGCCCATGTCGTTCCCGTCGGCCAGCGGGTGCAGGCCCGCCGCCAACGCCGCCGCGGCGCCGCCGGAGGATCCGCCGGCCGTCACCGTCAGGTCGTAGGGGTTGCGCGTGACGCCGAAGAGCTCGTTGAAGGTGTGACCACCGGCCGCGAACTCCGGGATGTTGGTCTTGCCCAGGGTGATCACCCCGGCGGCCTTCATCCGTTCGATGACCAGGTCGTCGGTGTCCGGCACGAAGTCGGCGCGGATGGCGGACCCGTAGGTGGTGCGCACACCGGCGGTCCGGTGATTGTCCTTGTGCGCCACCGGAATGCCGTGCAGGGCGCCGGTGGTCTCCCCGCGGGCGTACGCCTCGTCGGCGGCGAAGGCCTGCGCCAGCGCCGCTTCCGGTGTGTAGGTGATGATCGCGTTGATCGACGGGTTGACGGCATCGATCCGGTCCAGGTGGGCGGTGACCACCTCCCTAGCCGAGAGTTCGCCGGCCCTGAGCCGGCGCGCCAGCTCCGTGGCGGGAAGGTAATACAGCTCCTCGCTCGCCAGGTCGGTCATCGCACAGCTGCCCGCTGAGCAACAGGGTCCGCGATCGGCGCCCGCTCAGGCGCATGCCCATCCTTGGTAGTCATCTGCTGACTATCTATTCCTGCCTGGTGATGTCAAGACCTGATGGCACCGTTCACCGAGGTGCTGCCGCCCGTTCGGCGGGGACCGACCCCTACCGCGGAGGGGGGTTAGCCCCCACCAAGTGTGGGGTTGTCCCGCTTCCGGGCCACCACCGATCAGCGAACCCTGAGCATCATGACCGCACAGCTGGAACACAGAACGGCCCGGCCGGACCTGCCCGCGATCAGCACCGTCCGTCTGGGCCCCGTCCGTATCAACCGAGTCGCGCAGACCGCCGGGATGATCTGGCGGCTCGCCCCCTACACCGTGGCGATCGTGGCCACGATGCTGGTCGGCGGCCTCGTCACCGGCACCCTGTGGCACGAGGCGACCCAGCAGTCCTGGTTCGGCGACGTCGCCTATGGACTGCCGTCACTGACCGACGGGCGTTGGTGGACACCGATCACCGGGGCCTTCCTGGCGCTGAACCCCTGGTACTACCTGCCGATGGCGGGCGGCTTCGCCCTGCTGGTCGGCTACGCCGAGACGCAGCTGGGCACCAGACGGACGGTGCTGGTCACCGTCGGCGCGCACTTCTTCGCGATCGTGGTCGCGGCAGTGTTCCTGCTTGCCTTCCGCGGGTCGGGTTGGCCGTGGGCCGAATCGCTGTCCGGCCGGCACGACGTCGGGTTTTCCGCGGGCTCGCTCGCGGCCCTCGCGGTGACCTCCGCCGGGATGCGATCCCCGTGGCGGCTCCGGGTTCGCGCGCTGCTGTGCATCTACGTGCTGCTGTCCTTCGTGCTGATCGGCAGCCTGGCCGATCTGCTGCACCTGATCGCGGTCGGCGCCGGGCTGCCGATGGGTCGACGGCTGATCCACCGTGACGCCCGGGCGCTCCCGCACCGGCCGAGCCGCCGGGAGTGGCGACTGCTCGCGGTGGCCGGTCTGGTGCTGATCGCGGTCTCCGACGTGATCCTCTGGCTGGGCCCCACCGACGGGCCCTTCGGCGCGACCGGCAGCGAGGACCTCACGCTCCTCAACATCGGGATCAACCTCACGGTGACGGTGGCCCTGTCGAATGGCCTGCGCAATGGCCGTCGGCGCGCGTGGTGGGTAGCTGTCGTCCTGGCGGGCGGCCACACCTTGGCAGGTTTGCTGCTCCCGGGCGGCGCGCTGCTGGCCCTGCTGGCCGGAACCGAGTTCGATGCTGACGGCATCGGGATGTTCATCGCGAACCAGATCGCCTGGACCGCGGTGTTTCTGGTGCTGGTGATCGGCCGGCGGGAGTTCCGCGCCCCGTCCCCGCGACGGGTGCGCGGCAACCTGGCCGGGCGGGCCAACCGGGCGCTGGCCACCGAGATCCTGCGCAGGCATGGCGGCAGCACCCTGTCCTGGATGACGACGTGGCCGGGCAACCGGTACTTCACCACCGGCAACGGCAACTCAGTTGTCGCCTATCAGGTACATGCCGGGGTGGCGATATCGGTCGGCGACCCCGTCGGTCCGGCCGCCGCCCGGCCCTGCGCGATCGCCGAGTTCGCCCGCGACTCCGAGCAATCTGGTCTGGTTCCCGCCTTCTTCTCGGTCACCGCGGCGACGACGGCCAAGGCCGCCGCCGACGGCTGGCGGCACCTGCAGATCGCCGAGGACACCATCCTGGACCTGCCCGGACTGGAGTTCCGCGGCAAGTCGTGGCAGGACGTGCGCACCGCGCTGAATCGGGCCGCGAAGGAGCACATCGGCTTCCGGCTGACCCGGCTGGCCGATGAGCCGGCCGCGGTGGTCGCCCAACTCAGGGCGATCTCAGCGGAATGGGTCGGCGACAAGGGACTCCCCGAACTCGGCTTCACCCTCGGTGGGGTCGACCAGGCGCTCGACCCGGCAGTCCGCGTCGGGCTGGCCGAGGACGAAACCGGGCACATCCACGGCGTCGTCTCGTGGCTGCCGGTACACACCGGCGATGGCCGGATCGACGGCTGGACGCTGGACATCATGCGACGCCGCGACGGCGGGTTCCGGCCGGTCATCGAATATCTGATCGCGCAGAGCTGCCTGGCCTTCCAGGCCGAGGGCGCCCGATTCGCGTCGTTGTCCGGCGCACCACTAGCGCGGACCAGCGCGAATGGCGACTTCAAGGGGTTGCCGCGGATTCTGGACGGGCTCGGCTCGGTGATGGAGCCGGTATACGGGTTCCGGTCGTTGCACGCCTTCAAGTCGAAGTTCCAGCCGCGGTACGAATCGATGCACCTGATCTACCGCGATGAGGCCGACCTCCCGCGGATCGGCCTGGCGTTGGCCAGGGCCTACCTTCCCGCGACACCCGTGCGGGAGATGGTCCGGGCCGCCCGGGCCGGCCACTGAGTCAGGCAGCCGGGTCAGTGGTGAAGGCCGCTAGGCCTTCATGGCCAGGCCCGGCGGATCGTAGAGCGGTGGGCGCGCCACCGCCGCGTCCATCCACTCACCGAACAGGTCGACGGTGACGGCCCTGCCGGGACTGCTCGATTCGACGGGCAGGTAGGCATAGGCGATCGAGGCGTTGACGGAGTAGCCGAAGCCGCCAGAAGTGATCCTGCCGACCACGTCGGTCCCGACCCGGACCGGTTCACCGCCCAGCACCACGGCTCCGGGATCGTCCAGGGTCAAGCAGCAGAGCTTCCGTCGCAGTCCACGAGCGCGGGCCGCCAGCAGCGCCTCGCGGCCGAGGAAACCGCCCGGCTTGTCCCAGGCCACGCAAAATCCGAGCCCGGCCTCGAGCGGGTCGGTTTCCGGTGTGACGTCGGAGCCCCAGACGCGGTAGCCCTTCTCCAGCCGCAGGCTCTCGATCGCCCGATAGCCACCCGCGACGATCTCGAAGTCGGCGCCGGCCCGCCACAGGCAGTCCCACAGTCCGGCCCCGTACTCGACAGGGGCATACAGCTCCCAGCCCAGTTCGCCGACGAACGTCACCCGAAGCGCCAACACCGGCACATCGGCGACGGACAGATTCTGCGCGGTCATGAACTCAAACGCCGCGCTGCCCAGGTCGGCCGAGGTGAGCCGCTGCAGCATTTCCCGGGACCGCGGGCCCCACAGCGCAAAACAGCAGAACTGGCCGGTGGTGTCATCGATCCGCACCCGGTGGCCGGTTGCCCGCGCCTGCCGCCTCAGCCATGACCCGTCGTGCGACCCGAAGGCCGTACCGGTGACCACCTGGAACGATTCGGGCCCCGTGCGGGTCACGGTGATATCGGCCTCGATCCCGCCGGCTTCGTTCAGCGCCTGGGTGTAGGTGACCGCGCCGACCGACCGCGCGACGTCGTTGTCGCAGACCCACTGCAGGAACGGCGCCGCGTCCGGACCGGTGATCGACAGTTTGGCGAACGAGGACTGGTCGAACAGCGCGACGCTTCGCCGGCAAGCCAGGTGTTCGGCCGGCACCGCGGGCGAGAACAACCGCCCGGCCCAGCCCCGTGGCGGCGAAAAGCCCATGCCCAGCGCCTCATTCGACCGGTAGAAGTTGACGCGTTCCCACCCGCTCTTCTCGCCGAAGGCCGCGCCGTGCCCGGTGTGCCACCCGTACACCGGGGATGTCTTGAGTCCGCGCCCGCTTTCCCGTTCGCGGCCGGGATAGGGAATGTCGTAGTAGGTCTGGTAGTTCTCCACCGTCCGGGCCAGGGTGTAGGACGGTGACCCGAACGCCGGCCCGAAGCGGGTGACGTCCATGTGCCACACGTTCATCGGCGCCCGCCCGGTGAGGATCCATTCCGCCATCAGCTTCCCGACGCCGCCGGCCGCGGCGATGCCGTGTGCGCAGAACCCGGCCGCCACGAACAGGCCGTCGATGTCCGTCTCGCCCAGACAGAACTCGTTGTCCGGGGTGAATGCCTCCGGCCCGTTGATGATCCGCCGCACACCGGCCTGCGCCATCGCCGGCACCCGGATCTCGGAATTCGACGCGATCTCGGCGAATCGGTCCCAGTCCTCCGGCAGCAGCTTGCCGTTGAAATCCGCCGGGATCCGATCCAGGTGGGTGGCATCGGCGGTGAACGGCAGAGCCGTCCGCTCGTATCCGCCCATCAGCAGCCCGCGGCCCTCCGGCCGGAAGTAGACCAACAGGTCCGGATCCCGCAGGCTGGGCAGTCCGGGCGGGATTTCGTTGATCGGTTCGGTCACCAGGTACTGGTGGGACATCGGCACCAACGGAATCCGTACCCCGGCCAGCCGGCCGATCTCCGCCGCGAACATCCCGCCGGCATTGACCACGACGGCAGCCTCGACATCACCGCGATCGGTGCGGATCCCGGTGACCCGGCCGCCCGAGACACCGATCGCAAGCACCCGCGTGTGCTGCGAAATCCGCACCCCACCTGCCCGGGCCCCGGCCGCCAACGAATAGCACAACTGGGACGGGTCGAGGTAGCCGTCCGTCGGCAGGTAGACCCCGCCGAGCACCTTGTCGGTACTCATCGGCGGGAACAGTTCCTGAGCCCGCCGTGCCGATATACGCTCCATCGGCAGTCCGTGGACCCGGGCCCAGGCGAGCTGACGAAGCAGTTCAGCCATCCGCTCGGGCGAGGAGGCCAGCCGGATACTCCCGGTTTCGGTCCAGCCGACCGGGTGGTCGCCGGCCTCCAGATGCCGGTACAGCTCGACGGAGTTCATGTTCATCCGGGTCAGTGCCGGATCCGACCGCAGTTGACCGACCATCCCGGCGGAATGAAAAGTCGACCCACTGGTCAACTCATTCCGATCGATCAGCAGCACATCCGACTCGCCCGATTCAGCCAGGTGGTAGGCGATGCTCGCGCCGGCGACCCCGCCACCGATGATGATGATTCGGGCTCGTGTAGGCAGATCTCGCGCTGGTTGCATGTGACCCTTTCTTGCCGACATCGCCATTTCCGTCGGCCCGGCCTGGACCGCTTCTGCATGCGGACAACTAAATCCGTTGTGCAGCAGAACGACTGCGCACGGTCACGAGCTGATCACTGCCCTAGACCGGTCGCCCCGAGCGGCCTACCATCGCGCCATCCGGGGTCGGATCTACCGCACAACATCGAGCCGGCGGAACAGGAGGACTGTTGTGACAACACATCTCGATGCCGGCGTGCTCGGCCGACTCAACAGTTCTCCGGTGCTGACCGACCCGAACCGCACCATCAAACCACTCACCGGCGGATTGACCAATCAGAACTTTCTGGTTTCGGTCGGCGCCCGCCGGTACGTCGCCCGGTTGGCCGGGCAGAGCAGTGAACTCCTCGCGATCGACCGGCAGGCCGAGTATCGTAATTCTCTGTCGGCGGCCGATACCGGTATCGCCCCATCGGTTATCGACTTTCAGCCGGAAACCGGCGTGCTGGTGGTGGACTTCCTGACCGGCCGGACGCTGGGCGAGGCCGACGTTCGCAACGCACAGATGGTCGACCGCATCGCCGACGCCTGCCGCACGCTGCATGGTGCCGCCCGGTTCGTGTCCGACTTCGACATGTTCGCGTTGCAACAGCGCTACCTGGACACCGTCCGCGGCCTGGGACTTCGGTTACCGGACCGCTATCTGGATTTCATGCCGCAGGTGGCCGAGCTCCGTAGCGTCTTGACGATAACCGCCGCGCAAACCGTCCCCTGCCACAACGATCTGCTGGCCGAGAACGTGATCGAGGACGCCGGTCGGTTGTGGTTCATCGATTTCGAATACTCCGGGAACAATGATCCCTGCTTCGAGCTGGGCAACATCGCCAGCGAATCACACCTGCCCCCGGAGGCCCTGGTGGCGCTGACCGACCGGTACTTCGGCCGGCATGACCCGATGCTGATCGCGAGAACGCAGCTGCAGTCCGTGATGTCGCAGTACGGCTGGACACTGTGGGGAGTGATACAGCAAGCCGCCAGTGGGCTCGAGGTGGACTTCTGGTCGTGGTCGATGGACAAGTTCGAGCGGGCCGCCAGCACGTTGAGCAGCAGCACCCTGCCGCGGCTGATCCGGATAGCGGGCGGCGAAGACCCGTGAGGGCAGCCATCCGGCGCCCGACAGCCCGAACAGCACGACGCACCGATCGAACGACCCATCCTCTTTGCTGCTAGGAGATTCTCGTGTCACACAACGAACTTTCGGACGACGAAAAACATCTCGCCTCCCTCGGCTACAAGCAGGAGCTGAGCCGGAACTGGTCCGGCTTCTCGAACTTCGCCATCTCCTTCTCGATCATCTCGATCCTGGCCGGTTGCTTCACCTCATTCGCCCTCGGCTGGAACAACGGCGGCCCGGCTGCCATCGCCTGGGGCTGGCCGATCATCTCGGTATTCATTCTGCTCATCGGGTTCTCGATGTCGGAACTGGTCTCGGCCTATCCCACCTCGGGCGGCATCTACTGGTGGGCAGCCAAACTCGGCGGCCCCAAGGCCGGCTATTACACGGGCTGGCTCAACCTGATCGGACTGATCGCGATCGTGGCCTCCGTTGCCTACGGCTGCGCCACATTCCTGGACATCACGCTGATGACCTTCAGCGACAGTTGGGCGGCGGGCTACAGCCTCGCCCGGGTGTTCATCATCTTCCTGGTGATCCTGGTGGTCGCGGCGGTGATCAACATCTTCTCCAGCCACCTCCTGGCGATCCTGAACAACATCTCGGTGTGGTGGCACGTTTTCGGCGCCGCGGCAGTCGTACTGATCCTGTTCCTGGTGCCGAAACACCATGCCAGTTTCGGCGACGTCTTCGGCAAGGTGATCAACAACACCGGGTTGTTCGGCGGCAGTAACAGTGGCTTCGGGTTCCTGTTCTACGTGCTGCCCATGGCGGCCATCCTGACCCAGTACACGATCACCGGCTACGACGCCTCCGCCCACCTGTCCGAGGAGACGAAGAGCGCGGCGAACTCGGCGGCGAAGGGCATCTGGCAGTCCATCTTCTACTCGGCCATCGGCGGCTGGATCCTGCTGCTGGCCTTCCTGTTCGCCGTCCAGGATTCCGATGCGGTCAGTGCTGCCGGCGGTGGCGCCGCGGTGATCTTCGGTCAGGCGCTTTCCTCTGGCTGGGCCGGCACCGTGCTGTTGATCTCCACCGCCGGACAGTTCTTCTGCGCCGTCGCGTGCCTGACCAGCTGCTCGCGGATGCTGTTCGCCTTCAGCCGCGACGGCGCGGTGCCGGGGGCGAAGACGTGGTCGAAACTCACCGCCAACCGGGTGCCGGCCAACGGCGTCGTCCTGGTAGCCCTGGTCGCTGCACTGATCACCCTGCCGGCGCTCGTCGCCGTCGACATCAATGGCGCACCGGTGCCGGTGGCCTTCTTCGCGGTGGTCTCGATCGGCGTCGTCGGCCTCTACGTCTGCTTCGCAATCCCGATCTACCTGCGCTGGCGGCTGGGCTCGAAGTTCAACGTCGGCAAGTGGAACCTGGGCAACCACTACAAGTGGATCAACGCGATCGCCCTGATCGAGATCGTGGTCACCTCGATTGTCGCGCTCTTCCCGACGTCGGCCGGCGGCATGCCGTGGGAGGACAGCTTCGAGTGGAAGTTCGTCAACTACACCCCATTGCTGGTCGGCGGCGCGCTGATCCTGCTCTGGATCTTCTGGCATCTGTCGGTGAAGAACTGGTTCACCGGACCGAAGAACACCATCGATCGGGTACCCGAGGTAAAGGTATGAAGTTGGACCATTGACAGATGCCGGCCGAAGGGGTGACTATCGCAGTCGAGAAGCACCATCCGTCATCCCTTCGGAGAGCCATCACGTTGAGCGCGACAGCAGACGCGGTACCGGGGACGGCCCGCGATCTGGCCGATTCGGTGTTGCGCCCGATCCGCAGCCACCATGCCTTCGAAGGCTGCGTCGAACAGGTGGCGACCGCGATTCGGCTCGGGATTTTCGCCAACGGACAGATGCTCCCCGGCGAACGCGAACTGGCCGACCGGCTCGGCGTCTCCCGATCCAGCCTCCGCGAGGCCATTGCGGCTTTGCGAGCGGCCGGCCTGGTCAAGACGGTACGCGGACGCGGCGGCGGCAATCAGGTGGTGTACGCCGCTGCGTCGCCGGGCAGCCATCCGGGAGACCTGTCGGGCCGGACCGCCGAATTGCGGGACACCCTGGTGTACCGCCGGATCGTCGAACCGGGCGCCGCGTTTCTGGCGGCCGAGACAGTCCTGTCCGCCGCGCAGCAGGACTTCCTCGGCTGGCACCTGGCCGCCGTCGCCGAGGCCCCGGATGCCTCGGCGCACCGGATGGCGGACTCACGCCTGCACCTGGCGATCGCGTCGCTGACCGGGTCGCCGTCGGTGATCGACGCGGTCACCACGGTTCAGGCCCGATTGCACGAGATGCTCACCACGATACCGGTTCTCGGCCGGAACATCGCCCATTCCACCGACCAGCACGAAGCCATCGTGCAGGCGATCATCGACTCCGAACCCGAACAAGCTCGCCGGGTGATGGAACAGCACTGCGACGACACGGCGGCCCTACTGCGCGGGCTGCTCGGATCAGCGAGCCCTGGCGCAGCAAGCCGCGACAACCCGCCTGGAGGCACACCATGACCCACCCCCGCAGTCCGCGCATGCTCGATGTGGAGCATCTGCGCACCATCATCGATCAGGACAAGGTCGACACCGTGATCGTTGCCTTCACCGACATGCAGGGGCGATTGCAGGGCAAGCGGCTGCATGCGGGCTACTTCCTGAGCGACGTGCTGGGGCACGGAACCGAGGGATGCAACTACCTGCTGGCCGTGGACGTGGAGATGAACACCGTCCCGGGATACGCGATCAGCAGTTGGGAGACCGGCTACGGCGACATGCAGTTCGCCCTTGATCTGGAGACCATCCGGGTGCTGACCTGGCTGCCGAAGACGGTCATGATCCAGTGCGACCTGACCGGTCACGACGGCCGACCGGTCGCGCCCTCGCCGCGCTCCATCCTCAAGGCCCAGGTCGAGAAGGCCGCGGCCGCGGGTTATGTCGCCTTCGCCGGGACCGAACTCGAATTCATCGTCTTCCAGGACAGCTTCGAGCAGGCCTGGGACCGGAAGTACACCGGATTGACCCCGGCCAATCAGTACAACGTCGACTACTCCATCCTCGGCTCCACCCGGGTGGAGCCCTTGCTGCGCGACATCCGGAACTCGATGTACGCCGCGGGAATGATCGTCGAGTCGGCCAAGGGCGAGTGCAACTACGGCCAGCACGAGATCGCCTTCCGCTACGCCGAGGTCCTCAGCACCGCCGACAACCACGTCGTCTACAAGAACGGCGCCAAGGAGATCGCCGCCGAGCACGGGCAGTCGCTGACGTTCATGGCCAAGTTCGACCAGCGCGAGGGCAACTCCTGTCACATTCATCTCTCGCTCCGCGGCCTGGACGGCGAGATGGTCTTCGTCGATCCGTACGGTGACCACGGCCGCAGCGCCGTCTACGAAAACTTCATCGCCGGGGTCCTGGCGACCATGCGCGAATTCACCCTGCTGTACGCACCGAACATCAACTCCTACAAGCGATTCGCCGACGGCTCCTTCGCACCGACGACGGTCGCCTGGGGGCAGGACAACCGCACCTGCTCGATCCGGCTGGTCGGTCATGGCCCGGCGGCCCGGCTGGAGAACCGGCTGCCCGGCGGCGACGTGAACCCCTATCTGGCGATCGCCGCCATGCTTGCCGGTGGCCTGTACGGGATCGAGCACGATCTGGAGCTGGAGCCGGAACTGGTCGGCAACGCCTACACCTCGGGCAAACCCACCGTGCCGAGAACCCTGCGGGACGCCCGGGAGGCGTTCGCCACCTCGACCATCGCCCGCGCCGCCCTCGGCGATGATGTGGTCGACCATTACTTACACGCCGCCGACACCGAACTGGCGGCGTTCGACGCCGCCGTCACGGATTGGGAACTACGGCGCGGATTCGAGAGGCTCTAATTGTGACCACCGACTACACCGGCGGCCTGACCACCATCGTCAACCCGGCCAGCGGGCTGGCCCAGGAGCAGCTCGGCCTGGCCTCGGCGGCCGAAGCCGACGACGCGATCGCCGCCGCGGCAGCCGCCTTCCCCGCCTGGCGGGAGGTGGCGCCCGGCGATCGAGCCCGGCTGCTGCGTCGATTTGCCGTCGTCGTCGAGGAGCATCTCGAGGAACTGGCTCAGCTGGAGGTCCGAAACTCCGGACACACCATCGGCAATGCGCGCTGGGAGGCCGGCAACGTCCGGGATGTGCTCAACTACTACAGCGCCGCCCCGGAACGGTTGTCCGGTCGGCAGATCCCGGTCGCCGGCGGAATCGACCTCACCTTCCACGAGCCGCTCGGCGTCGTCGGCATCATCGTGCCGTGGAACTTCCCGATGCCGATCGCCGGCTGGGGGTTCGCGCCGGCGCTGGCCGCGGGCAACACCGTCGTCCTCAAGCCGGCCGAGGTGACCCCGTTGACCGCCATCCGGCTCGGCGAGCTCGGGCTGGAGGCAGGCCTGCCAACCGGCGTCTTCACGGTGATCCCCGGCAAGGGCTCTGTTGTCGGCCAGCGATTCGTCGACAATCCGGCGGTCCGCAAGGTCTGTTTCACCGGCTCCACCGGAGTCGGCAAGCAGATCATGGCCGGCGCCGCGAACCAGGTGAAACGGGTCACCCTGGAACTGGGCGGCAAGAGTGCCAACATCGTGTTCGACGATGTCGACCTCGAGTCCGTTGCCGCCGCGGCGCCGATGGCCGCGTTCGACAATGCCGGGCAGGACTGCTGTGCTCGATCCCGGATCCTGGTGCAGGCCAGCGTCTACGACCGATTCCTCGGCTACCTGGAGGCCGCGGTGACGGGCATCGCTGTGCGCGATCCGGCCGACGCCACCAGCCAGATGGGACCGTTGATCTCCGCGGCCCAACTGGCCGCCGTGCGCACGTTCTCCGCCGACGCCGATATCGCCTTCGCCGGCGAAGCGCCGTCGGGCAACGGTTTCTGGCACGAGCCGATGGTGGCTCTGCCGCGATCGGCGGCCGACCCGGTATGGACCGAGGAAATCTTCGGACCGGTCCTGGCGATCATGCCGTTCACCGATGAGGCCGACGCGATCAGGATGGCCAACGACACCGAGTTCGGACTCTCGGGCTCGATCTTCACCCGTGACATCGGCCGGGCACTGCGGGTAGCACGCGGCGTCGAAGCCGGCAACCTATCGGTGAACTCGCACTCCTCGGTTCGATACTGGACACCGTTCGGCGGTTTCAAACAGTCCGGGCTGGGTCGGGAGCTCGGTCCGGACGCTCCGCACGCCTTCACCGACGTCAAGAACGTGTTCATCGCCGCCACCTAGCGCCACCAACGAGTGCTTGGCGGAAACCCTGAAAGGAAAGATCAACAATGGCAGGACGTTTGGCCGGTAAGACGGCTGTGATCACCGGCGGCTGTTCGGGTATCGGTCTGGCCACCGGCCGACGATTCGCCGCCGAGGGCGCGACCGTGGTGATCGGCGATGTCGACGACGTCCGCGGACCGGCACTCGCGCAGGAGTTGGCCGGCCTGTACGTGCGTACCGACGTCACCTCGCCGGACGATGTCAGCGCGCTGTTCGCGGCCGCCCAGAACACCTACGGCAGTGTGGATATCGCGTTCAACAACGCCGGCATCTCACCGCCGGATGACGATTCGATCCTGACCACCGAGCTGGCCGCGTGGCGCCGGGTGCAGGAGGTCAACCTGACCAGCGTGTACCTGTGCTGCAAGGCGGCCCTGCCGTACATGATCGCGCAGGGTAAGGGTTCGATCATCAACACCGCATCGTTCGTCGCGGTGATGGGCGCCGCCACCTCGCAGATCTCCTATACAGCATCCAAGGGCGGCGTTCTCGCGCTGTCCCGCGAACTCGGTGTGCAGTTCGCCCGGCAGGGCGTCCGGGTGAACGCACTCTGCCCCGGCCCGGTGAACACGCCACTGCTGCAGGAACTCTTCGCCAAGGATCCGGAGCGTGCGGCCCGCCGGCTCGTGCACATCCCGCTCGGCAGGTTCGCCGAGCCGGACGAGATCGCCAACGCCGTGCTGTTCCTGGGGTCGGACGAGTCGAGCTTCATCACCGCGTCGACATTCCTGGTGGACGGCGGTATCTCGGGCGCCTATGTCACACCCCTGGACTGATGGCCGGCATCCGCAGGCCGATCATCGGCATCACCACCTACCGCGAGCGCGCCTCGTGGGGGCAGTGGGTCGATGTCTCGGCGACGTTGCTGCCGGCGACCTACAGCGGTCAGGCCGCCGCCGGCGGGGCGAGCGTCGTGTTGCTGCCGCCGTACGGCATCGCCGACGACATCCCCGGGGTGATCAGCCGGCTGGACGGGCTGATCATCGCCGGCGGCTCCGACGTCAACCCGTCGCAGTACGGCCTGGAGCCGGCGCCACTGACCACCGGGTGGCGCGACGACCGGGACATCTCCGAGTTGGCGCTGCTGAACGCCGCCGCCGATCTGGGTTTGCCGACGCTGGGCATCTGCCGGGGAATGCAGTTGATGGCGGTGCACGCCGGCGGCACCCTGCACCAGCACGTGCCCGACCTCGTCGGCACCGACGATCACTCCCCCGGCCCCGGGCGCTACCACCAGAACACGATCAGCACGGTGCCCGGCACCCGGCTCGCCACCATCGTCGGCGGCACCGTGGTAGGCCGCTGCCACCATCACCAGTCGGTGCGGACCTCCCCCGGTTTCGTCGTCGGCGCCCACGCCCAGGATGGCTTGCTCGAGTCCATCGAGCATCCGGGGCCGAACTTCTGGCTCGGCGTCCAATGGCATCCGGAGACCGGCACCGATCTTCGGCTGTTCCGGGCGCTGGCCGCGGCGGCGCTGGCCTTCCGCGACGGCTGAGCGGGCCGCTGACACCTCGCTCGGCACCGGGCATCACCTATCGTTACGCCATGACGGGTAGCTGGTTCACCAACGGCAATCAGCCGGTTCGCCCGTCCGGAATCGACGTGGTGGTCAGCCTGGCGGCGGTTGCACCCGTTGTCGGCAGCCATTTCCGCACGGCGGATTCGGTCGGCCTGGTCACCATCCTCGCGTTCGCCGTGATCGGCGGGGGCATCCTGTTGATGCGCCGCCGCTGGCCGATCGCAGTGCTCCTGGGCTGTTTCGTGGTGGTGATCGCGGCAGCGGCAGCCGGCGCCACCAGCCCGGCGTTTCTGATCCTTCCCGAGTTCGCCTTGTTCACGGTCGCCAACCAGACCGACCGGCGAACCAGCGTGGTGGCCGGCATCGGTGCCGCCGTCGCCCTGTACGCCGTGGCCGTCCTGCACTCGGACATGGGCTGGGATCAGGGGGCGAGTCTGGGCGTGCTGGCGTGGACCGGCCTGTTCGCGGCCGCCGGCGACGCCACCCGGAATCGCCGCAGCTACGTGGCAGCCGTCGAGGAACGGGCCCGCAAGGCCGAGGCCGACCGGGACAGTGAAGCGGCGCGGCAGGTGGCCGAGGAACGGCTGCGGATCGCCCGGGAACTGCACGACGTGCTGGCCCACCACATCGCGGTGATCCATGTCCACGCCGGACTCGCCGACGCCACGATGGACACCTCGCCGCAGACCAGCCGGGAGTCGCTCGGCCACATCCGGCAGGCGGCCGGCGATGTGCTGGGCGAGCTCGGCGCGTTGATGCAGGTGCTGCGGGCGACCGAGGACACAGTCGACTCGGCCGATCGGCGCAGCCTGCCGGCGGCGCCGGTGCCGAGCCTGCGTCAGCTCGACGAGCTGATCGACTCGCAGCAACGATCGGGTTCACCCATCTCGTTCAATGTCAGCGGCAAGCCGGAACCGCTGCCGCCGGCCGCCGACCTGGCCGCCTACCGGATCATCCAGGAGGCCCTGACCAATGCCGGAAAGCACGGCGTTCCTGGCACCGCCGCGCTGAAGATCCGTTACGACGACGGGCATCTGGACATCACGGTGACCAATCTGGTGGCAACGGATGGCACGGCCGGCGGCGGCACCGGACACGGCCTGATCGGGATGCGGGAGCGGGCCGCCTCGGTCGGCGCGAGTCTGCGGATCGGGCAAGATCGCGGCATCTTCGTCGTCGAGGCGGGCCTGTCCCTGGCGACGGTCGGCCGCTGATGGCGCCGCCGCCGATCCGGGTGCTGCTGGCCGACGATCAGCCGCTGATCCGGCTCGGGTTCCGCGGGCTGATCGCCACCCACCCGGATTTCGAGGTCGTCGGTGAGGCCGAGAACGGCCGCGAGGCCATCGAATCGGCCCGCAGTACCCGCGCCGATGTGGTGCTGATGGACATCCGGATGCCGATCCTCGACGGTCTGGCCGCGACCCGGCTGATCTGTGCGGACGAGAATCTCGACGGGGTCAGGGTGCTGATCCTGACCACCTTCGAGAACGACGAGTACGTTCTCGAGGCCCTGCGCGCCGGGGCCAGCGGGTTTCTGGGCAAGGCCACCGAGCCGGCGGAACTGCTGAATGCGATCCGGGTGGTGGCCAGTGGCGAATCGTTGCTCTCGCCGAGGGCGACGAGTTCGTTGATCACCCGCTTCCTGCATCCGGCCGCCGAATCCGCGCCGACCCCCGACCTGGTGAAGGATCTCACCGAGCGGGAGCGGGAGATCTTCCTGCTGGTGGCCCACGGACTGTCCAACGCCGAGATCGCCGAGAAGCTGTTCATCTCCCCGCTGACCGCCAAGACCCACGTCAACCGCACCATGCTGAAACTAGCCGCTCGGGACCGGGCGCAGTTGGTCATCCTGGCCTACCAGAGCGGTCTGATCCGGGCCTGAGACGGGGCGCCTACTGCGATCGCAGTACCCGAAGGCGGTGCGCGTGGACGACGACATCGAGGCGCCGCGTCGCCATGCTGAAAGGTATGAACATCTCGGGCAGCACACCATGATCGTCGTCAAGAACGTCACCAAGAGATTCGGCGACACGCTCGCCGTCGACAACCTCAGCTTCGAGGTCAAGCCGGGACTGGTCACCGGCTTTCTCGGCCCGAACGGCGCGGGCAAGTCCACCACGATGCGGATGATTCTCGGCCTGGACCGTCCGACGTCCGGCGAGATCACGATCAACGGCCGCCGGTACGCCGACCAGGTTGCGCCGCTGCACGAAATCGGGAGCCTGCTCGAGGCCAGGGCCATCCATCCCGGCCGCTCCGCCTACAACCATCTGCTCGCGCTGGCCACCACCACCGGGGTGCCTCGCAGCCGGGTTGACGAGGTATTGGACGTCGTCGGCCTGACGTCGGTGGCGCACAGGCGCGCCGGCGCGTTCTCCCTCGGTATGGGCCAACGACTGGGGATCGCCGGCGCGTTGCTGGCCGACCCGGAGGTGGTGATGCTCGACGAACCCGCCAACGGGCTCGACCCGGAGGGCATCGTCTGGATCCGCACGTTGCTGCAGAGCCTGGCCGCGGCCGGCCGCACGGTCTTCGTCTCATCCCACCTGATCAGCGAAATGGCACTCACCGCAGATCATCTCATCATCGTCGGACGCGGCGCACTGATCGCCGACCTGCCCGTCTCGGAGTTGACCAACGGTGTCACCGACGTCGTGTCGGTCCGCTCACCGGCGGCCCGCGAACTGCGGAGCCTGCTGCTCGACGATGGCGTCCAGGTCACCAGCGCCGACGATCCCGAGGAATTGGAGATCACCGGGCTCACCGCCGAACAGATCGGCCGGCGCGCGTTCGACGCTCGCATCCCGCTCTACGAATTGTCCCCCCACGCGGTATCGCTCGAACAGGCCTTCATGGACCTGACCCACGAGTCCGTGCAGTACATCAGCGGTTCCGAGCAGAAAGCAGCAGCGTGATGAGCACCGACACTCTGGCACCCGAATCCTCCGTCACCGTGCCGACCGCCCGGCTGACCGGCCTGGCCGTCACGATGCCACGCGTCATCAAATCCGAGTGGATCAAATTCCGGACCGTCCGATCCACCGTGATCACCGTGCTGGCCGGCGTATTCATCATCATCGCGCTCGGCGCACTGGCGGCGGCCGTGGCCTCGGGCGCGGTCGCCCAACCCACCGGGCCAGGCGGCGGCGGTGGTGGTGGATTCGCCAACGGATCCGATCCGACAGCAACCAGCCTGGCCGGGTCCGTGCTCGCTCAGCTGATCTTCGCCGTGGTCGGCGTACTGGCGATCACCAATGAATTCAGCAACGGGATGATCCGGACGTACTTCGCCGCGGTTCCCCAGCGGCTGCCGGTGCTGTGGGCCAAGGTCATCGTCGTCGGGGTCCTCGTCTCGGTGGTCAGTGTTCTCGCTTCGTTCGTGGCGTTCTTCCTGGGCCAGGCGATCATGTCCAGCGGCGTGACGCCGGCCGATCCCGGAGTGCTCCGTGCGGTCATCGGCAGCGGGTTGTACCTGGGCGGAATCGCCGTCCTGGGAGTGGCTGTCGGGTCGTTGCTGCGGCATACCGCCGGCACCATCTCGCTGCTGATCGCCAGCTTGGTGATCATCCCGCAGCTGATCGGTGCCCTACTGCCGAGCTCCTGGGTCGACACCATCACCCCCTACCTGCCGTCGAACGCCGGCGCGGCCTTCACCAGCGTCACCCCCACAGGCTCGCTGCTCTCCAGCGGCGCCGGCGCCGCGGTCTTCGTGGCCTGGATCGTGGTGCTGCTCGGCGTGGCTGCCTGGCGGATGCAGCACAAGGACGCCTGAGCACACTGAGCGTGAACACAGCACAGCCTGAACAAGCCGGCGGGGTCCTGGTGTGATCCACGACCCCGCCGCACCAGGAATATTCAGGCGCATCGACAGTTGGAACATGGCAGAACCGATCAGCGAGGGATGGTAATGACGCTCTGCGTTTCGCGGACCCCACGCTCGGCGGCCGGTCACCCCAGCCATCAGCTGGTCAGGTTCGCCGGGGTGGGCGGGCTGGCGACAGCCGTTCAGCTGGGCCTGTTCGCGGCGCTGCTGCTGGTGCTCCCGCAAGTGTGGGCCAACGTCATCTCCTGGGCCGCCTCCACCCTGCTGGCCAACGCGGCCCAGCGTTCGGTCACCTTCGGCGTGCACAGCGCCGACAGTGCGCGGCTGGATCTGGCAGTCAGCACCGCTTTCAGCACCCTGGCTCTGGCCACCAGCTGGATCGCCCTGGCCGAATTGAGCCCGACTGACCCGGTGCTGTCCGTGGCGGTGCTGCTCGGGGTGAACACCGTGGTCGGCCTGACCCGCTTCGTCGCACTGCGCTGGTGGTTCTCCGGGCCGTATTCGGTGTAGAACTCGGCCCGGAGCGCCCAGCGGGCCCGGACAGCGCTGGTGTGCCAGGCTGACTACCGTGCGCATGCAGTTCACCTCCGGGCCCGACCCGACCGATCTGTTGACCTTGCCGTGGGCAACGCCGTTGATCAACTGGCCACCGGAGTTGTTGGTGAGCCTGCCGCGCGGCATCTCCCGGCATATCGTGCGGTTCGCCCGGATCGGCGGGATCGTCTACGCGATCAAGGAGATCTTTCCGGCGCTGGCCGATCATGAGTACACGCTGCTCCGCGAGCTGAACAAGAAGCAGATCCCCTGTGTCACGCCGGTCGGGGTGGTGTCCAATCGGGTCAGTGACGATGGGACACCGCTGGACGCGGCGCTGGTCACCAAACACCTGCGGTTCTCCCTGCCCTACCGCGCGTTGTTCTCCCGGCGGATGGATCCGAACCTGGAGCCCAAGCTGCTCGATGCGCTCGCCGAGTTGCTGGTCAAGCTGCACCTGGCGGGATTTGCCTGGAACGACTGCTCGCTGTCCAACACCCTGTTCCGGCGCGATGCCGGCGCACTGGCGGCATACCTGGTCGACGCGGAGACCGGCGAGCTGCGGGAACAGCTGTCCAAGGGGCAACGGATGAACGACCTGGACATCGCCGAGACGAACCTCGCCGGCGAACTGCTGGACCTGCAGATGAGCGGCCTGCTGCCGGAATCGGTGGATCCGCTGGAGACCGCACTGTCGGTGCTGGCCCGGTATGAGAGTCTGTGGAGTGAGCTGACCACCTCGCAGATCATGGGTGACGACGAGTGGTGGCGGGTCGATCAGCGGTTGCGCCGGCTCAACGACCTCGGCTACGACGTCGCCCAGATCGACATCAACGAAGTCCAGGGCAGCCCTCACGTGATGGTGCAGACCCAGGTCGTCGAGGCCGGGCATCACAGGCACCGCCTGTTCGAACTGACCGGCTTGGACGTACAGGAGAACCAGGCCAGGCGAATTCTGAACGACCTGGACACCTACCATTCGCGGGCGGTGATGCCCGGGACCGAGGTGGACGAGTACATCGTCGCCCGGCATTGGCTGACCGACGTCTTCCAGCCGGTGATCGACGCGGTCCCGGAGACCTTCCGGCACAGGCTTGAACCCGCCGAGGTGTTCCACGAGGTGCTTGAGCACCGCTGGTTCCTGTCCGAATCGGCCGGGCGGGAGATCAGCATGGAGCATGCGGTGCGCTCCTACCTGGTCACCGTGCTCGCGCATCGCCCCGACGAGCAGTCGCTGCTGGATCCGGATCTGATGGGCATGGGCGAGATCGACAGCGTCGAAGATGATGTGGACGCTGTTCAGGAAGCCGACGGCGTGCTCACGGACCAAGCCGCCGAATAGATCACGGAACGCGGACCTCTGGCTCAGCGTTAATCCGGCGCAGGCATCGGACAATGATGCTGACATTTCAATACGAGAGGGAACGGTTGTGGTGATTCGCGGAATGGAAATGCCCGGGGCGATGACCCGGATCTGGCCGATTATCGTGGTCCGCGGCGTGCTGATGGCCGGATTCGGTATCGCCACCCTGGTCTGGCCGCAGCTGACCGCTGTGGTGATGATCAGCATCTTCGGCTTCTACGCCATCATCGACGGACTCATGTCGATCGGCTACGGGATGGCCGGACGGCGAGCCGGGCGGGGCGGCGGCGGTTGGATCAGCCAGGGCGTCATCGCCATCCTGGCCGGGTTGATCGCGCTGATCTGGCCGAAGGCGACCGGAGTGGTGGTGCTGCTGATCCTGGGTTTCTGGGCCCTGATGATCGGCCTGGTACTCACCGCGCTCGCGTTTCGGCTTCGCCAAACCGGGGTGCCGCAGTGGTGGTATCTGCTGGTGATCGGCCTGATCGGGGTGGTCTTCGGTCTGGTGATGATCTTCGAGCCGGTCAGCAGCCTGTTGACCCTGCTCAAGGTCGTCGGATTCTTCGCGCTGGTCGGCGGCATCCTGCTGGTCGTCGGCGGTTTCCGGCTGCGTAGCCGGGCCAGGCCGGCCTGATGCTGGCGTGCCGACAAGTCGACGTCGGCGGCTAAGCTGGTGCGCGGTCCACCCCGTCAGGGATGGCCACGCCGCCTTAGCTCCAATTGGTAGAGCGCCTCACTTGTAATGAGATGGTTGTCGGTTCGAGTCCGACAGGCGGCTCCGTTGGCGAAGGTCGGGCGACTGGTGCTGGTTACGCGACGGTCCCTTGATGGAACAGGATTCGCCAGTCCTGCTCGCTCCGGCGCCAGAGTGAGCAGCGGCGAACCTTCCGATCCGGAGTCGTGGTGACATACGTCAGCAGAATGAGGTCTGGAGACACTGTTCGACCGACCATGTCGGTGACGGTCACCGGGGACGCCGAAGCCTCGTCGGCCAACACGCTGATGATCTCCGACCTCGACCACAGGCGCCCCGAGGCACCGATCTCCTGAAAATCCGGATCCAGCAACCCCTGGACCAGCGTCGGTGAACTCCGCACCTCGACGCTGAGCAGCGCAATCTCACGGTCGATCACCAACGCGATGTCATCAACGGCCATGATGGCATTCTGCCGCGTTATTCCAGCCGAACCGGCGTGCCCCGTTGCGGATCGAGCACTGCTCGCTGACCGAGCGGTGCCGCCAGCGATGCGCTCGCCGTGCGTCGGGCTCCGACCGCATCGCAGACGGCTTCGGTGGCGTTCGGGTGTGCGGTGACGATCACCACGACCGCACTGGCCGACTCGATGGCGTCGGCCGAGTAGTCGATACCGCACGTCTCGGACGCTGCGGCGGGTGCGCCGACGAACTGAACCGTCATCGAGCCATCGCGCTCCTGATGGGCGCCGTCGACGCCGATCACGGCGGCATCGAGCGAGGGCAGGGTGATCACCCATTTCGGTGCCACTGCCAGCTCAATGAGCCGGACCGACGTACCGCCGGCCGCAAAGCTCCAGGCCGGGACGGTGGCCGCTCCGGTCGCCGTCTGGACAACAACCTGCCGCAATTGAGGATCCTCCAGGGTCACCGGAGTACAGCCCTCGCAGCTCTGCCCATTGCCGCGCTGCTGCAACCCGGCGGCTGCGTCCGCGGCGCTGATCAGCGTCACCTGGTGCTGCCGATCGGTTCCGGACCACCGGACGGCCACCGGCTCGGGTGTCCGAGTGGCGGCGGAAACTGCTGGCCCGGCCAGGAGCAACCCGCTGAGCACGGCTTCCTTGTAGTCGGCGCCGTCCTGGTTCGGCCAGTCACCGTCCTGCTGGTCCGGTGGGGCGACCAACAACAGGACCGCGTCCGGTGTGTCGGCGATGGCAGTATCCCAACGCGCCAGCACGGTGTGCGCCTGGTCGACGAGGGCCTGGTCGGGCCCTGCCTGGGTGTTGACGGCAGGCGTGTTGACGGCAGGGGTGGTGACGGCAGGGGTGTTGGCGGCTCCAGGGGCACAGCCGGCCGCGCCGACCGCAACCAGAACGCCGGTGATAGCAGCTCGCAACTTCACCTCATACCCCGATCGATGCCCCGGACTGTGCTCGCTACCCTGACGTGAGTGTGCACCGATCGGTCGCCAGACGCGACCGGGAGGCGATCTCCAGCTCGCGGACCAGCCCCGCGCTCAGCGCCGAGCGGACCTTCAGCTCGGTCGGGCTACCCGGAAAGCCGGCCCGCAGTTTGGTCGAGAGCACCGATGGCGAGCATTCTGGTCTGTGATGACCAGCCATCGACCGCCCCGACGCGAACCCAGGTCCGCTCCATCCATTGAGGCGGCGATCTTCGCGCATCTGCAGCCGGCTGCCGCCCGCCGACTGTTGCTGGCCGCCCACGACGTCTTTGCCACCAAGGGCTATCACGCCGCGACAACGCGGGAGATCGCCGCGGGCGCGCAGATGAGTCCGGCCGCGATGTACATCCATTACCACTCCAAGCAGGATCTGCTGTTCCAGCTCAGCCTGCTCGGACACGAGGCCTGCGAAGCGGCGATCGTCGCAGCGCGGGCTCAGGAGACCAGCCCGGACCGCCAGCTCGCCGCGATCATCGGCACCTTCGCGGGCTGGCACGCCGAACACCACACCACAGCCAGGATCGTGCACTATGAGATCGAGTCGCTGACCAGGGACAATTTCGAAGCGGTCGCCTCTATCCGTCGTCGGATAGACCACCTCATCCGAGATGTCGTGGTTCGCGGACAAGCTGCGGGCATTTTCGTGGTCGACGACATTCCGGGGACCGCACTGGCCATCACTTCCATGAGCGTGGACGTCGCCCGGTGGTTCCCCACCGGCACTCTGCGCGCCCCCAACGATGTTCGGTTGCTGTACGCCGATCTCGCCCTGCGGTTGGTCGGCTACCGGCAACCCTGAGCTCACGTCACGATCAATCGATTGTTGCCCTGATGACTTGGGTAGAGCCGGTGCAGCACCCGGATCGTGCGGTCTGGCCCTATTGTGGGTCTGCGCGGACGCTGTCCCCCCACTCGAGAGGCGAACGGACGACCGATGACTGCAGTGCTGCTGAACAGTTCCGGAATCCGCTCCGACGAGGTGCTCGAGTCGTTGGCCGCCGCCGGTGCTGCCGCCGGGGAGGATGTCGAGGCCGCGCTGTCGGTGGCCCGCACGGCGGCGCAACTGGTTGATCCTCCGGGGAGCGGACGGACGCTGTATCGATGGGAGGTGCTGGCCACCCTCGGTGCGGCCGACCTCACCTCCGCGCGGGTGGCCGAGCCGCACCTGGACGCACTGGCGATTCTGGCCGAGGCGGGCGATCACACCGATCAGGCCGTCGATCACGAACAGACCTGGGGAGTGTTCGCGGCGGAGGGCCCGGGAATGCGGGTCACCGTCAGCGAGACCGATGCCGGCGCAACGCTGTCCGGCACCAAGCCCTGGTGTTCGCTGGCCGGTCGGCTGAGCAACGCGCTGATCACCGCGCACACTGCGTCCGACCGTGGGCTCTACGCGATCTCGTTACGGGGCAACGGAATTCGGATACCCGACGATCGATGGGTCGCGCGCGGACTGACCACCGTGCACAGCGGGCCGATGGACCTGTGCTCGGTCAATGCAGTCCCGGTCGGCGGGCCTGGGTGGTATCTGACCCGGCCCGGCTTCGCCTGGGGCGGTATCGGCGTTGCTGCTGTGTGGTTCGGCGCGTCGGTGGCGCTGACCAAATCGCTGCTGACCCACTGCCGCAGCCGGCCCACGGATCAGCTCGCCAGAATGCACCTCGGTGCGCTGGACGTCTCGCTGACCGGCTGCCGCACATCGCTGGCAGCCAGCGCCGCCCAGATCGACGCCGGGCTGGCCGCCGGCCGCCAAGGCGCGTTGCTCGCCCAACGGGTGCGCGGACAGGTCGCGCGATTCGCCGAAGACGCGCTGCTCCGAGTAGGTCACGCCCTGGGGCCCGGACCGCTGGCGCTGGACGAGGAGCACGCCCGTCGGGTAGCCGACCTGCAGTTGTACGTCAGGCAGCATCACGGCGAACGTGATGACGCGGCCCTAGGTGACATGTTGCTGGACCGGCCGGAGTCGCCGTGGTGACGTTCACCCACTCCCAGCAGGGGACGTCGCCGGCGAACTGGCAGAGCGCATTGGCCTTGGACGAGGTGGCCCCGCTGGACCTGTCGGAGCTTCGCCGGCTGGTCGTCGTCGCCGCCCACCCGGATGACGAGACATTGGGCGCGGCCGGCCTGATGGCCCTGGCCGAGGCCGCCGATGCCCGCGTCGAGGTGATCGTGGCGACCAATGGTGAGGCCTCTCATCCAGGCTCGCCCACCCACTCGCCCACAGCGCTGGCCCGAATCAGGCAGCGGGAGGTGACCGCGGCGGTCCACCGAGTCGCTCCGCACGCCTCGATTCACCTACTCCACCTGCCGGACGGTCGGCTCGCCGATCACCTGATCGGGCTCACCGAGGAGATCCGATTTCACCTGGGCTGCCCGTGGGCAACCGGAACGGTTGTGGTCTCTCCGTGGCCGGGCGACGGGCACCCCGATCATCAAGCAGCCGGGACCGCGGCGGCACAGGCCGCGCACCACCGGGGTGCCCGAGTCCTGCACTACCCGATCTGGGCGTGGCACTGGGCCCGGCCGGCGGACAATGTGCTGCCACGGCCGGATCTACTGCGACTGCCGCTACCGCCACAGGCCCATCGGGCTAAGCAAGATGCGCTGCGGCTGCACCGGAGTCAGGTCGCCGCCCTGTCGGGGGCGCCAGGTGACGAACCTGTTGTGCCACCCGGCTTTCGGCAACACTTCGAGAGGGGATTCGAAATTTTTATCAGCGAAACATCAGCGGAAGCCGTTGTGCCACCATCGGTTCTCGGTCCATCCGATCGCGTGGCGGGCAGCCTGCCGGGCAGCTTCTTCGACGACTTCTATGCGGCGGGCGATGACCCATGGGGATTCGAGACCCGGTGGTATGAAAAGCGGAAACGCGACCTGACGCTGGCGATCCTGCCCCGGCAGCGATTCAACTCAGGCTATGAGCCCGGGTGCTCGATCGGGGTGCTGACGGCCGAGTTGGCCGACCGGTGCGATGAGCTGGTGGCCTCTGATGTCGCCCTGCAGCCATTGGAAGCAGCTGGCCGGCGGCTGGCCGGGCGCACCCATGTACGGCTGGAACAACGGGCGTTCCCCGCTGACTGGCCGGACGAACAGTTCGACCTCATCGTGCTTTCCGAGATCGGCTACTACTGCGACCACGCCGACCTGCATGTGCTGGTGGAGCGGGCCACCCGCTCGCTGACGGCCGACGGTGTGTTGGTGGCCTGTCACTGGCGCCATCCGGTCGCCGAGTACCCGCTCAGCGGCGATGAGGTGCACGCCGAACTCCGCTCGCGGGACGACCTCGCGCTGCTCGCGTCGCACCTCGAACAGGACTTCCGGCTCGAGGTCTTCGTGCGACCGCCGGCGATCTCGGTGGCCGCCCGCAGCGGTCTGATCTGACAGATGAACAACGTCCGCGCGGTGGCCGTGGTGGTGCCGGCTCGCAACGAGGAGCGGCACCTGCCGGCCTGCTTGGCGGCACTGTCGGCAGCCGCCGGGCGACTCCGGATCAGCCGACCCGATCTCGAGGTGATCCTGACGGTTGTCCTTGATCGGTGTGTCGACGACTCCGCGGCGGTCCTCGCCAGGTGGCCGGAGGTCACCCGGCTCGATTCGCAGGCCGGGCAGGTCGGGATGGCCCGAGATCTCGGGATGCGCACTTCGATCCGGCGACTGACCGAACGCGGCGCGGTTCCGGCCGAGCGGATCTGGCTGGCCAGTACCGATGCGGATTCGGTGGTGCCACCCAGTTGGCTGGTCGAGCAGGTCGAGATCGCCGACGGTGGAACGGATCTGGTACTCGGGACGGTGACTCCGAATTGCGGCGATCCGGCCGACGACGAACCGGCCGACCCGGCGATTGGCTATTGGTTCGACCAACATTCACTGAGCGACGGCCACCCGTTCGTGCACGGCGCCAATCTGGGCATCCGCGCTGCCGACTACCTTCGCGCCGGTGGGTTCCCGCCGGTGGGCGAACACGAAGACGTCCGGCTCGCTGATGCGGCCAGGGCGGGCGGCGCCACCGTCTTCAGCACGGCCCGCATCGCCGTGTTGACCTCCGCCCGCCGCTACGGCCGTACGCCCGGCGGGTTCGCCGGCTACCTGCGCCGACTGGACAGACAACTGGACCGCGACATCGCCTCCCCCGCAACGGCGTGAGCACCGCGGTCCGGGCACTCCCACTGCCCACCGCTGCTGTGCCCGGGCCACGCCCGCGTCGGACGGGCTACGTCCAGCTCTTGAAGATCTCTGTGGTCCGCTCGCCGAGGACGTTCTGCAGGCGAGGGCCGAAACTGATCCGGCCGACACCGAGGGGCCCGTAGTCGGCCAGGGTTTCCCGTTCGGGGAACGCGATGGCGTTGACCGGCAGCGGCAGGTCCGCAGCCAATGTGGCCCAGGTGGCGTGATCGTGCCCGCCGACCGGGTACAGCACGTCGGCGCCGGCGTCCGCGGCCAGCTTGAGCCGGGCAACCGCGCGTTGCACGCGATCGGCGGCGTCGCCGTCCTGCCGGATGAACAGATCGGTTCGGGCGTTGATCACCAGGTGAACGCCGACGGTGTCGGCGGCGGCACGCAGCGCGGCCACCAGATCTGCATGCTCCTGACCGGACCGCAGTCTGCGGCCCTGGCTGTGGACGGTGTCCTCGATGTTAAAGCCCACGGCACCGACCGAGATCAGGCCCTCGACGAGCTGGTCCGCAGTCGCGCCATAGCCGGACTCGATGTCCACCGACACCGGGAGATCCACCGCGGCGGTGATCTGCGCGACCCTGCCGAGCAGTTCCGCGAACGTCAGGCCCTCGTTGTCGGGCTTGCCGATCGAGTTGGCGACCGGGTGACTGCCGATGGTCAGACCGGCGAATCCCGACTGCGCGGCCAGGGTCGCCGACCACGCGTCCCATACCGTCGGGAGCACCACCGGTTGCCCGGGTCGGTGCAGGGCCAGGAATGCAGCTGCCTTGTCGGCAAGGGACATGAGATGCCTCCGTGAGAGTCTGCGGCGCCGGGCGGCCGCCGGTCAGGTCAACGCGAGGTGGATGCCGAGCATTCCCGTTCGCGGATAGATACTCACACTTCGTCGCCCGGCAGCCCGGCCGGCGCCAATCGGACCTCGCCGGGCTCCTTGTCCGGACGCAGCCCGCGCCAGCTGGCTTGCCGTAGTCGGCCGTTGTCCGACCATTCGGCGAAGACGACCTCACCGACCAGAACCGGGTCCACCCAGATCGCGTCCTTGCTTTCCAGTGACGGGACGACGTCGGCGAACGGGGACGCTGTCCGCCGCAGCGGGGCGAGCAGAGTGGCGAGCTGATCCAGCATCGCGTCGTCGAAGCCGGTGCCCACCCGGCCCCCGTACCGCAGCCCGCCGTCAGCGGGTACCCCGATCAGCAGTGAACCGATGGTGCCGGCGCGTTTGCCGTTACCGGGGCGCCAGCCGCCGATGATGACTTCCTGATCCTGAAAGTGCTTGAGCTTCACCCAATCTCGTGATCGCTTGCCTGGCCGATAGATGGAATCCCGTCGCTTGGCCAGCACACCCTCGAGTCCACGCCGCCGGGTCTCGTCGAGCGCGGCCGCGACGGACCCGGGCAGCACTTCCGGGATCGCGCAGAACTCACCAGCGATTCCGGTCGCGTCGAGCAGCCGCCGCCGGTCCGTGTATCGCTTGCCCAGCAACGAGATCCCGTTCAGCATCAGGACGTCGAAGGCCAAGAACCGGACTGGAACCTGCTGGGCGACCCGGGAGATCTCTGCCGCCCCGGACAGCTTCATCCGTTGCTGCAGCAGCGAGAAGCTCGGCGTCCCCGACTCCCGGCAGGCGACGATCTCACCGTCGAGCACCGCCTCGTGCCCGCCGAGCAACGAGGCCAACTCGGCCAGTTCCGGGTAGGTCTTGGTGATGTCGTTGTCGTTTCGGCTGAACAGGCTCACTCGACCATGCCGGACCCGGGCCAGCGCCCGGACACCGTCCCATTTGATCTCGTAGGCCCACGACGCGGCATCGGCGACATCGCCGGGCACTCCGGGCGTGGCCAGCATCGGTGAAAGCTCTTCGACGGCGATGGCCGGGGCCCCCGTCGTCGGTTTGCTCGTCGGCGGTTGAGTTGCCCCCGTGGGGTTCGGCGCCGCTGCGCTAGGCGCCTCTGAGGTGGCTGCGGCCGCGCTGATCGACGAGATCTGATGTGGTTGCTGCGATTTCATCTTATGCAGCAACCACTGCCTGCCCTGCGTCTGGATCAACGCGTAGCGGCCGGCACTGCGTTCGCTGTTCAGCGAGAAGATGATCTCGTCCTTGCGCCACTTCTCGCAGCTGTAGGTCCCCGAGTCCCAGATGGTCACCTCACCGCCACCATATTCCCCGTGCGGAATCATGCCTTCGAAGCTTCCATAGTCCAGCGGATGGTCCTCGGTCTGCACGGCCAGCCGGTTGTGGCTCGGGTCCAGCGGCAACCCTTTGGGCAGCGCCCAGGATGCGAGCACGCCGTCATGCTCCAGCCGGAAATCCCAGTGCAATGCGCGGGCGTGATGCTCCTGGATGACGAAGGTGTCCCCGGTTGACGCCGGGGTGGGATCACCCGCCGCCGGCACCGGCTCCGGTGTTCGGTGCCGATCTCGCTTGGCCCGGTACGGCGCCAGGCTGTCGTCCGGCGGCGAGCCGGTCACCCCGGACGCGGGTAGTAGACGATGCAGGAGATCACCCCGCTCAGCAACCCGTTTCAACACCTCACCGAATTCGAGGTGCCGCAGATCGGGGTCGGCCAGTTCCGCCCAGGTTCGCGGCGCGGCGACCGTCGGATGCTCCCGTCCGCGCAGCGAGTACGGCGAGATGGTGGTCTTGTTGCCGTTGTTCTGGCTCCAGTCGATGAATACCTTGCCATCTCGCAGAGCTCGCTTCATCTGGGACAGCGCCAGCGTGGGCAGCCTGCTCTGCACAGCGCGCGCGATCGCATGGGCCCAGACGCTGACCTCCGCGGAGGTTCGGGTCCCGTCGACCGGGGCGTACAGGTGAATTCCCTTGCTACCACTGGTGACCGGGACGCTCCAGAGGTCCGCCGCGTCCAGGTGATCCTTCACCGCACGAGCGACCTCTGCGCACTCGGCCAGCCCCACCCCCGGTCCTGGATCGAGGTCGAACACGACCCTGTTGGGGTTGCCCGGATAGCCGTCCTCGGACAGCAACCATTGCGGCACATGGAGTTCCAGGGCGGCGAGCTGGCCGAACCAGGCCAGCACGGCGGCCGAGTCTGCGGTCGGGTAGGTGACGGTTCGTTCGTGGTGCGGGATCGGCCAGCGGGGAACCCATTTCGGCGCCGACACCTCGAGATCCTTGCGAAAGAACGAGTGCGCCAGCACGCCGTCGGGCCAGCGTTTGCGGGTGACCGGCCGGCCAGCCAGGTGCGGGAGCAGAACCGGCGCAATGTCGGCGTAGTAGTTGATCACCTCGCCCTTGGTGGTGCCCGTTGCCGGGTAGATCACCTTGGTCAGGTTGCCGACGGTCAGCCGGCGGCCGTCGATCTCGACGACGGTGCCGCCTGGCGCCATGTTCAAGCCTCCTGTCCTGATCGTGGACCGGTCGGGACGAGGAAAGTCTGGCGACCGACGCGATCTACCTTCATCATGGGATACATGAGATCCATCTGGAAAGGCTCGCTGACGTTCGGCCTGGTCAATGTGCCGGTGAAGGTCTACAGCGCGACCGAAGATCAGGATGTCCACTTTCGCCAGGTGCACGGCAAGGATCTGGGCCGCATCCACTACAGCCGGGTGTGTGACAAGTGCGGCGAGGTGGTGCCCTTCAACGAGATCGAGAAGGCGTACGAGTCTGAATCCGGTCAGATGGTGATGATCACCCAGGACGATTTCGATTCGCTACCGGCCGACCGCAGCCACGAGATCGAGATCGTCGAGTTCGTGCCGACCTCGCAGATCGACCCGCTGATGCTGGACCGCAGCTACTACCTGGAGCCGTCGACCAAGTCGCCCAAGGCATATGTGTTGCTGCGTCAGACGTTGGAACAAACCGACCGGATCGCGATCGCGAAGTTCGCCCTGCGGCAGAAGCAGCGGTTGGCTGTGCTCCGGGTCCGCGACAACGTGCTCGTTGTGCAGACGCTGCTCTGGCCGGACGAGGTACGCGCGGCCGAGTTCTCGAGCCTGGACAACGATGTCGTGATCACCGACAAGGAGCTGAAGATGGCGATCTCGCTGGTCGACAGCTTCGCCGCGGACTTCAATCCGGACGATTTCGTCGACGAGTACCGACTCGAGCTTCAGCAGATGATCGAGGCCAAGCTCGACGGGGACGAGGCCTTTCCCACCGCGGAGGCCGACTCCGGCGAGGACGCCGAGGTGCTCGACCTGTTGGCCGCGCTGCAACGCAGCGTCGAGCGGCAGAAGTCCGGAAGCACCGGCGCTTCAGCTCCGGCGAAGGATGCGGCTGTCGAATCGGCCCCGGCGAGCACAGTCCCGGTGAAGAAGACGGCGACCAAGGAACCCGCTGCCAAGCCGGTCCGCAAGACGGCTGCGTCGAGCACCGAGGAAAGCAAGCCCAAGGCCAGGCGGCCGGCCTGACCGAATCTGCCGGCTCCTGCGTACTCGCCGACTCGTGCGTGGAGTTCAGGTTCGACCACCCACCTCAACACCACGCGCTCACCCCTACCGGGTCTGCCTGCGGGACTTCAGCCCAGATCGATCGTGCTGACGAAACCCGATCCGCGGTTGCGCAGCACATAGCGGCCGGCATCCGGCCGCAGTGTCGCGCCATTCAGCGCAACGGTGGCCCAGGCGGCGCCATGAATGATGAGGGCGAAGGATTCCCGGGCAAACTCGGGATACCCGCTCCCGGTGACCGCAGCGCAGACAGTGAGTCGGCTTCCCTTCCGGCGCAGGACCAGCGAAGTACGGATATTGCCGCCGTCGACTGCCGCGAACGTGAGGCCGTCGTCCTCCTGCAGGAACGAGCGATACTCGCCATCGGCTGTCGGCACGAACAGGTGCAGTTCGATGACCGCAGGGTGGTGTCCGGCGGTGGACGGTGGGACGGTCGGCCACATTGGAATGATCGCGCCGCCGCGGGCATAGATCGGGATGTACTCCATTGGAGTTTCCGCGAGCACAAAGGCCGGACCGATGAGCTTCTCGCCGGTGTGCCAGTGATACCAGGTACCCGCTGGCAGATACACCTGCCGGGAGGTGGTGCCGGCGGCCACCACCGGCGCTACCAGGAGGTCGGAGCCGAACAGGTATTCGTCGTCCAGATCCCGCACCGCGGGGTCGTTGAGGTAGTCGAAGACCAGCGGCCGCTGGACCGGCGCACCGGACTCGGCGGCCCGCAGAAACGCGGAATAGATGTACGGCAGCAGCCGGTATCGCAGATTCAACGCTTCGCGGACGATGTCGAGCACCACCGGTCCGAAGGCCCAGGGATACTGATCGATGTTGCCGACCTCATTGTGGTTGCGGCAGAACGGCGTCAGCGTGCCGCACTGCATCCAGCGCAGAAACAATTCAGGGGTCGAGTTCTCGGCGAATCCACCGATGTCGGCACCGACGAACGCCTGGCCGGAGATCCCCAGACCCATCGCCATCGGCGTACTCATCCAGAGGTGGTCCCACCGGGACATGTTGTCGCCCAGCCAGTTGGCCGCGTAGCGCTGGATACCGGCGAATCCGGCCCTGGACAGCACGAAGGTGCGCAGCTCGGGCATGGCCTTTCGCAGCCCGTCCGTGGTGCCCATGGCCATCAGCAGCGCGTACTGGTTGTGGAACTTCTCGTGCGCGAACTCGCCGCCGCCGAATCGCATCAGCAACGGCGAGATCGTGCCGGTGGCAGGCTCATTCATGTCGTTCCAGATTCCGGCCAGGCCCGAGCTCACGTGAGCGGCGTTCAGCTCGCCCCACCATTCGCGAGCCGCCTCGGTGGCGAAGTCCGGGAAGGCGGTGTTGCCCGGCCAGACCTGACCCAGGTAGGTGTCGCCGCCCTCGGTCCGGCAGAACACGTCCCGCCGGAGGCCTTCGTCGAAGATGCGGTACCCGGGTTCGTACTTGACACCGGGGTCGATGATGGTGATCACCCGAAATCCTGCTGCCGCGAGGCGGGCCAACATCCCGGGGACGTCGGGGAAGGCCTCGGTGTTCCAGGTGAAAACCCGGTAGCCGTCCATATACTCGATGTCCAGCCACAGCGCGTCGCACGGGATTTCCGCACTCCGGTGCCGCGCGGCGAGCGCCTCCACCGCGTCCTGGGTGTAGTGGAACCACCGGCACTGGTGATGCCCGAGCGCCCAGATCGGTGGGGGCTGCATCCGACCGGTGAGCCAGGTGTAGGCGTCCAGGATTTCCGGCATTCCGGGACCGGCGAAGATGTACTCGGTGTACTGGCCACCACTGAAATGGATCCGGTACTCCTCGGCGGGCGAGAATTCGTATTTCCCTCGGTAACCGTTGTCGATGAAGGAAGCACCGAGTTTGGCTCCGGAGCCGCTGTCGACCGTCGTGCCGCCATCGGCCAAGTGATAGAAGAACGGAATCGAGACGTAGTACGGGTCGAATTCGGTGCTGGTGCGATCCGATCGCAGATCGTCGGCCGGATGACGGGCGGTGAACTCCCCCGATGCCTTCGGATCGAGCACGTCGGTATTCCACAGCGTGAAGTCGCGGCCCTTGCGATTGAATCTGCCGGTCTTCTCACCGAGTCCGTAGAAGGCGTCCTCCTGGCGGCACCGGCGTCGAATAGTGAACGCATCATTGAGAGTCGCGTAGCCCCAGTACCTCTCGAGGCCGTCCTGCTGGGTGGTGACGACCGCGCTGCCATCGGTGCGGTGCACATCGATCCGGAACGGCGCCTTCCCCAGGGTGACGATGAGGCTCGCGGTGGTCAGGCGCGCGGCATCCGCCGAGTCTTCGAAGGTGAAGTCGGCGGTCACCGTGCCAAGATCGGCGATCACCGCATAGGTGGGAGCCTCGTCGAAGCTCCGCGCCCGGCTGATCTTGACCCGGACCATGTCATCCCGGATCACATCCACCCGCAGGAGTTCGCCGTTCAACTCGGCCAGCAGTCCGCGCTCGGTCTGCGCGACCGTGCCGACGGTTTCGAACCGGATGAAGTTCTCGGTCTCGATCAGCGGTTCTGGAGCCAATCCGGCCACGGGGCGCCCTTCAGCATTTCGCGGGACGTAGCAAACACGTCGTCATCGGCCAAGCGTAATCTTGCAGTATCCGGCGACGATCGAAGGGCGTGCGGCATGACCGAAACGGAACGCTCACCACGCGTCGTCTTCGATCTCGAGCAAGCGGGCCCGTCAATCCGCACCGACACCGCCCCGGACAGCGTGCAGTTCTTTCTGGCCAACCAGCACAGATTCAAGCAGTTCGTGGAGGCCTGGGCGTTCGACTGCGGCGACGAGGACCCGCTGGCCAAGGGCTTCTTCCGGGAAGCCGCTGATCACCGGCAGGATGCACCGCCCGCAGCGGCGACACCCAGCCTGGTACTGATCGACAGATTCGGCGACCAGTTGTGGATCTCCGGGCTGAAGCTGCGCGAACCGAGTGGACAACGAATTGCCCTCGCCGTGCTGGACGAGGCCGGATTCGAAATCGACCACCACTGCCTGGCCAGGCACTACGTGGACCGCCGCGCGGTGCCGGGTGAGGCCGACTGGGCCGACCGCACCCCGTTCCAACTCGCGGGCGAAACCGCCGTGTACGCCCGCCGCAGCGTGAAACTGCTGCGCGTGGACAGCGACCAGACCGGCCGCGATGTGTTGCGGTGGTGGAACACCGCACGGGGTCCGAACAGTTGGCTGGGCACCGCGGAACATCTTGCCTTGTACGGCAGTTCGGCAATCTCCAGAGCCCGCCACTATTACGGATTCCACTTGGTCGCGTTGGGCTCCACCGGCCGGCAGGCCTGGATTCAGTTCCCCGAACCGGTTATCGACACCGCACCTCGGCGGCGCCGCCGAGCCATCAGGGACGGCTACTGGTGGGTCGACGAGGCCATCGAGCAGATCTTCGGCAGCGTCGGAAAGGTTCTGCAACTGCGGGATCAACGGCGCGCACTCGCCCGGCTGGTGCCGCCGGAACCGCGACCCTCGGTGATCTACTGGCCGTAGCCGCGCACCGGATGACCGCGGGCGGGTGATCGGACGGTCCCGCCCGCGGCCAAATCTGTTGCTGCCCGGTGCTTTTCGGCTATCTGTTGATTGACTGGCTGGTCTCCGTGTCGAAGAAGTGCAGACGCTCGGTGTCGATGACGACCTGAATGTCGTCCCGCGGCTTCACCCGCGACCGGGGTGCGAAGGAGGCCACCCACTTGTTGCCTGCGTGGCCGACGCTGGCCAGATCGGCGGCCCCGGACTCCTTCAACAGCAGCTTGGTGTCGGCCGTCTCCACCTTGGGGACGTCGGTCTCGAAGTGCACCACGATCTCGGATCCGAGAGCCTCGGTGAGCACCACATGCGCGGGGAGGGTCTCGGTGGAGTTCCGTCGGATGCTGGCATCCTCCATGTCCTCACTGCGAACGCCGACGACGACCTCTGTGCCGACATAGTTCTTCAATGCAGGCTTCTCGGCGATCAACTCGGGGGCCAGGGTGATCGTCGACGAGCCGAGCCGCAGGGTCAGGTCATCGCCCTGCCGCCCCAAGGTGCCCAGGCCCATGTTCATCGGCGGGGAGCCGATGAAGCCGGCGACGAAGATGTTCGCCGGATTGTCGTACAGGTACTGCGGAGCCCCGACCTGCATCAGCACGCCGGCCTTGAGCACGACGACCCGATCGCCCATCGTCATCGCCTCGACCTGGTCGTGGGTGACATACAGGGTGGTGACGTTCAGGTCCTGTTGGATCTGGCCGATCTCGGCGCGCATCTGCACCCGCAGCTTGGCATCCAGATTGGACAGCGGCTCGTCCATCAGGAAGACCTGCGGTTCCCGGACGATCGCGCGCCCCATCGCCACCCGCTGCCGCTGCCCGCCGGAAAGTTGCTTGGGCTTCCGATCGAGCAGCGGACCCAACTCCAGCATGTCCGCGGCCTTCTTCACCCGCCGATCAATCTCGGACTTGTCCATCCTGCGGATCTTCAGCCCGTAGGCGATGTTGTCGCCCACCGTCATGTGCGGGTACAACGCGTACGACTGGAACACCATGGCGATGTCCCGATCCTTGGGCGAGAGCGTGTTGACCACGCGTTCACCGATCTTCAGGGTGCCGGTGCTGATGTCTTCCAGCCCGGCCACCATTCGCAACGCAGTGGTCTTCCCGCAGCCGGAGGGTCCGACCAGCACCAAGAATTCCCCGTCGGCAATGTCCAGGCTCAAATCCTGAACGGCATGGAAGCCGTTCTCGTACACCTTGTTGATCCGATCCAACGTTACGGAGGCCATCTAACAATCCTTCCCAGATTTCGACACAAACCGGCACTCGGCGCTGCGCGCTGTCCAGCGCCTTCCGTCATCCCGCTGCCGTCACCCCTTGACAGCACCCGCGGTCAGACCGCCGACGATGTACTTCTGCAGGTATTGGAACAGCAACACGATCGGGATGGCGGTGATCAGGGCGCCCGCCGCGAACATGCCGAAGTTGGAATTCCGTTCCGCCGAGACAAGCCCGTACAGGCCGACGGCAACGGTCTTCTTCGACGGTTCGGTCAGGAAGATGCCAGCGATCAGGAACTCACTCATCGAGCCGATGAACGCCAACAGACCGGTGATCGCCAGGATGGGCGTGATCAACGGCATAATGATTCCGAAGAAGATCTGGGAGTGCGTGGCGCCGTCGACCGTCGCCGATTCGTCCAGGTCCTTCGGAACGGTGTCCAGGAAGCCCTTGATCAGCCAGGTGGTGCCGCCGAGCGCACCGCCCATTCCCAGGATGATCAGCGACCACGGGGTGTTGAAGCCGATCGCCGGGTACAGGTCGGTGATCGTGGCGAACATCAGGTACAGCGTCACGATCGCCAGGAACAGTGGAAACATCTGGATCAACAACACACCGAGCAGCCCGGCCCGGCGGCCCTTGAACCGGAACCGGGAGAATGCGTACGCGCAGCACGCCGAGATGAAGATCGAGAACACCGCGGCCAGCACACCGATGATGATCGAGTTGAGCAGCCATCGCCAGAAATCTGTCGTGTTGAACAGCTTCGTGAAGTTGGCGAAACTCGCGCCGGAGGGAATGAGGGTCGAAGCGGCCAGCGTGCCTTGCGGGTTCAACGCCGCAGAGATGATGAACAGAATCGGGAAGATCGCGAAGAACACCGCGATCAGGCTGACCAGGTGACGCCAGCCGGAGCGACGGAACCAGTTTCCCTGGGCACTTCCCAGCGAAACAACCTCGGCGGTGCTCGTCGCCTTGCCGTCGAGCTGAACTGTGTCCGGCATCAGTTGATCTCCTCCAGTGCCTTGGTCCGCTTGAATCCGAAGTATGAGACCCCGGCGACGACGGCAAAGATCAGGATCGAAATGGCGGCTGATAGGCCGTACTGGGCACCCTGACCACCGAACGCCAGTCGGTAGGTGTAACTGATCAGTAGATCGGTGGCACCGACCGTCGGGTTGTCCGCCGGGAAGGGCCCGCCGCCGCTGACCAGAAAGATCGCACCGAAGTTGTTGAAGTTGAAGGCGAACGTGGCGATCAGCAGGGGGGCCACGGCCACCAGCAGCAGCGGGAACGTGATGGTCCGGAACGCATAGAACGGCTTGGCACCGTCCACGCCGGCCGCTTCGATCAAATCCGACGGAATCGACTGCAGGGCACCGGTGCAGACCAGGAACATGTACGGGTAACCCATCCAGAGTTGCACAATGAGCACCGCCGCCCTGGCCGCCCAGGGGTTTCCGAACCAGTCGACGTGCAGTCCGAACAACTTGTTGATCAAGCCGTAGTCGGTGTTGAACATGTCGCGCCAGAGCAGCAGCATCGCGAAGCCGGGCATGGCATACGGCAGGATCAGAATCGATCGATAGATCTTCTTGCCCTTCAGCCGATCGCTGTTCATCACGATGGCAACGGCCAGCCCCAAGGCGAAGGTCATGGCCATCACCATCAGCGCGAACACGAAGTTCCAGATCACGACCTGGAAGAAGTACTTGGAGATCGCCGGGTTGGTGAACACATCGGCGAAGTTCTTGAAACCGACGTTGACCTTCCAGCCCTGCGGCAGGAAGGCGCCGTTGGCGTCACGGAAGAGGCCGTCACTGTTGTTGGCCGTCCAGGTTTCACCGGTCGACGAGTCCTTGATGCAGTCGCAGGATGCGTCGAAGGTTCGGGTGGCCGCACCTTCGAACGCGCTGCTAACGCCCTTGGCGATGATCGCACCCTTGTCGGTCGGCACGACCAGCGCCGAAATGTCGGTCTGTCGTTTGCTGGCCTCGCCGAGTTTGAGAACCGTGAAGCCGGTCGCAGCGGTGATCTTGCCGGTGTCGTTCTGGGTGACACTGCCCTTGTCCAGCGGGGTAACGCCATCACCTGTGCCGAGGAACGGGTTCTTGTCAGAGTCGGCCAGCAGGAAGACGACGGGACCGGTGGTCGAATCGCCCTCGACGCCGATGGACAGCGCGTAGGTGGCGCCGCCGGCCACCTCCTTGACCGAAGTCGTCTGAATCGAGGTGATCGCATCGTCCTTGCTACCGCGATGTCCGTCACCGAAGTTGGTGAAGGCGGTGGTCACCGTGTAGACGATCGGCACCACCTGGAACACCAGCAGGAAGAGCGTTCCGACCACCAGATACTTTGCCGGGATCAGCTTGGGAGTCAGATAGATGTAGAACAGCAGGGCGGTGGTGACGACAACCAGGGCCAGGCCCCACCAAATTTTCCGATCGATCAACGGGAGCGCGGCGAAGACCGCGATTGCAGCCACCAGTCCGAGCAGGAGAATCTTCAGAATCGTGCCGAGTGTCGAGCCCCTGCGGGACGCGATGCTCAAACCTGACTTCTTGGCCGGCGGGGGACCCCCGTCGGCCGGACTGACCGCCGTTGCGATCGGGGACTGCTGAGCCACGTCGCTCTCCTGTCCGATATCGGAAGCTACCGCCTGGCACACCGTGCAAGGGTCGGCCGGACCGACGTCCGGCCGACCCTTGGCGTGTTACTTGATGGCCGCCTGGATCGCGGCAGCTGCGGCCGCGGTGGTGGAGGCCGGATCGGCGCCGCCGATCACAGCGGCCTGGGCCTTCCCGAACGGATCCCAGACGGACGCCATCTCCGGGTTGGCCGGCATGATGTCGCCGTTCTTACCCGCATCGGCGACCTTGGCAAGAACCGGATCCTTCGCCACTTCCGTGTTGAAGACCGAAGTCAGAGCCGGCTGGCGGGGGCTCAACGCGTACAGAGCTTCGGAAACCGCATCAGTGGCGAAGTAGTTGAGTGCGAACTCTTGTGCCACGGTGACGTGCTTGCCCTTACTCGCGACGTACAGCGCATCGACCGTGATGAACGGCTTGGCTTCTGCGCCACCCTCGAATCCCGGAACCGGCGAGATGTCGTACTTGACCCCGGACTTGTTGATGTCGGGCAGATTCCACGGTCCGGTGATCATGAAGGCGGTCTTCTTGTCGGTGAAGAACGTCTTCAGGTTGCCGCCGTCGATCGAGGTCTTGAGCGCGCCCTCCGCACCCAGGGCGCCGATCTTGGTCATCGCGGCGACCGCTTCCGGCTTGGTCAGCCCGAGATCGGTCGGATCGTAGTCACCGTTGGCCTTCTTGCCGAACAGGTAACCGCCGCCCGAGGTGAAGAACGGGTACATGTGGTACGGGTCGCCGGTCGTACCGACGGGCAGCGCCATGATCTCGGACGCCTTGCCGGCCGCCACGAGTGCCTTGCCCTGGGTCACCATGTCCTCGATGGAGGTCGGTGCCGTCGGTGCCAGGTCGGTGTTGCGGATCAGGAAGATGTTGCCCAGGTCGTAGGGCACGCCAAAGATCTGGCCGTTGAAGGTGACGCCGGCGATGGCCAGCGGGTTGAACTTCGCCTTGGTGGCGTCATCCATCTGAACGGGATCGATGGTGCCGTTCTGCACCAGCTGACCGATCCAGTCGTGGGCGCCGACGATGAGGTCGGGACCCTGACCGCCCTGCGAGGCATTGATGAAGTCGGTGCGTCCGTTGGCGACGATCTGGACGCTCACGGTGATGCCGTTGGCGTCACCGAACGTCTTGGCCGCGGCCTGAATTGCCGGCGCCTCCAGCGTGCCGCACCAGATGACCAGATCGGCGTTCGGATCCGCGACCGGAGGAGCCGACGAATCGGTCGCGGCCGGCGGTGCCTCAGCCGACGTCTCGGTGGACGCCGAGCCGGTTGAACTGGCCTTGGTGGTGGTGGACGCGGCAGTAGTACTGGAGCCTGTGCTCGTGCTGCTGCCACAGGCAGCCAACACCAGGGCGAATGCTGCCACCGCGGTGACCATTCGTAATTTGCCTAGTTCATTTTGCAACTCCTCGACACTGCCGTAGGGATGGAGGATCGGCACAACAACCGCCGCCTGACCAGGCCTGATGCGGGGAGGACTCGTCAGCAGGAGATCGGCACAATGTCGGTGCTGAATCGGTTTAGCTACCCGTCCCTCAGCC